>JARLHN010000041.1 GCA_031292255.1 Oryzomonas sp. | reverse complement strand
TGAAGACGACCACGAGTTCCTGCTCAAGGGCGACGTGTTCACCCCCGACGTCATCGAGAAATGGATCGAGTACAAGACCGAAGCCGAGGTCAACCCGGTCCGCATGCGTCCGGTGCCGATCGAGTTCACTCTGTACTACGATATTTAATCGGATATTGTCGGAAGCAGCATTAAAAAGGGTGAGGCAGGGCATTCAGCCCCGCCTCACCCTTTTATCGTAATAATTTTAGAATCCCATCACAATTTTATCTTTATTTTCCCCCAGCTTTGTCCGGTTTGGCATGTGCAGTCAGTTCTCCCTCCCGTAAGAGGAGGGGGGGACGTTATCGCATGTTTCAGACAAAGCAATTTCTTAACCGGACATTGCTGATTTTTCCTCAGGAGATCCCTTTGGCATTGAAATATTGGCCGTATTTTTTGTCCTCGCCTTGAATGTGATTGATGAGCCAATCCTTTAGAAAATTCATCACACTAATGGTCAGTACTCCTCCACCTGCTTGGGATTTTTTTTGCAGGTCGAGAACCTGCTTTACAAGGTTTTCATGTAAAGCCTTATGCTTTGTGTATTCGGGATACCCATTGGCCTGCATCAATTTTTCTTCGTCGGCAAAATGGCTGCCCGTATAAGCGATGAGAGACTGTAAAACGACGCCCAGCATTGTGTTCCCCTCTCCTGCTTTCATGGCATCGTAAAGCTGATTGACAAGGTCAACCAACTTCTTATGTTGATCGTCAAATTTTTTGACCTTCACGCTGAAAGCGGGACTCCATTCCATAAGTGCCATGACCATTCTCCTTGTTATTGCGGTTTGATTTTACGCGGTAAAGCCCGAAATGTTCGGTGTCTCTTTCCATAATCGCCTATAACGCTGTCTTGTATCCTATACGAACCCCTCCCCAATGCTTTCCTCTGACGAAAATTGGCGTTGACATGTCGTTCATCACTTCGCCGGTATCCCGCAAATATGTTTGCAGGAGGAAAGGGTCCTCACTGGTTGCGGCACGAATACCGGTTCTGTCATTGAATATTCGTTTGGTCCTGTTGTCGTCCTTATCTTTTATTATGTTGCCGGTCAGTTTCTGGGTGTAACGAAGATTATGCGATGCACAATAACCGGAACGATCGACACAGATAGCGTAGGTAATACTTTGATCTTTTTTTACGGCCACCTCCTGAATCGGTGAAACTAACTCATCGAACAGCCGGTCAAAAGCTGTTGTGTATTTTTGGGGAATCGTGTTGGGAATTGGTTGGTAGTCTGTGCTGAAGAGGGCACTTTCACTAATACGTCCCTCGGAAATGGCTCGTTCAAGAGCTGCCGTTGCTTGGTCACGCAATTCAATGGCATGGTTTTTTATGGTGTCGTGTTCGTTACCCACCTTAAACTTTCCTACGGTGTTGTAAATTTTTTCAGCTGTCTGGGTAAGTTCTCCGAATGTTGCAACAGCTTTCTCCATTTGGGACTCGATCTCATTTGAAGTCTCGGAAACCTGATGAATCTTGTTCGTAATATCATTTGTAGTGGCACTCTGTTCTTCAGTAGCGGCAGCTATGGAGTTAATCATGTCGGCAGATTCGGATGCAAGATTCATGATTGTAGATATTTGGCCACTTGCGCGTTCTGAATTGAGAATACCCGTGTTGACGCGATCTTTTGCCTCCTCGATTGACATCGTTGCTTCGTGGATATCCCGCTGGATCGTTTGTATGATGGCTGAAATCTGTTGAGCGGAGCCGGATGTTTTTCCCGATAGTAGCTTCACTTCATCGGCAACGACGGCAAAACCTCGCCCTGCATCACCCGCGCGCGCCGCCTCAATAGCAGCATTAAGCGCGAGAAGGTTGGTTTGATCTGCAACATCTTCGATCAAGCCGATAATTTCCCCGATCTGTTGGGATGATTTTTCAAGACGGTTCATGACCATGAGAGTTGTCTCTACGCCGGCTCGAATCTGATCGATGCTTTCGGCTGTTTCTCCCACGACATCACGCCCTTCAATCGCTGAATCATCAACCTGTTTCGAAAGAGTCGATGCTTTGGCCGTGGTCATGGCGACATCGTTCAATGTGACTGACATCTCTTCCGAAGCCACCGCAACTGAAGCTGAAAGTTCTTTTTGTTCGAAGATAGAGGCCGATAGGCGCTCAATACCCGACATTGTGCGGCAGGAAGTGATGGCAACGTGCCCAGCCTGGCCATAAAGCTCCGAGATGATATCTCTGAGTGTGGCTACAAGTTTATTGACCCCTTCCGTGAGAGCTCCTATTTCGTCGGAGGTCGTCACTGGAAGCTTTACCGTGAGATCCCCCTCTCCGCGGGAGAGAAGCTGGATGTTGTTTGAAACGTTAATGATGTTTCTAATGATGGTCATGCGGAAAAACAGGTACATTCCAGCAACAATCAGCAGAAAACAGGTTGCTCCGACGATGCACTGGAGCAAAGCGAGCTTTTTCGCGCCATCATAACCCTCTGCCATTGAAGTGGTAAGCATGATCGCACCAACATACCCGGATTCCGGGTGGCATGACTTACACCGCTGTTCGTTCGGAAGGGGAATTACGCTGGTAAGAGTCTTAATGCCATTTATTTCGCGTTTTACATTGAGTGGTTCCCCTTTTTTGAACGATTCGAGTACCAAGGTTTCCGCATCTCCCTGACCTCCCGAAGCCTTGCCTTCCCTTCCGAAGATCACGAGATCAAGTACGGTCTTTTTCTGTTTAAGCTGAGCTACATAGTGGTTCGTGGAGTCCAGATCATTCTTCATCATGAATTCTTCAATTGTCTGCCTGATGGCCGTGGCAAGGACTTTTGAAGATGATTCATGCAACCGGATAGTCGAGTTGAGGCCCAGCCATATTGAGGTGATTCCCATTACACTGAAGCCCAAAAACAGGGTTATACCGATAATGCAGAAAACTTTCATTGTAAGTTTCATTTTGTCATACCCCTTAAAGTCTCTACAGGCGGCCTGGATGTGGAGTGGTTATTCATTCGCAATGACAATACTTATCATGAACCATTCTTCATATGAATCAAAAAGAAGGGCAAGCGTATCGTCCAAGGCACCAGATGAAATGACGTATTCCTTGCCGGTGACAACAGATGGGGTGGATAGCCTCACTTCGTGTCCATCCTTCGAAAGGTGATGTTTGAAAGAACCGGCAATCATATTGGCGATCTCGCCAAGGGCATCATTAACGTCCTCATCAAGCTCGGTGACTTCCATGCCGATCATGCTTGAGGTAAATCTGAGTGCCAGTGGCCGGGGAACATGCAGACTGATCAGGCCATTGAACAAACCGGCGAACCCTACCATAGCGGTGATGCAATCGCTGAAGTGCGTCCTGGGAACCGTCTGAATGGGAACATGTAGCAGGTCTTCAATTCCAACCATGGTTGCGAAGATCTCTTGAACATCATTGTAAAATTCCTTGATGAGAACCTCTTCCGTAGTTCCCAACGGTACATAGATTGCCGAATTCAATGACATACCTTTCTCCTTAGTGAGCAATCATGCGGTCGCGACTTTCGGTTTTAAAGAGAATCGGCGTTATAACCAGCGTTAATTTGGCGTTGCCACCAGTCCAGAGTTTGACCGCCAACCGGTAGAACATTTTAAGTGACTTGACTCCTAACGAAACTTTGGGAAAGTTAATCTTTATCGACAAGAACCTGTCTGGGACAACCACGGAAAACAGCTGTTAAAGTACAATAAGAAAATAGCGTCCTATAATACAGCATGTCATATATTAAGCAAAATAAATGTGACTGTCCATTTGGGAATTTTATATTTTTTGGGATTCAGGTCTCCTTAACAGGGTTGAGGAGGCTCTTCAACGTGTCACATGGGTTGGAGGTTGCATGAACCACCCGCATACCGGATTAATGCAACCGGCACACCAGTTTATTCTATAAATATCAATATGTTGAGAATATAAAAGCGCAAAGATATCGTTTAAGGTTTTTTGCATCTGGGGGAACTTTGTGGGGTCAACAATTTTCAGGAAGAGATCTTGACTATGCCCCGGCTGGGAAATAGGAGAAATTTGGACCGAGCATTCGATGCCCAAAGTTGTAGTTCTCTTTGCGGATCAGTTGATACGACTACTGGAATAGTAGACTGCAAAGAGCAGTGAGCGCACTACAACAGGAGACGTGCGCCACCGTCACCGTGAAATCACCTTAAATTCAGAAAATCGGTAACAAAACCAGGGGCTGATATGTAAGGGGAATACCGGGGGGTAAGGATATTCCTACAAGGTGAGCTTTTGCTGGATGCCGTAATTGATGATATCCGCTGTTGTCCTGAGATGCAGCTTCTCCAGGACCCGGGCACGGTAGGTACTGACGGTCTTCACGCTTATGGTGAGTTCCTTGGCGATTTCGGAAAGGGTTTTGCCTGCTGTCATCATGCAGACCATCTGGTATTCACGGTCGGAAAGTTTTTGGTAGATAGGCTGGTTTTCGGCAGTTTCGGAGAGGGCATCTGCCAACAGTTCGGATTGATATGAGGATACGTAGCGTTTTCCGCTCAGAACTTTTTCTATGGCTTCCTTCAATACGGAAGCATCGCTTCCTTTGTTGACATATCCGGCTGCACCCGCTCGCAACGACCTGACCGTATAATGTTCATCGGGATGGGTGCTGAACACGATTACCGGCTGTGCTGGGCAGTTTTGACGAAGCGTCTTGAGTACATTCAGCCCATTTTGATCAGGCAACGAGATATCCAGCAGTACTAGGTCGTATTTGCAGGAAGCAGCCATATCGAGAGCCTGTTGGCCGCAGGAAGCTTCGTCCAGTGTTATCGTTTGCCCAAGCAGCCCCTGAAGGATCCTGCCGACTCCTTCCCTGATGATGGTGTGATCATCGACAATCAAAAATCTCTTCATATGTATTGTTCCCCTAATCCCAGCGGAATCGTCAGGAGCAGGATGGTACCCAGCCCTGGTTCCCCTTTGATCTCCAATACCCCGTCGCGGAGTCTGGCGCGCTCCTGCATTCCCATTAGACCGTACGCTTCCTGGGAGTCAATCTTTTCTTGTGTTATGCCGCAACCATTGTCCGTGATCTCCAGAATCAGGTTTCCGTCTCGTGTGCACAGCGAGATCCCGACCTCGGTTGCGTGGGCATGGCGGGCGATATTGGTAAGGCCTTCCTGAATTATGCGCATTACCGCCGTTGCCGTCTCTTTGTTGACAGAGTCCGTATCTTCATTGATCATGATAAAGCATTCAATGCCACTGCGCTTGCCAAATTCGCCCACATACCACTCGATGGCTGCCGACAGGCCCTGGTTGTCGAGAAGAGGCGGGCGCAGGTTGGCTGCGATCCGCTGCACGACGGCGGTTATCTGATCGACGTTCTTGTGCATTTCTTTCAAACGCAGCGGCAGGGCATTTTCGGAAGGTGCAATGTTTTGTTCGAGCCAGCCCAGGTCCAGCTTCAACGCAGTAAGAATCTGTCCTACATCATCATGCATGTCACGAGAGATTGCCAGGCGCTCCTGTTCCTGCACCGATTGGAGGTGACCGCTCAACGCGCGAAGCCGCTGGTTCAGATCAATCAAATGTTGTTCGGCCTGGACACGCTCGGTGATGTCCCGAATAGCGGCTACGTTCACCTTACGTCCCTGATAGACGAAACAGCTGCCGTTTATTTCTACTGGGAATACGGTGCCGTCTTTTTTGCGGTGCCAACGTATTTTAACCGAAGCTTCCTCGTTGCGTATGGACTTTTCCGTGTCGGTTGGTTCAAAAGACAAGTCGGCGGGGGAGAGTTGCAGGAATTCTTCTCTCGCATATCCGTACATTCTGGCTGCTGCCGAGTTGGCATCTAAAAACCGGCCATTCTCCCAATCGATCATAAGAATGGTGTCCGACTCCATTTCGAATAACTGGTGATAGCGCTCTTCGCTGTTTTTGAGCGCTTCTTCGGCTTGCTTGTGTTCAGTTATATCCTGAAAAAAACCAAATACCCTGCGCTTGGCCAGATCCATTTTTCCAATGGAATGCACACTGCGCAGATTGCCTTTGGCGGTAATGACTTCCAGTTCCACATCATATGGCTCGCCATACGCGATAGCCCGCTGAACCGCCTTTTCAATAATAGGTCGAGATAACGGGGCACAGAAATTGATCCCGTTCTCGATGGTTGGTTTGAAATCCATATCCACTTCATGGATGCGATAGACTTCTTCCGTCCATGTCAGTTCCAGGGTGTCTATATCAAATTCCCAACCACCGATCTTTCCAATTTTTTCAGTTTCCGAGAGAAAATCCCGACTCAGCTGAAGTGCATCTTCAGCTAACTTGCGCTCGGAGATATCTTCCGAAAATATTACGATGCCCCCGACATCCCCATTGGCATCAAGCCAGGGCCTGATTTCCCATCGTACCCACTGTATCGAGCCGTCGGCGCGGTCAAAACGGTCGGATTCCTCCCGCAGAATCTCACCTGCCAGACCTCGACGATGGGCTTCTTTCCATCGGTCGGAAACCTCCGGAGATACTTCATAGTGAGACTTACCCCGTATGTCCCGGTCGCCAATGCCGAAGTTGCTTCGCCAGCGCTGACTCATCTGCAGATAACGCATGTCATTGTCGAGCATTACCAGAGCCACGGGTGCGTACTCGATAAGTAGCCGCAGCTTTTCTTCGCTCATGCGCAACTCCGTCTCGATCTTATTGCGCGTAGTGACATCTTCCATCAGCCAGATCGTGCCCTTGGACATGTTCCGAGGGTCAATGGCATTACCTATGTACCTCACCAGCATGTGGGTACCATCGCGTTTCACCAATTCCTGAACGGATTCATAGGTAAGCCCTTGAGCCAAGACCGGATAAGCCTCTTGTCCAAACTTTTCAAATGCTGTATCTGAAGGGTATAATTTTCTTGTTGTTTGAAACTCCAATTCTCCCGTTGAATACAAAAGCATTTCTACTGTCTTGCGGTTAAGCCAGACCTGCTTCCTGCCGATGACTTTGACAATCCCGACAGGGGCATTCTCCAGTATGATGTTTTGCTCCCGCGTGAGCTCTGTTATAGCCATCTCGGCCTGCTTGCGCGCAGTGATGTTCTCATGTGAAATCACGGCGTAATTGGCACCGAAAAAGCTGAACGGAGTCGCTTTGCAGATAAACCATCGATCCACATCGGGCGAATGACAGGGATATTCCTTGGCAAAGATAGGCAACTTACCTTCAATTACGGCTCTGATACCCGAGATGGTTTCCTCGATATCTGCCCTGTCGTTTTCATTGATTATTCTGCAAGCATCCAGATAGCTGATACCCTCACCGGTAGCCTCTGGAAACGCACTGTTTTCTTTGGCAAAAGTCTTCCAGGAGTCATTTGTGATAACAATCATGCCCTGGGCGTCAACCACGCAGATATTTTCACTCAGCCCGTCGATTATGGAATGTGCAAATTGTTCCTGCTTCCGGAGAGCATCCTCAAGATGTTTACGGTCGGTAATGTCGCTCAGGGTTATACGGCATTCCTCCCCATCAGGTGCGAATGCGGCTTCGATATGGACAAAGATTGAGGTATTACCCTCTCGCGTGAGTGAGACCTCGCATGACTCCTTACCCCGGTTCGCAAAGATCCCATTGATAAATTCAGTAAACAAAGGGCGGTCTTCATCGGCGATCAAATGCCTGAGTTGCCGGCCAATCAGGCGGGAGCGTGCGATTCCGATGAGGCCGGCGCCGCTTAAGTTCGCGGAACGGATTGAACTGTCACCGTCGATGGTGAAGTAGCCGACAGGGGCATAATCATAGAGGTCGGAGTATCTTGCCAAGGCATTCTCCAGATCATCCCTGGTTTGGAGCAATTGCTCGTTTTGCACCTCCAGTTCAATCTGATGGACTTCAAGCTCATGGACGAGCCGTAGCATCTCTTCAGAAGTCCGGGGCAGCTCGGGATTTGCCGATATTTTTCGCCGCCGCTCTTCCGCATTGCTGCGCAGGTGGGCGTGGGCGGCGCCCGTTGACATGCTTTTATTTTTGTCTGTTCCCATTGAGAACCTTCTCTGTCTTTGGCATTATCCTGAATGGGCGGCGTTGGACTCCGGCATGTCGCTCGCTCCGCTGTTCAGGCGTCGCGTATGCAGGATTATTTCCCTGGCGCCTGTTCGATTAACCGCAGGCCGCCAGCAGTAACGGTATCGCTTCGGTCTGCAACTGTTCCCAGGCTGCCGGGTCACGGAAGAAGTTGGTCACTCCGATCAACAATTCCTTGAAAAGCAGTTCCACTTCCTGGGGATTTTCCTGGAGGTAGCGGACATATGTAGCTATTTTATTGATCTTATGTGTGCCCATACGCCGCTCTATCCGGCGGTAGACGGTATTCTTCTTGTACTTTGAGAAGTCGTTTCCTGTCTTGGCTCGCAGCAAGTTGAGTATCTTCTCCTGGGCGCTTTGTTCCTTCAATTCTCTTGAAAGATCTGCTTTGGCGATGATGATGGCATGATGAAGATAATCGATGATCTTGCCGGGTAATTCCTCGGAAGGTGCTATCAGGTCGGCAAATCCGGCATCTATGGCGCTACGCGGCATGCTGTCGAACTTGGCAGTGAATGGTTCCTGTACCAGCGCCTCCAATCCGCCGGCGGAGGCGCCGATGCCGATTATGGGAAAGAGCACTGTTTCATGGATTGGCGGGATGACAAACGGGGCTGAAATATTTGTATTTTTGCTTGGTTTTACTTGTTTGGCATGTTTTTCCATTTTCTAAATATATCAGCAAGCCATTAAAAGTCATATCTGTATTTTGAGAAAGGAAACATCATGATAATGTTGAATTTATATCGTTTGTTACTTCAAATTGGCGCAGTATGTTCCTTCAGCAAAGCAGCAAGCTCCATTGGTCTGTACGGCTTTTGAATAAAGCCGACCAAGCCCTTGCCGGTGAAACGGTTTATGCTGTCGGATTCATTGTAGCCGCTTGTCAAGATCACTTTAATGTCAGGGTTGATCCGCCTCAACTCAGTGTATGCCTCGGAACCGTCCATATGTGGCATCGTCATATCGAGGATGACCACTGATATTTCATTCATATTTTCTTGATATATCTTGAGAGCATCCAACCCATCTTCAGCGGTAAGTACCTTGTATCCAAACTGCATTATCAACATTTTTGCCACTGTGCGGACTGTTTCCTCGTCGTCAACGACAAGTACCGTTCCGCTGCCGCGAACATCCTGAAATAGATCTGATTTCTTTTCACGGCAGCGTTCACTGGTCACTTCCACGGCGGGTAACAAAATCTTGAATGAAGTTCCCTTGCCCGGTTCGCTGTACACTTTTATAGCCCCGCGATGGCCACGCACAATGCCGATAACAGCTGAGAGTCCCAAGCCGCGGCCGGTAAATTTGGTGGTAAAGAACGGATCGAAGATACGCGCACATGTTTCTTCATCCATACCGCTGCCGTTGTCGGAGACTTCCAGCGTGACATAATAACCTTCTTCGAGGTTTTCGCCGGAAAGCGTCGTATTCAAATAGAGCTGGTCAATATGAATCAATCCCGTTGTTATGCTGATGACGCCACTTTTATTATTTATCGCATCAGAGGCATTAATCACCAGATTGAGAATTATTTGTTGAATTTGGGAGATGTCGCCTTCGAATGAAGGCAGGTTATCCGAAAAATTAAATTTCAGGACACACGATTTGGATATCGATATTAAAAGCAGATGTTCAAGCCCAATAACAGCATCATCCAGTTTCAAGCACTGGGTCGTATATTTTCCTTTTCCTGCATAGGCCAAGAGGTTTTTGGTTAGATCAGAGGCGCTTTTGGCGGATTTGATGATTTGCTCGATGTTATCACGGTCGGGAGACATGGATGGCAAGTTCATCAGCGTCAGGTCAGCGTATCCCATTATGCCAACCAGAATGTTGTTGAAGTCATGGGCAATCCCCCCGGCGAGAACTCCCAAGCTTTCGAGCTTTTGCACATGGAGCAGCTGTTTGGAAAGGTTTTGCCGCTCTTCCTCCAGTATTTTCAACTGGGTTATATTGTTGAGTATGAATACCGAACCCTGAAATTTACCGCTGACATCCAGCAGCTTCTGCATGCAAACCACGAAGTTATATTTCCCGTCAGCTGTTTCAACCTCATTTTCTATGAAGAGACGGCTGTCATGGCTAGCTTCGAACTTTTTGATGTCATGTGCAATGATCGGTGGAATTTCAGTGGACTCACCGGTGTAATATTGTTTGCCGGGAGTATCGATGCCGTAAAATATCCTTGCTGCGGCAAAGTTGAAGTTAATGACCTTATCATAGTTGTCGATAATAAAGATTGGGTTTGGCGAGCTCTCAAAAATGGTTAGGTACTTATTTTTCTCGTTATTCAGCGCAATATTTTTTTTCTGAAGTTCCTGGTTTCTTTCGGATTCCGATGTTCGGGTCCATTCCGTAGAAAAAGCCAGCTCAACCCGGTCAAAATAGAGCGCGACAATTTCCCGGTACCGCTCCTTGTCATCAGAGGAAAAGCCTGATTGTCTAATGAGGTCGATATATGACTTCCGGTAATATTTCATCAGGCCGAGAAAGAGGCAAAAATCTATGCCGCGTTCCCGGTGCCTCTTCGCTTGAACGACGCCGAACGATGAAATCGGGTCGGACATGAAGTCCTGATGGATGGCCAAATGCGGGATGGTCTCGCCTTTGGCCAGCACGTCGAGGAGCGGTGCAGAGAGGCCAGAAATCGATGTTTTCCAGGCTTCCAGAAGCGTTGGCGTGTGTTCGGTATAGCCGTGTTCCTTCGCGTAACGGAGAACACGCTGCATGAGCCAGTTTTCGTTCTCGGTGATGAGACTATGCAAACCCCGCATGCAATGCCTCCCAGGCCATTCCGATGACAAAATTGAATACGTTGCCCTTGGCATCGAGGTATCTGAAAAAGATATGGAATATATTTTCAAGCGCTTGCATCAAAGAGTTGAGCATATTTAAGTCAGCTTGAACTGGCTGATGAGAGATTGCATGGTTACGGACTGCTGGGCAAGCTCGTGAGCGGCCGAGGAGGTCTCTTCGGCTCCACGGGCGGTATCCTGGATCACCTCGGTTACCTGCTGGATATTGCCGGCAATCTCTTGTGTCGCAGCGGTTTGTTCTTCAGCAGCAGTGGCAATCTGGCTGACTTGCATTGTTATTTCATTTATTTGCTTCAAGATTTCTTCCAGTGCCTCACCTGATTTCTCTGAAGCCTGCTGCCCATGTTCAACTTCGGCAACGCCCTCCTCCATGGCTGCCACGGCCGCCTTTGTCTCATTCTGGATGGCTTTTATCATTTCGCTTATTTCACGTGTCGCCTTAGTGGTTCTTTCAGCGAGGGCCCTTACTTCATCGGCGACAACAGCGAAACCCCTGCCCTGTTCGCCGGCACGTGCCGCTTCAATGGCGGCATTAAGCGCCAGCAGGTTGGTCTGGTCCGCTATGTCCTCAATAGTGCCGACGATCTCACCGATCTCATTCGAACGCATACCGAGAGAGTCGATACTTAGGGCGGTATGTTTGACTCTATCGGCAATGCGCTTCATGCTCAAAATCGACTTGTGAACTATTGCGGCGCTTTCATTCGCGGTGTTGCCGACCCTATCGCACGTTTCGGAGGCCAACAGGCAGTTTTGCGCAATATCGCCACTGGTGGCTGACATCTGTTCGCTGGCGACTGCGACGGTTCCTGTTTGGTTTGCCACCTGCTCGGTACCGGTTGCGATCTGTACGGCTGTCGAGCGAAGCTGGGTTGAAGCTGCGGAAACGGTTCCAGAGACATCAGTTATGCGGGTTACAAGGGTGCCCAGGTTTTCGGCCATTATATTCAACGAAGCAACCATGCGGCCGGGTTCATCATTAGCATTGTAATTACATCGTGCTGTCAAGTCGCCCGCCGCAACACTCCGGGCAAATGACACCGCTTCGTTCAACGGCGAGGTGATGCCTTTGGTCAATGCGACGGCATTGACGATACATATGAGTAGAGCCGTTACCAATAACGCAATCATAATCATTTTGTCGGAAAAGTAGGCTGATTGCGCCTCATCGAATTTTTTGCTGCTGAGGCTTTCTTCGTATTTTAATAACGATTCAAATCCTTCTTTAATTTTAAGCGTAAGTGGGTCCGCCTTGCTTTTTTGCAAGGCAAGAGCATCTTCCGGCTTGCCGTCTTGGGAAAGCTGCATTACCTGATTATTGGTTTGCACTGCTTCACCAAGGGTTGCTTTGATGGTCGCAATTATCGTTTTGCCATCCGAGTTTGTTTCCAGTTTATCGAGTTCATCCATTGCCGTTTTGTATGCGGTTCTGCTTTCGCCGATTTGTTTCTGGATAGCGTGCAGTTTTTCCGTGCCACTGGCGTAGGGAACCAGTCGCATAGCCCACATTATGTTGTTCAGATTCTCGTACGCCAGATTCGCATTCCTGACTTTTGCGTCGTTCTCGATGTGAATCTGGGTCATTGATTTGTTCATTCCCCTCATGCCGTAAAAGCCGGAAGCTGCGATAACGACCATAATGGTAAGGACAACGCCAAACCCTACGATGAGACGAACGCCGATGTTTATGTCTCTCAATGACATTGGTTCCCCCTGCTGATATCATATAATGCAGTACACAAGTTCTAATGACTACGACCATTATATTATGTATACATGATATGATGTGTTTAATAAATCGGAGCAAGTCTATTTCTCGTGTAGGATGATATGTGGGTATCTTGTAGGAAAACACTTACGCCATGAGATCGTTGTGGATGCAATAAGCGGTCATGTTCGGCTGAACCGATGAAACCGGCAATATCTTGAGTGGAACGGAGTTCGGAATTGAAGTTTGATTCCGATTTATCAGAAATGAAAGGCCCCTATTCGAGGTGACTGTGGCAAAAGGCTATCTGGCAAACAAGGAACGCATGGAAACGATCAACTCCTTCGGTAAATCTGTCGGTAAACGAGCCGGCTTTAAATGTGAATGGTGCGAGGGCAAGGAAGATCTGCGCGTCTGGGACCAGCGTCCCGACGATGAACCGAACATGGATCGTCTTGCCTTGCTGTGCAGCAGGTGCAGGGCGCTGGCCGAAGGCAGGAAGGCCGACTTGAACGAACTGCGCTCCATTCGGAATGCCTTGTGGAGCAACGTACCGGCAGTAGCGGAGGGCGCCGCCCGGGTACTGGCCCAATGCAAGGAGGCATGGGCACGTGAGGCAATCGAGGAGAGTTTCATTGAAGAGACCGTCAAGGCGGGACTTCTGGGGTAAACCATGGCGGAAAAAACCGAAGAGCACGAAACCGTGACCCTGGAAGAGCTTGCCGTCTCCAACAGTTTCAAGGTTGCCGCCATGTTCAACAGATTGGAGCGGAACGGGCTGATAAATTTCGTACGCTGTCTGGTCGCCCACTTTGAGTGGCAACATAAATCGGCAATTGGTGGACACACTGGGACATGATCAATCAGTAGGTTATCGGATGGACAAACTCCAATAAATGATGTCACGGAGTAGATCTGGAATCATAAACAGGAAGAGGCTGCACTTTGTCCGTGCAGCCTCTTTTAATATTCCACAGCCTGCCGATATCTAGAAAATAACGCGCGAGATCATATATGCCGTTACGGTAGATACGCCTACTCCGATAAGACCGGGAATCATGAAACTGTGATTGAGCAGATATTTACCAATATGGGTGGTGCCGGTACGATCAAAGTTTATGGCTGCCAGGTCACTGGGATAGAAAGCAAAGAAAAAGTACGCATAACTGGCAGGGACGAGGCCAAGTAGTAGCGGTATCGGCAGACCGAGGGCAACTCCGAGCGGCAAGGTAATGGCCAAGGTGGCGGCTTGACTCTTAACAAAGGCTGATATACAGAACGTGGCGATGGCGAAGGTCCAGGGTGCCAACTTCACCATGATGCCGATGTTGTCAATCAGAAACTTTTTATTTGCGGTTATGAAGGTATCGCTCATCCAAGCAATACCGAAGATAGAGACAACGGCGATCATACCAGCAATGAACACGCTGGAGTGGGCAATTTCCTTGGCTTTGACGTTGCCGGCAAACATGATGAAGGCACCAAAAGCGAGCATGACAAACTGGACTACAGTGGTCATCGGCACGGGTTTGTTCCCGTAGTCGAGCGGCAGTAGGTTGGGATAAACGGCAAAGAGGATGATGCTGCCGACTCCGGCGAAGAAAAGGGCTACGGAAATTTTGGCGGTAGTTGATATCTGTTTGTCCAGCGTGGTGACATCTGCATTGAGTGCCTTACGAAAATCCGGGTCCTGAAGGCGGGCTTGGAACTCGGGATCCTTGTCCAGCTCTTTGCCGCGGTTGAAACTCCAGGCGGCGGCAGCCAGTACGCCGACAACACCTGCCGGCATTGTTACCGCAAGAATTTGGATAAGCGTTACGGGATGTCCGGTTTTTGCGGCAAAACCAAGAAAAAAGGTTACTGCGGCGGCCACCGGGCTGGCGGTTATACCCATCTGGGAGGCAACACTGGAGATGGCCATGGGTCGTTCAGGGCGGATACCGGTCTTGATCGCTACGTCGGCTATGACCGGTAGCAGCGCATACACAGCGTGTCCGGTGCCGCAGCAGACGGTTAAAAAGAATGTGCTGAGCGGCGCCAGGATGGTCACATACTTGGGATGGGCGCGCAACATCCGTTCCGTGAGTTGCACAAGGTAATCGAGGCCGCCGGCGACCTGGAGGGTTGCCGCGGCAGTCACCACAGCCAGGATGATCAGCATGACCGCGATGGGTGGTTCAGCAGGAGAGCTGCGGAAACCAAGCACCAACAGCGAAACACCCATTCCGCCGATCAGGCCGAGGGCCACGCCACCTCTGCGGATGCCGAGGAGAATAGCGCCGAGGACGAGCACGAATTGGATCCAGAACATTGCCATGACAAACCTCCATGTTTGGGAAAGAGTTGTTGGGATGAGCTCCCTTTCATATCTATCCTTTCAAAGCATGGAGGGTGCCAAAAGAGAAAATATGTCTATCTATCCAAGATAATACAGTTTTATTATGTATTAGAACGGTCTTGTAATACTCGAAATCATAACCAGAGGATATGGCGGTTTGCCTGTAATTGGAACTTATATCAATGTTATCGAGATGTTGTGATCGCAATAACCGAAGGATATAATTATAACGTCTGGTTATACGGGTTCAACGCATAACCTTCAAACGTTTGTTCAGGGCCGGCTGGGAGATACCGAGGAGGCGCGCCGCCATCGTCTGATTGCCGCTGGCACGGTTCATCGCTTCGGTCACAAGAAATCCGGCAGCTTCGCTGAAGGTGGGAAGTTCGGCAAACCCGGCAAAGGGATTTTGTTTGGGGTGGGAGGGAGTTTCTCCTGTAACGGATTTGGATCTTTCGGCAGCATTGACAAACGAGTCCATTGAAAGCATCCGGTTTTGATGCACACTGACGGCGTCATAAACCATTGCCCTGAGTTCACGTACATTGCCAGGGAAGCTGTATGACGCCAGATACTGAGCCAGCTCCCTGGGAGGAGTTGGTTTCTTTTTGCCCAAGGTTCGAGCCGCCTCTTCCAGGAAATGATCCAAGAGCAGCGGGATGTCACCTGGCCGTTCCCGCAAAGGCGGAATATGAACCTGATGGATGCGGAGGCGATAGAAGAGATCCCGGCGGAAGGCACCCGATCTCTCCTTTTCCGTCAGGTTCTGATGGGTGGCCACTATGATGCGTGCCTTGATGCGTTTGGGCTGATCGCAGCCAATGGGGAAGAACTCCCCTTCCTGCAGCAACCGCAACAACTTGACTTGGGAAGCAATACTCAAGTCACCGATCTCGTCAAGAAACAAGGTCCCATCGGCCGCCTCCTCGACCATGCCGCGCCGGACATGCTCGGCGCCGGTGAAGGCCCCCCGGATGTGGCCGAAGAGGCTGTCGGCAAAGACATTGTCATCCAGGCCGGCGACATTGACCGTCACCAGTTTGCCTCGACAACCGCTCAAACGATGGGCAGCCTGTGCGACCAGCTCTTTGCCCACCCCGCTCTCGCCGGTTATCAGGAGTGGCTGAGGGCTCTTAGCAACCGCCTCCAGATAGGCAAAGACCTTCAGGAGTGCCCGATCTGCGGTGACGATGGCGGCAAACGCCTCAGGATGACGCAATTCGCCGCTGGCCAGACTGGTTGACATCTCCAGGTAATCGCGTTGCATTTCCTTCATCCGGACGGCTCGCAGCACCCCCCCGACAATCCGCTCTTCTTCATCGGTCTTGATGAAATAGTCGAACGCGCCAAGTTTCATGCAGCGGACTGCGGTTTCAAGTTGATTAAGCCCGCTGACGACAATGGCGATGACTTCGGGGTGCTGCTCACTGATTTGTTTGAGGAGTTCTTCACCCGACAGGAAGGGCATGGTGAGATCGAGGATGACAAGGCCGATATCCCCATTGGCAAGCAGTCCCATTACATCCCGGCTCTCCTGGCATGTTTTGATATTGATTAATCCGGCGCAGCTTCTCAGGATAAGGGAAAGCGAATTCAACCAGGCAGGCTCATCATCGACCAAGAGGATGCTGAAGCCGGGATAGGCTTGTTGGGTCATGTTGTCAACTCCTTGGAGAATGCGGGTATCGACAGAGTAACGGTTGTGCCGGCGCCAAGGACGGATTCAAAGTCAAGGTGGCCGCCATGTTCCTTGATGATGCCGTCGGATACCGACAAACCGAGACCGGTTCCGCCGTTCTCCCGCTTGGTGGTGAAAAAAGGATCCGTCAGGCGCGACAGGTTCTCGTGGGCAATGCCGATCCCTTCATCTCGCGCCACCAGAATAACACTCGCCGTAGCACGGTTGAAGAGGGTTTTGATCCAAATGCCCCGCTCCGCATCCGGCAGAGCCTGACAGGCATTGAGAATCAGGTTGACCACCACCTGCTCGATCCTTTGGCTGTTGCCCAATATCGGCGGTATCCCCTCACCGTAATCGACGGTCAGGTGATTCGTTGCCTTGCGAATCGTCGGATCGACCAACCGCAGTGCCGTACGGACCACCGTATTAAGGTCGATATGTTCTTTATTGGCCGTATCATCGCGCCGGGCAAAATCTTTCAGATCGTTGACGATCCGTTTGATACGTTTGGCCCCATCCTGCATTTCGTCGAGGATCCTCGGGATCTCATCGCGCATTTCAGAATAAGGGAGTCCGCCGATGGTGAAATCACCATGCACCCCAAAATATTCTTCGAGAATTCTTTCCGTATCGCTCTGAGCCCGTTTCAAGATCGGAACATCTAGGAGAATAAGGCCGGTCGGGTTGTTTATCTCGTGGGCAACCCCGGAAACCAGAACACCCAGAGCAGCCAATTTGTCGGCCTGGACAAGCTGTTGCTGGTTAAGGCGCAACTCTTCTTCGGCGTGTTTGCGTTCGGCTATTTCCCGTGTCAGGTCAATAGTACGCAAAGCAACCTGCTGGTGCAGGGTACGCGACCAAAGCGCAAAACCCCCCAGGAGAACCACCAGTGGGACAACTACTACCGCTCCGTACTTGACGATGGTGCGCCAATCGACACGCTCCGGCTCCAGCACTCCCAGCCATTTGTTGTAAATCGTATCGTACTGACCGGTTTTCCTGAGGATGGCCATCCCCTCGTTGAAGCGTGACAACAGCTCCGTGTTCCCTTTCCTGACGGCAAAGCCGTAGCGGTGGGTAGCCACGTTACGCACCGCTGGATAGAGGTTGGTCAGCTTCAGTTCGCGAATGATGTACATGCCTGGTACGATGGCGACGATGGCATAATCAGCTTTACCGGCTGCCAGAAGACGTAAAGCATCCGCCGGGGTCGGAGTAAGCTGGAGGCTGCCGGAAAAACCTTCCCGTACCAACTTGTCGTGCATGATCCCGCCCCGGTGGACGGCTACCGATTTCCCTTCCAGCTCAGCGAGGGAGTTTACCATCGGAGAATCGCGACGGGCGAACACCGCATGGTTGACCATGGCATACGGCAGAGAAAATTCTACTTCTTTGACCCGCTCTTCCGACAACGACATCCCCTCCAGAACGTCAACGTGCCCATTCTGCAGAGCTGATCGCTGCTCCGACCAGCCGCCGAGTTTGAACTCTACCTTCATCCCCATGACATCGGCGATGGCCTTGGTAAGTTCAACGTTGAACCCTGCCGGTTGACCGTTCTTGTCTATGAATTCATAGGGAGGATAATCCCGATCGCCGCCGACGACAATAACATGGGGCGCACCTTGTGCCGAGAGATCAACCGAACCGGCTTTGCCGGTAAGGAAAACCGTTATGAGCAGAAACGAAAGGAAAGAAATGAAATGGATTCTCGCCCGGCTGCGGATTTCTGATCGATATGAAATAGTCATCATTCGTTACCTATATCAAAACTGCTGACTACCTCTCAAGGTTTGAATTATTATACTATCGACTGCGTCAGCTTGCTAGTGCCACGAGCGGTTCGTCCGTACACGTAATTTCGGCTTTTTTGACTGCTGATAATAAAAATGGTAATAGCCTTCTTTAAGTGACAACATGATTTTGTCATTTCACACGACTGTGAAATGCCAAAATATGTTGTCACTCAGGGATATTAAAAATCAATAGGTTAGCAGAAGGACAAATGCCAATATATGTTGTCACTGTGAAGGGATTAATGGTTCGAGTCTGAGCGGGCTCGGCTTGAGCATGCTAATCGACACGATCTACAGCAACGCAGTCATCAGCCGGCCGCATCTCGCCTGTCATGCGCTGCGGCATACCTGCTGAGCGCAGCTCTCTACCTATAAACGAGCGACGTCAAAGTGGTCCAAGAGACGCTTCGTAATGCCACGATTCGCCATGGCCGCGAAGTACAGTCACATCCAGGATCGGATAAAAGCCCGGCATACCCAGTCAATTCCTAAAACCCAGCATGATTGTGAGTGACATGGCGCATAGCGTCGTCTCTCTGTGTAAGCGGTTTTGTTGGGGAACAAAATCATGTTAACCCTGTTTGCGGCGCTATTTCATTAATAACAGCAGAGTTAAACGTAATTGCCAACTGCGAAAGTTGAGTTATAATATTGATGAGGAAATAAGCTTATGGCTATCGAAGTGCAGTTTCATATACATCCTGAATACCTTCTGGTCAAAATGTGTGGAGAATGGACTACACCGGCCATGAGGCAATCACTCGATGAGATTAAGACCGAGGCTGATCAGCAAGGCTTTAAATATCTTATTTTTGACATGTGTGAGCTATCTCGACCCGACTCTGAAATGACTCGCTTTTGGTCTGGAGAATACGCGGCGCAAGTCTTACCACCACCGTTCAAGATTGCTGCATTTGCCGACCCCAAGTTAGTAAATAAATTTGGAGAAGACACGGCCGTAAATCGGGGGGCCATTTTAAAGGTCTTTTCTGAAGAACAGGAAGCCCTTCGATGGCTTATGGAAGAGCCCAACACCTGAAGGTGTTGAAAAAACGAGAATTGCCATGCTAGAAGCTTCTAGATCGTGATACAAATTGGAGGAAATCTTCTCCATTTAATGGTTTGCTAAAGTAGAACCCCTGAATCTCCTGGCACCGCCGCGCTGCAAAAAAATCCAGTTGTTCCTCCGTTTCGACACCCTCTGCAACAATCGTCAAATTCAGGCTGTGGGCCATGGCGATGATGGATTCAGTAATAGCAACCGCACTGCAGTCGTCAGGCAGGTTCATGACGAACGATCGGTCTATTTTTATCTCATGGAGCGGCATTTTTCTGAGATAGGAAAGCGACGAGTAGCCGGTGCCGAAATCGTCCAGAGAAAGCTTGATCCCCATCTCCACAAATGCATGGAGAGTCTCGATTGTCTGTTGGATGTCTTTCATTACGATGCTTTCTGTGATTTCGAGGCACAGACAGGATGGGTCCATACCCGTATCTTGCAAGACTGCCCTCACGGTATCGACCAGTATGCCGGAGTGAAACTGGTGAACGGAAATATTAACTGAAAGCCGCAAAGGGGGCATTCCATGAGATCTCCATTGGACGTACTGCGAACAGGCTGTTCGAAGGACCCATTCTCCGACTGGCACGATCAGGCCGCCCTCTTCCAGGACCGGAACAAAGACCGCTGGTGATTCCGGCCTATCTGTCCCGGCCGGTTGCCATCGCAAAAGGACTTCCATGCCCATGACCTGGTGCGTTTTTGAATCGAATTTGGGTTGATAATTAAGAAGGTACTCATTTCTTTCAAGTGCATGCTGGAGACGAGTTTCCAATTTTATACGTTCTTGAATTTTGTCGCTCAGTCCGATGGAGTAATAAACGTGCCTGTTCCTGCCCAGGATCCTTGCCTCCGATAAGGCAATGTCGGCATTTCGGATAAGCTTTCCAAACGACTCGCCGTCTTGAGGGAACACGGAAATGCCGATACTCACGCTGATAAAAAATTCCTGGCCTAATATTTGGAACGGTTCTTTAAAGCAGGTTTTGATCTCAGCGGCCAATTGTGATGGTTTGTCATAACCAAATACCAACATGGCAAACCTGGCCTCATTCACTCGGCAAACCTCGCCACATGCCCTTAATGCCGATTTAAGGCGCTTGCCTGTCTCCAAAAGTATTAAATCGCTATAATCATTGCCATGGGAGTGATTCACGGAATTGAAATTGTCCAGCTCGATCAGCAACAGGAGCGGATTTGCAGGTAAATCGTGTGATAAAAGCCCCTGCTGAAAAAATTCTTCCAACCGCGATTTGGTAGGCAGACCGGTGAGCGCGTCCACGCTTGTCAGATCCGATAATTGCCGGGATTGAGTAGTAACCATGCCTTCAAGGTTGCTCAGGTAATCTTGATGCTCCCGGCGTTCTTCGGCCTGTTCCAGCACTTTTCTGGCAATGGTTACCAACTCGTTGAGGTCGCTGATCGGCTTGGTGATGAAGTCCCATGCGCCTCTGCGTATAGCCTCAACTGCATCAGTTACAACACCCGTTCCGGATATGGCAACCACGGGAACACCGGGACTCATTTGCGCGATCGCCGAAATGACTGAAAATCCATCCATCACCGGCATTTTCAAGTCGGTCAGGACAAGATCGGGATGTTCCCGCTCAAAAACCTCAATCCCTTTACGGCCATTGTCCGCTTCAAGCACCTTGAAACCGGCATACTCGAGAAAGGCGGCAATGCCACGACGCACGTCCCGATCATCTTCTATGGTCAATATCGTCTGATTTATTTCATTCATAGCTGAGCCTCAGGATGCATCTAATTACTTTATTGGCAGTTGAATGGTAAAGCAGGTGCCGTTGCCCGGTGATGAGTCAACATCAATCGAGCCCCCGTGATTATTAGTTATGATGGTGTATGAGACCGCCAGACCGAGACCGGTGCCGACGCCCACCTCCTTGGTGGTGAAGAAAGGTTCGAAAACACGTCGCCTTATCTCTTCCGGCATTCCTGGCCCGTTATCCGAGATTTTAAGTTCGACCATGCCATTGTGGCGGCGCGCACTGATACGTATCAACGGCTTCCTGTCAATGCTGCCTTCTGACAATGCCTGGGCGGCATTTTTGAGCAGATTGATCAGCACTTGCACGATTTCGGATATGTTGACCGATATCTGCGGCAGATCATCGGCATACTCCCTGAAAATCGTAATGGCCTTGAAATCATAACGCTTCTTGAGGTCGTAATCATTTTCTGTCATTTCCAAGGCCTGGTCGCAAACTGCCGGCAGAAAAACGGACTGGTGCCCCTCACCGCTTTTCCTGCTGAATTGCAGCGTATTGGTCATAACCTTAGACGCCCGTTTGCCGGCATCTTTCATGCCGTTGATGAAATCAAAAATCTCCTGGCGTTCCAGATATTTGAGCAACAGCCCGAAGTCTAAGCCAACCTGTTCAGCAACCTCGATATTCCGCGAATATCTTGGAGAAAAGCGCTGCTCCAACACCTGAAGGTTCTGCACGATAATCCCAAGCGGATTATTGATTTCGTGGGCCATGCCGGCCGCCAACCCCGCGATCATGGCCATCTTTTCGGCCTGGACCATTATCTCCTGCATCTGTTGACGCTCGGTAATGTCGTCGACCATGCCGATACAGTACAATGGATTGCCTGCGGCATCCCGGATGATGGAAACCGTCAAGCGCCCCCATATCACCTGCCCGGTTTTTGTGACATAGCGTTTTTCTATCTGGTAGCGGTCACGCTTTCCTTCAAGGAGTTCGCCGAAAAGCCCCCAATCCGGATCTCTATCGTCGGGATGGGTAAACTCCGTGAACCTCATGACGCCAAGTTCTTCTTCATTGTAGCCTAGCATCTTCAAGAGCACAGGGTTGCTTTCTATGGGATGTCCTTGCATATCCACGACGGCAATGCCGATCCCCGAATGTTCAAAAATCGCACGGAAGCGCTGTTCGTTTTCCCGTAATATTTCTTCCGTGCGGCGCCGCTCGGTGATGTCCTCGATGATACCGTCGATCCAACGGACAGCAGTTCCATGTCCATCATAGTGCGCCTTGGCGCTGATAGTAATCCAAATGGTGCTGCCATCCTTCTTGCAGGCCTCCACTTCCCAATCCTTGATCTGCCCCTCGCGGGAAACCTTTTCGATGATGAGAGACCAGTCAGTGTCGTGGTGGTAGTGGGCCGAGATCGGCTGTCGTTGGAACTCCGACAGTGTGTCATAGCCGAAGATTTCAACCAGTGCGGTGTTGGCGCTCACGACACGCTCTGACGTCGGTATGCTCCTGAAGACGCCGACGTTCAGGTTTTCAACGAGTTCACGGTATTTCCTCTCGCTTTCCCGAAGAGCTTCCTCATTTTTCCTGCGGTCGGTAATATCGTCGAAGACGCCAAGAACGCCATACACATTGCCGCTATCATCAGCAAGAGGAACCTTGGTAGTGTCAACCCACAGCCGGCTACCATCGGCCTGCTGCAACGGTTCCACAATGTGCCGCTTTGGTCTACCGGTCTCCATCACATCTTGGTCATCCGCCCGGTAAGCCTCTGCCTCTTCCTGCGGCCAAGACAGATCGAAATCGGTCTTTCCGATTACTTGGTCGGAGGCGCTAAACCCCAGAGTTTTAGCGAGAATCTTGTTGCATCCCTGGTAGACGCAGTCACGATCCTTCCAGAATATCCCCTGCGGGATGGAGTCCAATATTTGCGACAGTATGGCCTGGCTTCCCAGCAAGGCCTGTTCCGCCTTCTTACGCTCGCGAATCTGCCGTTTGAGGGACATGATCCAGATAGCTATGGCACCGGCCAACACCAACAGTACAAGAGACGCCGCCGTTATCACGATCCTTCTCGCCCGCTGCCACGAGAGAAAGACCATTTCCTGCGGACGCCACTTGTCTTGAATCCGCGCTATTGCACCCGTTTTTTCCAGTCTTGCGATGGCTTGGTTGATCTCCGCCACCAGTTGCGGATTCCCTTTCCTGATGGCAATGGCTCCCGGCAGCGACGCAAAGGGTGAACCTGTGACCTTTATGCCTCGCAGGTCATGTGTACGGATAATGTATGCTCCTACCCAGCGGTCACCGGCAAATGCGTCCACGCTCCCGGCTGCAAGCCGCTCGACCCCCTCGCGGTAGCTTCCGACCGGAACCACCACAACCTCGGGACGCGCCTCCATGAATACATCTGGCAATCCTCCCTTGGTCACCGCGACCTTCATCCCGGCAAGGTTGCCCACCCCTCTGATACGTATATCATCGCTGCGGACAAACAGGCTGAACTCGTTCGTCAATATCGGATTGGAGAAATCGTAGAGTTGCTTGCGCTTATCGGAAATGCTCATCTCGATCAGCCCGTCAGCCTCGCCCTTGAGGACCTTCTCCTGGGCGGTGTTCCAGTCGGTCAGTTCGATATTGATCTGACGTCCCATCTCCTTGGACAGAGCCCTCACGATATCGACCGTCACCCCCTTGGAAATTCCGTTTTCAATGAAATTGAGCGGAGGATAATCCAGGTTGCCGAGCAGGAGCAGCGATTTCCCCTGCGGATCCGCTTCGGCTGTTGCGCAGCACAGCAGCATCGCTGCTGTGAACATAACGACACACGCTATCATGGCACATCCGCCCTGGCGGAAATTTATTATCGCCATGCATTCCTCCCCGTTTCCCTACAACAGCGCCCAAGGGTGCCGCCATTCGTTTCAGGGAATATAGTATGCCTCAAGAACGGTCGTCCAGTATTTCCCGCACCTTGTGGCAGATGCAGAGGGGTAATGGGTTTTGTGAGCAGCACCTGTCCATCTCCACGGCTGGGCTGATCTCCGAACGGCTGGCTATATAGCCGATCCGGGCATCCGGTAGTTCGGTCACATTGTCAATTGCCGACAGATCGACTCCTACCCATTTGGCAGCCTCCGCCAGCGTTCGAAATATTTGTGTTTCAAACGGTATATTTCCAATATCTGCATAGGTATGGAGCATTCTACTCATACCGAAGTCCACATTTTCCGGGGCCGCTATAGCCGTTTTCCCATCAATCCTGGTATGGGCATGATGAAGGACTAACTCTGAAATCTGCTTCATGTTGCTTGACGTCAAATTGCCAATGGACCCATCCGTCAGATCCCATATCACGTTTTCCGTAACGTGCCCCGCATAGAATTGCCGCAAATTATCCATCAATACACTGGCAGTCACCTCGCCGATGATTTTTCTTATCGTCAATTCACTTGAAATGAATGTTTGTATTTCAGCCACTCTATTTTCCTCCATACCGATTCAGGCGAACAACTGCTTTTCCTCACGGGAGAATATCCTGTCCAGATCGAGCAGCACCAACAAGCGATCAGACCGGTTGATAACACCGGCTATACATTCCTGCTCTCCTCCATCTGCCACTGTCGCCGGTGGGGGTTGAATCTCCCCGGCCGAGATGCGGATTACCTCCGAAACAGCATCCACAATGAAGCCCATCAACTCTCCTTCTATATCCATGATAATGATGCGAGTCTGGGTACTGTGTTCCTGTTCCATCATGCCAAACCTTTTGCGCATGGAGATGACCGGAATGACTTTGCCGCGGAGATTGATAATCCCCTCCAGATAATGCGGGGCATTGGGAATGTGGGTGATGCCGGCCATCCGTATGATCTCCCGCACCTTGAGAACTTCAACCCCGTATTCCTCATGACTGAGCGAGAAGCTGACCATTTGGGTCAGATCCCCATTAGATTCCTTGGGCTTTATAGCAACAAGTGCTGTGGACATTTATAGTCTCCTCGATTTGGAATTTCTTTAAAATGGTGCATAAATTTAGCTCCCCCCCGCTGCCGCGTGCGGAATAACTACGCCAGCTTGGGCCGTCTCAACGGAATGCAACGATTTATTTCCTGTATTAACGTCGGAAGGATAAGCGGCTTCCTGACAAAGCCGTCAAACCCCAGACTTGAATATTCTCCTGAATCTTCCTTATCAAAATCCGCCGAAAAAGCGATGATTGGCGTGTAATCGCCCCTGTCCTTTTCATGGTTGCGAATAATCCAAGGGGCCTCAATGCCATCGATAATAGGCATGTTGATATCCATAAGGATCAGGTCGAAGCTGCCGTTTTCCCATTTACTCACGGCTTCCTTGCCGTTTTCCGAAACCTCCAGAGAGTATCCCATATCTTTCAGCATACTAGCGACAAGCGTCCGGTTTAATTCTTGATCATCCACCAACAGGATGCGAAGCGGCGCACCATTCTCTGAAGCTGAAAAAGGATAATGGCATTGGGTGTTATCCTCATTTATTGCATCGAAGCTACTGGACATACTTTTCTCCGTGGTAGCTCGCCTGTTGTGGTGTGACAGGCGAGGGACCCCATGTGTAAGTGGTTCGAGACTATGAAAGTCTGAACTGCCTGACCAGATTTTGCAGTCCCTGGGCCTGATCAGCCAGTTGGGCAGCCGCACTGGCCGTCTCCTCGGCGCCTCTCGCCGTCTGGTGCACCACCTCGGTGATCTGCTGGATGTTGCTGGTCACTTCACCGGTGGTAGCTGTCTGCTCTTCCGCCGCCGTAGCAATCTGGTTCACCTGCATGGTGACCTCGTTGATACGATCGAGGATCTCTTCCAGGGCCTGGCCCGATTTCTGCGAAGACGTTGCCCCCTTCTCAACTTCTTGAACCCCTTCCTCCATGGCCTTGACCGCCTCACGGGTTTCGTTCTGGATGGCCTTGATCATCTCGCCGATCTCGCGAGTGGCCTTGGTGGTCCGCTCGGCAAGAGCACGCACCTCGTCGGCCACAACGGCGAAGCCGCGTCCCTGTTCGCCGGCACGAGCAGCCTCGATGGCGGCGTTGAGGGCCAGCAGGTTGGTCTGATCGGCAATGTCTTCAATAGTGCCGACAATGTCGCCGATCTGTTCTGAGCGAGATCCGAGGGCTTCGATAGTCTTGGAGGTCTGGCGCACCCGTTCAGCTATGATGTTCATGCCGGTGATGGTCTCCTGTACGACCGCGGCCCCAGATGTTGCCGCGCTGGTGGACTGCGTGGAGGCATTCGCGGCCATGGAGCAGTTGCGGGCAATGTCGCTGCTGGTGGCTGCCATCTCCTCGCTGGCTGTTGCCACGGTATTGGCCTGGGCAGCCACCTCTTCGGCGCCGGTGGCGATTTGCTCGGAGGTGGCCTGAAGCTGCTGTGAAGCGGAGGCGATACCGGCTGAAATGTCCACGGTGTGGGAGACCATCTCGCGCAGCTTGTGAACCATGTTTTTCATGGCCTCCATCAGTTGGCCGGTTTCGTCTCTGGACGTCACCTGTACATCAACAGTCAGGTCACCGGCAGCCATGGCATTGGCCACTGCAACACCGGCAGCCAGGGGACGCTTGATGCCGCGGGCGATGAAGAAACCGAGGAGGATGGACAAAAGAAAACCGATGACAGTGATGATCACTGACAGGCTTTGGACCGTCTTGATCAATGATTTTCCTTTATTAAGTTCATCGGTTGCATATTTTGCGTTGAGGTCCAATATCTTTACCAATAATGCCTCAGCTTCATTGAAGGATTTTGCAGGCGCTCCGAATGATAATGCCTTGGCCTCATCGCGTTTACCTTCCCTGATCAACGCCATGACCTGTTGATGCTCCTTCTTCCACTTGTCCCAGGCCGGCACAAACTGCTTCCAGGCGGCTTCCTCCTCCTTGGCCTGAGGTAGTGGTTCATAGATGCTCCATCCCTTGGCGGCATTCTCCCAACTGACGTCAAGCCGCTTCTCAAGCCGCTGCCGGGCCTCTTCAGGCAAGTCAAGCAACAAGGAGCGTTCCGAGCGCAGCACCGCAGTTTGGGCTTCATTGATATAACCCAAACCTAAAATACTGGGGGTACGGTTACCCGCGATTTCATTTAAGCTGTCGCCCAGCCTGCTTGCGCCGACAAAGCCGGTAACACCGACCGCCAGCGTGATGACACTTGCCAAGAAAAATGCTGCTACCAATTTTCCTTGCACACCAAGATTTTTGAACATGATGATTTTTCTCCTGTTACTGTTATTTATGCTGACGACAATTACGCTCTCGGGATTATCAGGCTACCTTGAACCAGCTGATCTGATTTTTTAGCTCCTCGGCCATTCTTGCCATCTCAGACGATGACGTGGCTATCTGCTGGGTGCCTACGGAACTCTGCTGGATTACAAAAGTCATTTCCTGGATATTATTGCTTATCTCGATACTTGTGGCGCTTTGCTCTTCAGCGGCAGTGGCGATCTGGCTGACTTGCACAGTTACGTTTCCAACCCTGTCAAGGATTGTTTTGAGCGCCTGGCCGGATTTGAAAGCCTCTTCACTCCCTTTGGCAACCCCTTGTACCCCCTGTTCCATTTCGTTTACTGCGTTCCTGGTCTCTTTCTGGATCGATTTAATCATCTCACCGATCTCCTTTGTCGCCCTGGTGGTTCGCTCAGCCAGGGCGCGAACCTCATCGGCAACGACCGCAAAACCACGCCCCTGCTCACCGGCACGGGCTGCCTCTATGGCTGCATTCAAGGCCAGCAGGTTGGTCTGATCAGCTATGTCTTCGATAGTTCCAACGATTTCACCGATCTGGTCGGAACGACGGCCCAGTTCATCAACGGTTTTTGAGCTGCTCTTAACCTGTTCGGCTATCTTGTCCATAACCTGCATGGTCATTTCAACCACCCGGGTACCATCCATGGCTGACTCATTGGCCTGGTTCGATCCCTCTGCCGCCATTCCGCTGTTGCAGGCGATATCACTTGCGGTAGCCGCCATCTCTTCCGTTGCGGTGGCAACGGTAGCGGCTTGTGAGGTAAGCTGATCGGTGGCAGTTGCCATGCTCTCGGCTGTGCTGGAAAATTCAGCGGAAGCGCTTGCGACATGAACAGTGCTCTGAATAACGCTTGTTATTATATCGCGGAGTTTCGCCGTAAATTGGTTAAACTGCTTGCTCATGACGCCCAGTTCATCACGCGAATCATAGGTGATCTTGTGTGTCAGATCCCCTGAGGATATTGCATTGATGGCGGCAATGGTTTCTTGAATCGGTTTTGTGATGCTGCGTGCTATGAAGTACGTAAACACGGACACCAGGAAGAAGCCGGCAACAATCAGGATGCTGATATTTGTTATGACTTGTCTTTTTACGCTGACGATTATGAACTTGTTATCTTCCATTTTCTTCGTAGCGTAGCAGGTAATAGTTTCCACTTCCTTTTCAAATTTGTGAATTGGATCCTTGTAAGGTTTCATGGCGTTGTTGGCATCGGCGGTAGTGGCCAGTTCGCCCGATAAGACCCTGGAGCTGACCGTGGCAAATCCGTTGAAGTAATCCTGCATACATGTCTTGATCGGCCCAAAATCCAGCTTCTCTCCATTCTCCCTGGACAATTTCTCTAATCTTGCTGTGATTTCTAATATTTTCTTTCGAGACCCTTCCCACTTGGCGCTGTATTCCTTCATGTCCTCTGAATTGCCTATGTTGATGAACAGATCCTTCTCGAAGCGGCGCAGTTGCAGTGCGTTTTCTGCGAGGTTGCCACCCTGTTCTAGAATCTCTGAGTCAACGACAGTCATGCGTTCCCCGAGATTTCCCAGTTTCAAGGTCTGCTGCATACCAAACAGGCCGATAATCAGAATGAGTAGAAGCGCGATACCAAAACCGGTTGCCAGTTTGCCAACAATTGACATATTCCGTACGAATCCCATGGCCCACCTCTTTAAATTGTTTCGAGTGTAATGTGTGCAGATTTACCCGTATAAAAAGCAGGTACCATGCCACATGAAATTGCCACGATATTTCGTATGGTTAAGCTGGATGCGCGATGTTCTACGGGTGGGAAATATTTCGCAGAGACCGGGGAGAGATGAATATAACTATACGTAATTTCAGGGTGTTGTTATTCGGTGGGAAAATTAGAGCTGAGGGAAATTTTTCGCAGGGGTCAGAACGGGGGAGCGTATTCAGATAAAATTGTTTTTTCGTTTTTGAATTTTTTTGTTCAGGGCGGAGCGATTGATTCCGAGATAACCGGCTGCAACCCCCTGGTTGCCATTGGCGCGTTTGAGGGCATCGGCAATCAGCGCATCCTCGGCTTCCTTGAGTGTTGGGATACGTTCGCCTCCTGCATCCCGAATGACAACCGCCGCCCCGTTTTCCGCGACAACAGGTGGCTGGCAATCCCGCCCCCTGCCGATGGCCTTGAGAAAGCTGTTCATGGAGAGGACGCCCTGCGTATGCTGAGCGACCGCATCGAATACCATTGCCTTCAACTCACGTATGTTGCCGGGAAAGTGGTACGACTCAAGGTAAGACGAAAGTTCCGGCGACGGTGTTGGCCTTTTTTTTGCCATTTCTGCTGCTGCATCATCCAGAAACCGGTCAAGCAACAACGGGATGTCGCCGTGACGGTCCTTGAGGGAGGGGACAACTACCTGGTGCGTCGCCAGGCGGTAATAGAGATCCTTCCTGAAATTGCCCGCTTCCATCATGGCGCGCAGGTCGCAATGAGTGGCGACGACAATACGAGCATCAGTCTTTCTAGGCATATCGGAGCCCAAAGGATAATATTCCCCTTCCTGGAGCAGACGGAGCAACTTGATCTGAGACGATTCGTTCAGGTCACCGATCTCGTCGAGAAAGAGCGTGCCTCCGCGTGCCTGTGCCAGGAGCCCTTCCCTGATCCTGTCGGCGCCGGTGAATGCCCCTCTGAGGTGGCCGAAAAGTGTGTCGGAAAACATCTGGTCATCCAGGCCAGCCACGTTAATGGCAATAAAGGCGCCTTTTCGGGAGCTTATGGTGTGGATTGCCTGGGAGAGGAGTTCCTTGCCGACCCCTGTCTCTCCATTGATCAGAACGGGCTGGCCGGTGACGGCAACTACCTCAAGATAATGGAGGACGGCCAGCATGGAAGGCGCTTGAGTCGTTATCGGCGAGAAGGCAGGATGCACCTTCACGTGTCCGCCCAGCAGCTTGCGTTTGAGAGAATCAACTTCGTGACGAAGAGAATTTTCTGTCAACGCCCGGTCTACAATCAGTTCCAATTCTTCCATTTCGTGAATCGGCTTGACCACATAATCCTTAGCGCCGAGCCGCATTGCCTGAATCGCGTCGATTATCACCCCAGTACCTGAAATTACAATGATCGGCGTATCCGGACTCTGTTGCGTTATTTCCTTAATGACGGCAAAACCGTCAAGAACAGGCATCCGAAGGTCGGTGAATACAATATCCGGCTTTCCTCGTTCAAAAACTTCGAGGCCTTCCTTCCCATTTGATGCTTCAAGGATGGAATACCCCAAATATCTGAAATAGGCGGCAATACCCTTGCGAAGGTTCAGATCGTCCTCAATTATGAGTAGGGTAATATTCGTCATAACTGTGCCTTCATAGGATTAAACTGAGGATAGCTTTTCATCCCAACCAACTCCTTCAAGGCAAAATTTCGACCACCTCAGACTTTTATCATCGAACTATGAATTAATGCAAAAAAAAACCCGGTGTGTGCCCCACGGGTTTTCTTACGAGTAATGCCCAGAGTGTCCACTTTCTCTGTGTTGGAGAGCCATACTGGATCCGAACATTTCCTTCCCTTTCCAATAATAAAATCCAAATCCATTGACAAAAAAATTGTCAATTAGAATGACAACATATTTTGTCATATATTCAATGCATATCTTGTTGAATATAAACGACTATCTCATTTAATATGCCTCAGAATGACAACATTTATTGGCCAGTGACAACTTATTTTGTCATTTCACACATACGATGCAATTGATAAAAAGACTAAAAGACTATTTTTATCCTCTTGACAGGTGCCGGGTTGGCTGGTATTAGTTATTCCATTCGATGTGACCATCTACAAAAGGAGAGAATCCCATGCCAATCGCCTCACTCGTCACCCAGCAAGCCCCCGATTTCACCGCCGATGCGGTCCTGCCCGACAATGCCTTCGGCCAGATCAGCATTTCCAGCTACAAGGGCAAAAACGTCGTCCTGTTCTTCTACCCCCTGGACTTCACCTTTGTCTGCCCATCCGAGATCCTGGCCTTCAACAAGAAACTGGATGAATTCAAAAAGCGCAACACAGAGGTGATAGGGGTCTCGGTAGATTCCAAATTCACCCACCTTGCCTGGAAGAATACCCCTGTAGAGGATGGCGGCATCGGTAACATCCAGTACCCGCTGGTGTCCGACCTGAACAAGAATATCGCCAGGGAATACGGCATCCTTTTCAACGACTCCGTTGCCCTGCGCGGTCTCTTTCTGATCGATACCAAGGGTGTCATCCGCCACGCGGTCATCAACGACCTGCCGTTGGGTCGCAATGTGTCTGAAGCCCTGCGCATGGTGGATGCCCTCCAGTTTGTCGAAGCCCACGGCGACCAGGTCTGTCCGGCCAACTGGCAGGAAGGCGACGAAGCCATGAGACCGACAGAGGAAGGCGTTGCCAGTTACCTTGCCAAACACGGCAAATAGTGATGGGAGCATGCCATGTATTTGAAGAAACGCCATTATCCTCCTGGCTGTTAGGGGAATAATTCATGAAAAGGCGCGGCACTTGGTGCTACGCCTTTTTTGTAGTAGGGACGCATCGCATGCGCCCTGATTGGGTAAACAGCGTTCACCCCTGCGATTCAAATATGTAACCACCGAAACAATCACTGAAAGCCGCCGCCATGCAGATGAGCGATATGGGACATAACCCTCTGTTGTTCGGGCATGACGACCGGATCGGCATCATTGCCGTCGAGCCGGCGGGCCCGTTTGTGCGCCTCTTTTTCAGGACGAGCCACGGCGTGAAATTCCACGACGAACCCTTTCGCCCTTTCATCCTGCTCAGCGATCCGGCACTTGTGAGCGGCTGCCGGGCGCCCTGCTCGGTACGCCAACTGACTGGCGACGATTTTTACCGGTTCCAGCTCCTGTTCGATTCGTGGGGCGACTGCCTGACGGCGCGGGAGTTCCTTGCCGCCAAGACCGGCATACCTGCCGGCTCTGCCGATGCCCCCTACCTGTTCATTGCTGATCTTTCGCACCAGTACCTGCTGACCACCGGCGCGACGCTGTTCAAGGGGCTGGAGTTCGGCGACCTGCGCTGCCTCGTGCTGGATATAGAAACCTACTGCGCGGAAGGGTTCGAGTTCTCAAACCCCAAGCGCCGGGAAGACCGCATCGTCTCCATTGCCCTCAAGGATTCCCACGGTCGGGAAACCGTGTTGCGCGGCGACCAACTCGACGAACCGGCCATGCTCCGGGCGCTCAATGAAGCGATCCATGGCTGTGACCCGGATGTCATCGTCGGCCACAACATATTCAGGTTCGACCTGGACTACATCGCCACTCGCGCCGATCTGCACGGCATCCGCCTTGACTGGGGCCGAAACGGCGCAGCTCCCCGCATCACGGCAAATTCGCGCTGGACCCTTGCGGAGAAGGTCATCGATTATCCCCGCTGGGACGTGTACGGCCGCCATATCATCGATACCTATTTTCTGGTGCAGCTCTACGACATCTCGCTACGCAGCCTGGAAAGCCACGGCCTTAAGCAGGTCGCCCGGCATTTCGGCATTGCGGCGGACGAGCGGGTCTACCTGGAGGGGAGCGGGATTGCCGCCACCTTTGACCACAATCCGGAGACGCTCTACCGCTACAATCTGGACGATGTGCGAGAGACCCTGTCCCTGTTCCGCCTGCTGGGCTACCCGTGGTTCCTGCAGACCCGCATCTTTCCCTATTCCTTCCAGAACTGTCCCCTGCGGGGCAATGCGACCCGCATCAATGCGCTGTTTTTGCGGGAATACCTGCACCGGGGGCATGCCATACCCCGGCGCACAGGCGAGGCGCCCGCCTTCGGGGGGGGGTACACCGAGAGTGCGGTGCAAGGCGTTTGGGGGCCGATCGTCCATTGCGACGTGGCGTCGCTCTATCCCTCACTGATGCTGACCTACCGGCTCGGCCCGGCCAAGGATACCCTGGGGCTTTTCCTGCCGATGCTGGCGGAACTGCGCCGCTTCCGGCTGGAGGCAAAGCGGTCCGCCCGTGAGAGCGCCGCCGATGGCGAGCGCCACTACTACGATGCCTTGCAGCAGGTGTTCAAGGTGCTGATCAATTCTTTTTTCGGCTACCTCGGGGCTCCGCTGCATAATTTTTCCGATCCCGAGGCCGCCGCCGAGGTGACCCGTCTGGGGCGGCTGACCATAAGAACCATGATCGATCTTCTGAAGGCGGAAGAGGCCGTGCCGGTTGAGGTGGATACGGACGGGATCTACTTCAGACCGCCGGAATCCTGCGTTACCGAGGCAGACGAGCAGGCCCTGGTGAAACGAGTATCACACGGTTTTCCCGAGGAGATCGAGGTGGAGATGGACGGCAGGTACCAATCCATGCTTGCCTACAAGGCCAAAAACTATGCCCTCCGGGGGTATGACGGCCGGATCACCATCAAGGGGAGCGGGCTTCGTTCGCGGGGCTTGGAGCGATATCTGCGTGAGTTCATGAAGGATTGCATCGCGTTGCTTTTGACCGGCTCGCCGGCGGATATAGAACGGCTGTTTCAGAAGTATCTGGCTCGCCTCCGGTCAAGGGATCTGGACGTGGCCTGGGTGGCCCGCACGGAGACGCTCAATGAGTCGCCGGCGTCATACCGGGAGAAGGTCAACCTGGGGAAGCGCAACCCCGCGGCCGCCTTTGAGATCGCTCTGGCGTCGCAACGCGTCTATCGGGCCGGCGATCAGGTCAGCTACTATGTCGGCGGCTCGGGGCGGGATGCGACGGCGTATGAGCATTGCCGCCCCGTGGGTGCCTACGACCCCGCCCGTCCCGATATAAATATCCCCTACTACATCGAGAAGCTGCGTCATCTCAAGCGTCGTTTTGAGCCGTATCTTCCCAAGGAGCCAACGCTTTTTGACCTGTGAAGCTTGCATGCAGCGGTCGTTTGTGGTAAGAGCCTACTGAAGACAGTAATCGCCCACAAAAGGAGAAGCCATGAAGACCAACCTTCTGCTCCCCGTTGTACTGCTGGCCGTCGTACTGACGGTTCCAGTGCTGGTCCGTGCCGATCAGCAGCCTGAGATGATCGCTGAAAAGATGGCCGTCAAGTTTACACGCGGCTTAGCCAATACCGCCACCTGTATTGTCGAGATTCCCAAACAGTCGATGCTGACCGTCCGTGATATGGGTGGCGCCGGTTATGTCGTTGGCCCGGCCAAGGGGGTTATCATGACGTTATACCGGGGGTTTATCGGCGTAACGGAGGCGCTGTTCTTTCTTGTTCCCCAGCCCGGTTATTATGACCCCATGATCGAGCCGTCCTACGTGTGGGAAGGGTGGGAACCGAAGCGGGACATGTCGGGGATTTCCTCCCAAAACAGCCCGGCGGCTTCCCAGCAGGAGGCACACTAGCATGTTGCGTATCCGTTCCCTGATGACAGCGGGCCTTCTGCTGGCGGTATGCCTCTGCGCGCAACCGTCCCACGGCTCGAATGAATTCCAGACTGTAGAGACCTCGACACCCCAGGAGGTGGTCGGAGGGATGTCTCTCAAAATGGTTCGCGGGGTCTCCAACATCACGTTGGGGTGGTGGGAGTTGCCGAAGCAGGTTTACAAGACATTTCAAGAGGATGGGGCTGCGATGGGGCTTTCCGTCGGACCCCTCAAGGGGATCGGCATGACGCTGGTCAGGACGTTGAGCGGCGTGGGTGAGGTGTTCACGTTTCCTTTTCCTTATCCCGGTTTTTATGATCCCTATTTCGAGCCGGAATTTGTCTGGCAGAAGGAGCGGAAATAGCAGGTTGTTCAATATCTCTTGCGGGGCCGGGCCGCGGCGTTGACGCCCGCTCGAAAACTCAACGTACCGTAGGGTACGCTTTCGTCGCCTCAATTCTCGCCGCCTTGATTTCATCCTTGATTTGGAATCGGTATTACTGCGCCAATCTCTGATGCAGGTAACGCTCAAACTCGATCTTGAACTCATCCCGCTTCAAGGCCATGTCCACCGTGGCCTTGAGGAAGCCCAGCTTATCTCCGCAGTCGTGGCGCAACCCTTCGAAGAGGCAGCCGAAAACCGTTTCTTCCTTTGAGAGCTTGAGGATGGCGTCGGTGAGTTGGATCTCGCCCCCCTGGCCCGGCTCCTGCCGCTCCAGAATCTCGAAGATGCGCGGCGTCAGGACATAGCGACCGATAATGGCCATGTCCGAAGGCGCTGCCTCCCGTTTGGGTTTCTCCACCATGTCCTCCACCTGAAAGACCCGTTCCGATAACCGGTTCGCCTTGACACAGCCGTAGGCAGAGATGTTCTCCATGGGGACCTTCTCAAGCGCCAGCACCGAACCACCCAGCTCATCGTGGACATCCAGCAGTTGCCGCAAGCAGGGGCGCTCACTGTCGATAATGTCATCGCCCAAGAGGACGGCAAACGGCTCATTGCCCACGAAATCCTTGGCACAGAGAATGGCGTGTCCCAAGCCCAGGGCCTTTTTCTGGCGGACATAAAAGATGTCGAGCATATCGGCGATTTCACGGATCGCCTTCAGGGTCTGCTGTTTCCCCTTTTCCTCCAGGTGCCATTCCAGTTCGATGGAGATGTCGAAATGATCCTCGATGGCCCGTTTGCCCCTGCCGGTAACGAACAGGATCTGTTCGATTCCCGAAGCAACCGCTTCTTCGACCACGTACTGCACCAGCGGCTTATCGATCAACGGCAGCATTTCCTTGGGTGAGGACTTGGTGGCGGGCAGAAACCTGGTGCCGAGGCCGGCAACCGGAAATACCGCTTTTTTGACTTTCATGTGGACTCCTCTCGCGATTCCATCCTTGTTTCAAGCAAAAACAGGCATTGCCGTCCAAGATTTCCGCCAATCATGCTACCGGCGCTTGCGCAATCAAAGGGCAGGGACATAATACGTTTCAATTTGCGGATTTGCAAAGAAACATTCAGGAGTCGTAAGGAAACCTCCGCGGATTACCGGCAAAAGAAATCCCCCAAAAGGGGGATTTACAGGGAAATCCTCAGGGGGATCAATGACCCCCGCAACAGCCTCCTCCCGCGCAAGCCGCGGGCTTGGGGGATTCCGTTTTCGGACAGTATCCCTGGGCGAACCACCCGTCTCCTTTAAGGCTGAAGGTGGTGGCCGATATCATCTTTTGTACGGCCCCACCGCACTCGGGACACTCGCTGGCCGCTGGATCGGAGAATTTCTGGCGAAGCTCGAACTGGTGATTGCAATCCTGACATTGATACTCATAAACCGGCATTTTTACATTCCACCTTTCTGTGCAGTTCTACACAACCTGTTTGATTCCCTCATTCAATATCAAAATCAGTAATGCCCGGTTAGGTTTTTGCTCAAGTCAAAATTACCATCATTCGCCCCTTCGGGGCACCTGCCCCTGCTGAACCCGAAGGGCCTGAAGAAGAAGAAACCCGGATCAGCCCCTCACCCAGCGGGAGCGGGTGGCCTAATGGCGGCTGAGGGCATGAGGCAGGGTTTTAACTCTATTGCACATGACTAAAACGGACAAAACGGATTAATTTCAAAAGTAGCCGGCAGTCTAACCATTGTAGCTGCGGCTTCATAGAATTGTTATCATATCACCATTATGCCGTTTTTGTCAATATATCCACGGTTTTTCCCAACGTTAACTGCTGCGAATCCTTCGGAAAATTGCGATGCGTCATCAAATTGCGGCTTGATTATAAATTTGCCCTTATCGTCGATAAAACCTGCTTTAGCACGGGCACCCTTTTCCACAACAACCGCTGCCAGACCTTCCGTAAATGCGAATGTGAAAATAAAATAAATAACTTGATCATAGTTCATTTAGGAACAACTATCTTGTATCTGGTAACAAGATCATAATATATATTTTCCATTTGAGAGTGACGACCTATTTTTTTCCATGATCTATCTACAGCGTTTTTTCCCATGTCTTTATCCGTGCACAGCATTTCATTGTCCTTGTTGTAAAACCTAATGGCAGCTATTCTTGCTTTACCATCCTCAATCTGATAGTCATGCTGGTAATGTGCAGCTCCGCCCTTTTTATCTATGCTCTGCTTGCATGCCGGGTATTTTGAAAGACTTTGCATTGCGCGTTTTGCACCATCTCTTGTAAGGATGTATTTCTCCGTCAAATTTATTATTTTTCCCTGTACCTTAATGCTATCTGCTTTATAAAAAGCCATCTCAACAGACTTGTCTTTAAAATCATTTTTATCCCATTTAGCCGCCTGGCAAACAGTTCCCCCAACAAGGAAAAAACATCCGACAAACCCTGCAAGAACAAACTTAATCATACTCAACTCCTTTTCAGTTTCGATAACCAGAATAATAAATCGTTCCCAAGGAAATTAGTGAAAGGTTCTTGGTGAGGAAAGCCTCAAAGATCAACCCGCAACAGCCTCTTCGCTCCGCCGCCCACGGCCCTGCCCGGCACCCTCCGGCTGATCTTGGCTTTTTATTCTCGGGCAATAATACGCTACTTATTCTTATTATTGTCCGTCTGGTGGATGCCTGTCAGTTCCATCTTCCCATCATTGGAACGGCCGAAGGGTTGCATCTTCCCTGCATCGGAGCGGCCGAAGATCATGCGCAGTTCCTTTGGCATCTTCTCGTATTGAACATGATAGGTGAAGATCAGGAACTTGTCGGCGGGCCTGATGCCGTGACCGGTTTCCTTAAAGTCCTTGATAGCGCCGGTCTGCTCAAGCTGATTCTTCCAGAGAGCTACAAACTGCTCCTTCTGGCCGACCTGTCGGAAGCCCTTCGAGGCCTCTTGGTAGATCGCCTCGAAATTCCCGGCCTTGTAATGCTCCAGCACCCTGTCCCTGACCGGAACGACATCGATTTCATCCCGCGGGTCCGCGATCACATCCTTCTTCTGCTGCGACGCCTGGGCCGGCCGCTGTTCCTTCCTGCTGCAGCCGGCACACGCTGCCGCAGCCAAGGCTGAGACTACCAGCAGCCTTACAAAGACATTTCTCATAAATGTTCCCCCGAGCATGGAATATGGACCGTGTTCATTTCTTCACATGGAACTCGCCGCCGTTGTCGGTAATCCTCCGGACGGAGGTTGTGCGGAAAAGACAACGCATATAACCCGTGGTGTTCGGTTTAGTCTTTGTTATTGAGTTACAACCCTGCCTTATCCCCCCCCGGCCTTCGGCCACCCTCTCCTGCTGGATCCGAAGGGGCGCATGAGGGGATTTCGACTTGCTGCAAACACGTAACCGGACATGAACTGTATGATAATTATACTTCAAATTTGTCAATGTACGAGTACCACACCCATAAAAGATATGTTGTTTACCAAGACCGTTTTTCCGCCGGATGTATTACGGCCCGGATGTGAACCGGATAAACCCGAAATCAGCAGTTGGGATACTACTTCCTCCCGATAATGTTATAAAAATATAATTTTGCTGCAGTTGTACAGGTAGATATCGATGATACAATTCTCTACAACAGTACTTTCTAAACAAATTGAAACACCCCTATTAAGCCTGACCCTTCGTGGGTAGGGAGCGGAGAACCGCAGATCTTCAGCGCTTGGGCGCAAAGATAGCCGAGCTGCCGAAGGATGTGCATTCTTCGCACAGTTCGGTTTTTTTTAATTGACCATATGCCGTATGAAAGAAAGGTGGTGAAGAAAACGGGACATTGATTGGTTTGAGAGATGTGAGATTACGTGGAAAGGAGGTTTCTGATGACATGTAAAAGATTATTCTGCCTGTTTGCCGGTGTAACGGTTGTATTGGCATCGACTTTTGCCTGGTCGGCGGAGATCCATGGCATAAGCTCCACTCAGTATGGCTGGTTTACCGATATCTTTACCGGCAACAAGCAGGCTGAATTTGGAGAGTATCTCAATCTGTCGATTACCAAGGTCGACACGGAAGGCAAGCTTTCCTTCCAGGGCTATGGCCGTGTCACCGAGGATGTCCGTAACGGCTCTGGCAACAATGGTCGGCTCTATTACCTGTACGGCGACTACAGCAATCTATACGACAAGGTGGATCTGCGATTCGGCCGCCAGTTCGTCAATTATGCGGCCGGTTCAGCCCTTATCGACGGCGGCAAGATCGACCTGAAGAATGTCGGCCCGATCGCCTTCTCGGTCATGGGCGGACGCAACGTCATCTTTGGTCTGGATGGAGAGGCCAGCCAAATGCGGGCCTTCGCTTTTGGAGCAGCCGCGTATCTGGCCGGCTTCAAAAATACCGATGCGGAACTAAGCTATTTCATGAAGTTCGACAATGACGGCCTCGCCCGTGATCAGATCGGCGCCACCTTCAAGCAGTACTACAACTCGTTCAAATTCTACGCCAACACCCGGTTCGACCTGCCGAGCGAAACATTCAACGAGTTGTTGACGGGCGTCAAGTACTTTCCCATGGCAGACCTCGTCCTGACCGCGGAATGGTACCAGAGCTACCCGACCTTCGACTCAACGTCGATTTATTCGATCTTTGCCGTTGATCGTTACCAGGAAGCCCTTATCCGGGGCGACTACACCATTAACGACAAGCTGTCGGTCAATGCCGGCTACACCAGGCAATTCTACGGCGAAGGCAACGATGGCTCGGACGTCATAGAGATCGGCTGCCGAATTCGCCCGATTGAAAATCTCCAGGTGAATTTGAATTTTGATCGCAACAACGGTTACGGTGGCAACCTGAGCGGCGGCAGCATCGATGCCACCTACAGGCCGATCAAGCCTCTGGAAGTTGCCGCCGGACTTCAGTACGACGTGTATGTGTTCGACAGGACTACCGGCAATGAAACCGCGCGCAAATACTGGTTGGGCGGCAAGTACAAGCTTACCAAGAATACATCGGCGTCCGTCCGGGTTGAAGATAACGACAATGCACAGTACAAAAGCGACTGGCAAGGCCGGGTCGTCTTCAACTACGAATTTTAGAAAGGAGGGACACATACGTGAAGCGAATCGTATTGATCCCAGCAATTCTCGGCCTTGGCCTGATCTGCATGCAGCAACGGTCCTACGCCGACAAGAAGATGTCCCATGCAGAGTACGCCAAGACGGCGATCAAGGATTGCAACGACTGCCATAAAGGAGAAGGTGTTGCCCCTAACCACGACGCCGATTTTGTGCGTGGCCATCGGGTCCTGGCCAGCAAGGCGGGCAACAATTGCAGCCAGTGCCACGCTCAGGCCTGGTGCCTTGACTGTCACCAGGGGGGCGGCACGGGCGATGACTTGGCCCAGAGCAATGCGCGCCGCGATTACGAGCCGAAAAGTCACCGCAGCGGCTGGCTGCAGATCCACCCGATCAAGGCGCAGGATAACCAGCAGCAATGCTATCGCTGCCATGACGAAAAATACTGCGTCGCCTGCCACAGCAAGCTACCCCAGAGTGGGCTGCATTCGTTGGGCTTCGTGTCGCACCGGACTCAGACGACAGGCCCGAGCTGGGGAGCCGATCACGGCAGCGAGGCGCGCAAGAACCTTCAGGCCTGCCAGACCTGCCATGAGGACGGCTCTGTGTGTAAAAACTGCCACAGCGCAAGATCAGCGGGCGGCGGGGTGAATCCTCACCCGCGAGGGTTCAAGGCCGGCAACTACAAGGACAGGAGCAACAGCAAGGTGTGCCTGCAATGTCACCTTCCGGGCACATTTTAATAAGTAATTACCTAAAGAAGGAGGTAAACTATGAAGATCAAGATGTTACGAATCGCGATGCTGTTGAGTGTTGTGTCGTGCGCCGCACTGTTGAACGGCTGCGGCTCGTCCAGCAAAGAGGGGACTACCGGTTCCACTAACGGAGGCGTTGCATTAGTTGATGAAGGGACGTGCATCACCTGCCACTCAACCACAATTGACCCCGTATCAGGCCTTGACCTTGTTAATGAATATGCGAATGCGGCACATAACCTGGACGTTGGTGGACCAGGTTGCCAGGGATGCCACGGCGGTGGCGCCGAGCACAATGGCGTCGGCCCGATTCCGTTTCCAAACCCGCTGGCCATAAACGCCGCCACCGGCATGACCCAGTGCAGCAATGCAGCCTGCCACGGCGGCGCTGACAGTCAAATTCCCGGGGTGGTCGCGACAGAAAACACAAGCCTGAATTTTCCCAACGAATGCAGCCATTGCCACTCCATCACCGCCAATGGAGGTATCCACGCCGCCCAGGTGACATCCAAGGTCCTGACAGCCAATGACCCTAATAACGATCCCAATGACTGCGTTTTTTGCCATAATGTAGCCGCTCCGCAGCATGGAACCCTTGTCAACGACAACGCCGGCGTCCGCAACGTTGTCCAGGAGTTCGGCAAGTGGTCGCATCATGTAACCGGTGTAACTCTTAATAAAGCTCACTGCGCCGCCTGCCATATGGAAGGTACTGTCAGCAACGGCGCAATCGTCATCGACCAAACCAAGCACATGGTAGACAATATGGTCCACCTGCGCAATGTCAATAACGACACCGACATGCAGTGGAATCCGGAGAATCCGAACTTCACCGCCATGGACAACTTCTGCATGGGCTGCCATAGTGCCACCGGCGCAAGCTCACCGATGAGCGCCCAGATTCAAATCATCATCAACGCCAATAACATTGTCGCTGCCGGCAAGTTAGCTTCTCCGACCAACCCGTTCGGCGACACCATTTCCAACCAATATGACCTGATGCAGCGTCCGGCAGTAGTCGATGTCGCGAGTCAGTTCAATACCGCCAACCCCTCACACCACGCCGTCATGGGACAGCGCTATTCCGGCCGTACCAGGGTAGCCGGCGCAACCCGTGTTGTTAGCAATCCGGGCAACACCGGCGTGCTGGCATTTGCCAGAAACTCTACCGCAACCCTGCCAGGCGCACGTACAACCATTTATGACGCCGGCAAGTTAAACGCTACCTATCGCACACTGTCGCCTGCCCCGGGTACCACCGACAAAACTCTGGGCGATGATTCTGTCCTCCATTGCGCCGAATGCCACACGGTCGGCCAGTTTGCAACCAGGGGTTCCGTTGCGTTCGGCAATTTGTCAACAGCCTTCGGCAGCGGCATCACCAATTTCTACAAGACCGCCATCGGCGCCCACGGTTCCAACAACGAGTACCTGCTGCGCAACAGTATCGGTTCCGATCATAGGCATCAGGGTATTCAATCGGACAGCAAAGCTAATTATTTCCCGGACAAGGTTACCCCCTACCTTGTTTGTTTCAACTGCCATGCGATAAACACTTACGGCATTAATTCACATGTCGGCGAACAAAATAGTGGTGACCAGGAGGGCAACTGCGATGCCGCGATAAACACCAACAGCGTCAATCTGATAGGTGCAAATCGACTTCAGGATACTTACTCATTTACCTTCGGAACCGACGTTTTCGGTGCCCCTGTTGGTAGCACCAACAGCAATATCTTTGGCATCCAGTGCTCCAACTGCCACGCCAGCGGCATAAGCGCCGGCAATATCTTCGGCGGCATCCACGGGGCCAAAGACGCTACCTACACAGACGGCGCGGGCAATACCACAAAGCACGAACGCTTCCTGCCGGGTCTCGGCAACGTCATGTACGTTCCGGGCACCAAAGGCGGCATCTTCGGAGGTCATTCATCGGCGGCGGTTACCAACAACTTGGGACAACCTCCCTATAAATTCCTGACCGGCGGTACAACCAATGACGCCAACTGGGAAGAAAATGCCTCGGTACGTTTTGTCGGCATAATAGGAACAGGATCACACTCGCACCAAGCGGGGCCGGCCGGCTGCTATACCATATCGAATGGAACTACTCCAGCCACCGATCCGGAAGGTACCGGTATAACCAGCAGCCTGGTTCCTGCTGCCAATGGCCTCACAGCCCCGAATGGTCAGCTTCTGTACGGCAACTGGGGCGGTTGCTCAGATCATTCTCAGGCACCGGGGACATCGGTACGTGCACCCAGAAATGGTGAAACTTCCATCCGTCCGGTAACCTACTGATTAGCGGTATCTGTACAACGCAGAGGGGCGGGTTCCCTTTGCGCGGGTCTGAATGAAATGGGCCGGCGAAAAATCGCCGGCCCCTCTTTCTGGAAGCTGTCCTACCGTTCATTTGTGCCGCTGCCGGTGATGGTTGTCATTGAACGGCAATAAAATGTAGCTGGTCGTTTATTGCCATATGTAGCAACCAAGCACCGGTAGTGTCCAAAATTGGCGGTACAAATACGTTGCATTGTCCAATTCGAGAGTTCGGGTCAAATGAGAACACAATCCGATAAAATCCGAACTTTGGCTGCCTATTTGGGGTTATCCGTTTTGGTGCACCTGCTGGTACTTATGTCGCAGGGAAGGTTTGGGGACTACAATTTTGCAGCGCCGGTAAACCCGCTGCAGGCCGTCATGGTAGACGTGGTACAACCGCGTAATGACGCCGCACCATCCGCTGACTCCGACGGCCAAAAGACCAGCCCTGCAGACAACGCTGGGGAAGATGTGCCCGATGCCGGGAATCATGCCCGGGCGCCGGGCGAGGAGGCCGGCACGCCTCCGGCGGCAGTGGGAAAAGACCCGGTTGAACCGAAGAGTGTCAAGCCTATTGTAATCGACAAGGAAAAGACTGATAGCAGTGCCCGGACCAGTGAACCGGCGCCGACCCCGCAGCCCACCGCCTCGCGGCACAATGCGGCAGCAGTTGCAATTCCCCCTCCCCTGAGAACCGCCGCCGAGTTTCTGTCATCAAAAAGTGAAAAGCTATCCTATCTGATCACTTTGTTGGGCGTGCCGGTGGGAAGCGTGGAACTCGAAGCAAAAAACGAAAACAACGAGGTCCGGATAACTCTGAGGACCAGGACAAATACCGTCCTGTCAAGCATATACCCTGTCGATGATTTCATGGAGACCAGACACACCATCGGCGGCAACTTCATCATGACCAAGATCAGACAACAGGAAGGCTCTTTCAGGAGCGACATCGGTTTCACTCTCTTCCTGAGAGACAAGCGCGTGTTCTGGATCGACCGCATTCGGAATCGGTACTCCAATGAGACCGTACCAACCAGCGACGTGCTCGATACCCTGTCCTCATTCTATTACCTCAGGAACAGGCCTTTACAGACCGGCACAACGGTGATACTGCATGTTTACGACGGTGATACCTATGCGCTGGTACCGGTTGAAATTGTGCGTCAAGAGGAGGTCCGGCTTCGCAATTTCAAGAAGGTGGACAGCCTGCTGCTGCGCCACGTCAAGCAGAAAGGGATTTTCAGAAGAACAGGGGATATGTCGATCTGGCTCACCAACGATGGGAAAAAAGTGCCGGTGCGGGTGGAGACGACATCGCCGTTCGGAACGGTGGCCGTCGAGCTTGTATCGACCGAAATAACGCCCCAGGAAGAAGGGGGCAAGGAAAAATAGTTCCCGCCGCGGCCATATTCTGGTAATAATAACCAATTGTGAAAAAATTCATCCTCTACATCCTGCTGGCTATCGCCTGTTACCTCGCCTATATCGGCATCTCCCTGAGCCTGGCGCCACCGGTTTCCGATCTGGTTGACCGCACATTCACCATGACAATCCAGGTGAAGGACTGGCAGGGTGAGTACCATCCCTTTGTGGTTGGGCCGAAAAATCGCTACTGGACCCCTTCCGACCGGATCCCGCCCGAAATGAAGTGGGCCGTGATCCTGGCCGAGGACAGCAACTTCTACCGGCATGAAGGCTTTGACGTCAAGGCCATCAAGAATGCCATCAAATACGATCTGGAAAAGAAAAGCCTCAAACGCGGCGCCTCTACCATCACCCAGCAGACCGCCAAGAACCTCTTCCTTTCCCGCGAGAAGACCGTTACCCGCAAGCTCAAGGAGATCTACCTGGCCTGGCGCATGGAGCAGGAATTGAGTAAAGGGCGGATCATCGAACTCTACCTGAATGTGGTCGAGTTGGGGCCGATGGTCTATGGCATCGGCAACGGCGCCCATTACTACTTCGGCAAATCGGCATCGGCCCTGACCCCGAGGGAGAGCGCCTTCCTGGCCGCCATGCTGCCTGGCCCGCGGCTTGCCTACAACCCTTACAAAAACCTGGGAAAGGTGCTGCGTCGTTCCGACATGATCCTGAAGCTGTTACACCAGAAAGGGGTCTTGAGCGAAGGCGAATATCGGGCAGCGCTGGCTCAACAGCCGAATATCGCGGGGATGCAGCGCAAGGTTGACAAGAGTATCGCTACGTCGCCGGTGTTCACGGCACCGTCGTCGGCCAGGAATGAACCGGCCGGGCAACCGGCCGATATGCCACAGGAGAAGGCGCCGGAGGCGGAAAGTACGCCCTCAGGGGAGCCGCCGGCCGGCGGTGCCCAGCCGGAGGCTCCGGAAGAAACCGGCCAGGAAAAGAAATGATCACGACAAAGATGACGGGGAAGACCGATCTTAAAAACCTGACCTTGCCGGCCCTGGAACACTTCCTCCAGGGCAAGGGCAAGGAACGCTTCCGCGCCACCCAGATATTCAAGTGGATCTACCAGAAAAACGCCCGTTCGTTCGAAGAGATGAGCAATCTCTCGAAGGAGCTGCGCGTGGAGTTGGCCGAGACGGCCTTTATCAGCGATCTTGCGCCGGAAGCGGTCGAGGAGGGGTGCGACGGGACGAAAAAGTATCTCTTCGCGCTTTCGGACGGCAATGCCGTCGAAGCCGTGTTGATACCGGATGAGGGGCGCAACACCCTGTGCATCTCGTCCCAGGCCGGTTGCGCCATGGGGTGTGAATTCTGCCTTACCGGGACCTTCCGGCTGACCCGCAACCTGGCAACCGCGGAGATCGTCAACCAGATCATGGCGGTGAGGCGCGAAATTGATATCCGTAACGTCGTCATGATGGGCATGGGCGAACCGCTGCACAATCTGGACAACGTCATTCCGGCCATCCTGATCATGATCGACGGCAATGGCCTGCAATTCTCCAACCGGCGGGTTACTGTCTCAACCTGTGGGCTGGTGCCGGAGATGGAGCGGCTCGGCCGCGAGGTGCCGACCGTCAACCTGGCGGTTTCGCTGAACGCCACCACCGACGAACTGCGCGATCGGATCATGCCGGTCAACCGGCGATACCCGCTCAGGGATCTGCTCAAGGCCTGCAAGGAGTTTCCCCTGCCGGGCCGGCGCAAGGTCACCTTCGAATATGTCATGCTGGGGGGGGTGAACGATACGCTGGAGGATGCCAAGCGCCTGCTGCGTCTGACCAGTGATATTCCCAACAAGGTGAACCTGATCCCCTTCAACGAGCATGAAGGGTGCGATTTCAAGGCCCCGACCCGCGCAGCCGTGGATGCCTTCCACAAATACCTGATCGACCGCCATGTGACGGTCATCACCCGCGACAGCCGAGGCGGCGATATCTCGGCAGCCTGCGGACAGTTGAAGGGACGGCTGGAAAAATGATAGGGTAAAAAGACAAAAACCCCGGCGGCCTTATGGCCTCCGGGGTTTTTGTTCATTCATTGATTAATGATTTTCAGACGGTACCCGCCTGCTACGATATTCCACCACCGGTTGGTGGCTCGGCGTGCGGCGCGGCCTCGCGGAAGCCGATTTTCCGGCATTATCCCACGTTTTTGGCTGCCCCTGCGAGGAGCCGGCCTTGACGCCCGGTTTGGCGTAACGGCTCCCTCCCGAACCCGCGGGCCTTTTTGCCCCTCCGGAATTCCGTCGCAGGATGGCAAGCGGGGCCAGTCCTTCGATATTCTGCTCGGGCAGTCTCTTGCCGATGAAGCGCTCGATCCTCTCCAGATAATTCAATTCCGACCGGGAAACAAAGGAGATGGCGATACCGGAAGCCCCGGCGCGGCCGGTGCGTCCGATGCGGTGGACATAATCCTCGGCAAAGCGCGGCAGGTCGAAGTTGATCACGTGGCTGATGCCGCTGACGTCCAGGCCGCGTGCAGCCACATCGGTCGCCACCAAGAGGCGGATGCCTCCACGGCGCATGCGCTCGATGGTTTTGTTGCGGGCGATCTGGTTCATATCCCCGTGCAGGGCCGCGGCCTGGTGGCCGTTGCGGGTAAGCTCGCGCGCCAATTCGTCGGCATCGCGTTTGGTGGCCGAGAATATGATGGCCCTGGTCAATGCCTGGTCGCTGACCAGGTGATTGAGGAGTTCCTTTTTGTGATGCAGGCTGTCGGCAACGTGCAGGCGCTGTTCTATCAGGGCGTTGGAGGTTGTGCGCACTGCCAGTTCCACCCGTTTCGGGTTGCGCAGCATGCGTTCCGCCAGCTTGCTGACGGTGGCATCCATGGTGGCGGTAAACATCATGGTTTGGCGATCGACAGGGGCACAGGCCACGATCTTGTCCATGTCTTCACTGAAGCCCATGTCCAGCATACGGTCGGCCTCATCCAGGATAAGCATCTCCAGGCGGTCCAGGCGGACACTGCCGCGTTCCAGATGGTCCAGCAGACGGCCCGGCGTGGCGACGATAATGTCTACCGGCGCCGAAAGCAGGCGCAACTGTTCGCGGTAGGGCATTCCGCCCAACAAGGTGCCGCAGCGGGGGCGGAAGCCGCGTCCGTAGTTGCGGGCGGCATCCATGACCTGGCCTGCCAGTTCGCGGGTTGGCGTGAGGACCAGGATGCGGGGGCCTTTGCCGGGCATGGTGGAGGGGGTGGCCAGGCGTTGAAGAGCCGGCAAGACAAAGGCTGCGGTCTTGCCGGTTCCGGTTTGGGCCGTGGCGATCAAGTCGTGGCCGGCCATGGCCAACGGTATGGACTGTTCTTGTACAGGAGTGGGGATGGTGTAGCCGCAGTCGGCAACCGCCCTGAGGATGGCCGCATTGAGGCCCAGTTCGTCAAACGTCATGGGACAGATTCCTTTTCTTTGGTGTTGTCGGTGTGAGGAAAGGCGCGCGCGGGCCGCAGGATCAACCTGAATGATCCATGACAGGACGGCAGTACCGTGCGGCAGACATAATCTTCGCCTGCCAAATGGTCTGCTTTGTTCAATGGGAGATTGAATGCAGGAGGGGCAGAATGCGATGATCAAAATAAAAACGGCGGACACCATGCCGCCGTTTCGGGTACAAGTCTATCAATCAATATAAAGTTCTCGGAGGAGAAAGGCAAGTGTTAATTTTGGCCGGCAAGAAATACCTGCATGAAAAGCCGCCCGGCAAGCGGCATTATGGAAAATAACGGTTGAAGTTTACGCCCAAAACCCGTACAGTTTATGCGTTTTACAGGCTATGTATAAAGAAGGAGCCGGGATCATGAAGGAAGCGGCAATCGGCGTTATCGGCGGGAGCGGTCTCTACGAGATGGAAGGCCTGGAGGATGTCCGGCGGGTGCGGATGGAAACGCCCTTCGGCAATCCTTCTGACGAGTACGTTACCGGATTGCTGAACGGCGTGCGGATGGCATTTCTTCCCCGCCATGGGCGTGGCCACAGTTTGTTGCCGTCCGAAGTCAACTACCGCGCCAATATTTACGGGATGAAAGCGCTCGGCGTGGAGCGGATCATTTCCGTATCAGCCGTGGGGAGCCTCAAGGAGATCATCGCCCCGGGCCATATTGTCATACCGGACCAGTTCATTGACCGAACCAAGGGCGTCCGCAAGGATACTTTCTTTGGCGAAGGGGTCGTTGCCCATGTCGGCTTTGCCGATCCGGTCTGCCATGAGTTGTCGGATGTTCTCCATGCGGCTGCCCTCACGGCCGGGGCGACCGCCCACAAGGGTGGCACCTACATCTGCATGGAGGGGCCGGCCTTTTCGACCCGTGCCGAATCGTTCATGTATCGCAATTTCGAGGCGGCAATAATCGGCATGACCAACCTGACTGAAGCCAAGTTGGCGCGTGAAGCCGAGATTTGTTACGGCATCATCGCCCTGTCCACCGATTATGACTGCTGGCATACTGCCCATGACGACGTGTCGGTTGAAGCGGTGGTCCAGATCATCAAGCAAAATGTCGCCATGGCCAAGGACATCATCCGTCATGCCGTGGCCTCCATCCATGGTCGGGAACAGCACTGCCCATGCGGCAGCGCCCTTCGATATGCCATCATAAGCGACACATCGGTCATTCCGGCCGAAACGAAGCAAAAACTTGATCTGATCATAGGCAAATATTTGTAGATCCTACATTTACAGGGAGATGTTTTTCTATGGGAATCGTTGTCGTCGGCACCGTAGCCTTTGATACGGTGGAAACCCCCTTTGGCAGGGGAGAGAATGTCCTGGGTGGTTCGGCCACCTATTTTTCCACCTCGGCCAGCTTCTTCACCGATGTTTCGCTGGTGGCGGTGGTGGGGGACGATTTCCCCGCTGAGCACATAAGCTTTCTCCACTCCCGTGATATCAATACAGACGGCCTTCAGCGGATCCCCGGGAAGACCTTTCACTGGACCGGAAGATACGGCTACGACCTGAACGAGGCACAGACCCTGGATACGCAGCTCAACGTGTTGACGGAATTCCGTCCCGACCTGCCCGAATCCTACCGTGATGCCGAATATCTCTTTCTCGCGAACATTGACCCCGACCTGCAGACGGAGGTGCTGGACCAGGTGCGCAGGCCGAAGCTGGTGGCGTGCGACACCATGAATTTCTGGATTTCATCCAAGCCCGAGGCGTTGAAGAATGTGCTCCGGAAGGTTGACATCGTGGTCATCAACGAGGGTGAGGCGCGCCAGTTCACCAATCAATCAAACCTGGTCAAGGCGGCTCGCGACATCATCGCGTTGGGGTGCAAGCGGTTGGTGGTCAAGCGCGGCGAGTACGGGGTGCTGATGTTCACGGCAGACTCGATGTTTGCAGCACCGGCCTACCCTCTGGAAGAGGTCTTTGACCCGACTGGCGCCGGCGACACCTTTGCCGGAGGCTTTATGGGATACCTTGCCAATACCGGTGATCTGTCCGAGGACGGCATCCGCCAAGCGATCGTCTTCGGCTCGGTGATGGCGTCCTTCAATGTGGAGGATTTCAGCCTCAACCGCATGAAACGCTTGGAATACCGGGAGATCGAGGCCCGCTACCGGAATTTCAAGGCGCTGACGAGTTTTCGGGATATAAGCGGTCTTAAACCGTAACCGTATGATTTATTGACAAGTTTTGTTTGTTTTGCTACTTTCGCCGCGGGATTGAATCCGCTTGATCGGATGCCCATGAAATTCTGCCGATTTTACATCGCACTCCTTCTCGCGTCACTGGCTTTGGCCGGTTGTGCCACCGGACGCCGGCAGGAGGTGAAGAATAACCCGGGCTCCTACCATTACCAGATGGGGCTTTCCTACCTGAGGGAGCGCAATTACACCAGCGCCCTGATAGAGCTGACCGAAGCGGAAAAATCCGAACCCGGAAATCCAGATGTGCTCTATAATCTGGGCTTGGCCTATCTGGGCAAAAAGCGTTATGAGCTGGCTGGACAGAAGCTCCAGCAGGCCATTACGCTGAAACCGGACTACTCGTCGGCCCGTAATGATCTGGGGGTGGTCTATCTCGAACTCAAGCAGTGGGACAACGCTGTCAGGCAGTTCAAGATCGTCAAGGATGACATCTTTTATCAGGATAGCGAAAATGCGTCCATTAACCTGGGGCTGGCCTATCTTGGCAAGGGAGACTATCCCAAGGCGCTTGAGGAGCTTCGGGACGTGATCGTCGCCAATCCGCGCAATCCGGCGGCCCGGCTTGCCCTCGGCAGGGTCTTGTTTGCCATGGATAAGACCGAGCAGGCCATCACCGAATATCATAAGGCCCTTGAAATATTTAAAGACTTTGGCGCTGCCTATTATTATCTTGGCTTGGCACAGCTCAAGCAAAACAGTCTTGATGCCGCCAAACGCTCCTTTAACGAGGTGCTTCGCATCATTCCCGACTCTGAATTGGGACATGCATCCATAGGATATCTGGAGCTTCTCAAGTAAGCGAGGACTGATTGTCCGAAACCGTACCGAACAATGGTGGTTCCCCATCCAACTCCCTTGGAGCTGTTCTCAGGCGATGCCGCGAGTATCACGGCATATCCCTCGACGAGGCCGTTGAGGCGACCAAAATGGGGAAGAACTATCTTCTGGCTCTGGAAAACGACAGGACAGAGGAGTTTGCCAACAAGGCCTATCTGAAAGGCTTTCTGCGTACCTACGCCTCTTATCTCGGTCTTAACCCCGATGACGTGATCCGGCAGTACGACAAGCAGCAGGCGCAGTTTAACGGCCTGCCGGCTGCGGCGCACCAGGGCAGGACGGGCGGCGAGGCTGAAACTCCGAAGAAACGCAGATCACTGCGAAAATTCATTCTGCCGGCTTTTTTGCTGTTGCTGATCATCATCACGGCAAGTATCATCAACCGCTCCGGGATCCCGCCCATTCGGGAGCAGGCCGCCACTCCGGCACCCCGGCAACAGCCGGTGCCGGCAACCGCGCCGGTGCTGGCAATTCAGCCGGCGCGCTCCAGCGTCCATACGCTGTCCACTCTTCAAAAAACGGAAAAAAAGCCGCTTCCCGCCGCCGAGAAACCCAAAGATACGCCGCCGGTCGATCAGAACAGTGTCCCGGCGCAACCGGCCGAAACGCAGAAAGGTTTTATCGCGCGCATGAGAGTGAGTCAGAACGGGACCCTCAATGTCACCATCGACGGAGGACAGTCCCAAACGTATGATCTGACGGCCGGCGACGCCATCGAATGGAAAGCCGAAAAGAACATTGCCCTTGAATTGTCCAATGCAGGGGGGGTGGAGGTCGAGATAAACGGCAAGGCGCTCAAACCACTTGGGCCTGCCGGGAAACCTATTTCCATTATGCTTGACGCCAACGGCGTCCAGCCGTAAAACGTCCCCAGGAGAGCAGCATGCAGATAACAGCGCGTTGCCGTAAGTGCGGTAAAGTGATGAGCAGCCAGCGCATCGATAACTACCGGGTTAAAATGACGTGTTCCTGCGGTTTTTCCGACTTCCGCACCCAGACGGAGAAGGTGAAGACCGTCAATCCGTTCTATCACAAGGCCAATTTCACCCCCTACATGGAAAGCGAAAAAGGCAAGATGGTGCTGACCATGCAGCGGGCGAACCGTGAACACATGGAGATCATCTCCCTGGAAGAGATCAGCATGCTGGTTTCTTCCGACTTCGAGCTCTCCGAAGTACTGCACATGGTGGCAACCAAGCTTGCCGTACAGCTTCACGCCAGTGTCTGCAACATCTATCTCCTGGAGAACGGGGAACTGGTTTTGATGGCCACGTACGGGTACGAGCAGGAAAAGATAGGCGTGATCCGCCTCAAGATCGGCGAGGGGATTACCGGCACCGTTGCCAAGGAAATGCAGCCCATCAACCTGAGCCGCGCCTCCCAGGATCCGCGTTACAAGGTCTTCAAAGAACTGAACGAAGAGAAATACAACTCGATGCTCTCCTTCCCCATAACCGACAAGAAGGACGTCTATGGGGTCATCAACCTTCAGACCACATCCATGCGGAGCTTTCCCGAGGACGAAATTTACTTTGTGTCGATCATTGCAAACCTGATCCTTTCGGCGATCAAGCTTCGCGAGAAAGCGGCATCGGCCAAAAGCGGGGAGAAAAGGCCCGCTGTTTCTTGACACGGTAGTGCTCCGTGCTATACTTTCAATTTAGTGCCAAGTCAGGGAGCGCGTTGTGGCAGAGGAGCAAAAACGCATACTGGTGGTTGATGATGAGGAGAACGCCCGTGTTGCGCTCTCGAAAATTCTGGTTCGCGAGGGGTATGATGTAGCGCTGGCCGGTAACGGTTACGAGGCGCTCAATTACCTGCGGGGTAAAGAGGTCGAACTGATCATCACCGATATCAATATGCCGGAGATGAACGGGCTGTCCTTTCTGCGGGAGCTGAGCAGAAGCCATCCCGAGAGCAATGTTATCATGGTTACCGCCTATGGTGAGGTAGAGTCGTATATTGAGGCCATGAATTTGGGGGCTCTCGAGTATATCAACAAGCCGGTCAAGATAGATGAACTCAAAAAGATCATTCGAAAAATATTCGACTAGTGCTTTGTTTTTCTACATCTACATGAGGGGGTACTGAAATGAAACCGTTCAACAAGATCCTGACGGCCATCGATTTTTCGGAAAACTCTGATTACGCATTCGATTATGCCCTAACCCTGGCGAAACAGTTCGATTCACAGCTTACGATACTGCATGTCATCAATGAGCCGGTCGATTTGCGCGGTTTCTATGTCCCCCACATATCCTTCGAGCAATTGGAGAAAGAGATCGAAGAGGGGGCCGAAAAGATGATGGCCAAGTTTTGCAGTACGAAGATGGGAGATTTTACCAACTTCACGACGTCCATCGTCACCGGCATCCCTTACGAGGAGATTATCCGTTCGGCCCAGGAATCGGCCGCTTCGCTGGTTGTGCTCGGCACCCATGGCCGCACCGGCCTTGACCACCTGATCTTCGGCAGCACCGCGGAACGTGTCGTTCGCGGGGCTTCCTGCCCGGTTCTGACGATTCGCCTCCCGGCGGAACAATGAACGGTGCGCCGGACACCGTTTTTGCCCGGCGTTTTTCGCTATGAGCACCACACCTTCTTCCGATAGTAAGGCAACGGTCGTCGTCATCGACGACGACCCCAATATCCTCGAACTCACCAGCCTGATCCTCACACGCAAGGGTTATCATGCGCTTACCGCCTCCACCGCCCGGCAGGGGATGGAAATCATCTCTTCCCAAGCGCCGGAATTGGTGCTCTTGGACTACATGATGCCCGAGATGGACGGCCTTGCGGCCTTGCGGGAGATCAAAGCGTGTTATCCGGACACCTATGTCATCATGTTTACCGGCAAGGGGAACGAAGAGCTTGCCGTTGAACTGATGAAGGGAGGGGCTTCCGAATACATTCTCAAGCCGTTCAACAACCGCAGCCTGCTGGAACGCCTCGACAGTGTCCTGCGAATCCGGGATATCGAGCTCCACAACAAGGCGCTGCAGCGGGAGCAAGCGCGGCTAGTCGAAGAGATCGACAACTGGAACCAGGAATTGCAGAAGCGGGTTCGAGAGAAAACGGAAGCGCTGCAAAAGGCCCAGTCCGAGATCGCCCAATCCGAAAAACTGGCCGCGCTGGGCTACCTTTCAGCCGGCATGGCCCATGAGATCCGCAATCCGCTCAATACCATCTCGCTCTTTGTGCAGCTGATGCGCCAGAACAGCGCCGACCTGGAGCAAACGGATTACCTGGACAAGGTCCTCAAGGAGGTCGATCGGATCGACTCCATCATCTCCAAACTTTTGGGCGCCTCCCGTCGCAGCCGAAGTATCTCCTCGGAGGTGCAGATCGACCGGGTCGTGGATAATGCCATCGACGCCTTTTCCCCCCAGATTGAAACCGGCAACATCCGTGTCGAGCGGCGTTATCACGGCGTGCCGCCGGCCATCAAGGCCGATCCGGCGGAGTTGGAGCAGATCTTCACCAACCTGTTCCTGAACGCTCTGGACGTGATGCCCGGCGGCGGCCGACTCGATATTGAGATTTACGAAGAAGGAGGCCGGGTGGTGGTCAAGGTCGGCGACAGTGGAGGTGGTATCCCGGCCGATACCCTGCCGAACATCTTCGAGCCGTTTTTTACCACCAAGTCCCGTGGCACCGGTATGGGGCTGCCGGTGGTCCGGCGCATCGCCCGACTTTACCAGGGAAGCATTGCGATTGAGAAGAGTTCACCGGAAGGGACGGTTTTTCGTCTGGAATTTCCTGCCGTTTTTCAAGCCTGAAGCGATCAAATCCGAAAACCGTGAGCATTCCACTTTTCTTTTCCGCAATAAGTGGATATAGTTAGCCTTATTTCCCCTTGGATGGGCCAACCATGAAGGAATCACGCGGAAAAATCCTGATCATCGACGACGACCCTTTTTTCCAGAAGGTGCTTTCCGACACCTTCAACGAGAACGGGTTTACGGCAATTAACGCCAGTGACGGCATTGAGGGGATCAAGCTCTTCCTGGAAAAGGCCCCTGATGTCGTGATCTCCGACCTGGTGATGCCGCGTATGGGAGGCGTCAGCACCTGCATGGAGATCGGCCGCCTGTCGGGTGACAAACAACCGGTGATTGTCATGTTGACCTCCATGTTTCATGAGCCTCCCCACGAGCACGATGCCCCCGACATGGGTGCCAAGGTGCATATCCCCAAGTCCACCAAAGCGGTGGATATCGTCATTATCGTCGAACAGCTCCTGGAGCGGAAAAGGTTTCAGCAAGGCTGACGGATGCCGTTTATCTATCGTAACCTCACCATTTCGCCGCATGACGGGGAAGACCGCCTGCCCGAGCTTGTTTCATTGCAGCTCGACGTCCCACCTGCGGCACTGCGAGACTTCCGCATCCTCCGCAAAGGTATCGACGCCCGGCGCAAGCCCCGCGTCAAGGTCATATATACCGTATCATTCTCACTTGCCGACGACGCACCCCTGCTGGCCCGTTTGGCCTCCGAACCGGACCTGGAGTGGCAGCCGGAATCGTTGCCGAACGTCTTCGCACCGGTCAAGGCGCTGCAGCGGATCGTTATTGTCGGCAGCGGCCCCGCCGGGCTGTTCACGGCGCTGCGTTTGGCCGAGTACGGCCTGACCGCTACGGTTATCGAGCGGGGTCAGGCTGTGGAGCAGCGCAGCCTTGATGTCCGGAAATTCTGGAAGGCAGGGCTGCTCGACCCGGAGAGCAATGTTCAATTCGGCGAGGGGGGCGCCGGCACCTTCTCGGACGGCAAGCTGACCTGCCGATCAAAAGATCCGCTGGTACCCTGGGTGCTGGGGCAGATGGCCGGTTTCGGGGCGCCGCCCGAAATCCGCTATCTGGCCAAACCCCATATCGGCACCGATCGTTTGCGCACGGTCGTCAGCGCCATACGAAGGCACCTGTTGGAGAAGGGGTTCGGGATACGTTTCGGCTGCCGGCTGACCGATATCGTCGTCGCCGGCGGAGCCGTTTCCGCGGTCATTGTCAATGGGGAGACGGAGTTGCCGTGCGATCTCCTTGTCCTGGCCAGCGGCCACAGCGCGCGGGATACCTACGAACTGCTGGAACGGCGCAAGGTGCCGCTGGAGCGCAAGGCCTTTGCCATGGGCCTGAGGGTGGAGCATCCCCAGGCACTGATCGACCGGATCCAGTATGGCGGCCCGCGCCACCCCAACCTGCCGGCGGCCGATTATGCAGTTACCTGGAACAACAACGCCACCGGCCGGAGCGCCTATTCCTTCTGCATGTGCCCCGGCGGCGTGGTCATTGGCGGCGCATCCGAAGAAGGAGGCGTGGTCACCAACGGCATGAGCGGCCAGATGCGCAATACCCCGTTCGCCAACAGCGCCCTGGTGGTGAACGTCACCCCGGCCGATTTCGGCGGCGCAGACCCGCTGGCCGGCGTCAGGTTCCAGCGCCATTGGGAGCAACAGGCCTTCCAGGCCGGCGGGGGAGGCTACCGTGCCCCGGCCGGCAACCTGATGGGCTTCATGGGGCTGCCGGGCAAGGGCTTGCTCTCGTCCAGCTACCGGCCCGGCATCGTCGAAGCCGACCTGGCTACAGTGCTGCCGCCATTCATAACCCAGACCCTGCGGGAAGGGATCAGCGAGTTCGGGCGCAAGCTGCGGGGCTTCATCACCGCCGAGGCCACCCTGGTCGGCATCGAGTCCCGCACGTCGGCCCCGGTGCGGATACTGCGCAATGAACGCTACGAATCGACCGGACTCGCGGGGCTGTACCCGGCGGGCGAGGGGGCCGGCTATGCCGGCGGCATCATGAGCTCGGCCATCGACGGCATCAGAATCGCGGATACCATTGCGGAAAGGCTCCGTGAAGCCGATACAAGCGGTAAGGTCAGAAGGGGATAAACAGGATGAAACGGCGGGTAACGGGCCTTTTGTCGATTTTCTCCGTGACCCTCCCCGTTCTCCGTGGTACATGTTATTTTCAGGATGCCCTTCCGCCCCCCTGATGAACCAAGAACTTATCCGCAAAGCTTATTCACGGACAAGTTCTCTGTACAAGTCTGTATTCGTAACGTAAAAGGAGCGCCACGTGGCAAAACAATTCGTAGCCGACATAAAGGACCGCGACCCGGTCACCGCCGTTTTCCTGGTCAAGGAAAAGATCATGGCCATGGCCAAGAACGGCAAGCCCTACATGAACCTGCGTCTGATGGACAAGAGCGGCGAGGTGGACGCCAAGATCTGGGACAACGTCGATGCGCTGGACAAGCTCTTTGAGCGGGATGATTTCGTGCAGGTGCGCGGCAAGGCATCGGTCTATCTGAACAAGATGCAGGTGGTGGTGGCCGAGATCACCAAGATCGCCGAGGAGGGGGTCAATCTGGCCGACTTCCTGCCCGAGTCTCCCCGCGACGGCAACGACATGCGCCGGGAACTGGATGCGGTGGTGGCTGCCATCGTTGATCCTCATCTCAAGGGGCTCATGGAGACGTTCCTGGCGGATGAGCCCCTCATGTCCAAGTACCGTACGGCGCCGGCCGCCAAGGGGATGCACCATGTCTACCTGGGCGGGCTCATGGAACACTCGCTTTCGGTCGTCAGGCTGGTCAAGACCATTGTGCCGCAGTACGAGGGGATCAACGAAGACCTGCTGGTGGTCGGGGCGCTGTTGCATGACGTCGGCAAGATCCATGAGATGAGCTATGAACGCGCTTTCGATTACACCGACGAGGGGAAACTGTTGGGACACATCACCATCGGCGTGGAGTTGGTGGAGGACAAGATCCGCCTAGTGGAGGGCTTTCCGCGGGAGTTGTCCATGCTGCTCAAGCACATGCTCCTCTCCCACCACGGCCAATACGAGTATGGTTCTCCCAAACGCCCCAAGACCGTAGAGGCCACCATCCTCAACTACCTGGACGACATGGATTCCAAGATCAACGGCATCCAGTCCCATATCGCCCGGGAAAGCGCCAGCAGTTCACGCTGGACGTCCCACCACCGGCTGTATGACCGCTATTTTTTCAAGGGTAACGGCATGGAAGGGGAGCGCGAGGCTGTTTGCGAGGAGTGCGAGGAACCGGCGCCAGAGGCGGCGGAGCCGGTCATTCAGGTGCAGCCCGTTGCCCGACCGGCGCAGCGGGAAGAAAAACCGGGATTCAGCAATCAGCCTCTGAAGGCGCTGGAGAATCTGGACCTGTTTTGACAGGTTGTTGAAAATCTACTGCGGGGCTGTTCTGCGTCGCTGTTGCTCGCTCAAAGGCTCAACGTACCGAGACGCCTCGCTTTATCGCTCGCTTGCGCCTTGCATAACGGCCTCCTCATGATGATTTTCAACAACCTGCCAAGGTCGAACTATGCCTTCACCAACCCCCGCAGCACCCCCAGATTCACTGCGTCCATCTCGTCGTTGTCGCCCTTGGGGGTCTCCAGGATCTTGGGGACAGCGGCAAAACGCGGGTCGTTGAGGATGAAGCGGAACGGGTTCAACCCCAGGGCACCCTGGCCGATGTGGTCGTGCCGGTCCACGCGGGAGCCGAGCCCCTTTTTCGAGTCGTTGAAATGGAAGCATTGCAACAGCCCCAGGCCGATGATGCGGTCGAACTGTTCCATGGTATCGGCGTAACCTGCCTCCGTAGCGGTGTCGTAGCCCGCGGCAAAGGTGTGGCACGTATCGAAGCAGACGCCGAATTTCTCCGGAAATTTCGATCCGTCGATGATTACCTGCAACTCCTCGAAGGTCCTTCCAAGGTTGGTCCCCTGGCCGGCGGTCGTCTCCAGCAGCACCTTTCCCTCGAACTGCGGCACCTCGCGGAACAGGTGGTCAAAGGCCTCGACCACTCGACCCAGGCCGGTCTCCGGCGAGTCGGCCAGGTGTGAGCCGGGGTGCATGACCACCTTGGCGATGCCGAGCCGGGCGCAGGTCTCCAACTCGTCCCGGAAGGCGGCCAGGCTCTTGTCCCGTCCCTCGCCGGGAGGCGCCGCCAGGTTGATCAGGTAGATGTCGTGGGAAACGACCTCGGCTAGGCCGGAGGCGGCGAACTTTTCCCGGAACAGGGTCGCATCGGCCTCGCTGATCGCCTTGCCCTTCCACTGGTTCGAGTTGCGGGTGAAGATCTGCACCACGCCGCAGCCGGCGGCAACGGCCCGGTCAATGGCCAGGTGCAGGCCGCCGGCGATGGACATGTGGGCGCCGAGATAGTCGTTCATGGGGTTGCCTCCAATAGGTCGATATGATTCCCGTAAAAGTGCGCGTCCACCTCGTCGCCGGCCGTGAAACAGGTGCTGCCGGCGGGCAGGACGGCGACGGCCTCGGCGTCCACCATGGTCCTTGTGATCGAGGTCCGCTGATCTCCGGCCGACGCGGCGTACCAGCGCCCGTCTTCCCGCTCCAGGCGGATGCGCACGATCTGGACCTTGCCCGGCTTTTTGCGCAACTCCTCGCGCAGGACGGCCTTGAAGAGCGGCCGCAGCACACGGTGATGCCCCTGCATTTTGAGCAGTGCCGGCCGCACGAATTCCTCGAAGGTGATCATGGTGGAGACCGGGTTGCCGGGCAGCGAGAATACGGGTGTCGTACCGTGCAGGGCAAAGGCCGTCGGTCCGCCCGGCTTGATGCCGACCTGCCAGAAGAGTAGCCGCACCCCCAACTCTTCAAGCGCCTCGCGCACCAGGTCGCGGTCGCCGGCCGAGATGCCGGCCGAGGTAATAAGTACATCGGCCTTCAGTCCTTCCTGCAGCTTCTCCAGGTGGCTTGCCCGCGTATCCCGCGCGATGCCGATAATCAGCGGCATTGCGCCGGTTTCCCGCACAGCGGTTGCCAACGACAGGGCGTTGCTGTTGACGATTTCGCCCGGACCCGGTGTTATGCCCAGTTCCACAAGCTCGTCGCCGGTGGAGAGGATCGCCACGGTGGGCCGGCGATAGACCGGCACCAGCGCCATGCCGAGGCTGGCCAGCATGTTCGCCTCCGGGGGGCGTATGATCGCGCCGGCACGGGCAAAGGTCGCCCCCGCTGCAACGTCCTCGCCCCTGATGCGGATGTGCTGCCCTCTCCTGACCGGTTCCCGCAGGATTACCTCATGGTCGCCGTTATCGGTTTCCTCCACCGGCACGACCGCATTGCATCCCTCGGGGGTGGGCGCGCCGGTCATGATCCTGACGGCACACCCCTGTTCCACGCGCACGTCCTCGGCCCGGGCGCCCGCCGGCAGGAAGGCGCTTACCCGCAGCTTGCAGGGAACTGTGGCGCAATCGGCGGAATTTACGGCATAGCCGTCCATGGCCGAGTTGTCCCACAATGGCATGTCCCACGGCGCGGCCATATCTTCGGCCAATATCCGCCCTGCGGCGTCCAGCAGATGGATGTGCTCCGCGCCAACGGCGGACACGGAGGAGAGAATGACGTTCCGGGCTTCTTCGAATGAAACCATGCAGTACCCTCCTGGTCGAATATGGGGACCACTCGAATCCGTGAAAGTGCCGTGGATTCAGGAACAGAATAACGGGAACATCGCAAAAACACAATATGATTGCTAACCTGTTGTTGATGGGTATAATGGCGGGTCGGATACATCTGGATATGGTCGGTCATGCCACGGTAGGAGAATCATGTATGCCCCTGTCGCACGAAGCAAAAGTCGGTCTCTTCTTTATTCTCAGCATCATCCTGTTCGGCCTGATGCTGGAAGTGGGCAATCGCTGGAAGATCTTTGACCGGGGAGTCCCCTACAAGGTGTTTCTCTCCTCCACCACCGGACTCAAGCAGGGGGATGCCGTCAAACTGGCCGGGGTCGAAGTGGGGACGATCACCAAGATAGCCGTTCAGGACAGCCAGGTGCAGGTGGATTTCGAGGTCAAGCCGGGCACCCATATCAAGAAGGACACGGTGGCCTGCTTACGCACGACGAGCATGCTGGGAGGACAATTCCTGGGGCTCTCCTTTGGTTCCCCCGCGAGTCCGGACCTCCCATCCGGCAGCACGCTGAAAAGCACCGAAGCGTTCGGCATCGATACCATTATGGACAACGTGGGGGGGCTGACCAAGGACGCCAAGCAGTTGATCGTCAATCTGGACCGCAACCAGAACGAGGTTCTGAAGAAGATCTCCGCCATCCTGGATGAGAACCGCACGGCTGTGAATACCTCCTTGCAGAGCATCTCCAGCATTACCGCCAAGATCGACAAGGGCGAGGGCGCTCTGGGGATGCTGGTGAACGACAAACAGCTGGGACACGACATCCGCGACGTGGCCGGCAGCCTGAAAACGGTCAGCGCCCGCCTGGAGCGGGGCGAAGGCACGGCCGGCAAGCTTCTGACCGATGACCGCCTCTACACCGATGCCCTGGCCACGGTCAAGGAGATGCGAGACGGCATGGGGTCGCTGAACCGCATTGCCGCGCGTATCGACAAGGGTGAAGGCACGGCCGGCAAGCTGGTCAACGACCCGGCCCTCTACGATGAATTGAAGGACACGGTGGCCAACCTCAAGGAAATCACCCGCAAGATCAACAACGGCGAAGGCACCATCGGCAAGCTGGTCAATGACGACAAGTTGTACCTGAATGCCATATCGACCCTCAAGAAGACCGAAAAGGCCATGGAAGGCCTGCAGGATACCGGGCCCATATCGGTCCTCGGCAGTGTGATCGGCACGTTGTTCTGAGGTCAGCCATGTCATTTGCAACCGGCAGCGCTTTTTTCGACATAGCCATCGGCACCTTCACCATGCGCCCCTACGTGTTTGCCTTTTTCGCGGCCTATCTTCTGGCCTGCGTGCCTCACGTCGGCTGGCGCAGGACCATAACCTTCACCGTGGCCGGCTACCTGATCGCCTTTGCCTCGGAGTGGCTCTCCATCAACACCGGCTTTCCCTACGGCTGGTACTACTACCTCGACACCACCAGCAGCAGGGAATTGTGGGTCGCCGGGGTGCCGTTCTTCGACTCCCTCTCCTACGTCTTCCTGGCCTATTGCAGCTACGCCACGGCCCTGTTCATTCTTTCGCCCCTCAAGTCCTGGCGCTGGAATCTGGCCACCCTGGAGACGCGCACAATTCGCCGCTCCCTGGCGGCGCTGGTTCTCGGGGCGTTCCTGCAGACCTTTCTCGATATCGTGGTCGATCCGGTGGCCTTGCAGGGACGGCGCTGGTTCCTGGGCCAGATCTACGGCTACCGGGAAAACGGCATCCACTTCGGCGTGCCGCTCTCCAACTATTGGGGGTGGTTATTGACCAGCTTTTGCCTGGTGGCCGCATTCCAGCAGATCGATGCCCGCCGCCCCGGCAATCCCCCCAATGGCGTCTGCAATCTTCCTTTCCGCTCCCTGCTGGGCCCGGTCCTCTACCTGTCGGTGCTTATCTTCAACATTGCCATGACCTTCCTGATCGGTGAGCGTTTCATGGCCCTGTGCGGCATCCTCATGTACACCCTGCCGCTTCTGATCGTCGTTATGCTGGCGTTGCGGCGGGTCAACCGCTACACCATGGAAGAGTTCGGCGAACATGTCCGCGACTACCCCTGGTCCCCGGCGGCAACCACACCGAAAACCCGTTAATCCACTTCGTCCCCGGCGAGCTTGGTGCCTGTGCGAAAGCGAAGGCGCTTACAGGGACGCCAGCAAGCGGGCAACGGCCTGGGAAAGGCTGTCTGCGGCGATACGGCTGTTGCGGGCCAGACGAATGAGTTGGGGTATGATCCATGGTTTGCGCAGGATGGTCAGGGCGACCCTGTGGGGACGGATGCGTAGGTGGTGGTCGGTGAATTCTTCCAGGGAGAAGCCCAGTTCCTCGTCGGCCGGATCGCTGACGGTGCGGATGCCGAGGAAGGGGATGCCGTTCTCCACGGCCACGATGGCGATGGCGCTACTCTCCATCTCCACCACCGGGCAGGGGGCACCGGGTGGGAGCAATGGGGCAAGATCTTTTTTTGCCATGATCGACTGAGTGCCGGCAAACAGGCTGGCGAACACCCGAGCGCCTGCCGGCGACTGCCGGGCGATAAAGTTACGACCCGCAGCGGCAATCTCCACGGGGACCTGCTGGACCACCCCCCCGGCAACGACACACAACCCAATGCTGACCGCCACGTCGCCGACGCGCAGCTCCGGCGCTATGCCGCCGCAAAACCCGGCCGAGATCAACAGGTCCGGACGGGACTCCCCCAGCAGTGACTCTGCGGCAAAAGCGGCATTCTTGAAGCCCATGCCGGACTCAACAAGCAGCAGGTCGTGCTGCGGTGTGCGGCAGCGAAAGGCCTTTAGGCCCCCGATTTTCCGGGACTCGGCCGGACCGGTCGCCTTCAGGACGGCCCGCGTCTCCTCCGGCATGGCGGTGATTATGGCAATGTTCATCGTTATGGCTCCTGACCGGACTGTACAATCATCCCGTCAACTTTTCAAAGCATAATATGAAATGCTGGACAAATGCATCCGGCTATATTATATTTCCTCTCCTTGTGTGGAGAGATGTCCGAGCGGTTGAAGGAGCACGCCTGGAAAGCGTGTGTACGTTAATAGCGTACCGAGGGTTCGAATCCCTCTCTCTCCGCCAGTAAATAATCCGGCAGAGTCCGATGCAGTTTAAAAGCCCTTGAGAAATCAGGGGCTTTTTCTTTTTTCTTGTTCTGGTTTGTCCAGCTTGGTATGATGTAGTCCAGCTTTTTTGGAGGTATATATGGGGTGCTATACCTCCAAAATAAAGTGGATACCTCCAAAACGTTCTTCTCCATACCTCCAAAAAGGAGAAAAGCCCATGCCCAAGCGGATTACTCCCCTCTCTGACTCTCAAGTCAAAAGCGCAAAACCACAGGCCCAGGATTATAAGCTGATGGACGGGTACGGCCTCTTCCTCCTGGTGACTCCTACAGGCGGCAAGCTGTGGAGGTTTGATTACCGTTTTGGAGGTAAGCGGAAAATCCTTGCCATGGGCGCTTACCCTGCCGTGAGTCTCGCTGCCGCGCGACAGCGCCGTGAAGAAGTAAAGCAATTGTTAGCCAATGGCGTTGACCCAGGTGAGGCGCGTAAAGCTCAGAAGCAATCCCTAGAGCAATTGGCAGACACATTCGAAGCGATAGCATGGGAATGGTATAACCGGCAACTGCCGGTATGGTCTACGACGCATGCTGCAACAGTAATCAGTCGCTTGAAGCGTGATGTTTTTCCCCATGTGGGTGCTCGCCCGATTGCCGATCTTAAAGCAACCGATCTGCTACAGGTATTCCGGCGTATTGAAGCACGCGAAAAAATCGAAACGGCGCACAGGATCAAATCAATCTGCGGTCAAGTGTTTCGTTATGCAGTTGCCACCGGACGTGCTGAGCGTGATTGTACGGCTGATTTGAAGGGAACGCTTACGCCTGTTATTCCAAAACACCATGCAGCCCTTACCGATCCCAAAGATGTTGCGCCGTTTCTGCGGGCAATGGATGAGTACACTGGATCATTTGTTGTCAAGTGTGCTATGCGGCTTTCTGCCCTTGTCTTCCAGCGTCCCGGTGAGATTCGTTGGGCCGAATGGTCTGAATTTGATCTTGATGTAGGTGAGTGGAATGTGCCAATTGAACGGATGAAATTAAAGAAGCGCCTCAAAGAAGCGCCTCAAAGAAGCTCGTAAGGGGGAGAAGCATCTTGTTCCCTTGTCCCGGCAAGCCATCGAAATACTTAAGGCGCTCCATCCTCTCACCGGTTCGGGGAGTTTTCTTTTTCCCAGCATGACGACAACCTTAAAACCGATCAGCGACAACACTATCAATCAGGCAATAAGGCGTATGGGGTATAGCAAAGAGGAAATGACCGCCCATGGATTCAGGGCAATGGCGAGAACAATTCTTGATGAAGTATTACAAATAAAGCCGGAAGTAATTGAACATCAGCTTGCCCATACCGTTAGAGATGCGTTAGGACGTGCGTACAATCGAACTACACACCTTGAGGCACGAAAGAAGATGATGCAGCTTTGGGCTGATTACCTTGACGGATTGAAGGCTGGTGCAAAGGTGATACCTTTGAAGAGAATGGCGTGATTTCTCGTTGGCTCCCAAACGCGTATAAAAGTGGGCACCAATGGGAAGAACATATTTCACTCTAAAGGCTCTAGCAGTCACTGGCTTGCCCAGTGTACTCTCTGGTCAGACTGCTATTTTATATTGTTACCTTTAACGATGTGTTATTTGTTTTTATCATAGTTATCAGCTCTTTAATTCCATTAAGGTTAGTAGATACCCAAATAGAACCTGATGTAGTCTTGAATATCAGGCAACCGATCCATCTATTTTTATGTATTGATATAATACTGGAACACATAACTTTTTTCTTATTTATTAAACTATTGAATTCTATTAAATCATCATTAACTGATATGGTTGTATTAAGTATTGTAAAGAAATAACATACATAATAAAAACAGATTGCACCAAGAGCCCTCCTATATAAAGGCTCATGATTAATAAATAGACATAATGTGGCAATAAAAGCCATAAAATAGCATCCAATAAAAGCTACAACAAATATTGATCTTCTTAATGTTGATAAGTTACATGTCATAAAAGTTCCTAATCCATTCGATTAACGGGTCTGGGGTTTGCGAGTTTCACTGCAGAATCAGATTGTTAAGCATCGCTTATAGCCTTGGCGTGTCAGGCTGTTTCTTGCGGCGTTTCCTTCCTGGCACGAACCACCAAAAGAACATCGCTTCAAAAATCATTCTTAGCTTTTGCCCAATTGTATATTGTTCTTGCTCTTCGCCATCTTCTGGCAACTGTCGTTCAAGGAAACTTGAAATGAGTTCCTTTGCGCGGCCAATGTCTTCAGGAGCGACCATAATCGTTTTTTTATTGATTAGATCGATCTGCGGACCAACACGCATGGAGCCAAAATAATCGTTTAACACAAAGTAGCGAATCTCGTCTGCATCTAGGAGGCCGCGAATCATAGAGAGCTCAAGTTCGTCAGTTGGAGAATAGAGGGCTATTGGAGGCTTCTCCAGTTTCTTGTTCTGCTTTGGCGGAGGTGGCTCATTCACAAGAATGCTGCCGCAGTCAGAGCATTTTGAAAAGCCATCACGATATTCAGTTCCACATTTTGGGCAAAACATCTCAATTACCTTTTTTCCAACTAGTTAGACAAATCACAGTCCTCTGTTGCAATCATCCTACAGTTGCGGCATGCTAATATCCAACTCACAACAAGTCAATCGGAAATTCAGGAGGTTGCATGATGGAAATGCAAAAATGGGGTAAGGATAAGCCCTATATCATCAGGGTATTTGCTGCCCACCTGGTTTCAACCGTTCAGGATATGCATGAAGACTTCCAGGCGCTGAAGCTTCGGCGCTTCGCCAGTCACAAATTCCCTCTTCCGGATCTCCCCTCCTGGTTTGCCATGTACCGAGCACCCCGAAGAACAATCGAACAGACTAAAGCCATCTGGTCAGCAGTTTACGGCAAAAACTTTGTTAATTTTTTTGCCGGAATGCTCAAAAAAATTGCCAAACAAAAAAGTGTTGAAAAGAATGTATCGATTGATATTCATCAGTCACCGGATGAGATGAAAGAGGCTTGGGAGTTGCTGCAAATGGTCCTTGATATCTCTGAGAAGAGCCTTGAAGAAGAATTCTCAAACGTCCCGACCAGTGCCGCTATCAGGAGAAGAATGAATAAACTCGTTGCAGAGACTCCCCTGGAGAGTAGCTTCTACGTTTTTGTGGCGGTCCCTTGTTGGGCTCTCTACCGCATGTCTCCTACACGATTATACCGCAAGGCTCAATACGGGGATTTCGACTCATTGGAGAAGTTACTCCGGCTTGACCAGTTCTTGCTCCATGATCCTGTTATCGGCAAGCAGATAATCCAGCTACGGGCAGGCCATTCATCAGGCAAGTACCGGAAACTGATAGAAGCATCCTTGAAACCTCCCAGGGGAGTTAATTCCCGCCGGAATATCCTGCTTTCACAGGTCGGGTTTATCTCTGCACTCTCCCACGTAACACAAAAGCCCCTTACCCCCCAAGACCTTTTCGAATTGATTGAGGCATTTGATAAAGATAGTAAATGCAATTTGAATGATGACCTTCCAGATGAACCAGAGGCATTAGCCCGTGCACTACAGCCAGACCGCAATCTTTGGCGTCATGTATTAAGCACGGACAAAAAAAAGTGATTTCCGTGTCCGATCCCCTCCCCTGATTTCGTGGTCTCCTGAGGAAAATTTTAATCCTCAGGAGGCACCATGTTCCCTCAGCACGAACCTACAGGTTTTCAATCACAGCAGAGCATAAAGGTTTTAAATAGCCCCGGCTTGCCGGTGGGGTTTGCCGGTTCAACCGGCATCCCCACCGGTAAGTCGGAACCTCACACAGAGCGACGCAGCAATTACCATCCTCCGCTCCCAGGCATGGAAACATACTGCCAGCCCGAAGGGCGGCTTCTTGAACTTGATAACAGTTCAGAAACTCTGACAGATACCTTAAATCGTATTCTTTCAAATCCTTCACGGCGTGACTTGAGTGATCTTACTCACGATCAACGGCAAACGTTGCTTGATTATGAAGAAGCTCAAGGTTTTGGGGTTGGTGCCTGTTTGAATGTTTACCCTAGTGGAGAGATTACCGGCGGGTGTTATTCCCGTGGCAATAAGCGTGCTCCTGGTCGTACTGGCAAGGCTAAATCAACCGAGTTTACCCGTCAGGCCAAAAAGAAGATACGCCGGGCGGTTGATTGCCGTATTACCTCCTTTAAGTTATTCATTACCCTGACCTGTGATCCGTCACGATCAACACTGGATGAAGATGGCAGAGTTTGCCAGGAATGGGCTAAGAAACAGTTTACCAAGTTCCTCAATACCTTGAAAAAAAAATACGACCGTATGGCGGAAAAGACCGGCAAGGTGTCCTGGCGGCTTAGTTACATATGGGTGGCTGAGGTTCAGCAAAACGGCAACATCCATTTTCATCTCCTGGTTGATCGCCAATTCATCGAAGCCAAATATCTCGTCAAGATATGGGGGCAGGCCAATAACAGCGTCAACGTGAAAAGACTCAATAACCAGGATCATGCCGTCAACTACATGCTCAAATATATGAAGAAGGGTAATTGCCCGATTGACGGTAAGCGCTACGGCATGACGCAAAACCTTTTACAAGGCTCAAAACCAGTCAAATATGACTTTTACGGTAGAAGCAAGCGCAATGCCTTTCTGCGGATCAAAGAACGGCTTGAATGGGAAATTAAGGAGAATGGCGGCTATGTGGCAGATTGGGGTATGTCCTTGCCCGCTCCCAAACGAGTACGCTTCTGGCGGGATAAGCTGGGGCGTATTCATACCACAAGGGGAACATCTGCGAAAACCGGTATGGATTTCATTACAATGATCCAGGTAGCAATGGACGGCATAGACACGGTATTGGCATACGACGATGAACCGATAGCCGTTGATCTGCCGTTTTAGGAGGGACTATGCAAACGCAAAACAATATACTTCCTGAAATCGGCCTTGTGCGGCTGTCTCAGATTCTTGGCAATAAAAAGAAGGGCATTCCGCCTGTCATTCCTGTAAGCAAGTCAACATGGTGGGCCGGTGTGAAGTCAGGGCGTTATCCGCAACCGATAAAGCTCGGGGAACGAACGACCTGCTGGAATGTTGCTGATATTCGGCAATTGATCTGTCAGCCGGAAGTTTCCAGTTAATTCCCTTGTGCAATTAAATTGGAGGTATGTTTGGAGGTATATTGGTTTGCTTATAAATAATAAGCTTTATTTACAAATAGATACCAATGAATTAGATGTCCTCTCTCGCCATATTTAAACCCGGCAACATTCGATAGAGTACGGAAGCCCGTCAGAAATGGCGGGCTTTTTCGTTGTCTATCGTGCGACACGACGAAATCCATGGACGAGAGGGAGGCAAAGGCACAAGAGGAATCGAAGCAACAGGAGATATAAAGACTGTGCAAAGCAGATAGATACAAAAAATCATCCCAAAGTACAGCACCCACGGAAAAGCCGGGACTCCTCCGCGTGTCCCAAGGGCTACCCGCTTTCCGGCGGCGTGGTATAGCGCTGGAAAGCGTTTTTCCCCGCCTCCTTGACCCGGTAAAGGGCGATGTCGGCATTTTTCACCACGGTTTCCGCATCCTCGCCGTCATCGGGGAAATCCGCAATCCCGATGCTGGCGGTTATTGAGAGGATGTGCCCGTTGCAGACGAATGGCTTGTTAAACGCCGCGACGATCTTGGCGGCGGTCACGGCGGCACTTTCCGTCGAGGCTATGGTCGGCAACAGCAACACGAATTCGTCCCCCCCCATGCGTGAGACGGTATCGCTCTTGCGCAGGAGCCCCGTCAGCCGCTCGCCGACGGCCTTGAGCAGCAGGTCGCCCATGCTGTGCCCGAGGCTGTCGTTGATATCCTTGAAGCGGTCCAGGTCGAGGAGCATCAGCGCCCCCCGGGTGCCGGTGCGGCTTGCCGAGGCCAGCGCCTGGCAAAGGCGGTCGTTGAGCAATACCCGGTTGGGCAGGCCGGTCAAGGCGTCATGATACGCCAAGTGATGGATGGTGTCCTCGCGTTGCCTGCGCTCGGTTATATCGTCGAGCATCAGCACGAAACCCGCCAGCTTGTCCTGCTTGTCCAGGATGGCGGACATGCTGCCGTCGTAGAAGAGGGTGGCCCCATCCTTTCGTTTTTCGGCGGGAAAGGTGCACTTGCCCTCACTCAGCAGCGTCTCCCGTGCCGTGGGCAGGCTGATGGGGGCGATTTCCTCCAGGAAGAGCACATCCGCGGCAGAATGGCCGATGGCCGAGGCCGCGCTGCACCCGAACACCTTTTCCGCCACCGGGTTGAAGTACTTGATTTTCAACGCGCTGTCGGTAGCGACGATCGCCATGCTGATGGAGGACCTGAGGATATTGTCCAGGAAGATGGTCTTGTCCAGTAGCTCTTTGGCGGTCTGCTGGAAGATGTTTTCCTTCGTCCGGATGATCTCCTTCAATGATTCGATGTAGTGCCCTTCCAGCCCCTTGATGATATCGGATTGGGTGATGATGCCCTCGATCTTGCCCTCTTTGTTGACCACCACCACTCGCCGGATCTTTTCCCGCCTCATGATCAGGGCTGCCTCGTAGACCGATGTCCCGGTGGCCACGGTCAGCACCGGACTGCTCATGGCCATGCTGACCGGAACGGTTCCCAGGTCAACGCCTTCGGCCACCAGCCGGACCGCATCCCGTTCGGTCACGATGCCGAGCGGGATGCGGTGGTCTGCCACGACGACACAACTGATCCCCGGACCGGCCATGATGCCGAGGGCTTCGCGGATCGGGGCGTTGCTGGCGACGGTCATGACGCCGGTCGTCATGACCTGTTCGATCTTGCGCAACTCCACGAAGTACTCGTGTCCCAGGTGATTGATCAGGTCGGACTGGGTCATGAGTCCCAATATCCTGCCGCTTGGGTCCACCACCACATGGTGGCGGATCCTGTTGGTGAGCATAAGGCTGTAGGCCTCGTAGATGTTCAGGCTGCCGGAGATGGTAACCACCGGGCTGGTCATCAGTTCACGGATCGGCCGGTTCACGAAGGCTCCCGGCTCGTTGACCAACCTGACCAGGTCGCGCTCGGTGAAGATTCCAAGCGGCTTTTTCTTTTCCGCCACGATGAGGCAACTGATCCTGGCCTGCGCCATGCAAGCGATCACTTCCTTCGCCAGCGTATCCGGCGTTACACTGATCACCTGCCGGGAGATGATCTGCCTGATCTTTGTTTTTGTCTTACTTGCGGCTATGCTCATCGGTTTCGTTCCTTGAAATCTGTAAAAAGGCTAGATATCTCAATATATCACTATAATTGATCAATGAGTATCTTCCAATACCATATCCATGATTTTATTTACAGTCCCAATGCAGAGGTACGGGAAAATTAATCACTCCGTAAACAGGCAGTTAGCAAAGCCGCCGGGGACTCTCCAAAATGCATCAAGGCGCGGAGCCGAAGCCCGCGCCTTGATTTCATCCTTGATGTGGAATCGGCGTTATCCCAGTATGGCCTTCAGGTCGGCATCGGCGGTGGTGATCGGGCCGAGGTTGAAGTTTTCCACCAGGAAGTTGAGCACGTTGGGGCTGATGAAGGCCGGCAATGACGGCCCGATCTTGATGTTCTTGATCCCCAGG
>JARLHN010000040.1 GCA_031292255.1 Oryzomonas sp. | reverse complement strand
TGACAAACTAACACCGGATGAGGCGTATTACCGAGGACTCGAACAACTGAAACTGGCAGCCTGAAGCCAGAAACCACAACAACTTCGGGGCATTGCTTATTTTACCGCTCAGGCTGTCTCACAAACCCCGGCCACCTCATAGTCATATTGTGGGCAAGCTCAACCCTGCTAAAAAGATATGCTATAACAACATCCCAAGGGTAACTTTTAGAAAGACTGGGTAAATGTTCGAAATATACTTTCAGTTCGCCACTACATTTTTCAAATTCTCTAACTATACCAGGCCATCTTTTTGGGGCGCCCATGCACTTCCTCCATTTTTCCACAAAAATATGATAGGAACGGTTGAAGGGCCGCATCTTTATTATTCATTTTTTTATGAAGAATGGAGACGCGGCCCTATCTGAATCTCGTGTCCTTTAAAATGATTTAGGTTGTTACGCTGCTCGATTTACCAAATTTATAAAATTCTGGTCTAAAGCTAATGCCTTCCATAAAACGACTCTCCAGTTATTTTGCCCAAAAACGGTAGCATTTCGATCAGACAAATCACGGAGGAAATTTTCTATATTGTGTCCACCATTTTGGAGATGTGTACAGCATATATCATAAACCGCAGAGACTTCCTCGTTTACATCTTCCTTATATCGGTCAAGAAGATGTAACTCCCGATAATGCGATTCAATGAGTCCCCAAAGCTGATCGTCAACTATCATATGCGGCCTAACTATTGAAAAAACAGCTCCAAATGCCATAGATCCAGGATTAGATTGTATGCGGATATGTAAATATTGATCATCTGGAAGTGGATCTAAATAGTAATTTATAAATATTCTATTATTTCCTGCTAGCCAGCGGTCGGTTTTTATCGAATTACAGCTACTGCAGCATGGAATTAAATTTAATGCGTGCGCAGAAAATTCGGGGAAACGGCCTTCCGGAAGGTAATGATCGTGGGTTTTCGGCAAAGCGATTCCGCAATAAGGGCAATAAAGTAGTGATCTTGTAAGTTGAGCTTCTTTTATTGCTTTGAAAATATCTCTAAGTGGCTTAGTACTTTTCTTATAACAGCTTTGTAAATCATCCATGTATGCCTGCATATGAAGAGATTCTGTAATTTCATGTAACTCATTATTATTAAAGGCATCATTGTATGTTGCAAATCTTAAGGCTACATTAGCTTCAAGAGTTTCCAAGCTTTCTTTAACAACACCTGTATTTTTTGCAGAGACAATTGCTTTATGTCTATCAATATAAGTTGGCGGCGTGGCAACTTTTCTGATTCGCTTCATATCTGGGTATCCATATAACGTGTCATCAAATAAGACTGGGCATTTAAACTAAGGTTGTCTTCAAATAGCTCCATAACCTCATCAAATGTTTTTCGGCGAGACAACTGATCAAAAACGTGCTTGTAATAATGTGAAATTTCACTGGTTTCAAAAACATGGCGTGTAAGTTCTGAAATATTCTGGCCGAATGTTTCAATGGGCAATTTATCAGCGGTTGTAACATTTCCATTTCTCTCAAATAAAAGGACTCTTTTGCTTGGTATTTCTTGAATTACTACTGGTGAATGTGTTGCAATAATTGCAAATGATTCATATTTTTTCAAGGCACGATTAAATGCATTAAAGAGATTAGCTACTGCATTTGGATGAAGATGTGTCTCCGGTTCATCAAAAAGAACGAGAGAATTTAATTCTAACCAAGCAATCAAGGAAGTAATAAAATTTACAAGAAAGGCTTGACCTGAGCTAAGCGAAGACAATGATTCACTTATTAAAGCATGAGGAGATAGTTCGCTCTCCATGTGGTCATTTAAATCAGGGATTTGAGCCCCTAAAACTTCTTGCATGAACTCCATCCATTCTTGCTGTCTGCCACAATCTCGAATTCGTTGCAAGTTGATATTATAAGATTCATTCAAACCGCGTTCAGAGACTCTTCCATTTTCATCCCTTATTCCACAATATACGTAACTGACTTGTTCAGAAGTTGGTCGAGTAAACTTATCAAAAGCGCTATATGAAATAGCAATTACTCTATTAAATATTGGCCGTTGATCTTTAAATTTCATATTTTTTTCTGCAATTTTATCTATTGATATTTTACCAATTTGTACAAGATCTTTAGCAAGGTTTGAAAGATACCTAGTTTTGCCGACTGCATTGTGGCCAATAATACCAAACATCCTCCCTGGTACTAGATCAGATTCGTCAAAATTTATATATGTATCAGTTGGCTCTTCTGCTCCTGGGATTGTTGTTGAATATGAAAATGAAAAAGTCTCAACTATTGGTTGTCTTCGGATTATCGCTTGGCCAAATCTTCTTGCCTTTATCGCAGAATTAGCTCTCAACATAGAGTTCCTAAAAGGGCCTGTAGGCTCAAAAGGTGTTGCTAAAGGTGGCTGCCAAGAGATGTCACGGAGTGCTGTTAAGATTTCCATGGCAACAACTTCGCCACATTCACTCAGCAAATTTTCATAAAATGGCATATCTTGCCCAAGTGAAATGCAGTCATCTTCTAATGCATCAAAATGATCATGTAGTATTGTCTCCATACTTCTATTATCGATCATGCTTATTGTTGTGTTCGTGTTCAACTTTAATATTTTGACAAAACCAATATCTCTCGCTCTACCATCTACACCATGAAATCGAAGGTAAAATTTGCTTTTTGTGGAATAATCATCCCAACTATTCATAATCAAAACGCATGCAGGAAGATTGTTAAATTGGCGTGGTGGGTCGGTGTGTTGCATGACATAAAATATCATTTTTGCCTCATGAAATATGGGAATTATTTGAAAACGTCAACCTATATGTGTTTTTGCGGAGTCAAATCTCATCTTAGTAGAATTCTCAACATTTTACCAATCGTGAAATCCCTTGGGGGCAGGCTTCCACAGATGCTTAGTCTGCTTTGTCAACTTGGAAAACTGCCCCGACGCTTCTTCTAAATATCTAAATACGCGGTCCCACATCCTTCTGAGTGACGATACTTACACAGGCACTGAGAACATTTCATGACCATCCGGTTCCTCGCTAAACTTACTTGTAGAAAACTCCAGCCCTGCCTTTTTCATCGCTGAGTACGCCTCTGCCAAGGGTTTTTTAAATGCGGCTTCAAGCTTAATGATATGGCTCACTAACCAGTCGATCATTTCCGGCCAATTTTCCTTGTTGTCACCTTCGACAGTTTTTCCATATCTAATGTAACAAGAAACACGATCTTCCAGCCTGTCCCAAGTCAATTCATGACCGAAGATCGCCTCGATACTACCTTTATGGTCCAAAAGGTTGTCAAACATATATTTATTTTCAGTCTTGGTCCCCCAATCGATTTGCAGCTCGACCCGAATCATACTGTTTCCAAATATGAGATTGTATGGGCAACGGCTAACCCCAGAACCGGCCGAAAGCCAATGGTCCTTTGATGGACTTATGTTATTGTAAAGATCTGTCTTACTCGCTCTGAGCGATTCTAAAGCCTTAGTCCAAAAATCCAGTCTAATACGGTGCCTTGTTTTTAACTCGCTTTCGGTAGCCTTCTCGGCGGCTTCTTTTTCATTGATTCCTATCATGAATTCCGCTGCCTCAGGAGTCGGGATTATCTGCTCAATCTGGAGGAAAAGTTCGTCTCCCAAAGCATAAGGTGTCGCTTTAAAGCACTGAAGCTTGATGCTGTGGCTTAAAAGCCAAAGAACGGTGGAGGTGACTTCTTTTCGAAATTGTGCGGCAACGAGGATCAATCGTTGGTTGTTGCCGCTGTTCATCACAACTTCCGTAAGCTCTGAAACCTCCAGGAAATCGCAAAGATTTTTCTGTGCATCCCCTCCGCCGCAGCACTTATCGAGATAGGATTGGAATATGCCGACAATTTGCTCTTTCTTCAACGTGGAGCAGTAGGAGGCATATTTCAGTGCTTGCCAGACCACATCGCGCCCAGAATCGTCGAGTTTATTTTCGATTACGACAAGACCGCCATTCTTATCCAAGGCTAAAAGGTCAAGGCGCTCGTTGGTGTCGCTAAAGCCGTCAAATTCCTTCTGTATGATGAGGAGATCTTCCCCGAATGCCATGGGCTCATTGGCAAGCCACTCCTGGAGATGGCATCGCTCGGAAAAACCGAACTCGCTGAACTTTTTCTTTTCCAGTCTCTTTATTCGGTTCGTTGTTCTATCGATCAGGAACATGTGTTGTTTCCTCCGCTAAAGTTGCATTCATCTAAAAGCATCAGGTGGAAACCGGTGCAGATCAATCAATTTATCAAGACCCTTTAAGGCTCTTGGTTGTCTCATCGATCTTGGTTTATCTCAAATCTTGTACCGCACGAGTTGCAATCGTAGGTATGCGTATGCTCGGAAACCGTGCCATCTCTTCTTGTATAGCCTCTTGATCTCATCTTGCTGCGTGGCACAATCTCAACGTCACCCTTACACTTGGGGCAAAATTTGATGTCGGGTTGTGGACCGGGTAGATTAGCCATTCAAATTCTCCTTTGGCTGGATATCGTGCTATGAAGAAGCTGTTTCAAAAACAACCTTCGAGATTTCCTTGCTGGCCAACATCCGCATAATGCTCGAATCAAAGGCCCGTTTAAACTCCGGGTCTTGCGCGTAGCGTTTGTAGAGGTCTAATTCTTTTTTGCGTTCCTGGCCTACCGCCTGGCTAATCAGCTTTTCCAGGGCGATGCGGCTGTTTTGCTCATCCTGATTATCGATAACCTGCGTCTGATAGTTGGGGTTTCTAAAGACATGCTCGGCGATATTGATGAACTTTACCCGCTGCTCAGCGGGAGTTGCTTCCCATCCCGCAAACCATCGCTGATTGAATGCTTGGATGATTTCATCAAGAGGATCTTTCGGTTCTTCGTCACCATGGATCCCACGCACGTTCGGATTCTGGGGGTCAAGCTCGGAATCGCTATCATCCAGGCCGATACTCTGCTTCAGCTTGACCCGCTCCAACCCATAGGTTGAAAGGTCAACACTTTCCAGCAGCTCATCCAGGGTATCCTTGTCCTTATCCTTGATCTTCAGCTTCGGTATCAGGAACTTGAGGAACCAGTGCAACTTCTCCCATTCAATATTGTCAAACGGCATGATACAGGCAAGCTGGGCATAGATTTTCACAAACTGCTTTGCCTTGATCTTGAAGTCAGCCTTTTCATCATCTTCCAGTTCCAGTTCCTGATCAAAACGAGCAACGCAGACATCTATGATCGGGCTGAGATATTCCGCCTCGGCATCGGAGAAATAAAGGGTACAGAAGACTTCAACGTCCTTCCATTCATAGACACCGACCACGTCCAGCTTCTCTTTGGTGTCATGCAGAACATTGACGTCGGTCGCCTTGGAGAGCGAGGTAGACGTATAGAAAGGATCGAAGGCCTTTTTGATATCGTCGGTTGAATTGAAAAAGTCGAGGACGAAAGTGTCTTCTTTGCGCTTATTAAGTGCATGCGAGCACCGGTTCAAGCGTGAGAGCGCCTGCACAGCCAGCACCCCTTGCAGTTTTTTATCCACATACATGGTGGACAGTTTGGGCTGGTCAAAGCCGGTCAGATACTTGTTGGCTACAACCAGCAGGCGGTATTCATCGGAATCAAATTTCTCCTCGATATCCTTGGATGGGAATCCGTTGATGGAATCCTCTGTATGCTCAATGCCGTCAACCTTCTTTTTACCTGAAAACGCTATCATCGCCTTGAAGGGCTGACCCTTGAGGGCGTCGCGCACAGCGTTGAAATAGTGGATCGCCGTTTCGATATTGCGCGTTACAACCATCCCTTTGGCCTGCCCTTTGAGCTTCTTCGCCCCCACCACCTGCTCCAGGAAGTGGCTGACCATGATATCGGCCTTGACGGCGATGGTTTCCTTGTGACCCTCCACATAGGCACGGAGTTTCTTCTGTGCCTTGGCGCTGTTAAAGAGAGGATTATCCAGGATCGATTTTTCAATCTGATAGTAGCTTTTATAGGTGGTGTAGTTGGCCAGAATATCGAGGATGAAACCCTCCTCAATGGCCTGTTTCATGGAATACAGGTGGAATGGTATAAACTTTCCTTCTGCCGTCTTGACGCCGAAGCGCTCCAGGGTGGCGTTCTTGGGGGTAGCGGTGAAAGCGAAGTATGAAGCGTTGTCCCGCATTTTCCGCTTCTTCATAATCTCCAGAATAGCGTCCTGCACCTCATCCTCGTCGGAGCCCAGAGTCCTGTTGAGATTGTCGGCTGCGGAGCCGCTCTGCGAGCTGTGCGCCTCGTCGATGATGACCGCAAACCGTTTATCGGAAAGATCCTCGATGCCGTCAACGATGAAGGGAAACTTCTGGATGGTGGTGATGATGATCTTCTTGCCGCTCTCCAGTGCCTGTTTCAACTCCTGGGAACTCATGGCCGGTGCGACGATGTTCTTGACCTCGGAGAATTGCTTGATGGTGTTCCGCAGTTGTTTATCAAGCACCCGGCGATCCGTGACCACAATCACCGAATCGAAAACCGGATGGTTGCCTTCCTTGGTATAGACCTCGATCAACTGGTAGGCTGTCCAGGTGATGGAGTTTGATTTGCCCGAGCCTGCGGAATGCTGGATCAGGTAGGTCTGTCCAACACCCTTATCCCGGACATCCTTAAGCAGCTCGCGCACGACTTCAAGCTGATGGTAGCGGGGGAAGATCAGGGTCTTTTTTTTGATCGGATCGCTTTCCTTCTCCCCGACCAGCTTGGCAAAGTGTTCAATGATCGCGGTCAAGCTCTGCCGGGTGAGGATATCCTGCCAGAGGTAGTTGGTTTTATGTCCTGCTGAGTTTGGCGGATTTCCCTTGCCGTGATTATATCCCTTGTTGAACGGCAGAAAGTTGGTTTTCTCCCCATCCAGGCGGGTCGTCATGTAGACGTCATCGGTATCGACGGCAAAGTGAACCAGGCAACGGCCAAACTGCAACAGCGGCTCGCTGGGGTCGCGGTCTTTCCGGTACTGCTTCATGGCATGATAGCTGGTTTGACCTGTCCAGGCGTTTTTCAGCTCAATGGTGATGACGGCAATGCCGTTGATGAAGAGCACCATGTCGATTGATTTGAGTGGATCGCCCTGCGAGTAGTAGAGCTGCCTTGTTACCGAGAAGACATTCTGTTCAAAGCGTTTGGCGACTTCGGGGTTGATTGAGTTATAAGGTTGGCTGTAGAGAAGGGTGAGGTTGGCGTCATCGATGCGCAGGCCGCCTTTCAGCACCTTGAGTATGCCTTCTTTCTGGATTTTCCGGTTCAGGCGTTCCAGGATCAGCCGCTGCCAGTTGGGCCTGTCCTTGATTTTGGCAAGTTCCTCCGGCTGGGTTGCTTCAAGAAAATTCCAGAAGTGCCGCCGGTCAACGGCGAATTCACGATCAAAATCAATTGATTCACCCAGGCAGTAGAGATGACCGCTGCGATACTGCTCATTGGCTTCGGCGAAACCAACACCATCGAGTTTTAACTGTTCGCGGCACGTTCCCGTCAAGGCTTTCTCTATGCAGGCTTCCAGTGCTTGTTCGTTGGTTTTGGTGACCACGGCTTATGTCCTTATAATTTAATTTTCCCAGTGACAGCTTCGGATATTAAAGTTGCTTTGAATTCCTTTAACGTATCGATTTGTTGTTGCTGCAAAGCAATGGACTTGTCATATTTGACTGATTCAGTTTCTATGTGTTCGAAGATCAATTTTTGCTCAACTTTTGGCGGGATTAGAACGGGAAGATTTTTTAGCAACTCTTGGCTGAGTGAGGCTCTTATAACCAAATTCATTTTGCCAACGAAATATGAACGATGCACCTGAGCACTGAAGTAATATTTGGAGTACCCTGGAATTAGGTAACCATTTAGAGGTCTAAATCTAATCAAAAACCCAGCAAATGTAGAATTCTTGATAGTCTCCATACAAGTGGAAGCGAAACCAATCTCTTCTACAGTTTCAGATGTACGGGTAAAAAGGACATCTCCATTCTCAATAGAGTATTGAACTCTATCATGTTCGGATGACTTTGCTAATCCCTTGACTTCCTTTGGTAATTCCCGGTTATTATAAACGTCACTATAACTGACGAATGGGAATCCGGAACCGAAATATTCAGCTCCAGCACTTATTCCATTCTGTGTAGTTCCGACAAAACGTAAACGCTTGACATTCCAATGCGAAGGCACCTTCCCAATCCACTCAAAGCCACTATCGCGCAAAGGCGCATTTGGGTTCAGACCCTTGGTCACGGCCTGATTAATCAGAATGTTTTTTTGTTCATTGAGCAATTCGATCAAGCGTTGCTTCTTAACTATGGCTTCGTCGATTTCAACAGTTTTTTGGTTGAGGAAATTAGCGATGCGGTCTTGTGTGGCCATATCAGGTAGTGGAATGTGAATAGACTTCATATCCCAATATCGTGTTGTCCAAAGATCGGCAACGATTCCATGACCGTTCCGGTAAAATTCTTCGATAAATCCGTTGCTCTTCAGCAAGTGCTCGGAGTATCGGTGGACTATACCTTTTGGTTTAAGTACGATATTGATTAACGATACCGATCCGTCTTGCTTCGCTATACCGCTTGAGCCTTTGCGATCTGATCGACTGTTGATAACAAAGTCACCTTCCCTTACACCTTTACGATTGTCACCGTCGTCCGACTTGGCAGCGGATTCTAATTGCGGAACTACGCCGTTCTTTGTGACCGACAATGGGGGAAAGTCTTTGTCTGAAACCTTTTCTTTTCTTTCTTCAAAGACAGTCGCTAGCCTTTGTAGCTTCCAGTCTGACGGGATATCTCCTAGCCAGTCAAAACCGCTATCTCGGTAAGATTCGTATTTTGGAAAAACCGTTGCCTTATCCATCAGTTGGTTTCCCCAAAACTCACCAGTTTCTTCAGAAGCCCATCTGTTTCCTTCTCCAGTGCCAGAATATCCCGCGTCACCTCTTCCAGCGAGCGCAACGGTTTATGCTGATAGAAATACTTGTTGAAGCTGACTTCATAGCCGATCTTTGTTTGATCCAGATTGATCCAGGCTTCTTTAACATGGGGGCGCACTTCACGCCGAAAATAGTCGTGGATATTGTCTTTCAGCGGCACATTCTCGGTGTCGCGCAGGTCTGAATCGCTCTCGTACTCGACATACTCGCCTTTGGTGTCTGTCTGCCAGTATCCGAAATCGTGCAACTGCTCCCGGTTGCACGAGAGATCGGCCAGCAGTTCATCCAGCTTCTTGCCGCTGATTTTGTGAATCTTCTTGATCACCCGTTCAGCCTTCTCATCACGCCAGCTCACGGCGTTGAGGATCTGATTCTTCTCACTGGCGGAAAGCTGTATTTTCGCAGTTTTGAGGCAGGCATCGACCTTTTCCGTGAAGATGTTGAAATCCATGAACAGCTCTTGCCCGATAACCTCCATCAACTGCTGGGCCACACCCATCAAGGATCGCTGGCTCTCCCATGTTTGCGGGTTGAGCAGAACCTTGCTGTTCTTCGCTGTCAGGTTGATGTCTTCTTTCTCCAGATGCGCCTCTATCAACTTGCGGTGGTCCGCCAGCTTGGTGTAAATCTCATCCCCCCATTTTTCATAGGCCCATTCCATGACCTCGGCTAACGCTGGTACAAAGCGGAGGGTGGCGATCCTTTCAGGGGTAAACTGGGCGGCCTTGTGACTGGGGCGCTCGACAGTTACCTTGTAATAGCCGAAGTCACTGTTGTCGAATACCTTGGAGATGCCGTCATGCGGCATGTCGAGATAAAGCTGTGTGATTTCCCGGATATGTTCGGGAGCGAATTCACAGTTCTTGGCACCCAGATTTTTGCGCAGCTTGCGGAACATCTGGCTGGCGTCGATCAACTGCACCTTCCCGCGCCGACATTCCGCCTTTTTGTTGGATAACACCCAGATGTAGGTGGTGATGCCAGTGTTGTAGAAGAGGTTGTTCGGCAATTGGATGATCGCCTCAAGGTAATCGTTTTCGATGATATGACGGCGGATGTTGCTCTCTCCACCGCCAGCGTCGCCGGTAAAAAGTGATGAGCCGTTGTGTACCGAGGCGATGCGCGACCCGCTGGGTCCCTTGTCCAGATCCTTCATCTTATTGACCATCTCCATCAGAAAAAGGAGCTGGCCATCCGAGGAGCGTGGCGTGGCGGCAACCGTTTCTTCCTTGCCGCGAAAATCCTTCAGCGGCACTTCAAAGCGGCGGTCCAGCACCTGCTTGCCATCAATGATATGCTTCTGGTCACCTACCCAGGACTTGCCATAGGGCGGGTTGGAGAGCATGAAGTCGAACCGCAAGCCGGCGAACTCATCTTGCTCCAGAGTTGAGCCGCACTTGATGTTCTCCGGGTTGTTACCTTTGATCATCATGTCCGACTTGCAGATGGCGTAGGTCTCGTCGTTGATCTCCTTGCCATAGAGGTAGACGTCAGCTTTGGCCCGAATCTGCCCGTCGGGGTCGATAATGAAATCCTGGGCTTCGGTGAGCATGCCACCTGATCCGCAAGCCGGGTCATAAACCGTGATGACCGGTGGCAATTGGCTTTTCACTGGCTCAAAAAGGATATGGGTCATCAGGTCAATCACCTCACGGGGAGTGAAGTGTTCGCCAGCCTCTTCGTTGTTTTCCTCGTTAAATTTGCGGATCAACTCTTCAAAGACATACCCCATGCCCAGGTTGGTCAACTCAGGCAGCTTGCGCCCGTCCGGATCACGCACTTCATTGGGGGTAAGGTTGATATTGGGAGATGTGAACTTCTCCAAAACCTCCAGCAGCACGTCCTTTTCGGCCATGTGGCTGACCTGGGAGCGCAGATTGAACTTGTTGACGATCTCCTTGACGTTTTCGCTGAAACCATCCAGATAGGCCTTGAAGTTGGCCTCCAATATCTGGCGGTTGTTGGCGGCGGTATCGACCAGCTTTTTCAGCGTCCAGGGTGAAGTGTTGTAGAAGACGTAACCGGAAGCCTCCTTGAGACCCTCCGGGTCAAGATCCGTGAATCCTGCATCATCACGCTGAAACTTGACCTCCTCCATGACAGCATTCTTGCTCGGTTCCAGCAGACAATCAAGTCGGCGCAGCACGATCATGGGAAGAATAACATCACGGTACTTGCCGCGCACATAGACGTCACGCAGACAGTCGTCGGCGATAGACCAGATGAAAGAAACGATTTTATTGTGAACGGATTGATCCAACGGAAAAGCCTCCTAAAATATGCGGTTCATTGAACTAAATTGAAAAAAGGATTCGACGAATTCGGGGAAAAGTTTACTTAATTGCCAACCACGGAATTGAGCTATCTCAAAACCACCCTTCCGCCTTCACCCTCCAATTAAAATCCACAAACCCCTTCTACTCTCTGTATACTCAATATTCAACCACAAAATCAGCATGTTAAATATATTCATAAAACGCAAAAAAAGTGTCCAGAAAATGAAAACTTCAGCGAAACCGTCTAACCAGCCGTTATCACGCAACAAAATAAATACTTTTCTGAAAGTGTTCAGAAACTGGACACTCGTCGCAATCTTTGTAACTACCAGATATAACACAAAAAAATAACATCGATTTTAAAAGTGTCCAGAAACTGTACACATCACTTGGAAGTACCGGCGACCAATCCTAACCACTCCTGAACCAGAAAAAACTGCTGAAGTGCCACATTTTCATTTTGCATTTATTTATGATTGATGGAGACGCGGACCTATCTGATTTTCTCCTCACCACTCTTGAGCGTATCCAGATAATCCGCCCATTGCTGCATCATCTGCCGGCGTTGCGGCAGATACTTAGTGCGGTTGTAAGCGGTCCCGTTAGGATCCTTGACGACATGGGCAAGCTGGTGCTCAATGAAGTCCGTGCGGACCTCCAGGACCTCATCAAGGATCGTCCGTGCCATGGCCCGGAAACCATGGCCGGTTATTTCGGACTTTTCAAATCCCATGCGCCGCAATCCCGCATTGACGGCATTATCCGACATGCAGCGTAACGGCGATCTGTGACAGGGAAACACATAGCGACTATGACCGGTAAGAGGCTGCAACTCTTTCAGGATTTCCACGGCTTGACGGGACAATGGTACGAGGTGGGATATCTTCATCTTCATACGAGCTGGCGGGATGTTCCATTCAGCATTTTCAAGATCGATTTCAGACCATTCGGCGGCCCGGAGTTCACCAGGACGGACGAACAGGAGCGGCGCAAGCTGCATGGCACACTTGACTACAAAAGAGCCGGTAAAGCCGTCAATGGCTCTAAGAAGCGGCGCAACCTCTCTAGGGTCTGTCGGCGCAGCATGATGACCGCCCTTCACTGGCGGCAATGCCCCCCGCAAGTCCGCAGTGGGGTCACGATCCGCCCGGCCAGTTGCTATTGCATAGCGAAAAACCTGTCCGCAATCAAACCTTACCCTATGTGCCGTATCCAACAGATTGCGAGATTCGAGCAGCCGTAAAACTTTTAGAGCGTCCGGCGCGGTGATCTCGGAAATTGGCTTTGCGCCTATCCAAGGAAAGACATTCTTTTCCATGCGTTCAAGCTTGTGCTTGGCATGGCTTGCAACCCATGTGTGCGCAAACTTGGCATGCCATTCACGGGCGATAACCTCAAAACTATTCTCTATTGTTTCTGTCTGTGTAGCCTTTTGAGCCTTCTTTACTTCGCCTGGGTCAACACCATTTGCGACAAGCTTCCGGGCATTGTCACGGCGTTGGCGTGCATCCGAGAGGGAAATTTCCGGGTAGTTGCCGAAAGTGAGCTTTTTCTCTTTATCGGCAAATCGATATTTGAAATGCCATAGCTTGCCGCCGGAAGGTGTGACCAAGAGATAAAGACCGCCGCCATCAAAAATCTTGTAGTCTTTTTCTGCCGCCTTGGCCTTGTTCACCTGAAGGTCTGATAACGGTACAATCCGTTTTGGCATGGGGCTTACCTCCTTTTTGGGGGCTTCCATTTTACCTTGGGGGCTTTACACCTCAAAATCAGCCCCCAAAACTTATGGATTGCAGCATACCAAACCAAACAATATCGGACAACACAAAAACAAAAACCCCTGATTTATCAGGGGCTTTAATACTTCTTCGATCTTCCTTGGATTATGTCTTGGTGCCCGGAGCCGGAATCGAACCGGCACGACCCGAGAGTCGAGAGATTTTAAGTCTCTTGCGTCTACCAGTTCCGCCATCCGGGCGGCGGTGCATCCTTTTAAAAACGCTCCAGACTGCTCAGCAGTTTACCCGTTCCTTCAGTTCCTTGCCGGTCTTGAAGAACGGTGTCTTTTTCGCCGGGATGCGAACGATTTCTCCGCTCTTGGGATTGCGGGCCTCACGACCCGAGCGCTCGCGTATCGTAAAGCTGCCAAACCCGCGAATTTCCACCTTGTCACCGGTCTTCAGGGCCTCTTCGATGGAATCGAAAACCGTGTTCACAAGGGCTTCGGAAACCTTCATATTCAACATCCCGTGTGTCTGGACGACTTTTTCGATCAATTCACTTTTGGTCATGGTATCATCTCCCGCTTTATAAATTCACTGATTGTTTTTATTGTTGATTTCCTGCTGTAAAAGCTCGCCCAGGTTGGAGGTCGCCTCTCCTTGGGAACTTAAGTACTGGGCAAACTCGGCCTTTTCGGCTGCGGCGTGCATCGACTTGATGGAGAGCGAAATGCGCCGTTCACGCGAATCACAGCTCAAAACAACCGCCTCAAGGATATCGCCGACCGCGGCAAATTCCTTGGCAGACGGCACCTTTTCGCGGGAAAGCTCGGATACGTGAATCAGACCTTCAATCCCCTCTTCCAGTTCGACAAACACGCCGAAGTCGGTCAGGGATGTCACTTTGCCGGTCACCTTGGCGCCTGCCCGGTACTTATCGGGAGCAAGGGTCCAGGGGTCCGGTTCGAGTTGTTTGATGCCGAGGGACAGGCGCTCGTTGTCAACATCGACCTTGAGCACCACGGCCATGACGAGTTGTCCCTTTTCATAGACGTCGCCGGGGTGCTTGACCCGCTTGGTCCACGAGATATCCGAGACATGGACGAGGCCGTCGATGCCGTCCTCTATGCCGATGAACATACCGAAATCGGTCATGTTCTTGATCTGTCCTTCGATCTTGGTGCCGACGGGATACTTTTCAGCGATAGTTTTCCAGGGGTTTTCCGACACCTGCTTAAGCCCCAGGGATATCTTGCGGTTGTCCATGTCAATGCCCAGAACGATCGCTTCGACCTCGTCGCCGACGGAGAGCACATCGGCGGCGCGACGGACACGCTTGGTCCATGACATTTCGGAGACATGGATCAGCCCTTCGACGCCCGGCTCCAATTCCACGAAGGCGCCGTATTCCATCAGGCTGACAACCCGGCCCCTGATCCGCGTTTCCAACGGATACCTGGAAGGCACGTCCAGCCACGGATCGGAAAGGGTCTGCTTGATGCCGAGGGAGATCTTCCCCTTGGTGCGGTCAAACTTGAGCACTTTGGCGGTCACCTGCTGACCCGGCTTGAGAATATCGGAAGGTTTGCCCACCCGGCCCCAGGAGAGGTCGGAGACGTGCAACAGACCATCCACGCCGCCCAGATCGACAAACGCCCCGTAATCGGTAACATTTTTGACGACGCCTTCCACGATCTGCCCTTCTTCGAGCTTGGCGAGGGTTACATCACGGACGGAAGCGCGTTCATCCTCAAGGATGGCACGGCGGGAAAGGACGATGTTGTCACGTTTCTGGTTGAGCTTGATGATCTTGAACTTGGACTTGAGGCCGATATAGCTGTCGGCATCGGACGACGGCCTGATATCCACCTGTGACGTGGGAAGGAAGGCCGGAACGCCGATATCCACGGTGAAACCGCCGTTGACCCGTGCCGTAATGGTCCCCTCGATGATGCCACCCTCCTGTCCCAAACCGCCGATCTTTTCCCAGGCGGCCAGGTAGTCGGCCTTTCTTTTTGAGAGGATGTACCCTTTTTTCCCATCTTCGCGCGTCATGAGCACCTTTATGCGCTCACCGACCTGAACCGTAATCTCGCCGTTGGCATCCCGAAACTCGTTGGCCGACACAAAACCTTCCGACTTAAGGCCGATATCCACAAGCACGGTATCCTGGTCAATGCGGACGACCGTACCTTCTATAATTTTATCCCGTTCAGGCCTTTCTTTGAGGCTCTCATTGTAGAGCGCGGCAAATTCATTGCTTTGCTGTTCAACCTCGTCGTCTTGCTCACCGGTGTCTGAAGTGTCGAGCTTTTTGAAATCAACCATTACAACTTACCCCCTGGACGTTTTCTATCATTCTCTGTTTTTTAAATGTTATTTGTAAGCATGATAATATAGCAATGTGTTCAAAAAAATTCAATTGCTTTTATTAATATCTTCGATCAGGCTCACCACTTCGTCGATAATCCATTTGGGAGTGGAAGCCCCGGCCGTCACACCGACTCGCTCCACCCCATCGAACCAGCCGGGAACGATCTCGGCGGCCGTTTCAATATGATGGGTGCGCGGCTGAATTTCGGCGCAAACCTCGGCCAGCCGGCGCGTGTTGGCGCTGTTGAAGCCGCCCACCACCAACATGCAGTCAACCTGGCACGCCAGTTCCTTGGCCTCCTCCTGGCGCACCGCCGTGGCGTCGCAGATCGTGTTGAAGACCCGGATCTCGCCGCCCCTCAGGAGGCATTCCGACACGACATTTTTGAGGTTTTCGAATGACTGGGTTGTCTGGGCGACAACGCCGATCTTGTTCATCTTGGGGAGCTTGCTGACCTCTTCGCCGGAACCGACGACGAACACCTTGTCGCCGCCATAGGAGACGATCCCCTGAACCTCGGGATGATCGGCGTCACCAACCACAACGACGCCATAACCCGTCTCGGAAAGACTCTTGACGTGTTCCTGGGCCTTCTTTACGAAGGGACAGGTGGCGTCGACGATATCCAATTGTTTTTGTACCGCCTCATCTATCTCGTGGGAAGCGACTCCATGGGACCGGATGATGATGGTGCCGCTATCCATGGTGTCCAGATTTTTAAGCACCTTGACCCCCATCTCCTCCAGCTTGTTGACGACCTGCGGGGAGTGGATGATCGGTCCGAGGGTATAGGTTTTGTTGTCTATGCCAGCCGCCTCAAAGGCCATCTGGGTGGCCCGCTTGACGCCGAAGCAGAAACCTGCGCGTTTTGCGAGAAGTACTTTCATTTCGTTATTCCGGTCTGATGGATTTTTTCCCTGGCAATCTCTTCCATTTCCTTCACCACCTCGTCGATGCCGATCAGGGAGGAATCGACGGGGATGGCGTCTTCGGCCTGCCTGAGGGGGGCAAGATCGCGTTGGGAATCCTGGCGATCCCTCCGGGTAACCGCTTCAATGGTCTCTTCCAGGGTGACCCGCTCCCCGTTGCCGACAAGTTCCGCGAAGCGGCGCTTCCCGCGTTCCTCCGGAGAGGCGAAAAGAAAAAATTTAAGTTCGGCATCGGGAAAGACGGCCGTGCCGATGTCCCGCCCCTCCAGGACCACGCCGCCATCCCGCCCCATTCGGCGCTGGAGCATCATCATCGATTCACGCACCGGCCTGAGCGCCGAAATGCGCGAGGTCATCAGCGACATCTCCGGCGTACGGATCAGTTCGGTCACATCCCGGCCATTGGCAAACACCCTATGGGGGCAGTTGGAACTGTCGAGACGGATATCCGCACTGTTGCAAAGCCGTTCGACGGCAGCGGAGTCGCCGGGATCGATCCCTGCCTGGCTGACCAGAAAGGCGACCGCCCGGTACATGGCGCCGGTGTCGATCTGAAGGTAGCCGAGCCTCTTGGCCAGCAAACGTGCAATGGTGCTCTTTCCTGCACCGGATGGGCCATCAATGGCGATGATCAGACCATTGGGACGTGCGTTCATCGGCGTCACCTGCCGGCGACCTGTTCCAGCAGCGGGAAAAAGGAGGGAAACGACGTTGCCACGCAATCCACGTCGCCGATGGTGATGCCGCCTTGCGACACCAGGGCCGCAACCGACAGTGACATGGCGATGCGATGATCTCCAAAGCTCTCCACGGCGCCACCTCCGAGGCTCTCCGCCCCGACGATGTCCATGCCGTCGTCGCATTCCTCCACCGTAACGCCGAGGACACGCAGGTTTGTTGCCATGGCTGCGATCCGGTCGGTCTCCTTGACCCGCAATTCGCGAGCGTCCCTGACCGTGGTGCGCCCTTCCGCGCAAGCCGCCGCCACGCAGATGGCCGGGAACTCGTCGATGGCCCGCGGCACGACGGGGCCTGCGATATCGATGGCCTTCAACTGCGACGAACGCACCAGGATGTCGGCCACCGGCTCGCCGGAGACTTCGCGTTCGTCGATCAGTTCGATTCGCCCCCCCATGGATCTGAGGATGTCGATGATGCCCGTACGGGTCGGATTGACGCCCACGTTGCGGATAAGCAGTTCGGACCCGGCCGTGATCAGGGCCGCGACCATAAAGAAGGCTGCCGAGGAAATATCGCCCGGCACGTTGATTTCCTGGCCGGTAAGCTCCGTGCCGCCTCGCACCGTGACCCCGTTTTTAAACACCCCGAGCGATGCGCCGAACAGCCGGAACATGCGCTCGGAATGGTCGCGGGAAAGGGTCGGCTCGCGGACGGAGGTCTCTCCGTCGGCATACAGGCCGGCCAGCATGATGGCGGATTTCACCTGGGCGCTGGAAACCGGCGATTCATAGCCGATTGCATTCAGGGAGCCACCGCTGATGGCAAGCGGCGCCAGCGTAGCCTTGTCACGCCCCATTATGCGGGCGCCCATGCGGGCAAGCGGCTCCACCACCCGCTTCATGGGGCGCTTGCGCAGATACTGGTCGCCGGTTACCACCGTGAAAAAGGATTGTCCGGCCAAAAGACCGGTCAAAAGCCGGATGCTGGTGCCGGAATTACCGCAATCGATGATGTCCGTCGGCTCCTTGAGGCCATGCAGCCCCTGGCCGTGTATGACCACGGTTTCGCCGTCGTCCTCGATCCGCACCCCCATGGCACGAAAGGCCCCCATGGTTGCCATGTTGTCCTCGCCGCGCAGGAAGCCCCTGACCGTGGTGATGCCATTGGCGATGGCGCCCAACATGACGGAGCGATGTGAGATGGACTTGTCGCCGGGGACAACGATCTCCCCCGTGGCGGACGATGCAGGATGTATGGTGATGGATTTCACGCAGGACTCCGTTTGTGACATAATTGATTTTTCTCGTTCAGAGAATACCATCGCGGAATTGTTTGGCAATGGTAAAAAACTCGGCCAACGCCGCAGAATCACTATGGTCGATGCGCTGACGCAGCTCCGCCAGGCTCGCCGAAAATCCGTCGATGCTTGCCAGAAGGGCTCCCCTGTTCATCAGGGCTATGTCGCGCCACATGATAGGGTCGGAAGAGGCGATACGGGTAAAATCCCTGAAACCTCCGGCGGTGTAGGAAAGGACGTTCTCCCCTTCCACATCGGCTGTTCCCACGGCATGCACCAGGGAGTACGCCACGACATGCGGCAGGTGGGATATTTCAGCGAAGATCCGGTCGTGGTGCTCCGGCTCCATGGAGCAGACATTGGCTCCGGCAGACTGCCAGAGCCGTGCCATGGTATCGTACGCCCCGGCATCGGTGGCCGGGGTCGGGGTCAGGATGCAGCGCTTGCCGGTAAAGAGGGTAGCAAAGGCCGCCGTTGCCCCCGAGTGCTCGGTGCCGGCAATTGGATGTCCGCCGATGAAAAAGCATCCGGGCGGCATGAGCGTCTCGCACTCATGCACGATGGCGGACTTGACGCTGCCGCCGTCGCTGACTATGCAGCCGCTGGGGAGAAAGGGGGCAATCGCCCTGACCACCATCGGAATGGAACAGACGGGAACCGAAATGAATACTGCCTGGGCATCCCGCACGCCTTCGGCGGCATCGTGGGCGACCTCATCGACAATCCCAAGGGTCAGGGCCTGGCTAAGGTTGTCCCGGTCGGTGTCGATGCCGATGATGGTGCCGACAGTGCCTGCTTCACGCAGTGCCCGTGCAAAAGAACCGCCGATCAGGCCGACGCCGATAACGGCCAGACGCTCAATGATCATGGACATGCCGTCTCACCCTTACATCGACCGCGGATAGGACCCGAGGATCTTGAGAAATTGACAGCACTGTTTGAGCTCATCCAGGGCCGCGGCCACTTCCGGTTCCGAGGCGTGGCCGAACAGGTCGAGGAAAAAGATATATTCCCAGGCTTTTTTCTTGTATGGCCGCGATTCGATCTTGGAGAGGTTGATGCCGCGATTGGCGAAAGGTTCCAGCATACGGCACAGAATCCCCGGTTCATCCTTGACGGAAAACAGTATCGAGGTCTTGTCGTTGCCCGAGCGCTCGCCACCCTTGCGGGCAATCACCAGGAACCGGGTAAAGTTGTTGACCTGGTCCTCGATCCTGCTCCTGATCACCTTGAGATCATAGAGCGAACCGGCCAGCTCGCTGGCAATGGCGGCGGCGGTATAGTCTTCGCTGACGATCTGGGCCGCCACGGCGGTGGAGGCCACGTCCACCAACGGCACGCCGGGCAGGTTTTCATCAAGCCATTGGCGGCACTGGGCGATGGGCTGAGAATGGGAATAAACCTTCTTGATGTCTTCAAGCCGCCCGGTACGGGACAACAGATCGTGATGGACTTCCAGCAGGATCTCGGCGGTTACCTTCAAACTGCTCTCCACGAACATGTCGAGGGTATGGGAAACGACCCCTTCCGTGGAATTTTCCACCGGCACCACGCCGTACAGCGCCTTGCCTTTCTCCACCTCCTCGAAGACCGACGGGATCGACTTGAGCGGCACCAGTTCCGCGGACAGGCCGAACTGCTGCATGGTCGCCAAGTGGCTGAAGGTGGCCCTGGGTCCCAGGAAGGCCACTTTCATGGGCGATTCCAGGGCAAGACTGGCGGAAATGATCTCGCGGTAGATACTGCGCAGGGCGTCATTGGGGAACGGGCCGGAATTGAGGCTGAGCAGGCGTTCGTAAATCCTGCGCTCACGGCTGGGGACATGAAACTCCATATTGCTGCCGGACTTGAGCTTGCCGACTTCGATCACTACCCGGGCACGTTCGTTGAGAAGCTCGACGATCCGGTTGTCGATGTCGTCGATGCTGGCGCGGAGTTGTTCGATTGTGAGGGTATCCTGCTGCAATGAAACCACCTGGAAATGCTGCGAGAGTGCCTGCAAAAAGGAGTGTCAATTTACTGCATAGCCGGATCAAATGCAATCATAATTACGTATACAAAACAGCCCCTGCTGCTAGGCGGCATCCTAACGAGGATTCAGGCCGCGTTTAGCAGATTGTCGGGACCACACGGAGAGCCGCTCCGAAACGCACCATCCACGTGTCAAAAATTTGAACTTTATCCTGTCCAAAATGGGAAAGTTTTTCGCGGACCTGTTCCGCCGGCTTTCTATGCTTCAGCCGGCCCGGCTTCTTGGAAAAAAACAGGTCGGCAAAGCAGATGATCTCTTCTGCGGTCGTCCGGGGCGCCATATCCCGGCAAGGGAGCGGGAGCTGCCGATCAACGATATCGGTGACCGTCAGGCCAACGCCGATGTGGCGTTCGCACACCATGGCGTGCCGCGGCAGGCCTTCGTGTTCGAGGATCTCACGCCCCAGGATGCCGTGCATGATGTAGGGATGGGGCCCCAGCGCCCCGATTTCCGGTGCGGCAACCCTGCATACGCCAATATCGTGCAGTATCGCCGCTTCCTCTATAAAGGCGCACTCCTCGCCGGGCAGTGATGCCTCACGGCCGACAGCCAGGGCAAGGTCCGCCACTACACGTCCGTGGGTGGCCACGTTCGTCAGCGCCTCCCCCTCAAAGTACCTGCCCAAAATCCCAATCATATCCAGCATGGTATCCTCATAAAGTCAAATTTTAGACAGCAGTTTATAACAACAACAGCCACACAAAGTCAATATTTCGTCACAAAGCCGTAACGTACTGTTTTTATAACGGCAAACTTCTGGCACGTCTTATGCTATCCTAGCAGCATCCAAAACAAGACCCGAAACAGACAAGGGGAGAAAACCGTGTACGCCAAATTCTCATTTTATTCCGTGGCACAGATGTATGCCATCGGCCTTAAAGAGCCGGTTGCCATCTTGTTGGGACGGGATAACCTCTATTGGGTTGTCGATCAGGTCCATGCGTCCGACTACCTGAACGAGGGGTGTTCCCTGCTCAACTCCGCCGCCTGAGGCACATTTCGCCTCAGCCGCCCCCTGCGCTGTCACGGAGGATGGCTATCCAATTTTGAAAGCGGCGCCATAGGGCGGTTAGCCCTTGGCGTCGCTGATCTTATGCAAAATAACTTCAATAGCAGGACGATCGGCCGGCCCGGTCCCGACATGATGCAGGCGGACAATCCCCTCCGGGTCTATCAACACATCACCGCCACGCTGGAATATATCGCCCCCTGATTTCTTGAGCTTGTACCCTTTGGCCAGGTATTTCAGATAGGCCCACCACGTCTTCGGCCCCCAAACATCCCAGAAGGACGCCGAGAGCATGCCATAGCTCTTATAGGTTTCACGGGTCACATCTACGAGAAGCGGCCAGGCCAAGGAGGTTTCCTCCACATAGGAGCGGGCGAAAAAATCATTCTCGAAGGTGACCACCACAACGGCCACACCTCTGTCTTTCAACTCATCTGCATGATCACGCAACTGCGTGATGTGAGCGCGACACGGCAGTCAGCCGAGATGGCGGTGGAAAACCAACAAGAGCCAGCTTCCCGCGAAGTCCATAAGGCGGTAACGCCGCCCCCTGCTTTCATGAAGGTCAAAAGGAAGCGCCGGTTTGCCTGTCAGATCTTTCATCCCGATCCCCTGTGCTGCAATCTCGTGATTGGACGTTCGGGATAATGCCGAACCGGCATCATCCGCCCCCACCTCATATATTCAAGTTCATATGCATCTTGCAAACTTCCAACAGCGCCAAATAGACCACATCATCACCGGCCGGACGCCCGGTCGGCCCTGTTCTTCGCCACGAACCGATGTGATGGTTGTGGACAGCATAGGGGATTAAAGTATAATCTCTTCATGAATTGCAGTCCAAGCGCCTGACTCCGGAGGTGACATCCCTTGTTCATATCCCTGCTGTTGACGGTTCTCTTGCTGGCGGGTGAATTCCATCACCCATGCCTGTCCAGGGCGGAAACCACGACAAACATCGCCCACCCCCCCCGTGACGACGAGAAAAGTGCGGAGAAGGATAAAAAGGATTCGGCCGCGGCCGTGGAAACACCGGTCGTGACCCGCCACGCCATCGCCATCAAGGGGAAGGAACTGGCCTATACGGTAACCGCAGGAAAACTGCCGATACAAAACGATGCCGGCGAAACCGAGGCCCAGGTCTTTTTTGTCGCCTACACCGCTTCCAACCCCTCCCGCGATGTGAAACGGCCTCTCCTGTTCATCTTCAACGGCGGTCCCGGCGCGGCGGCGGTCTGGCTGCACCTCGGCGCCGTCGGCCCCCGCATCGTGCGCATGCTGCCCGACGGCAGGATGCCCCCGCCCCCCTTTAGCCTTGAGGATAACGACACAACCTGGCTGGAGTGGGCCGACCTGGTGTTCATCGATCCTGTCGGCACCGGCTACAGCCGGGCAACCAAGGCGGATCTGACGAAAAAATTCACCGCTGTCGATGGTGATGTGGACTCGATGGGCCGGTTTATCAGGCTCTATCTGGGACGTTACGAACGCTGGGGCGGACCGCTGTTTCTGGCGGGCGAGAGCTACGGCGCCTTTCGCGCCGCTGGTCTGTCCGAATACCTGCTTGAGCACGGCATAGCGCTCAACGGCATCGTACTGATCTCCTCCGTCATGAACTTGCAGACCCTTGGCTTCGACAATGGCAATGACCTGCCCTACGCCCTGTTCCTCCCCAGTTATACCGCAACCGCCTGGTATCACGGCAAACTGGCGCCCCAGTTCCAGGCCGACCTTGACAAGACGCTGGCCCAGGCGGAGTCGTGGGCTGCAACGGAATACACGGCTGCCCTTGTCCAGGGCGATAGCCTGCCGGCCGCGAAACGCCGGGAGGTTGCCGGCAAACTGGCTGAATTCACCGGTCTGGATGCAGCCTTCATCGCCAACAACAACCTGCGTATCGACAGCAGGAGCTTTGTCAGGGAGCTTCTCCGCGACCGGCAGCAGATGGTCGGCTTCATGGACAGCCGCTTCACGGCCCCGGACCTGGAGCCGTCAAACCATCACGGGTTCGATCCCACCGTCACCACTATCCGGCCGCCCTATACCGACGCTTTCAACCATTACATCCGCACGGAACTCGGCTACAAATCCGACCTGGAATATTTTGTCCTGGGCGGCGGCATCGGTCACTGGGACTGGGAGGCGAAGAACAGCTACGCCGACACAAGTGATAACCTGCGCAACAGTTTTGCCAAGAACCCCTACATGAAGCTCTTCGTGGCCATGGGGCTCTTCGACCTGGCCACCCCCCACTTCTCCAGCATCTACACGCTCAACCACCTCGGCTTGACGCCGGCGCTTCAGAAAAGCATCTCCATCCGCCGCTACCGCGCCGGGCATATGGTCTATCTGGACAGTACCTCACGCGGGGAGTTGAACCGGGACGTGAAGCAGTTCGTCGAAAAGGCGCTTGCCGAACGCACTCAATAGAGCACTGTCTGAATCCGCGACGCCTGTACGGCGGAGCGGCCGGAGTCCAACGCCGCCCATGCAGGATCATATCGGCATTGCCGTGCATCCTCCGCTACGGCGGAGACACGGCGGAAATGGCTCAGGGACGCACGGCCACGGCAAGCAGAATCGGGTAGAGCTGATCGTGCTTGCGCACGGCGGTCACGTTCCGGACGGCGATGGAGCTGAAGCCTGCGCGGGCGAAAAACATCTCCAGCTCTTCCCGGCTGAAACCATGATGGAATACGCCGGTCTGATCATCGTGAAAACTGCCGTCCTCGTTTTCCAGGTCGGCAAGGGCAATCCAGCCGCCGGGGTGCAGCAGCCCGCGCAGCGAGGTCAGGAACGGGACGGTCTCCTGGATATGGTGCAGGGTCATGGCGCTGGCAACAAGGTGAAAAGGCCCTGCCGACATCCCCCCCTGTTCCAGGTCGCAGCGCACAGCGCGCGTGTTGTGGATGCCCGATGCGGCGCATTTGGCGTTCAGACGGTCCACCATTCCCTGGGAACTGTCCATGCCGACGATGCTTCGCAGGGCAGGCGCCAGATCCAGGGTCAGCAGCCCGGTGCCGCAACCGTAGTCCATGCCGTCCCAGTCCGCTGAAAGCGGGACCGATTCTTTTATGGCTGCCGCAATGTCGGCTGCCAGTTGAACCCGCCGCGGTTCTTCATCCCACGTCAAGGCAGCGGCATCAAAATCCTTCCGTTCCATCCGACTCTCCCCTCATTGGTTGATATGGCCTGCATAACGGTGCCTTCCAATGTTCACACCTCAAGCGTATACCCTACCGATGCAACCTGGAATTCACGCGGCAACTCACGGAACAGGCGTGCCGAGGCGGCAAATCCGGTGCAATGTCCGGCAGCTATCTTGCTGACCCCCCAGCCCTTGATCGCCTGAATCGTCTTTTCCATTTGCTCCTGGCTGCAAAAGGCCAGGTGGGTCCCGCCGATCAGGGCGCACACGTCACGGCGGCCCGTCGTGCAGGCGATATGCTCCAGCGTGTTGATCAATCCGGCATGGCAGCATCCCAAGAGGATCACCAGCCCCTTGTCGGTTTCCAGCACCAGCGACTGATCGTCCACCGTGGGGTCCAACTCCTGCCCGGTGCAATCACGGTATAATCCCTGGTCACCGTTCTCGAACGCGGTGGCACGCGGAACCTCGCCGGACAGGTAGACGCCGGGCGCCAGTTGCCGGAATGCCGGCGAGAGATCGAATACCGCGCCGGCGCTTTCCAGCGTCTCCCTGGCATGGGGTATGCCGATGGAGAAGCACTCCCCGGTGTCTTTTACCCGGTAGCGGTGGCTGAAGATGCCGGGGTGTCCGTACACCCGGCGGGAGCCGTACTCCTGCAGGTAGGGCAGCAGGCCGCCTGCGTGGTCGAAGTGACCGTGGGAGATAGCGACGGCACCGACCGCGGAGAGGTTTTTATTCATCCGGCGGGCATTATGCAGCAAGGTAAGCCCCTGCCCGGTATCGAACAGGATGGCATCCCCTTCGGACGGTTCGATCAGGGCGGCAAATCCGTGTTCTCCCAAGGTGCCGGAGATGGGGCCGACTGAATTTTCACACAGGACCGTGATTCGATAGTTCATCCGCCACCTCTATCCACATCTGCGCAAAGCGGGCAGCCTCATCGCCTTCAAACATATCGATAAGCATCTATTGGAATCAATGTCAACCGCGGCAAAAAAAACGCCGGACAACATCATGGAATCCGGCGGTGAAAGGTTGGTTTGAACAGAATTCATACGGATGCCGCCTCGGCAGCCTATCTACCAACCTCTGCAATAGCCTCTTTAATGGCGTTTCTGTTTATCTCGTGGCTGCCGACCAAAAGCTTCCGCTTTTTGGTTCTGGGGTTGTCAATCACCACCGTGGGGGTAGCTTTGACACCAAAACCCCGAAAAAGGGTTTCAAAGAGCTTGACGCCGTTCATCAGTTCCACGAAGTTAAGCGGCCGAAGGGCAATACCCAGGGGAGCCACTGCCGCCTTGACCTGCTCCGGGGTCGGGTTGTTCGTGGTGCGGGAAAGTTCGTCCAGCACATGGCGCAGGCGCATGTATTTATCCTTGTCATAGATCATGAATTGCAGGTTGTAGGGGGTAATGTTGGAGGTGTCCGCATGAATCGGCATATCGACGAATGCTACTCGCGCCGTTGCGGAGAGCTCCGGAAAAACCTTCTCTAAATCAGGTTCCACCTTGCGGCAGACGGGACAGAACCAATCGCTGACAAAGTACACCGTAGTGTCGCTTTGACGCTTGCCGAGGTAGATATCGGGTCCGGCCGCCTCTGCCTCCTTCTGAACGCCTGCCAGGGCAGCCCCGAGGCCGACCAGAAGTGCGAGGATCATTACCGCGATATGGGCGAATCTTGTTTTCATGGTTCCTCCTGATGCCGTTCGTGTAGCCGTTAATTGGTATAAGAGAGCAAGAAATGCCGTGGCCACCACTGCCGCGATGCCGAGGCAGACCGGGCACCAACTGCCGATAACATACTTCTGGATCCATATCAGCCGCAACTCGGCGCCGAGCGCCGCGCTGACCCCATAGAGCAACAGGGCTCCGGCACACGGGACGCGTTCGCGCACAACCGACACCAGGATCAGCAGTCCGAAGAAGGCGCAGCCGAACCAGCCGAAATCCATGCCAAAGATCGAATATTTAGCGGTTTCGCTGCACAGGGACGTGCATATCTTGAGGCCGGAAAGAACGGAAAGGGTCAGGCCTGCCAGAAGCGCCAGCCAGAGCACGACACCGGCTATCGCCTTGCCTGTACAGCGGGGTGTTGATGACATCACGCAACCTTTGTTATCTGAAAGATGTTCATGAAATCGCAGTTCGCTATCGAAACGGATCGATTCACGTACCATGGGCCGCTGATCGTACTATAGCACGGGGATGTTAAAATGTGAGTTTAAACTTTTTCCGTATTGCGTGTCAAACGGCTTGTCCATCTGCACCGAATCCTGACCTCCGCTCGGTAACATGACGACATGAGACCCTTGCCCCGCTTGACCCGGCGGCGCATCGCAACTATAGTGACCCGGATAAACGCCGACAGCACCTGAATCGTTAACCCGGATATTCCACAGGCGGAGCAAAGCTCCCGCGCGAGCCCTGCCGAGGCCATTGAAATGACATCCCCCTTGCACCACAAACCGTTCCTCCTGTTCCTGATGGCGCGCGCCGCAGCCACCATCGCGTACCAGATAACCGGTGTCGCCGTGGGGTGGCAGATATATTCCCTGACACACCGCGCATTCGACCTAGGCCTGGTCGGACTCGTGCAGTTCATCCCCTCGGCGGCTCTGGTGCTGCTGGTGGGACACGTTGCCGACCGCCATGACCGTCGCAGGATCGTATCCCTGTCGCAATTCGTCGAGGCAACGGCGCTGTTCGGCCTGTGCCTGGGGAGTCACGCCCAATGGGCCGGCAAAGAGACCATCCTGGCGTTCATCTTCCTGATCGGCATTGCCCGCGCCTTTGAATTCACCACCCTCCAGACCCTGGTCCCCTCTCTGGTGGACCAGGAAACCCTGCCCCGGGCAATGGCGCTGAACGCATCGGTCAGGCAGGCGGCCGTCATCATCGGCCCGATGATGGGCGGCTTCCTCTACATTGCTGGCCCCGCAGTGGTATACGCCGTCAGCGGCTCGCTCTTTTTCCTGTCGGCCGCCGCCATAGCGGCAGTCAGGATCGAGCGGCCGATCTCCCGAAACCGCGAACCGGTCTCCCTCGGCTTCGTTTTTGCAGGCATCTCCTATATCCGCAGCCGCCGGGTCGTACTGGGGGCAATATCCCTCGACCTGTTCGCGGTGCTGCTCGGAGGCGCGACCGCCTTGCTGCCGATCTATGCCCGGGATATCCTTTCCGCCGGTCCCTGGGGGCTCGGCTTCCTGCGTTCCGCGCCGGCGGTCGGCGCGTTTGCCGCATCCATCTACCTGGCGCGTCGGCCTTTGCAGCGCAGGGTGGGTAAGGTCATGTTCGCCGCGGTAACATGGTTCGGCATTGCCACCATCGCCTTTGCACTTTCCACGTCGATTGCCCTGTCGTTCGCGGCGCTGGTGGTGCTCGGCTGGTCCGACATGTTGAGCGTGGTCATCCGCTCGACGCTTGTGCAGTTGGAGACCCCCGATGAAATGCGCGGGCGGGTCAGCGCCGTCAATGCCATTTTCATCGGCACCTCCAACGAGCTGGGAGAATTCGAGTCGGGGGTGACCGCCGCCTGGTTCGGGACCGTACCGGCCGCACTGATCGGCGGTATCGGCACCTTGCTGGTCGTCCTGCTCTGGAGGCGCTTTTTTCCCGAGCTGGCGCAACGCGAACGGCTCCAGGCAGGTTAAGCCGTTTCCATCCGGAAACCAACAGGTTCTCATCCGAAGCCTTCATGTGGTGAGTAAGTACGCGTAACATCTGCCCCCTTTCTTTCCGTCACGCTGCTGTGGTATTCTGCTAAGCTGTAAATTCGATGTTGAGGGGCGGAGCGCTGATCGGCGGTGCTCTACCGCTGACCAAGGGATTGGAGCTTAGTGACCACGACGCACGGACAACCGACAACGAAACCACACGGCAGCCAGAACAACAACCGCCGCCTTGCCCATGGCCGCCTCCGGCAGGCGCTCTTTGCCGCTCTTAGCCTGTGCCTGCTGGTGCTGCCTGCCTTCGGCGCCACGAACAACCAAGGCAAGAACCACGGTGACAAGGTCATCATCGTCGGCGGCAACCGCGCCTACCCTCCCTACGAGTATCTTGACAAGGACGGCCAACCGGCCGGGTATAACGTTGACCTCACCCGGGCCATTGCCAAGGTCATGGGCATGAAGGTGGAGTTCCGCTTCGGTGCGTGGTCCGAGATGCGCACGGCCCTCATGAATGGCGAGATCGACGTTCTCCAAGGGATATCGTTTTCTGAAGAGCGTCTACAGTCCATCACTTTCTCGCCTCCCCATACCATTGTTCACCACGCCATCTTTGCCCGCAAGGATACCCCGCCGGTCAGTTCAATCGATGAATTGCGCGGCAGGGAGATCATCGTCTTTCGCGACGGGATCATGCACGACACCCTGAAGAGTCTCGGTTTCAGCGGCGATCTGCACTTTACCGACACCCCGGCCGACGCCCTGCGCCTTCTCGCTTCGGGCGCCCACGACTACGCTGTCGTCGCCATTCTCCCCGGCATGTATCTCATCCGGGAACTGCACCTGACGAATGTCGCCCCGGTGGCGACCAGCATTGCAGCCCAGAAATACTGCTATGGCGTCAAAAAGGGGAATGACGAGTTGATGACCCGCATCAGTGAGGGGCTCGCCATCGTTCACAAGACCGGCCAATACCAGGAGATCTACGACAAATGGCTCGGGGCTCTGGAACCGCCGCCGGTTTCCTGGGAACGGGCCGTACGCTACGGCGCCCTGGCCCTGGTCCTGCTCCTGCTCATACTGGCTGCCACGGTCGTCTGGTCCAGGACCCTCCAAAAGCGCGTGGCGCTACGGACCCAGGAACTGGCCCGCGAGGCTGCGGAGCGTAAACGTGCCCTGGAAGAACTCCGCCGTCACCAGGACAAGCTCATCCAGGCCGACAAGATGGCCTCCCTGGGCATCCTCGTCTCCGGCGTGGCCCATGAAATCAATAACCCCAACGGCCTGATCCTGCTCAACATGCCGATCCTCAAGGAGGTCTATCAGGACGCGGTGGAGGTGCTTGAGTCCCGTTTCCAAGTGTCGGGGGATTTCCCGCTCGGCGGGCTGCCCTACTCCCGGATGCGCAACGAAGTACCCCACATGCTGGACGAGATGCTGGAGGGATCCAAGCGTATCAAACGCATCGTCGAAGAACTCAAGGACTTCGCCCGCAAGGACGACAACTCCGGCAGCGACCTTTTCGATCTGAACCAGGTTGCCCAGACGGCCGTACGCCTGGTTGAAAGTTCGATCCGCAAGGCAACGGTCAATTTTTCGGCGGAGTACGCCGCCGACATCCCCCTGGTTCGCGGGAACACCCAGCGCATTGAGCAGGTGGTCGTAAACCTTCTGCTCAACGCCTGCCAAGCGCTGCCCAATACGGAGTGCAGGATTGCATTGGCCACCTTCCGCGTCAGTAATGCCAAGATCGTGGTGCTCACCGTAACGGATGAAGGGATCGGGATCGCCTCCGAGCATATCCCGCGCCTTACCGATCCGTTCTTTACCACCAAACGGGAAACAGGAGGGACCGGCCTCGGTCTTTCTGTATCGGCGGGGATCGTCAACGAGCACGGCGGGACGCTTAAATTCAACTCGACACCCGGTGCGGGAACGACCGTCATCCTGACCCTTCCGGCAGCTGAGGAGACCTGATAATGAGCCAAAACCTCTACCCACCCTTTTCCATCCTCCTCGTGGATGACGAGCCGGCCTGGCTCCGCTCCCTTTCCCTTACCCTGGAGCGTTCCACCGGCATAACCAATATCCTGACCTGCCAGGACAGCAGGAAGGTCGAGGGCCTCCTCGCCAGCCAAAAGGTGGGCCTGATCCTGCTGGACCTCACCATGCCCCATATCTCGGGCGAAGACCTCCTGGCCATGATCGCGGAACATCATCCGGAGACCGCCACCATCGTGATCAGCGGTATGAACCAAATTGAGACCGCCGTGCGCTGCATGAGGCTCGGGGCTTTTGACTACTTCGTCAAGACCGTGGAGGAAGACCGGCTTGTGGGCGGGGTGCTGCGCGCCATCCGGATGCTTGAACTCCAGCGCGAGAATCTCGAGATGTCCAGCCGTGTTCTCACCGGGGAGCTTCGGCATCCCGAAGCCTTTGCCGCCATCATCACGGCCAACCAGGCAATGCACGCCATTTTTTCCTATGTGGAGGCGGTTGCGGTCAGTCCTCAGCCGCTCCTCATCACCGGCGAAAGCGGCGTCGGCAAGGAACTCCTCGCCCGTGCAACCCATTTTCTGAGCGGATGCGCGGGTCCGCTTGTGGCGGTAAATGTGGCCGGCCTCGATGACACGGTCTTTTCCGACACACTTTTCGGCCATATCAAAGGGGCCTTCACCGGCGCCGACCAGCAACGACGGGGCATGATCGAGGAGGCGGCCAACGGCACCCTTTTCCTCGACGAAATCGGTGATCTCAGCATCCCTTCCCAGGTCAAGCTCCTGAGGCTCCTCCAGGAAGGCGAATATTTCCCGTTGGGGAGCGACCGCCCGAAGCGCCTCAAGGCACGCATCATCGTAGCCACCCACCAAGACCTTGTGCAGAAAGAGGCGGACAGAAGGTTTCGCCGCGACCTCTTCTACCGCCTGCGGACCCACCACGTCCATGTCCCCCCCCTTCGGGAGCGGAAAGAGGATATTCCGTTGCTGCTCGACTATTTCCTCGGCCGGGTTGCGCATTCCCTGGGGAAAAAAAGGCCGACCCCTCCCCGTGAATTGGCCCAACTCCTTGCCACTTACTCCTTCCCCGGCAACGTACGCGAGTTAAAGGCCATGATCTACGACGCGGTAAGCGTCCATCGCGACCATATCCTCTCCATGGATACCTTTCTGCGTGGCATCGGCCGGCCCGATTCCCCGCCTGTCGCCACTGATCCCGAAGGAAATCCCTTTTCCCACCTTGACCGGCTCCCCACCTTTACCGAGGCTGCGGGATTGCTCGTTTCCGAAGCCATAACCCGCGCCAGGGGCAACCAGACCATCGCCGCGCACCTGCTCGGCATCTCCCAACCCGCGCTGAGCAAGCGCCTGAAGCTGGCGCGCGGACATGAAGAGGTACTGCCGACAGTGACAATCCCGTGAGGCTGTTGAAAACGTCTCGAGGAAGGCCGGATGCCGGGCGACCGGAAGAGGAATAACAGAGGGTGAGTTTCCATCCTGAAACATCGGAGAAGAAACGACGAGATTGCGAGTACCGCACCACGTTTTCCACAGCCTGCCAAAGGATATAACCAAGGTTATTCCCATAACTCTGGTTATATCACCTAAATTTTCCGTAGTACCAAGCAGTTCCGTCTTAACTCCCTCCAAAGATATAACCAAAGTTATACCCATTTAAAGGTCATTACCATGGTCGTAACAATGTTTATTGTTTTATATCGGTTAGTTGGATTCAAGCGCCGACTTGGTATTCAACTTGCGATATGGTTTTATATTTCAGCGTCTACGTTTCGGGCGCACAGGCGATCCGATTCAAATCAAGCGGGGTGAATCCGATCTCACATCAGGGATGAAATCAAGACGGCGAGGATTGAGGCGACGAAGGCGTGCAGCTCGGTACGTTGAGGAGCCGAAGGCGAGCCGACAAAGAATAGCGACTTAATCTGAACAGATGAAAGGGGAAGGCATGAAAACAAAGAAGTTTTACCAACATCTGTACTTTCAAGTGGTTACGGCGATTATCATCGGCGTTGCCCTCGGGAACTTTTTCCCGGAAACCGGCGTTGCCATGAAACCGTTCGGGGATGGCTTCATCAAACTGATCAAGATGATCATCACCCCCGTAATCTTCTGTACGGTCGTAACCGGCATTGCCGGCATGGAGGACATGAAGAAGGTCGGACGCGTCGGGGCCAAGGCGCTGCTCTACTTCGAGGCGATCACCTCGCTGGCACTCGCCATCGGCCTTATCGTGGTTAATGTCATCCGGCCGGGCGACGGCTTCAACGCCGACGTGACCAAGCTCGACACCAAGGCCCTCGTCGCCTTTACCACCCAGGCGAAATCTCATTCCACGGTCGATTTTCTGCTCAACATAATCCCGTCGAGCGTGGTTGACGCCTTTGCCAAAGGCGACATCCTGCAGGTACTCGTCTTTGCCATCCTGTTCGGTTTTGCCCTGTCGGCCCTCGGCGAAAAGGGGAAAGCGATTCACCGGCTGATCGACCAGTTATCACAGGCCCTCTTCGGGATCGTCAACATCATCATGAAGTTCGCCCCTATCGGGGCCTTCGGCGCCATGGCCTTCACCATCGGCAAATTCGGGGTTGGATCCCTTTCAAAGCTGGGCATGCTGATGGTAAGTTTCTACCTTACCTGCACGCTCTTTGTCCTGCTGGTCCTCGGACCGGTAGGCAAGCTCTGCGGTTTCAACGTCTTCAAGTTTATCCGCTACATCCGCGAGGAACTCCTGATCGTTCTGGGGACCTCGTCCTCCGAATCGGCCCTGCCCCGGCTGATGGTCAAGCTTGAAAACCTGGGCTGCAGGAAATCGGTGGTCGGTCTCGTCGTTCCCACCGGCTACTCCTTCAACCTGGACGGCACCTCGATCTACCTCACCATGGCAGCACTGTTTGTCGCCCAGGCCACCAATACCCCCCTTACCTGGACCCAAACCATCACCATCCTTGCGGTTCTGCTGCTGACCTCCAAAGGCGCGGCCGGTGTTACGGGAAGCGGTTTTGTCACCCTCGCCGCCACCTTCGCAGCCATACCCACCATCCCCCTGGCCGGCCTGGCCCTGATCCTCGGCATCGACCGTTTCATGTCGGAGGCCCGCGCGCTGACCAACTTCGTCGGCAATGGCGTGGCGACGATCGTTGTCTCCCGCTGGGAAAACGAGCTTGACGTCAAGCGGATGCAGCACGTGCTCAACAACAATCTGACCGGCGTCGAAGAACTACAGGAATTTACCCTTTCAAAAGCCGAATCCGAGATGATCCCACAGTAGCGGCAAGCCGCACCCAACATAACAAAAAAGCCCGTTCGCCGCGGGCTTTTTTGTTATTTAGTTTCCATCCGGAAACTCCGGATGCGAAACTATTTACGGCCTTTTCTCCGCCTCCTTCCGATACGGCGCGGTTCCACCGGCAGCTGGGCGGCAGCTTGGCGGTAGCCGCAATCGCCGGGGAGCCAGCGCAGTGTCGAAACCAGTTCCGGCGTCAGCTTCATGCAGCTCGGATTGATCTCGAAGCGTCGTTCGAAAACCTTGCAGCGCCGGGTTGTCACGTCCAGGTAGCGGCAGGGGGTTTGGGTGTAGAAGATGGTGCCCCGCTCATCCTCCAGTTTTTCAAAGCAGCAGAGGCCGCACTGCTTGCAGAGGCCGTCCCAGTGGTTATCGTCGTCGAAAGCGTCAGTCATGGCAGAGGGAGGGTAGACCAGACAATGGCGGAGTGTCAACCATTTAGCGACACCCAGGCCATCTGATCCGCCACTATCCGGTCCCCATCCATGGTGCTGGACGGGCACGTGTCACTCTGATAAGCTGAAAAAAATAATTCTGAACAAATGTTGGGGTAAACCAACTATCGATCCCTCTGGGAGAATTCCCGTGTGCCTGATCGTTTTTGCCCTGGATATCCATCCCCGCTACCGCCTCATCATGGCGGCAAACCGGGACGAGTTTCATGTCCGCCCCACCCTGGCCGCAGCATATTGGAGTGATTTCCCCCACGTGCTGGCAGGCCGCGACCTGCTTTGCGGCGGCACGTGGCTCGGCGTCACCACCAACGGACGCTTGGCAGCGGTCACCAATTTCCGGGACCCGGCCCGGGATATCGACACGCCCCGTTTCTCGCGGGGCGACCTGCCCTCCGGCTACCTGACAAAGATGGTCCCTCCGCAGGCATACCTGGAGACACTGCCCACGAAGCCGGGCGACTACAACGGCTTCAACCTTATCGTGTCCGACAGGGAGGAGCTCTGGTACTATTCGAACAGGGGCAATGCCGGCCCGATGCGCGTTGCGCCCGGCATTCACGGCTTGAGCAATCACCTTCTCGACACCCCTTGGCCCAAGGTGACGACCTCGAAAGACAGTTTGGAGCACCTCCTTCGGGAAGATCGGGTTTCCCCGGAGGAGGTGCTGGAACTCCTCTCAGATACGACCCCCTTCCCCGAGCACCTGCTTCCCGACACCGGTGTTGGAAGAGAGCGCGAACGCATGCTTTCGCCACGGTTCATAAGCGGCGACACCTACGGAACCCGCAGTTCCACCGTCATCCTCGTGGAGCCGGAAGGCGGCATTTACTTCATGGAACGCAGCTATGCCGCAGACCGCAGGGTTATCCAAACCATCGAGTTCAACCTGCCAGCTCGGGATACAGGCCGAATCGGGGCTTAGCGTCCTTGTCTCTTGGGACACAAGCCATAAGACGTTAAAGCTTTGACGGCATCGCATACAAAAGAGGCGCATCAAACGATGCGCCTCTTTGTGCGTCCAACAGGTAAACGGCTGGCGTCAAGGTTCCCGGCAGACCCGGAAGCCGATATTGTCGAAGGCGTTGCTTGTTTCCGCGGAAGACCTGTTCGTGGTGGACAGCGCGTTTTTCTGGCTGCGCCATGACCCGCCACGCACGGAATGGCCGGTTCCGGCACTCGGACCCTTGGGGTTCATTTTCGGGCTGTTGGCATAGTAGTCGTCGGCAAAATAATCCTGCATCCATTCAGCCACGTTTCCGGACATATCGTAGAGGCCGAATCCATTGGGGATGTATTTCCCAACCGGTGCGGTACTCCAGTAACCGTCGTTCTGGGACGGGTCTTTCCATTCATAGATACATTTCATGTCGCAGAAATTTGCAAAGCGATAGAGATCGGCGTCATTGTTCGTGCCGGCATATTTCTCCTGCTTGCCCCCGCTCCGCGCCGCGAATTCCCATTCCGCCTCAGTGGGAAGCCGGTATTTTTTCTCGCTGCTGCTGGAAAGCCACGCCGTGTATGCCTGGGCATCATTCCAGGAAACGCAGACCACCGGGTCCTTCCTGCTCTGATAAAAGTCGGGGTTTTTCCAGGTGGCGGCCGGATTCAAAACTTCCTTGCCCGCGGTGATCGTGTAACATCCGCCGTGTTTTTCCGCATCGGTGACGTAATTGCTGCTCTCGACAAACCGCTGGAACTGCTCGCGGGTTATCTCGAACTTGGAGATGCTGAAGGCGCCGAGGCAGACTTCGTGGGCCGCCAGAGTCTTGTCGGACGGGTCACCCATCGTGTAACAGGCGCTGGGGATGGAGACAAGCTGCATGTTGGAGATGCTGTCCACAACCTCCGTGGGGGTCACGACGGCCGGCGCCGGCATGGCCTTGACAGCCGGTACTTCTGCCGCCTTGGCCGCAGATTGCGGCGGTGCGGGCGTTTCTTCCGGAATTGCCGGAATTGCGGAGGGGGGTGCCGTTTTCTGCACGGGTTGTTCTTCAGCCGGCTTCTTAACGGGGACTTCCTGGGCGACTTTTTCCTGCGGCTTTCCGGTGCCGGGCTTGGGAGCGGCAGGCGCGGACACCGGCTTGGCAACGCCTTTGGCGCCGCCAAAGGGGATGGTCACGCCCAGGGTGTACTCAAAGGCGCCGGCATTGGCCAGGATGTGACGGACATCCGCCCGCAGCGCAAGGCTGTCGTTAATGAAATATTTCACGCCGCCGCCATAGTCCATGAAGCCCATTTCTTTTCGCGAAACAAGGGCCGAAGGGCCGGACAGGTTGTACCCCCCGAGACCTACCGCCAGAAACGGCACGAAATTTCCGTCCGGCATGAAGTGGTACAATCCCTCGACCCCATACTTGAAGATGGCAACTTTCTTGTCCGTCACCAGCGTGGAATTTGTGATCGAATAGTCCAGGCCGGCTTCCACCCCGATGTTGTCCGTGAAACTGTACCCCCCTTTGAGGGAATACATGGGGGCTGTTTCGAGATGCTGGCCGCTACCATAGTAAGTGTATCCGCCGATCATCGGGGAGACCGAGAATTGCCCCTCCGATACGGCTCCGAACACCGTGCCGCAAAATGCCAGTACCAGGGATACGGCTGCACACGCACACACTCTTTTCAAAAGACACCTCCTCTTCCGTCCTACTATCATTTCAACGTGTTTTTGCATACCGGGAATGTGTATTCAGCAGAGTAAATATAGCCATAAACGCACAAAAAAACAAAACAAAAAGCAGCCCTGCCCAGGTGCGTTCGAGCAGAGCCTGACCGTACCACGGTGAAGGCTCAAGGGACGACGCGGAAAAGAGGGAGAATATCATGATTTTAGAGCATGGTCAAAGGCGGTTTCACTGTTTCGATGCTTCCGGAACCGCCGGGGTCGGCGTCAGTATTTGTATTTTGCATGAAGATGTGAGAAAAGAGGTTTCGATTTCTGTATCGTTTTTTGGTTGATCGGCATACCGGTTTTACAGTTGAATTTTGAGGGCCTCCACCGCCGGCCCGAGTGCGGACGCGGAAAGGCGCGGTGTACGCGATGGCAGAAAAAACATCTCATGACGACCGGCCGACGGTGCAGGTGGAGGGGATCGGACTGACACGGCCGGACCGGCAGGGGCTGGAGGCCGTCATCCTGGACAAGGTATCGTTCTCGGCCGCCAAAGGACGGATCACCGCCATCGTGGGACCTTCCGGGGGCGGCAAAAGTTCCCTGATCCGGCTGATCAACCGCCTCGACGACCCGACTGCGGGACGTATCCTGCTGGATGGCGTGGATATCGCTGGCCTGGACCCGCTGCTGCTGCGGCGAAAGGTCGCCATGGTGCTGCAACGGCCGTTCATGTTTCCCGGCACGCTGCTCCATAACCTGCAACGCCCGCTGGTCTACCGCAAGGAGCCCGTGCCGACCGCCGAAAGCCCGGTAGTCAGGCGCACCCTGGAACTGGCCCGCCTGACTCCCGACCTGCTGGAACGGGATGCCCGGAGCCTCTCCGTTGGCCAGCAACAACGGGCCAGCCTGGCCCGGGCCGTGATAACCTCTCCCCCGATCCTGCTGCTGGACGAACCAACCAGCGCCCTGGACCGACCAACCGGCGACCAGTTGGCCGCTGCCCTCCAGGATATTTGCCGGCAGCAGGAAATGGCGGTCATCCTGGTGACCCACGACCTGCGGCTGGCCGGCAGGATCGCCGATGACCTGATATACCTGGAAGCCGGACGGATCAGGGAGGCAGGACCGGCGGCGGAAGTACTGGCGGAGCCGGCAAGCGCCGAATTCAAGCGGTTTTTGGCGGAGCCGGAGGAAAAAGAGTAACCCATGGATAACCGCGGACTTGTGAATCTGGAGCTTTCCAACCTCTTGCTGGCATTCGCCTTGATCCTGCTCGCCATGGCCCTATCCCGTTTCCAGAGGCTGGGACAGGCACGGAAAATTGGCTGGGCCGCCACGAGAATGGTCGTGCAACTTCTGGCTGTCGGCTATCTTCTCCACGTGGTATTCTCCGTGAAGACCCCGCTGCTGGTGGCGTCCATCCTGGTCGTTATGGCCGGGTTCTCCCTGCAGGTGGCAGGTTCGCAGGCAAAACGGAGAATGCCCGGATTCTACCGGGTGATGGGAAGCTCAATCCTGGCAGGCTGCGGGGGGGTGACCTTCTTCTTTTGCGCGCTGGTGGTGGGGTACTCGCCCTGGTATGAGCCCCGATACCTGATCCCCCTGTTCGGCATGATCCTCGGCAACTCCATGCAGGGAGCCAGCCTGGCGGCCGAACGGCTGGAGGCGGAGATCGGAGAGCGGCGCGATGAGATCGAAACGGCGCTCTGCCTGGGAGCCACCCCCCGACAGGCGGTTGAAGCGGCGCTACGAAACGCCTTTTCCGCGGCATTGATCCCGACACTCAACACCATGGCGGCCATGGGCATCGTCTCTCTGCCCGGCATGATGACCGGCCAGATACTGTCCGGCACGGAACCTGTGGTTGCGGTCCGCTATCAGATTGCCATCATGTGCGCCGTGTCCGGCGGAGTGGCGGTCACCGCCTTCCTGCTCCTGATGCAGGGATACCGGCGTTACTTCACTCCGGCGCAGCAGTTGCGCCGCTGGGACGAATCATGATAATTAGGTGCGGTTAGTTCGCCGTACAGGACACTCTTTGGTACGACATTTAATACAGGAGCCAATAACAGCCACATGAAGATCATCGATACCATGACACCGGGCAAGCCGTTTCTCTCGCTGGAATTTTTTCCCCCAAAAGAGCGCTCAGAATGGCCTGCCTTCTTCCATACCGTCGAACGTCTGAGGGAGCTGAATCCGCTTTTTGCCTCGGTAACCTACGGTGCGGGAGGGAGCACCCACGGGGACAGCCTGGAGATCGTCAGCCGGCTCAAGCGGGACCACGGGCTGGAAACCATGGCCCATTTGACCTGCATCGGAACCCAGTGCAGCGATGTGCATGCATTTCTGGACGAGCTGACGCGAGCGGGTGTGGACAACGTCCTGGCCCTGCGCGGCGATCTGCCCCAGGACACCTCGCCCGAATCATCGCTCCATCGGCCCCTGCGGTACGCCTCGGAGCTGGTGGCCCTCATCCGCCGCACCCACCCCCACATCGGCCTGGGCGTGGCCGCGTATCCGGAAGTCCACCCCGAAGCAGAGACCCCCGAGGCAGACCTGGCCCATCTCATGCTCAAGCTGAACCATGGTGCCGACTTTGCCATCACCCAGCTCTTCTTCGACAACCGCCTCTACTTCGATTTTGTCCGGAATGCCCGCAATAACGGCATCATCAAACCGATCATTCCCGGCATCCTGCCGGTAGTCAGCCTGAAGGTGGTCAAGCGTATCGTGTCGTTGTGTGGCACCGTTATCCCGCAGGATTTCATGGCGCAGTTGGAAGAGGCGGACCGTCACGGTGGGGCGGCAGAGGTGCAAAAACTGGGAGTTGCCCATGCCCGCAGCCAGACGGAGGCGTTGCTGGCGGGCGGCGCACCTGGCGTGCACCTGTACACCCTCAACCGGGCCGATACCGTGCTGGAAGTGACGGCGGGGGTGTCCGCCCTGGCAGGCGGCCTCCGGTAGATCACACAGGCCCGGCCCATGACGGCTGCCCCCGATTCGACTTCGATGCCCCCATCGACCGCATGAACGGCGACAACGGATTCTATTGTGTTCCGGGATGGCAGACCTATTGAAAGATGATGGCCGATTCCCCCTCGGTGTAAACCTGAATGGATATTCTATCCTGTTGCACGATGGCATCGTTAAACTTCAGGTCCTTTATATCGCCCTTCAAAAACACATGTTCCACCAGCGGCACCCGGGCAAGCGCCTTCCCGGCAACCTGACGGGATTGTTCCAGTTGCCGGTTCATATTCACGTTGAGCTTATCCTGGATTACCCCCCTGACGGCGCCATGCAGAAACCAATCGGCCGATGTCAACAGCAGGCTTTTGGTTTGCATGTCAAAGTCCACATCCTCCACGGAAAAGATGTTGGTCTTTGGGTTGTATACCGGCTTGGCCGTCAGATAGAAGACCCCGTCCAGCGAGCCCTGGGTCTCCAGTTTGACGACGATCTTGTCCCCATTGCCGTATAGGTCGAAATTCCTGATGACGATGCTTTTACCGTCGGAATCGAAATGCTTGTTGAGCAGCAGGGGCTCGGCAATGGCACGCAGATCCTTGTAGAAGAGATCGGCATTCAGGGCAATGCGAAAGGTCTTGTCGAACGTGGTGGCCAGCCTGAGGTTGGGCAAGGGGAGCAACGGTTGGGCCGCCGGTTCAGGGCCCACCACCAACTCGGCAAACGTGCTGATGCCCACACTCAAACGTACCCGGTTGTTCTGGGCGGACAGCGGGTACAGAACGACCTCACGGGGGGTCAGCTTCAGCCAGGCATTATAGTTTTTATCCAGCAGGACCGGTTTCTGGGCCATATTCCAGACCTTGGCGACCTGGGCCTTCAAAGGAATCAGGTCATTGATCTTTTGCGCAATCAGATCTGACAAGGCCCTCTGCACCGGTTGGGTGATCCCCTCAACAATGCTGCGCGGCTTGAGCGACAGGGGGCCGATTCCGACCTCCTCGGCCAACAGATCGTTCAACCCCTGGTAATAGATCTCCGCATGAAGCCGCCAGTCAGGGGTGATGCCGGCAGTGGCCTTGAATTTCAAGGTGAGGGGGATGGCCGGGATTTCGAATATGCCGTAGCTGAGCGACATGGAGATCGGCAGGGTTACATACAGGTAGTTATCGGCGGCGCTGACAACGATCGGGCCATTGCGCATCACTTTCGCGGTCAACCCGCGGGTCTTGGTCGAACCCTTGTAGAGCTCTTTGCGCACCGCCTGGTTCAGGACCTTTGCGAGTTCGTCCGTTGACGCCTCGATCGGTATGTTGAGGGTCGAGGTCTCCTTTTTCAGCACGGTGCGAAAGGCTTCATCCCGTGGTCGCTCGGCGGTGAGCGGCTTGACGCCGGCACAAGAGCTCAGGGTGAGTGCGAGCAATAACGGCGCAACCAGTGACAATACCCTTTTTCTCGAAACCATATATGCCCCTTTTCTATACTTCACGCTTTTTTCAATAAAGCCCATAACTGCTGCGGTCCTGTAATCGACCGCAGCATGACTGAAATCGGCGAGCGGTTTGCCGGTTTCCCGGTAAAGATACGGAAAGCCCCTCCTCCGGCTTGCCTTCAAGCCGGGAGGGAGGGGCCTCTACTGTGCTTATTTCGTCAGGATAGTAAAGTCGTCGCGACGGTTTTTTGCCCAGGCGGATTCATCATGGCCCGGATCCGCCGGCTTCTCCTTGCCATAGCTGACGGTTGCCAGACGATCCGCCGGGATACCCATGGTAACGAGATATTTCTCGGCTGCTTCGGCACGCTTTTCACCGAGGGCGATATTGTATTCGGCAGAGCCGCGCTCGTCGCAATTCCCCTCGATACGCAGCTTGGCGGCGACGCTCTTGCGCAGGTAGCCGGCATTTTCCGTCAATGTCTTGCGCGCATCATCGGAAAGCCCGAAGGAATCGAAAGCAAAATAAATCTTTTCAAGCGCCGATGTCAATTGCTCCTTTGATTGGGGCGCTGCATTCGTCGCCGCGGCTTTCGTCGCCGCCTCCTTCCCGGCGCTTTCCATAGCCGGTTTCGCCTGTGCGGAGGTTCCTGCGAGACCATTCTTCGCAGCTTTAACGTCCGTCTGTTTTGCCTGAACGGTTGCGGAGGGGGCAATCGTCTCATCTTTTTTGACCACATCCTCCTTGGCGCAGCCACTGACAACCAATGCTCCTAAAGCTCCAACCACACAAAATCCCCTAAACCCCTTCATGATCTTCTCCTTTGTTTCAGGTATGTTACCGCTACTACACCTCATGTTCCGCAAACACACAGTTCTCGGCCACCCTGGCTTTTTGTCGTGGTAATCTTGCCGGGACCTGTTTGTTCAGGTATGCTGACAATATAGATTTCACTGCCCAGGATGTTTGTGATACCATTCATTCTTAAATAAATTATTTGCATTGCAAATATGTTTTGTCAATACCTATTTTTCGAGGGGGAGGCATGGGAAACAACTCAGATGAAATATCCGAGGTAATCGACAATTTGAGGCGCTCCATGAAGGCAATAAATGAGTATTCGAAAACCGCGGAGAAGGAAACCGGGCTAACAGGACCTCAGCTCTGGGCAATCAAGCTGGTTGCCGGCAGTGCGCCCATAAAGGTATCCGACCTGGCGCGCCGGATGTACCTGCATCCGGCAACGGTTGTGGGAATACTGGATCGACTCGAATCAAAGGGTTTGGTGCAACGAACGAGATCAACGGAAGACCGGAGGGTCGTGGAAATCGACCTTACGGCGCAAGGACGGGTTGTTGTCAGCCAAGCGCCCGAAGTTGCCCAGGGCATGCTGGTCAAGGGTCTCGAATCCCTTTCCCCCAAAAAACTTTCCCATGTCTCAGAAAGTATGAGGGATATTGTAAGGATACTTGGAGCCGAGGATTTCCCGCCCCAGTTGCTGTTCTCGCAAGAAGTGAACCTGCCGTTGGAGCCCGCTAAAAAGCCTTAGCAGGTTGTTGAAAAACGTCATGAGGGGGCTGGCACGCAAGACGCAAGGGAGTGAGGAAGCAAGGCGTACCCCTTACCCCTTGGTACGTTGAGCTTTTGAACGAGAGCAACGCCGCAGAACAGCCCCGCAATAGATTTCCAACAACCTGTTGGAAAAAATGCCGGTATTTCGATCCGCAACCCGCACCTTGTTGAGCGCCACGGTTCGTCTTCGGCTCCTCGTCGTATCACTCGCCGCCCCAACCCTCGCCGCCTTGATTTCATCCTTGCAACTGATTGGTGTCGGGAAAAAAGTGAAAGCATCGGGGAAATGGGCTACTTTGAGGCCGGCTCCCCCAAATCCAGCAAGGCATGGAGCATCCCCACCCGGACCATTGCCGCCCCCTGCCGTGCCGCATAACGCAACGGAATCCGGTAGATCGCCTCCAACTCCAGGGGGCGTCCCTCAAGCCGGTCCAGCATCATGCTGGGCCGGTAATCGCTGGTATGCCGGGCCGTACTGGCCAGCATCTCTTCCCTGTATTCCCCGGAGATCGGTTCGGACAGTCCCTGGGCGTTGCCCCCGGCGATGACCTCATCCATGATTTCCGCGACCAGGGAGCGCGTGGCAGGATTGGCCAGCAGCCTGCCGGGCATCTGGTTGGTCAGGGCGCACAGGCCGTTGAAGGGGATATTCCACACCAGCTTTTCCCACCGGACTTTCCTGAGGTCGGCTACCGCCTCGCAGGTAACGCCGGCGGCATTGAACATGGCCGCCAGTTGATCGCTGCGCGGGGAAAGCCCACCGTTGAATTCCCCCAGCCGGATGGAGCCGAGCGCCATGTGGTTCACCACGCCCGGCTCGCCACGGTTAACGCCGATCATGGCCACCCCGCCCAGAACGCGGTCGCCGCCGAAGGCTTCCGCCAGCAACTCCTCGTTGCCCAGGCCGTTTTGGATGGTGAGCAGCGCGGTATGGTCCGCCACGAGCGGGCGTACCATCTCCGCCAGGAGGTGGTTGGCAAAGGCCTTGAGCGCCACCAGTACCAGATCGACTGTGCCCATGTCGTTGGAATCACGGAATCCCAGGATCTTCTCAAGATGGAAACCGCCGCGCGGGGAGTTGACGGTCAGGCCGGACCCGGTAATGACGTCATAATCCCGCCGCAGCAAAAAACGCACATCATGGCCGGCCCTCTGCAAGAGGCTTCCGTAATAGAGGCCGACCGCCCCGGCGCCAATAACCCCAATCTTCATGGTTCCTATGTCCTCATTGTCGTTTTCTGAACGTCAGCAGGTCATGGTTCGACCGCTGTCGTAGATCGGTTCCAAATCAAGGATGAAATCAAGGCGGCGAGGATTGAGGCGGCGAAGGCGTACAGGTAGTACGTTGAGCAGCCGAAGACGAGCCAACGAAGATAGCGCCATAATTTGAAATCGGTATTAGGCTTGGCACAATGCGGCTCAAATGTCAATATTGTAGACCTTATTCAGCTTGCCACGGGAGACCTTAGGGAGGCCCTCCGATTTTATATTACGGAAAAAATTAAACATATCCAGCGTTGTCCGGTTTGGTTTTTACAGTTAGCTCCCCCTCCCGCAGGGGGAGGGAGAACTCTTATAGCATGTTTCAGTCAATGCAATTTTCTAACCGGACATTGCTGAAACATATCAATAGTGGGGGCGGCGCTTGCTCCGCCCGATCGGGGCGCGGCAAGCAGCGCCCCTGCATCGATTGGGCACGTGAAGTATAATTTAGCGAAAAATAAAGCGTCGGGACGTCGTTGGCCCGCAGCTTTATTGTACCGTTTCTATTTTGCCGGCTGAACAAGCAATGACGCATCGGCCTTCTTGGCGATGTCACCGATCTTGACCTCACCCTTGACGATCTGCGCCTCAAAATAATGCTTTCCCATGAACGAGAGCACCTTCACGGCCCCGACCTCTGTTTCCTGATGCGTCTTGCCGTTTGTACGGTATACCGGAAGTACGTCGTTTACCGCGATTTCTTTCTGAGCCTCTATATTGCTGCTGTGGAACAGGTGGACTTTACTGCCCATCTTCATGACGATTTCGTTATTGGCTTTCTTCTCGGCGGCCTGGCTTACGACAGGTAGCGCTAAAATGGCCGAGAGACTAAGGAGAGTGAGGATGTTTATTATTCTTTTCATTGTTTTGTCCTTTTTTTAAATGTATTCACGCATAGTAGACACTGTTTGACGTTACTGCAAATCATTACATAACATTTACTACTACTTACAGGCAGCAAATATTCCCGTATCTCACCTCCATTCTTCATTTGAAAGTTGAATACCATTGATAGTGCTAATTCTTTATCTTCGTTATTTAGTTTTAAAGCATTCATCATGCCAAAACATAATATATTGATATTGTGCGCTTTATCATTTTATGAAGATGTGTTGTTAGAGACTATTCCACAGCAGGTGTGGTATTTTCTCTGAATAGTGCGGGAACGGGATCGGCGGGAACGCGGAAAAAAGAGTCGAAAGGTGATTACGTTACGGCAAAAACATGCAGCCCGAAAACAGGTCCGGATGGCCCTGCACTTTTTAGAAAAACCCCGTTTATCGCAAAGAGGAAGTTTGTGCCGTTGACAGCAGCCTCTTAATGGGTGATATTTTATATTTTCGATCAAATACTAATTAAAGAGTTCTAAATGAAAGACATTGCAGATTTCATTGCCGGTTTCAAAAATTTCCGGCAGCAGTACTTCGATCCGAAAGAGCAGCGGTTTGCTCACCTGAAAAAAGAGCAGCATCCTAAAGTGTTGCTCATTGGCTGTAGTGATTCACGTGTTGACCCGGCTCTTCTTACCGGCTGTGGTCCTGGTGAACTGTTCGTCGTTAGAAATGTCGCGAACTTGGTCCCCCCCTGCGAAAACGACAGCGGTCGGCATGGAGTCAGTGCGGCGCTTGAGTATGCCGTTTGCCATTTGGACGTTGAACACATTATCGTATTAGGCCATTCGGGATGTGGCGGCATTAATGCTTTGATGCACGGCATTACCAACGGTAGAACGGCAGAGTTTATTGGCCCATGGGTTAAAATTGTTGAGCGTGCCCGTGATCGGGTAAAAGCCGAACTGGGCGGCAAATCACCGGATATGCAAAATCGGGCCTGTGAACAGGCTGCCATCTTGATTTCCCTGGAAAACCTTTTAACGTTCTCCTGGATCAGTGAACGAGTCGATCGCGGCATCCTGCTGCTGCATGGTTGGTATTTTGATATCGACTCCGGGGTGCTGTACAGTTACAACCCGGATATGGCGGCATTCGAGCCGTTGGAATAACATGCGCACTATTTGTGTTGTTTTACGCACAATTCATCACAGCCCCGGCTGAAGTCAGGCAGTCACCTACTCAACGGCTCGGCAGGCATAACCTCCATCTCCATCTTAAGCCGCTCCTTTCCCCTGATGAGCACCATGGGCATTGCTTCAGCCATCCGCCATTCGGCAAGGATGCGATGGATATCATCCACGCTTTCCGCGGCATGGCCTGACATGCAACTTCCGGCAAGATTATCTCTGCCGCCGGTAGCGGCGGATCAGTGCGTTGGTGGAACTGTCATGGGCGAGTTCCGGCTCATCCGGGCTCAACTCGGGGACGATCTTCTGGGCCAGGGATTTTCCCAGCTCCACTCCCCACTGGTCAAAGGGATCGATCTGCCAGATGGCCCCTTGGGTGAAGACGCTGTGCTCGTAGAGGGCCACCAGCGAGCCGAGGACCTTCGGTGTCAGCTGCTCCGCCAGGATGGTGGTTGATGGGCGGTTTCCGGGAAAGGTGCGGTGCGGTACGAGCCATTCCGGGGTCCCCTCCCCCCTGACCTGGTCGGCATCCTTGCCGAACGCCAGGGCCTCGCCCTGGGCAAAGACGTTGGACATCAGGATTTCGTGGTGGTTCCCCAAGGGGTTCAGGGAGCGGCAGAACCCTATGAAATCGCACGGGATGAGGCGGGTCCCCTGGTGGATCAACTGGTAGAAGGAGTGCTGGCCGTTGGTCCCCGGCTCGCCCCAGAAGACGGGACTCGTGTCGTAATCGACCGGCGCTCCGGCCAGGGTGACCCCCTTGCCGTTGCTCTCCATGGTCAGTTGCTGGAGGTAGGCGGGAAAACGCTTCAGGTACTGGTCGTAGGGGAGGACCGCCACGGTTTGGGCTCCGAAAAAGTCAACGTACCACACCGTCAAAAGCCCCATGAGCACCGGCAGATTTCGCTCGAAGGGTGCGGTGCGGAAGTGTTCGTCCATGGCGTGGAACCCGGCCAGAAGCTCCCGGAAGTTGTCCGGACCCACGGCGAGCATGGTGGAGAGCCCGATGGCGGAATCCATGGAGTAACGGCCTCCGACCCAGTCCCAGAAGCCGAACATGTTGGCCGGGTCGATGCCGAACGCAGTCACCTCCGCCCCGTTGGTGGATACCGCCACGAAGTGCCGGGAAACGGCAGCCTCGTCCCCCAACCCCTGCACCAGCCACGCGCGGGCGGTACGGGCATTGGTCATGGTCTCCAGGGTGGTGAAGGTCTTGGACGACACGATGAAGAGAGTCTCGGCCGGGTCCAGGCCCAGGGTCGCTTCGGCGAAGTCGGTGCCGTCCACGTTGGAGACAAAGCGGAAAGTCATCTCCCGCCGGCTAAAGTGCCGCAGCGCCTCGTAGGCCATCACCGGCCCGAGGTCGGAACCGCCGATGCCGATGTTGACGACGTTTTTGATCCGTTTGCCGGTATGGCCGGTCCAGACGCCGTCCCGGACCCGGTCGGCAAACGCGGCCATCCGGTCGAGCACCTCGTGAACGTGGGGCACCACGTTCTCGCCGTCAACCATGACGGTCGCATCCCGCGGCGCCCGCAGCGCCGTGTGGAGCACGGCCCGATTTTCCGTCACGTTGATGCGCTCGCCTGCGAACATGGCATCGATCCGCGACCGCAGCCCGGACTCGTCGGCCAGCCTCACCAGAAGCCGGAGCGTCTCACCGGTGATCCTGTGCTTTGAAAAATCGAGGTACAGCCCCACTCCCTCCAGTGCCAGCCGCTCTCCCCTGACCGGGTCATCGGCAAAGAGTTGCCTGAGATGGACATCCTTCACGGTGGCGTGGTGGGCCTGCAGTGCCTGCCAGGCAGGCAAGCGGGTAAGGGTGGTCTTGGGCGCTGATTCGGTCATCTGTGTGTCTCCCTTGTGGTTTGTCAGGTTGTTTTTTCAGCGGCCATTCGTCCGGCGCAGCAGCCGGGCCGCCGACTGGTCCACCAGCCAGCGCAATTCGCCCTGCTCCGGCATGATCATCCGGGCGGGCCGGCTGCGTGGGTCGGGATGATCTTCCAGTACCTCGCGGAGAACCGTGGCCTTGTCGTCGCCCGCCACGAGGAAGACGACCAGATCAGCCTGATTGATGAGGGTCGGCGTCAGGGTGACCCTGACAATCTCCTCGCCGGCCCGTCGAGTGGCCGATGCCCAACGCTGCCGCTCTTCCAGGACCGGCGAGTCGGGAAAAAGGGACGCGGTGTGTCCGTCATCCCCCAACCCCAGCAGCACCAGGTCGAACCGGGGCGCGGCTCCGGCGAAAAAGCGGCGCAGCAGTTCCTCGTACTCATCCGCCGCTTGGCGGGGGTCGCGGTCACCGGGGATGGGATGGACCTGCCCCGCCGGGACCGGCACCAGGTCGAGCAGTGCCCGGTGGACCATCCGGGCGTTGCTCCGGGGGTCATCCGACGGAACGGAGCGTTCGTCGCCCCAGAAGAAGTGCAGCCCCCCCCACGGCACTTGGTCCCGCAGCGGCTTCTCGGCGAGAAGCTCATAGGTGCTGCGCGGCGTTGTCCCGCCGGCCAGGAGGATGGCACAGCGCCCGCGATCGGCAACGGCGCGCGCCACCCATTCGGCAAACAGGTCGGCAGCGGCCCGGCTCAAGGCCTCCAGATCAGGGTAGACCGAGATCATCTACGCTCCTCGGGCATTGTAGGCTGGAGCCAGTTGTGCCCCTCCCGGGCGATAAGGAGGTTGGCGGACTCCGGCCCCCAACTCCCGGCCGGGTAATCGGGAAAATCGCCCGGCGGCACCGACTCCCATGCCTCCAGTACCGGCGCGACGATCCTCCAGGCGCACTCCACCTGGTCGGCCCGCATGAACAGGGTGGCATCGCCCCGGATCACATCCAACAGCAGCGTCTCGTATGCCTCGGGAGGTGCGGTACTGAAGGCATCCCGGTAGCGAAACTGCATGTCCACCGGGCCGAGCAGGAGCCGGGTGCCCGGTTGTTTGGCCTGGATGCGGGTAACGATCCCCTCCTCGGGCTGGATACGGATGATCAGTCGATTCGGCTGCCAATTCTCCACCGCGGCCGAGGGGAACGGCTGGTGGGGAGCCGACCGGAAGAGGATGGAGACCTCCGACACCCTGGCGGGCATCCGCTTGCCGGTGCGCAGGTAGAACGGCACCCCCTGCCAGCGCCAGTTGTCGATAAAAAACTTGAACGCCGCAAAGGTCTCGGTGGTGGAGTCGGGGGCAACCCCCGGTTCCTCCAGGTATCCCGGCACCGCCTTGCCGTCGGCGGTGCCCCTGCCATACTGTCCCCGCACCGCGGAATGATGTATCTCCTCGGGCCGTATCGGCCGGATGGCGTGCAGCAGGTCCACCTTTTTGTTGCGTACCTCGTCGGCATCGAAGGAGATCGGCGGTTCCATGGCGATGAGGCAGAGAATCTGGAGCAGGTGATTCTGCACCATGTCGCGCAGCGCGCCGGAATTGTCGTAATACCCTCCCCGTTCCTCCACCCCCACCGTTTCGGCGACGGTGATCTGCACATGATCGATGTAGCGCCGGTTCCATACAGGCTCGAAGAGCGAGTTGGCAAACCGGAAGGCGAGGATGTTCTGCACCGTTTCCTTACCCAGGTAGTGGTCGATGCGGTACATCTGGGACTCGGCGAACATTCCGCTCAGGAGCCGGTCCAACGCCACGGCGGTCGCCAGGTCCCGGCCGAACGGCTTCTCCACCACAAGGCGGTCCCGTCGGCAGTCACGGCAGACACCGAGCCGCTGCAGGTGCGCCGCGGCTGCTTCCATCATGTCGGGAGGGATGGCAAGGTAGAACACCCGGTTCGCCCTGACACCCCAGGCCCGCTCCAGTTCCTCCAGCTTCTGGCTGAGCGCCGGCCCGGAAGCCGGGTCGCTGAAATCCTCGGAGAGGTAGGAAACATGTGTGCTGAACCGATTCCATGACTCCTCTTCCGCCGGCCTGCGCCGGGAGAAGAGGTCCACTCCTTCCCGGAGGCGCCGGCGAAATGCCTCGTCGTCCACTTGCTTGCGGGCCACCCCAATAATGGCGAACCGCTCGGGCAGGAGCTTGTCGAGATGAAGGTTATAGAGCGCCGGGATCAGCTTGCGCCAAGTCAAGTCCCCCCCTGCGCCGAAGATCACCAGTATGGTCGGTTCGAGCGGCACGGCATACTGCATGGTCAACCCACCTTTCCCGTGTTTTTCTCCCGGTGGCCGCCGAACTGGTAGCGCATGGCGGAAAGCAGCCGGTCGGCAAAATCGGCCTGACCTCGGGAACTGAACCGCTCAAAGAGGGCCGCGGAAAGGACCGGGGCGGGAACCCCCTCGTCGATGGCCGCCGAAACGGTCCAGCGCCCCTCTCCGGAATCGGAGACGCGGCCAGCGAACCCGTCCAGTCCGGGGCTGTCCAAGAGCGCCTGGGCGGAGAGATCCAGCAGCCAGGATGCGACCACGCTCCCCCGCCGCCAGAGTTCGGCTATGTCGGCAAGGTCCAGGTCATACTGGTAGAGCTCGGGATTGCGCAACGGAGTCGTTTCCGCGTCCACCTCCTGCCCATCCTTGCCCGCATTGGCATGGCGCAGGATGTTGAACCCTTCGGCATAGGCCGCCATCAGTCCGTACTCGATGCCGTTGTGGACCATTTTGACGAAGTGCCCCGCGCCGCTCGGGCCACAGTGCAGGTACCCCTGCTCGGCCGTGCCGCCACGCCGCTCGCGGCCGGAGGTGCGCGCTATTGCAACGCTGCCGGGAGCCAGGGTGGCAAAGACCGGTTCCAACCTCGCCACCGCCTCCCGCTGCCCGCCGATCATCAGACAGTAGCCCCGCTCAAGCCCCCAGACCCCGCCGCTGGTACCCACATCCAGGTAACTGATCCCCAATGCCCGCAACTCCTCGCTCCGCCGGATATCGTCATGATAGTGGGAATTTCCGCCATCGATCAGGATGTCGCCCGCCTCCAGGAGCGGCGCGATGTCCGCGATGGCAGCATCCACCGCTGCGGCCGGAACCATCAGCCAGACCGCGCGGGGTGAGGCCAGCCGGCTGACAAACTCCGTCAGCGACGCCGACCCGGTGGCGCCTTCGCCCGCCAACTCCGCCACCGCGGCAGGAGTGCGGTTATAGACCACGCAATCATGCCCCCCCCGCATCAGGCGCCGCACCATGTCCGCACCCATCCTTCCCAGGCCGATCATTCCCAGTTGCATTTTTTCCCCTCCTTCGGTTCCCTGCCGGTCATGACGGCAGGGTCAGTCCCAACGCCGCTCACGGAATTCATTACGGGTGGAATGGCACGGCTCATGAAATACCACCCCTCCAGGTACTCGTCAAGAATAAGCTTCCTCTCATCATAGGCATCAAAGACCTGATGGTGGCGCTCGTTCATCTCCTCGCCGTCGGGCCTCAAGGTATCGGCGGCAAGACCGATGCGCATTATGATCCCTTTTTCTCGGCAAAGGCAGTACCCGTCGGCAGGATGGGGCAGTGTCAAAAACGGCGGTACGTAACCGCGAAGATGCAAAGGGCACAAAGAAATACAAATGCTTATAAAAATAAAGGCTCGAACCAAACAGGTAAAACAATTGAGTTATTTATGCTTGATGAAGGTCCCTTTCTCGTATTCCTCGAAGGCGATGTGCAACTCGTCCTGTGTGTTCATGACGATCGGCCCGTACCAGGCAACCGGCTCGCCGATCGGTTGGCCCGATACGAGTAAAAAACGGACCGGCCGCTCCTGGGTAGTGATGGCCACCGCGTCGCCGTCGCCGTAGAGGATGAGATCCTCCGAGCTGCAGACGCAGTGCCGTTTCATGTCGAAATAGCTGGTCCCCACCACCTCGTGGGCATAGGCGTTCCGTTCCGGATCGAAATACCCCTCCCCTTCCACCACGTAGGCAAAGGCCTTATGCCCGCGCCTGATGGGGTGCGTGAAATTCGTCTCCGGCGGCACCGTCACATCCAGGTATGCGGGGTCGATGACCACGTCCCGCACCGGCCCTTTCACCCCGCCGAGATCGCCGCAGATGACCTTCGCCCGGACATTCCCCGCCATGGTCACCTCCGGGATCCCGGTGGCCGTGATGCCGCGGTAGCGGGGGTCCATCATCTTGCGGGAGGCGGGAAGGTTCGCCCAGATCTGGAACCCCCACATGAGGCCGTCGTTGTCGCCCTGCGGCATCTCCTGGTGGATGATGCCGCTGCCGGCGGTCATCCACTGAACGTCACCCGACTCTATGACCCCCTTGTTCCCCATGCTGTCGCCGTGCTCAACCCGGCCGTGGATCACGTAGGTGATCGTCTCGATCCCCCGGTGCGGATGCCAGGGAAATCCCTTCAGGTAATAGGGGGGGTAGTTGGAATGGAAGTCGTCGAGCAGGAGAAAGGGGTCGAACAGGGGGACCTGGTTATTGCCGAAAGCCCGTTTCAGGTGGACGCCGGCCCCTTCGATGGTCGGCTTGCTCTTCCAGACCTTGTCGATCTTGCGAATGGATTCCATGGCTCCCCCTTCATGATGTCATATATTATTCGATTTTTTGATTCCTAGTGAACATATTTGGCCAGCTCGATGCTATGTTACCAGGCGTTTAACCTTGTTGATCAAACTGTCCAGTTTTGCATCGAGCGACCGGGCCACGGCCGTGACCTCCGGGTTATCGAACTGCCCGAAGAGAGAAGAGGGCTGGTCGTATTCCATGTGCGTCGATCGGTCTTCGGCTTCGTAGACCAACAGCCTCAGAGGCGCATAGAGTCCTGCCCTGATATCATGGCGCGTCATGGTGACCGCGATGAGCGGGTTTCCCAGAACATACTGCTTGGCCTTTTTGGGAGTCCCATAGATACCCAATAGTCTACCATGGTCTTGAACATTAAAAAGCATCAACCCTTCTTCTCCAGCCGCTGCCACAAGACGTTCCTCCACCAGACGGGGATTGATCTCCACCTCCTTGAGGAGGGTTTCGTCAAACCGGCCGAGGGATTGTTCGAGTGCTTGGGTGAAATCATCAAAGTCGGCATATAGATCCAAGGAGACGTGGCGTACTTCGATAGCGTGTTCCATGTCAGGTTCCTCATATCGATGTCATCATAATTGTTACTGTCCCTGTCCAGGAGGGGCAGTCGGAAAAATTCCCGATTAGTGGAGCAGCGTTGCCTCCAGCGTGATCTCGGCCCTGAACAGCTTGGAAACCGGGCATCCGGCCTTTGCCATGCCGGCGAGCCGTTCAAACGTCGCCTGGTCCGCGCCCGGAATCCTGGCTTCCAGCTTCAGGTGGACGGCGGTAATGGCGTAGCCCTCCTCCACCTGTTCCAATGTGACCGTGGCGGAGGTTTCCATCCGTTCGGCAATGAGCTTTGCCTCGCCAAGGATCAGCGAGAGGGCCATGGTGAAGCAGCCGGCATGCGCAGCAGCGAGCAACTCCTCCGGGTTGGTGCCCGGCACCCCCTCGAAGCGGCTGGCAAACCCGTAGGGATAGTCTTTCAAGGCGCCGCTCGCCGTGGAGATCGCGCCCTTGCCGTCCTTGATGCCCCCCTGCCACTGAGCTGACCCAATTCGATTGATTTTCATTTCTATTCTCCTTTCCCGGCCTTCACTGTCTTGGGCTCTATTTACTTGTCCTTTTTTCGGCCCTTGTCCCTTACCTTTTTCCCGTTCTTTGCGGCTTCCTCTTCTTCCGCCTTGTGGTACTTCTCCTTCACCTCCTTGATATCCACCGCCGGTTTTGGAAACTCCATCTTCAGTGACTCAAGGGTCTCGACGACGATCTGCGACACAACGAGATTGCGGAACCACTTGTGGTTGGCTGGAATGACGAACCAGGGCGCGTGCCCGGTGCTGCACCTGCCCAGGGCCTCTTGAAAAGCCTTGGTGTAATCATCCCAGTACTCACGTTCCTCGTAGTCCGACTCACTGATCTTCCAGTGCCGTGCGGGATCATCGAGCCGCTGTTTGAAGCGCCGGAGCTGCTCGTCTTCGCTGATGTGCAGGTAGAATTTGAGGATGTGGGTGTTGTTGTCCACAAGGTTCTTCTCGAAATCATTGATGAGGTCGTAGCGTTTTGACCAGACCTTCTTCGGTACAAAGCCGTGCACCCGGCTGACCAGAACATCCTCGTAATGGGAGCGGTTGAAAATTGCAACTTGGCCGCGCTGTGGCGTAGCCTGGTGAATGCGCCAAAGGAAATCATGGGCCGCTTCCTCGGCTGAGGGGACCTTGAACCCGTACACCCTTGCCCCTTGAGGGTTCATATTGCCCAGGACGTGATTGATGGTGCCGTCCTTGCCGCCCGCGTCCATGGCCTGAAGGATAATGAGAAGCGACCGCTTGCCCTCGGCGTACAACAGGTACTGGAGTTCGCGAAGCCGTTTCGTGTACCGCTCTATCTCATCCTGTGCCGATGCCTGGTCCTTGTGTTTATCCTTGAAGGCGGCATCGACCCTGTCCAGCCTGACCGCGCTCCCCGGTTTGACCATGAACCTGTCGATGTATTTCATGATATTCCTCCTTGTTGCGAACCAATTACCAGGAGGCTCTCCGTCCCGGTGGCGTTCCTTTGTTCGTAGGCGATCGCAACGGCGACAGGCGTTTCGAAAAAGGCATCCTCACCGAAGAGGTCCGTGAGCCGGGACCGGTCGAACTCCCAGCGGACATTGTCGATGACCTCGCACAGCACGAGCCTGATGCCCAGACCCGCCAGGGTGCCGTGGATCGCACGCAGGGTTTCGGCCGCCGTGAAGTCCACATCGTCGACCGCGGCCGCATCGATACAGAACCATGACAAGGGCGGGTCCGCGCTCCTGGCAAGTTCATCGATCTCTTTGCCGAGCACCTGACTGTTGGCGTAGTACATGCTGTGCATGAAGCGGTAGATCATGAGGCCGGGCAGGGCCTGTTCCCTGGTGCCGACCGGTCGCTGCCGCCATCCCTGGGTCTTATCCGGACCGATCAGCATGTTGGTTACGAAATAACCATGCCGCGTATGGACCACGAGCGAAAGAACGATGGCCAGGAGGATACTCTGCTCGACCCCCACGAAGACAACCACCGCAGCCGTGATCAGGGCCACCCAGAATTCCCACGGCCGCTCTGCGTAGATCTTCAGCAACCCCTTGATATCGACCAGTTCCACCCCGATCAGGAACACCACTGCCGAAAGGACCGCACCCGGCATGTAGGCCAGGGGAGCGGTGAAAAAGAGGAGCACCATGAGAACAATGACGCTCGTGGTAAGCTGCGCGAGCTGGCTATGTCCACCCGCGCTTTCCACCATCTGGGTCTTGGTCGGGCTGCCGTTCACCACAAAGGTGCCGGACAGGCCGGCGCCGATGTTGGCCAGACACAGGCCCATCAGGTCCATATTCGCGTCGAACCGCTCGTTGTAGCGGGCTGCATAGGCCTGTGAGGTGGCGGCACTCTGGGCTAGGATCACCACGAACATGGCGAAGGCAATGGGAACCAACCTTTCGATCAGGCCCATGTCGATTGCCGCTTCGGGCAGGCCGGTCTTCGGCAGGCCGCCCGGAACATGGCCGAGGACATGGACACCGTAGCGTTCCAGGTTGAGCGCCCAACTGGCGGTGATGGCGCAGATCACGGCAATCAGGGCGCCAGGAATCTTCTTCGATATCTTCCTTGACCCGATGATGACCACGAGGACGGAAACCGCCACCGTGAGGGAGGTGAGATTCGTCTGTTCGATCTGCCGCAGTGTGGCGGCCAGTTTGTGGATCGTGCCGTGACCCCCGCCGGGCAGATCGAGCATCCCGGAGATCTCTCCGGTTGCCACCTGGATGCCGACCCCGGACAGGAAACCGACGAGCACGGTGCGTGACAGGAAGTCGGACAGGAAGCCGAGCCGGGCTATACGGGCAATAAACAGGAACCCGGCAGCCATGAAGGCGAGCAGGCCTGCCAGGGCGAGCCACTCGCCTGACCCGGGTTCGGCCATTCCAGCAATGCCGGAGGCGAGAATGGCGGCCGTGGCGGAGTCTGCTCCGACTACGAGGTGGCGGGACGACCCGAAGAGCGCGTACAGGGTCATGGGGATAAGGATGGTGTAGAGGCCCGTGATGACCGGCGTGCCGGAGATCTTCGTGTAGCCCATTACTTCGGGGATGGCAAGGGCGGCCAGCGTGATGCCGGCGATGATGTCGGCCGGCACCTGAGTGCCGTCAATGGGGAGGATCCCCTGAAACAGGGGGAAGCGACAACTTCGTTGTTTTGCGGCCGCATGTGCCATAAAGATCTCCTTGGCCGCAATTATATCATATCCGGGTTGGCATGTTGTGCGTCGCCATGAGTCATCAACGCCGGAAATCGAGTTTACCGGCCGATCAGGTAATCGGCTATGGCGGACGTGGCATTCCTCGCGTCCAGTTCGGCAATTTCAGGAAGGATCACCTTGTAGCTCACGTTGCTGATGCCTATTAAGCGATCCGGTATGCCATACTTGACCGCATGCCAGATACCGGTCAGCACCACGAGCTTTCTGCCGGGATGCCTCTTCAGATCGTCGGCGATGAGCAAGGCCATGCCGCTGTTGCGCACTGCCTGGGCCTCGCAGAAATAGGCGAATACCTTGCCGTGCGCCTCATGCCTGAAGACCTCCTGGAATGACCTCTTGAGGAATTCGGTTTGTGGGTTGTTGAGGTCGCAGGTGACCCCGGCAGGAATATTCCTTCGTTCTTCGGGTGTCAGCGAGGCAAACCCCTGCCTGGCAACCTTGGAGACGATCTCTTTCGGGACGTTGAGGGCAATCATCGGAATATGATTGTTCCGGGCGAAGATGAAGATATCCCGATACAAGGACCAATCGTACGACCAATTCCTGAAATAGATCGATTTGAAGCTTTCTTCCGTTATCCTGCCTTCAGTCCACGCATCGAGCTGCCTCTGGTTATCCGACTGAAACATCTCCAGACCTATTGCCAGTGGCGCCTTTTTTGCCCGGAGTGAGCGGATAACGTCGAGTTGCGTAACATGATTCTTTTCGTTGTCATGGGCCTCGGCGACGAGAATGACATCCGAGCCCCCGGCGTCTGCCATCATCTGGGAAAAACTGACGGTCTGCCGGTCGCTCAATCGCGTGATCACCTCGCCGGCAAGGGCCTTGAGCGGCAAGGCGGCGCAGTATGCGAGGATGAGGATCAGTCGTATTGTTTTGAGCATGGGAAGTGCCTCCCTGGTGCGTCTCAATATACGTCTCATATACTGGATAATGGTTTCTCATCCGGAGTTTCCGGACGGAAACAAAATAGTGTATAATCCTTGAAACAGGAGTTGTCCACGAAAAGCACGAAAAACACGAACAAAAACAATAAAACAGGTAGCATCATGATTGTAGCCCAGCCAAAAGAATTGCCGTTTTGCTGTTATGTTTTAATTTTTTGTGATATTTCGTGTCCCTCGTGCACCCAATAACCGTTTCCAGGATAATTTTATCACAGAATGAAATGAATACGAACAGCGGGCGGAGGTGTTGTGTGAGTCGTTTCTTACTGTTGGTGATGCTTGTTTTCTCTGTTGCATGCCAAGGCCATGCCGCCTCGGCCGATGGGCAGGAGCCGGCGGTTGAGCGGCAGGAAATAGCGGTTACCCTGATCCCGTCGGACCATCTTCTGGTCGGCGAGAGCACGATCACCTTTGCCCCGGGTACGCGCAGGGTCTCCCTGAGACTCACCCCGGCGGCGCGAATAGAGTCTGTTTCGATTTCCGGGGCACAGGTTCCCTTCTCTTTTAGCGGGGAGGTTCTTTCCCTGGATATCCCCGGTTCAACCGGACCTGGGACTGTCCCGGTAACGGTCGCCTACCGGGCCGTCTTCAACGACCCGCTGCCGCAGAACCCAGGCAGCAGCGAGGATCCGACATACGGGGTAAGCGGCGCGATCACCGACCAGGGTACGTTTCTCGGCGATGGCGCCGGATGGTACCCGGCCCCGGCGGCACTACCGCAAAAACGCTCCATCCGGGTCTCCGCGCCGGCGGGGACCGAGGCGGTGACGGCCGGAAGAAGGGTTTCGAAGGGGACGGAGGGCTCCGTCTCCCGCTCCACCTGGGAGGAGGAGCGGCCGGTTGACGGCCTTACCCTGTGCGCCGGGCCGTACCGGATCGAGGAGAGACGGGTGGCCGGAGGATTGGACATCTACACCTACTTCTACCCGGATAATGCCTCCCTGGCGCCCCGCTATCTGGATGCGGCCGCAAAGTACCTGGGCTTCTATAGCGACCTCTTCGGCCCCTATCCTTTCGAGAAGTTCGCCGTAGTGGAAAATTTTTTCCCGACCGGATACGGCCTTCCTTCATTCACCCTGCTCGGCGGATCGATCATCCGGCTTCCGTTCATCATCGACACCAGCTTTCCCCACGAGATTGCCCATTCCTGGTGGGGTAACGGAATCCAGGTCGATCAGAGCGAGGGAAACTGGTCGGAAGGGCTTGTCACCTATCTGGCCGACTACCTGCTGAAAGAGAGGCATTCGGCCGCAGATGGCCGGGATTACCGGATGCAGATCCTCGCCGATTACGCCGCGCTCGTGGCGCCGGATAAAGACTTCCCGCTTGCCGGCTTCACCAGTCGCGTCGATCCGACATCCCGCGCCATCGGCTACGGCAAGGGCGCCATGGTTTTTCACATGATCCGCAAGGAGATCGGCGACCGCGCCTTCTTTGCCGCCCTGCGGGAGGTCTGCCGCGAGCGGCTCTACCGGTCCGCCGCCTGGAGCGATTTCGAACGCGCCTTCTCCCGCAGTTCCGGCAGGGACATGTCCTCCTTCATGCGACAGTGGCTTACCCGCCCGGACGGGCCGCGTCCGGCCCTCGCGAACGTGACCAGTCGCCGCGAGGGGCAGGGCTGGAAGGTTTCCGGTACCATCGTGCAGTCCCCGCCATTCTATGAACTGAATCTGCCGCTCCGGCTGGAGACAACCGGTCCGCCGATCCAGGCGCTTCTGCCGATCTCTCAACGGGAGACCCCATTCAGTATCTCCAGTCCCGCAGAACCCCGGCAACTGCTCCTCGATCCCGATGCAGACGAGTTCCGTGTCCTTGCATTGAGCGAGATTCCCGTGAACGTCAACAGCATTAAAGGCTCGAAGCAGTTACTCGCCGTCATGACCGAGGGGTGCCGTGCCGGGGAGGCAACGTTCAGGCGGCTGCTGGGGTCTTTGGGGCATGGGGATGCCTCGGTGATCAGGGAGGATGAGCTCGATGAGAAACGAGTATCCGGGCACGACGTGTTGTTCTGCGGGATCCCGAAGCAGAGATCCTTGCTCCCTCCGCTCCCCGCCGGGATCGCCGTTAACGGCACAGGGTTTTCCGTAGATAAGGAGGCGGTGGGCGCTCCGGACGGCCTGCTCTTTCTGGTGCTGCCGTTTCCCGTTCCATCGGGCCGGGTCACGGCCCTCTTTCAGCCGCTGTCGGAAGCGGCGGCTGAACAGTACACCTCCAAGATCACCCATTACGGCAAATACGGTTCACTCGTCTTTACCGGCGGGGCAATCCGGTACAAGGGCACAATCACCCCACCCCTGCCGCCGGAGATTTCCAGACGATTTTGACTTATACCTTGCAACACTAATATATCCGGAAAAGGCTCCTCCCCCAGCGGGGGGAGGGAATATATTCAGATTTTCCAAAGTACCAGGTCACTGCGTAAGGGAACGGGCAATCTCGTCCCAATGTTCAAACCTGACATAGGGCTCTCCCTGCCTCTCCAGTTCATCTGCCAGCCATCCCTTGGCGAAACGTTGAGGTGGGGGCACAAGCAGGCTTGGAGCCAGGTCCGGCCGGCCATCTCCGGCATAGACGACAGTCCCCCGCGGCAATAAATCCCTGACCAGCATGGCCTTGTCAATCCCGGTCTCGCTATTGAAATAGGGGGACCCGACAGGGGGCTGCATCACGAGTCCCTGCCCCTCGATAAATATTCCGGGGTTGGCATGGATTACCGGCGCAACCCCGAGCGGCGCCAAAAGCCGCCGGATGTACCATTCACAGCCGGCCGATGCAACTACCACACTCCAGCCGTGTTCCCTCAACTGCTTGAAGGCAGCGGGAATCCCCTGATCCATCGTCATTTCTTCAAGAAGCGCACTCACGGCATTCCCGCTGCAGCGCAATCCGGCAAAAATCGCGGCAAGCGCATCAAAATGGCTCAGTTCCCCATTTTCGTACTCTTCCCAGTAGGAGCCGAAGGATGCGGGCAAAAAATCCAGTGCTATCCGGAAGAAATCCCGCCCAGTCATCGTTCCGTCGAAATCCGTCACCACCACTCTGTTACCGGTCATTGTCTCTCCCGAAAAAATCATGGTCTTGCCGGCGACGCTACCACAATCCGCCGAACCGGACAATTTGTAACACACCATTCACGCAACTATCACACCGGTTACAAATTGTTGTAACAATCCCGTGCTAGAAATATCTACAGATGTATAGACAACTGCCCGACATACTCCGGAAGCCCTCCGGAATTGCCTATTACCGGCAAATCTCCGATATCCTCATGCAAAAAATCGAGGAGGGGGAATATCTGCCCGGCAGCCGCCTGCCGACCGAATCGGATCTGGGCAGACGGTTTGGGGTCAACCGTCATACGGCACGCGAGGCATTGAAAAAACTCAAAAACGACGGGATTGTTTTCAGTCTTCAGGGCAAAGGGACCTTTGTCGCCGACACCAAGATCCGCTACCGGGTATCGAAAAAGGCTCGTTTTACCAGTTCCATCCTCGAAGCGGGCCTGACACCGGGCACGCAGTTGATCGGGACCGGCCTGAAAGCCGCTGATGCCGACTTGGCCGAGAAACTTGGGCTGGATGCCGGTGAACCGGTGCTTACCCTGGAATTGCTTCGCTCGGCCAGTGAAATCCCCTTCATGGTTGCCACCTCCTACCTGCCGGCCAATCGTTTCGTTGGGCTTGGAGAGCAGATGAGCGCTTCGTCGTCGCTCTACGAGGTGCTCAGAAAGCAGTTCGGCATCGAACCGAACCGGACGGAATCGGTATTCGAGGCAGTCATGCCCGAGGATCGGGACATGCAGTTCCTCCGGATCGAACCCGGCGTGCCGCTTCTCCTGGTGCGAAGCATAATTCACGACCAATACGGCAACATCGTCGAATTTTGCGAGACACGCATGCGGGGGGATATCGGCAGTATGTTGGTAAATTTCGAATGATCCCGGATTTCACAGGGGAGGCACGGATATGGAACAGATTCGCGCAGAGGGGTTGACGCTCGGCTACGGCTGCAAGGAAGTCGTGAAGGGGGTTGACCTTACCATAAGGAAAGGTGAATTCCTGAGCATCATCGGACCATCGGGTGTTGGCAAATCGACACTGCTGATGGGGATCAACGCCACCACATCCATAATGGGCGGCAGCCTGAAGGTGCTGGGCAAGGACGTGGGTTCGATCCGGCACAATGACCTGAAAGCGCTCCGGGCACGGCTCGGGGTCATCTTCCAGGGATTCAACCTGGTTTCGCGGCTCTCCGTGCTGGACAACATCGCCAGCGGCATGCTGCACCGCAAACCCCTCCTGTCGGCGCTTTTCAAGCATTATACCCACCTGCAGTACGAAGAACTCTACGAGTACATGAAGGTGGTCGGTATCGAGAATGAGGCCCTGAGCCGCTGCGACCGCCTCTCCGGCGGACAGAAACAGCGGGTGGCCATTGCCCGGGCCATTGCCCAGCATCCCGAGGTCATCCTGGCCGACGAACCGATCTCGTCCCTGGATCCGGTCAGCGCCCGGACCGTTCTGGAAACCCTGAAAAACGCCAATGAAAGATATGGCATCACCGTTATCGCCAACCTGCACCAACTGGACTATGCCCGTGAATTCTGCAGCCGCGTGGTCGGCCTGAACGCCGGCCGGATCGTCTACGATGGCCATCCATCAAAGCTCTGCCAGTCAACCGTGGCTGAGATATACGCTTGTCCAACCGCAAAGGCCCAGCAGGAACGGAAGGTGCACCATTTCCCCTTTTCGCCGGCAGCAGCCTCGGCGGTATAGGCAACGACCTCAACAGTGCCCGGTTAGGATTTTGCGACACGTCGGAATCCCCCATAAGCCATGAACACTGGACTCCAGACCTTGAACTCTGAATTTCGACTCACCATTCAAAAGGAGATGCGCCCATGAAAAACGTACTGAAGTCGGTTGTTGCCCTGGCCCTGGCCGTCTGTCTGCCCGTCGCCGCCCTGGCCGCCCCGGCCGGATGGCCCCAAAAGCTGACGGTAGGACTGATCCCCACCGAATCCTCGTCCCACATCACCGACCGTTACGAAAACCTGGTCAAATACCTGGAGAAAAAACTCGGCATCCCGGTTGAACTGAAGACATCGACCGACTATGCCGGGGTTATCGCCGCCATGCAGTTCAAGCACGTAGACCTGGCCTACTTTGGGCCGAAATCCTATGCAGAGGCGTCCCAACGGGCCAATGCCGAATGTTTTGCCATGGAAGTCCTGGAAGACGGCACCCAGGGGTATCACGGCATCATCATCACCAAAAAGGGCTCCGGCATCAACAGCATCAAGGATGCCAGAGGCAAGGTCTGGGCGTTTACCGACCCCAACTCCACCAGCGGCACCCTCGTACCGACCGTACATTTCATCAAGGAGTTAAGGCTCGATCCCGAGAAGTACTTCTCCAAGGTTATCTACTCCGGCAGCCATGAGGCGTCGATACTGGCGATCAAGGCCGGCAAGGTCGATATCGCCTCCACCAACGACCTGGACATGGACCGGGGCAACGGCAAGTTCTGGAACAAGGATAAGGACTTCAACATCATCTGGACCTCAAAGCTGATTCCTGGTTCCAACATGGCCTACCGCAAGGATCTCCCCCATTCCCTGAAGAAGGCCCTCAAGGAAGCTTTCATCTCCTACCGGGACAAAGAAGGTCTGAAGCAGCTCAAGCTGAAAGGATACGTGTCGGTCACCGACGACGTCTATGACCCGATCCGCGAACAAATCGAAGTAAAGAAACAGTTGACGAAAAAATAATGGAAGGCCGCGACTCCTCGTTGCCTGACGCCGGAAAAGCTGCACGACGAGACCGTTAACCATGAATCTTGATGAAATAAAACGCCGGACAAACCCTTTTCATCCCTACAACCTCATGGTTGTGACGGTTTCCCTGATCGTGGTGGCCTGGTGCTGGCACTCCACCGAGATGAGCCTGGGTAAGCTGTATGAGGGATGGGGCAACATGCTTACCTACCTTGCCGGCAATCCGGAGATCAAGGACAGCGGCTTCTTCCCCCCGGACCTGACGACCGGCGGGCTGACCAAGTACCTGCTCTCCATGCTGGAAACGGTGCAGATGGCTTTTCTGGCATTGATCCTCTCGGTGTTGATCGCCTTCCCGCTCTCGTTTTTTGCCTCCAAGAACACCCTGGAGATCATCATACCGGGTAAACGGCGCATGCCGATGCTGCTGAAGGGAACCGTATATACCATGGTCCGGCTCTTCGCCAACCTGAGCCGCTCCATCAACGAGATCGTCTGGGCCCTGCTGTTCGTCTCCGCCGTGGGCCTGGGGCCAATGCCCGGAATCCTGGCCCTGGGCGTGCATACGTCCGGCGTCCTGCTCAAACTCTTTTCCGAAGGGATCGAGGCGATCCAGCAGGAGCCGATCGATGCCCTGACCGCCACCGGCGCCGGCTTCATCAAGGTCATCCGCTATGGCGTCTATCCCCAGATAACGCCCTACTTCGTCTCCATGACCCTGTATCGCCTGGAATCGGATGTGCGTTCCGCAACCATCCTGGGCTTTACCGGCGCCGGCGGCATCGGGGTCTATCTGTTCGACAAGCTGAAGAGTTATGAAAATCGCGATGTGACCACCATCCTGATCATCATCGTCGTCACCGTGGCCCTGATAGACCGGGCCAGCGCCGTCATACGTGCGAAGTACACCTGACACCACAAAACCAAGCCGCATGCCGGGTTGCAATCAAAATGATGAGCAGGCGGCAAGGAGAAGGCGACGTGGGCGCAGTTTATTACATCAATTACGAATAAACCCTTTGGAGGATGTATGGATAACATCGATATGACTGCCGCGGTGATCGGCATGAACGACCGTGAGATCAACGAGCTGATCGAGCTGCTGGCGACCGAGGAGATGACCATCACCCGGCCTCCCCGTTCCGGGCTGATCATGATGACGGTCAAGGACAGCTTTGACACCGATTTTCATCTGGGCGAGGTGCTGGTGACCGAAGCAACGGTGAGCGTGGGCGGCAACGAAGGCTTCGGGATGGTGACGGGCGAGGAACCGCGCAAGGCCCTGGCGCGGGCCGCCGCCGACGCCCTGCTGCGGGCCGGCCGCCCCGAACGGCTCTGCGAAGCGGTACAGGCCTTTCTGTCCGATGCTCAAAACCGCCAGACCGCCCAAGTGGCCGCTGAAGCAGCCCTGACCGCGACCACCAGGGTCAGTTTCGATCTCATGCCGGGGGCCTGACCATGCACAGGGACACCATCATCAACGATCACGCCTTTTTCAGGGTCCTGTTGCGGGCCATGAGCCGTCCGGGCAGCGTCTGCAGGCTGCCGCACCAGCAGGACGCCTCCGGCACGCACGGCGGGCTTACCGTGATGCTGCGCTGCCTGATGGATCACGAGGTAACGCATTATGTCGCGGATGACGAACCCGGGGACCTGTCACGGGAAATCCTCCGGTTAACCGGAAGCAGCCGGGCGGCCATGGATACGGCCGATTTCCTGGTTTTTCCCACGGGAACCAGCCGGGACGCGCTGGCCAAAGCCAGGCGCGGGACCCTGGAATACCCCGACAAGGGGGCAACGGTGGTCTTTCTGGTTGAACGGCTCGGGGAGACGGGAGGCAAAGCACAGTTGCACGGGCCGGGGATCGACGGCACGGCGCGCCCCTTGATCAGCGGACTTGCCGAGGCCGAGCTGCGGTTGTTGCGGGATGCCAACGCCGAATTTCCCCTGGGGCTCGATGCCCTGTTTCTGGATGCCGAAGGGAGGATCATGTGCATCCCCCGTTCCACACGAATCGGAGTGAATTGATATGGGATACGTAGCGGTCAAGGGTGGTACCGAGGCAATAGAACGAGCATGCCGGCTCTTTGCCCACGAGCGGATGAAAGGCGAATCCGGCCCGCTGGAGGTGAAGCAGGTCAAGGAACAACTCTACCTGGCCGTGGACCGGGTCATGGGCGAAGGTGGACTCTACGCGCCCGACCTGGCGGCACTGGCCTTCAAACAGGCCGCGGGCGACACGTTCGAGGCGTCGTTCATGCTGCGGGCTTACCGGGCCACCCAGGCCAGGCTCGGCTACTCCCTCCCGGTCTCCACGGAGCGGATGCGCGTCGTGCGCCGTATTTCCTCGGCCTTCAAGGATATCCCCGGAGGGCAGATCCTGGGCCCCACCAGCGATTACACCCTGCGCCTGCTTGATTTCGACCTGCTGGAGGACGACGACGCCCGGCGGAAGGCGTTCCGAGAACGGCTGTTCGCCGATCTCCCGGCCGATGCCGAGATACCGGGCACATTTCCCAAGGTAGTCGCCATCCTGCGCCGCGAAGGGCTGCTGGCGGAGGCCGCCTCCATGCCCACGGAGGAACTGTTCGACATCACCCGCCGGTCGCTCACCTTCCCGGCCCCTCGCAACGCCGCCCTGCAGACCATGGCCAGGGGCGAGACCGGCGGCATGCTGCTTCTGGCCTATTCCAGCATGCGCGGCTACGGCAACATCCATCCGATCCTCGGTGAATTGCGGGTCGGCTACATCCCGCTGACCGTTCCCCATCCCGTGACCGGCGAGCCCTATACCATCGGCGAAGTCAAGGTGACCGAGGCCGAGGTGGTGGCCCGTTTCGAGGGGAAAAACGGCATGCCTCAATTCAGCCTGGGATACGGACTCTGCTTCGGCCAAAACGAGATCAAGGCCATCTCCATGGCGGTGCTGGACCGCTGTACCCGCAGCGACCAGCCCTCGTGCCCGGCCGAGGACCAGGAGTACGTGCTGTACCACATCGACGGCATCGAGGCCATGGGCTTCTGCAACCACTGGAAGCTGCCCCATTACGTCGATTTCCTGTCGGACCTGGACCGGCTGCGCAAGGCCCAAAAGATCGCCCGCCAGGAGGAATGCCATGCAGATGCGTGAATGGCTGGACCACAATGATGCACGGCCGGGCGAAGACGACGACCGGGCCACGGGTTACCCATTCGGCTTCATGGACGAGGGGGCCAAACGGGAGGTGCGCCGCAGTATCCTCAAGGCCGTTGCCATCCCCGGCTACCAGGTGCCGTACGGCTCCCGGGAGATGCCGATTGCCCGCGGCTGGGGGACCGGCGGCATCCAGATCACCCTCTCCCTGGTCCTGCCCGAGGATGTGCTCAAGGTGATCGACCAGGGGTGCGACGGCAGCGTCAACGCGGTCAACATCAAGAAGTTCGTCCAGGCCGTGGCGGACGTTGAGATCACCACCGACACCCGGTCGGCGACCGTCATCCAGACCCGTCACCGTATCCCCGAGGAACCGATGACCGCCGAACAGATCCTGGTCCTGCAGGTCCCCTATCCCGAGGCCCTGCGCGAGGTGGAACCGTCCGAGGCCGAGACGCGCCGCATGCACGCCGAGGCCGACTACAGCCGGATGTGGCTCTTTTTGTACGAGGACATCGTCAAGTACGGGGAGATCAGTATCAGCTACCGTTTCCCGGTGACGGTCAACGGGCGGTACATCATGGACCCCAGCCCGATCCCCCGCTGGGACGTGCCCAAACTGCACATGGCCGATACCCTGTTCCTGTTCGGCGCCGGGCGGGAAAAACGGATCTATGCCATTCCACCCCATACGCGGGTCGAACCGCTGGAATTCGAGGACCACCTCTTCCGGGTGGAGGATTTTTCCGGCAAGGTCTGCGCCCGCTGCGGCGCGAGCGACACCTTCATGGACGAGATCATCGACAACGAGGCCGGCGAGCGGCTCTACTACTGCTCCGATTCCGGCTATTGCGACAAGAGGTATGGCCAATGCAACAACCATTGATCAAGGTACGGGGACTTTCCAAACGCTTCGGCGCCGGGTGCGAACTCTGTCTCTCCTCCACCGGCCCGGACCGGGAAAGCAATGTCTGCCCCCACTGCGGCTCGGTGGTGGCCTGCAACGACGTGTCGTTCGACCTGTACCGCAACGAGGCCCTGGGGATCGTCGGGGAAAGCGGTTCCGGCAAGAGCACCCTGGTGCGGCTTTTGCACTTCGAATGGGAGGCCGGCGGCGGCACGGTTGAGCTGCACCGCACCGCTATCGTACCCGCCCTGGATGAGATTTTTACGGATGGCGCCGACTACAGCGCAAATCTGCTGGGGTTGAGCCCCTTCCAGAAACGCCAGGTCAGGAACGCCCTCATGGGTATCGTGTACCAGAACCCGTTTCTCGGGCTGCGCATGCAGGTCAGCTCCGGCGGCAACATCGCCGAACGGCTCCTGGGCGCCGGATGGCGCAACATAGGCGCCATGCGGAAACGGTCGGCGGAACTGCTGGAGCGGACCGAGATTCCAGTGGAGCGGATGGACGAGCCGCCCATGAACTTCAGCGGCGGCATGCAGCAGCGGGTGCAGATCGCCAAGGCCCTTTCCAACAACCCGCTGATCCTCTTCCTGGACGAGGTGACCACCGGCCTGGACCTGTCGGTGCAGGCACGGGTGCTGGACCTGATCAGGAGCATCAGGAGCGAGTTCAACCTCTCCCTCCTGGTGGTTTCCCACGACCTGGGGGTCATCAACCTGCTCTGCCAGCGGACCATGGTGATGAAATACGGCCGGGTGGTGGAGGCGGGCTTGACCGACCAGATACTGCAGGACCCGCAGCACCGGTATACCCAACTCCTCGTCGCTTCCCAACTGTGACTAGGAAAAAATTTGGGAACGGCCTTAATGTAACCGCCGATGAATGGCATAAACGCAGATAACGTCAAAATCAGAATTCAAACCGATACCATCGATCTTCAAGCCCCCCTTTAATGAAGGGGGATTTAGGGGGATTTGCCTTTGATCTTTATAAGCAAATCCCCCCTGTCCCCCCTTAGTTAAAGGGGGGCACCATGTGGCGGAAAATGAGCCATGCTGTAACGTCACGCTGTACCAGGAGCCTTTGTGATTTCCGTCAATAACCTTTCGAAAAGCTTCAACCTGCACATCCTCGGCGAAAAACGGATCGAGGCATGCCGCAACGTCTCCTTCAGCGTGCCCCTGGGAGGCTTCCTGGGGCTGTCCGGCCCCAGCGGCGCCGGCAAGAGCACGGTGCTGAAGTGCATCTATCGCACCTATCTGCCCAGCATGGGCGAGGTCTGGTACGACTCGGCAGGGAGCGGCCGGGTCAACCTGGCCACCCTGGCCGACCGGGAGGTCATTGCCATCCGCACCAGGGAAATGGGCTATGTTTCCCAGTTCCTCAAGGTCATCCCCCGTGTTTCGGCCCTGGAAGTGGTCATGGAGCCGATCCTGGCCAGGAACGGAGTGACGCGGGACGAGGCGCGGCAGCGTGCCGGAGCCCTGCTGGAGCGGCTGCGGATACCTCCGCACCTGTTCGATGCCTATCCGGCAACCTTCAGCGGCGGGGAGCAGCAGCGGGTCAACATCGCCCACGCGGTCAGCTGGAAGCCGCGCCTGCTGCTCCTGGACGAGCCGACCGCCTCCCTGGACCGGGATTCGATCGGGATCGTGTTGGAGATTTTGAAGGAGTTGCGCCGCGAAGGAACGACCATGATCGGCATCTTCCACGACACGGAGCTGATGGAAGAGGTGACCGACGAAGTGTTCCCCATCTGCTGAAAAGACGGAGAAAAGTCATGCCTGCAAGTTTTGTTATTAAAAATGCCCGCCTCGTCACCCCCGAAGGGATCATGGAGCGTGCCTCGCTCAGGGTTGACAAAGGGATGATCGACGAGATCAGCGAAGCGGAGCTGTCGGGAAAGCGGGAGATCGACGCCCAAGGCAACTACCTGTTTCCCGGCTTCATCGACATCCATTCCGATGCCATTGAAAAGGGGATCGAGCCGCGGCCCAACACGCTGTTTCCGGTCGATATCGCGGTATACGAACTCGACAAGAAGCTGGCGGCGTGCGGCATCACCACCATGTTCCACTCCCTTTCCTTCGCGGAGATGGAGGTGGGGCTGCGGAGCAACAGCACGGCTGCCGGCATCATACGCCAGATCAGCACCTTCAGGCATAAGTTGAAGGTGAACACCAGGATCCACGCCCGTTTCGAGATCACCGACCTGGGGGCGGTCCCGTTTCTTGAGGCCCTGATCCGTGACCGGCAGATCCACCTGTTCTCCTTCATGGACCATTCCCCCGGACAGGGCCAATTCCGGGACATCCTGGCGTACAAGCGCTACTACGGCCCGGTGTACGGAAAGACGGACGAGGAGATGGACACTATCATCAACCGTAAACTAAAGGCCAAGCAGGGGGATGCCCAACAGAAGATTTTCGACCTGATCTCGCTCTGCAAACAGAACGGGGTCGCGATCGCCTCCCATGACGACGACTCGCCGGAAAAGATCGCCTGGCTCAAGGAACTGGGGATATCCATAACCGAGTTCCCGGTCAACTTCGAGGCAATCCAGGCGGCCCACGAGCAGGGCATCAGCGTCTGCCTCGGCACGCCGAACATCGTCAGGGGCGCGTCCCAGGCCCGCAACCTGAGCGCGCGGGAGGCCATAAGCCGTGGGTATGGCGATATCCTCTGCTCCGACTACTCCCCCATGACCATGCTCCACGCGGTGTTGACACTGGAACGGCTCGGCATCCGCAAGCTTCACGAGGCGATCAACATGGTCAGCCTCAATCCCGCGGCAGCCGTCGGCATCGCGGACCGGGTCGGCTCGCTCGACGTGGGCAAGGAGGCGGACATGCTGATCGTGGACCACACCGACGAGCACCCCAGAATCCTGAAGACATTTATATCCGGCAGGGAGGTGTATGCCACATGCTGAGCATCGGCAGCAACATCAACGAGGTGCGGGTGGACGGCAGCCTCAGGGCATTGCGACGCGACCTGTCGGCTTTTCTCGATTTCGGCCTGACCGCGGCCGAGATCTCGGTCCATGGCCTGGATGCCGTCAAAAACGGCCGGCTGGACAGGAAGAGGACCTCGGAGGTCAAGGCCATGCTGGCGGATTTCCCGTTCAGCTACAGCGTCCATGCCCCCAATCCACTTAACCTCATGGATCGGGTAAACAGCGCGCTGCACCGCGACGTACTCATGGCATCACTGGAGTTCTCGGCCGAGATCGGGGCGGAGGTGATGGTCTATCATCCGGGGCGCTACCTGGTGGAGGAGGAGTTCGGGGTGAGAGGCACGCTTTCCCTGGAACCGGACGAACAGGAGCGACTGCTGGACGAGGAGGCCCGTATCCTGCAAGAGGCGGCCGGAGCATTCCCCGGTATCGTCATCGCCATGGAGAACGCCCGCCCCTACCTGCACCATTCCCCCTACTGTTACGCCGAACGTCCCAGTGAGCTGAAGGCCCAGGTCGAGCGCATCGACAGGAAGAACGTCAGGATCAACCTGGATTTCGGCCATCTCCGGATGTCCTCCCGCTTCTACGGCCTTGACCCGGTTGACGAGGTGCGCGCCATTGCCCCCCTGATCGCCCATTGCCATGTGCATGACAACTTCGGCAATCCGGTCTATCATACCGAGAAGACCCAGACGCACCAGATACCCTTCGGCAAGGGAGATTCCCACATGCCGGTCGGGTGGGGAGACATCCCCTTTTCCCGCATCTTCGCCGAGTTCATCGGCTCTTACAACGGGCTTCTGATCTGCGAACTGCGCAGCAGATACTTCGAACACACCAGGGAAGCCGCCGGGAACCTGGCGGACGTGCTGAAGGAGCTGGGGCACGCCGCTCAGATAGCCGAGCTGACGGTTTCCCAAAAAGCGTGTGAATGGTGAACTTTGAACCCTGAACTCAGACTCCCAAAAGTTGTCATCACTCACTGGGTGCATGACGAGGTTATCCGGCTGCTGGAACAGTCGTGCTGCGTCGTGCCCAATATCGGCCGCTCTACCCTCCCCCGCGACGAGGTTTTGCGGCGCTGTAGCGATGCCGACGCTGTGATGGTGTTCATGCCGGACCGCGTGGACGAGGAATTCCTGTCGCTTTGTCCGCGCCTGAAGGTCATTGGCGCGGCGCTCAAGGGGTATGACAATTTCGACGTGGCAGCCTGCGAACGCCACGACGTCCGGTTCAGCATCGTCCGGGATCTCCTGACCGAGCCTACGGCGGAGCTTGCGGTTGCACTGCTCCTGGCTATGGGCCGCAACCTGCCGCCCGGCGACCGCATGGTTCGGAGCGGTGAATTTCACGGGTGGCGGCCGGTCCTCTACGGCAAGGGTCTTTCGGGCAGCACGGTCGGCATCATCGGCATGGGGGCCATCGGCCGTGCCGTCGCCAAACGGCTGCAAGGCTTCGGCTGCCGGCTTGTGTACTCGGATCCCCTTCGGCTGAAGCCGGAGGTCGAAACCGGGCTCGGCCTCGCCCTGTGCCATCTCGGGGAACTCCTGAGCGAGAGCGATTTTGTCCTTGTAGCGGCGCCACTGACCCCGCAAACCAGGCACATCATCAACAGCGAGACCCTGGGGGGGATGAAGACGGGCGCATACCTGGTCAACGTCGGCCGAGGTTCGGTGGTGGACGAAGCGGCCGTTGCAGAAGCTCTCGGATCAAACCGTCTGGCCGGATATGCGGCCGATGTCTTTGAATTCGAGGATTGGGCGCGTGCCGACCGGCCTCTAGGGATTCACCCGGATCTGTTGGCTGATCACGGCAAGACCGTCTTTACTCCGCACCTTGGATCTGCCGTGGATGGTGTTCGCAGGGAGATTGAGCTGGAAACCGCGAGGTCGATTTTATCTGTTTTGCATGGGGAAGATTGAGCGGGATGATGTACACAGGACAAACATTTGGGGCATCGCACAACAGATCTCACAAAAAATAACGGAACCATAACCGAAACAAAGGTGCTGTTTGTCGTCCCCCTTGCCAAAGGGGCAATTGGCCCCAACCTTTCTTTTGGTTATAGACCCAAAACTTAGCATCTTGGCAGACCCGGCAGAATTTTCCAAAATCCGATTTAAAAGAGACCGTTATGAAGCAGGGTGAGACGGATTCTCCCCGATTTTAAAGATCCGTATCTGGTTCGTCGTGCTTCGGGCGGCAATCGGTGCCCCCATAGTCATAACCACCATGTCCCCTTGGCTGAATCCATAGTCGAGAAGAAGTTTTCCGGCTTCAGCCACTACCTCGTCCGTATTGTTCTTCATCGGCATCATCAACGAGTCGATCCCCCAATGAAGAGCCAATTTCCTCCGTACGCCATCATCGGGCGTAATGGCTATGATCGGGGCGGTCGGCCGGCATCCGGCTATGAGTGCCGCCATTTGGCCACTGGCGGTCAGAGGGACAATTGCCTTGGCGTTTAGCGACTCGCTCGCCTCGGAAGCGGCGCGGGCAATGGCGATGTCAACCTCCCGGCCTTCACGGTTAATGTGATGGGAGTGTCGCGGTGTGGACTGTTCAATGGTCAGGGCTATCTTGGCCATGGTGGTAACCGTTTCCAGAGGATAATTTCCCACCGCTGTTTCGCCGGACAGCATGACGGCATCTGTTCCATCCAGGATGGCGTTAGCTACATCCGAGGCTTCGGCGCGTGTCGGGCGGTTGTTATCGGTCATGGATTCCAGCATCTGGGTTGCCGTAATGACCGGCTTGCCTGCCCTATTGCAGGCGCTGATCATGCGCTTTTGAATGAGCGGGAGTTGTTCCGGCTCCATCTCCACCCCAAGATCGCCTCGGGCCACCATGAGGGCGTCCGCAACCGCAATGATCGCGTCAAGGTTTTCCACCGCCTCGGGTTTTTCGATTTTTGCTATGACCGGCAATTCACTGTTTAATCTCGCAAGTTCTATTTTGATGTTCAATATATCGCTCGGAGAGCGGACAAAGGAAAGTGCCACCCAGTCAATGCCGATACCGGTGCAGAAACGGAGATCTTCGAGGTCTTTGTCGGTTAGAGAGGGAGCAGAGACGCTTACCTGGGGAAGATTGATTCCCTTGTTGTTTTTGAGATTGCCGCCCTTGACTACCAAGCAGCGTACTTTTCCTGCTGATGCCGCTATGACGCGCAATTCCATATGACCGTCGTCCAGAAGGATTCTCGAACCGGGTCGAACGTCGTCAACAAGTTTCTCGTACACCGTTGGAATGACTCCCGGATCTGTCTGAATCTCGCCAACGGCAATATCCACTTCAGTCCCATCAATCAGGGGCATGGAATCATTCAGCATTTTTCCTGTTCGAATCTTTGGCCCTTGCAGGTCGGCAATGATACCGACAGGTATATTGCATGCCTCGGCTGCTTTCCTGATCGCTTGAAGGGCAATAAGCTTCTCATCATGGTTGCCATGGGAGAAGTTCAGCCGGAACAAATTGACCCCAGCGGCAATAAGTTTTTCCGCCATCCCAGGCACTGCGCACGATGGCCCCCATGTTGCCACGATCTTGGTCCGCTTCATTTCTGGCATGATATTGTCCTTATGGATGAATTATTATTTGATGGTGAATATAGCAGAGGAGGGAAAAGCGGGATAGATTTATTTAATTAAACCACCTAAATAGCACATAAAATAAATCTGCCCCGCTTTGTTCTATCGCTTTGTTATAGGGGATTATTTTAACGCCTGATTCCACTATTGCAGGCCTGAGCCCAACGCTGCCCTTTGTTGTTCATTCACCCAGTTCGCTGCTCTTCACGATTGTAGCGACAACTCCAACCTTTCCAAGAGCCAGTGACGCCTCAACGGCAGCCCTGATGGTGCTAAAATGCCCCGTTGAGAGAACCCAGGATTTTTGAGACGTGACCACCTTGATTACTTTTACCCCCTCAACGCCATGAGCTTTGAGCCTGTCCAGCTCTTCTTTTGCTTCATTCTCCACCACAAATGTTTTTGTGGCAGCACAGTACAATGCATCGCTTTCAATAACAGACGCTTGTGCGCCCTGCTTGACGAGATTATCTCTTTTCCGTAGCGCTGCTGCCCTGTCGCCATAACATCCGACCGCAAGGAGGTACGCTTCAGAATCGCTCCTCCTGCTGGTTATAACCGGTTGATAATGGGCGGAAGAGAGTTTCGTTACGACAGGATCCAGTTGAGCTAAAACCGTTGACTCACCCACAACTAACACATACGCGGGCTGATTCTCCAAGGCCGCTATATGTTTCACATCGTGTTTATCAGGGGACGGGGCTGAGAGTGGTACTACCATTGCTGTAGGCAACAATGGTGAGGTGGGTCGGGGTACTTCGACATTCTTAGCCACCAAAGGCTGGCCGGACTGGAATGCCGCACGTTTTTTCTGTTCCGCTGCCAGGCGTTCCTGCTCCGCCTTCACCTTGGCAACACGCTCCTTCTCGGCCTGCTCCGCTGCCTGGCGCTCCAACTCCGCCTTCTCGACGTCCAGACGCTCCTGCTCCGCCTGCAGTTTGGCAACACGATCCTTATCAGCCTGCTGTCGGCTGAGCTGCTCACGGGCAGCCTGCTCTGCCGCCAGGCGATCCTGCTCCGCCTTCACCTTGGCAACACGCTCCTGCTCGGCCTGCTCCGCCGCCAGGCGTTCCTGCTCCGCCTTCATGGCATCCAGACGCTCCTGCTCCGCCTGCAGTTTCGCAACTCGCTCCTTATCAGCCTGCTGTCGGTTGAGCTGCTCACGGGTAGCCTGCTCAGCCGCCAGACGCTCCTGCTCCGCCTTCACCTTGGCAACACGTTCCTTCTCGGCCTGCTCCGCTGCCAAGCGCTCCAGCTCCGCCTTCTCGACATCCAGACGCTCCTGTTCCGCCCGCAGTTTCGCAACTCGCTCATTTTCAGCCTGCTGTCGGCTGAGCTGCTCACGGGCTCCCTGTTCCGCTACCTGGCGTCCCTGCTCCGCCTTCATGGCATCCAGATGTTCCTGTTCCACCCTCAGTTTTGCAACTCGCTCATTTTCAGCCTGCTCTCGGCTGAGTTGTTCACGGGTAACCTCCGCTGCCAAGGGTCCCTGCTTCGCCTTCTCCCTGGCAACGCGTTCCCTCTCGGCCTGCTCCGCTGCCAAGGGTCCCAGCTCCGCCTTCTCCCTGGCAACGCGTTCCTTTTCGGCCTGCTCCGCTGCCAGACGCACCTGTTCCGCCCGCTGTTTCGCAATGCGCTCCTTTTCAGTCTGCTGCCGGCTGAGTGGCACATAGGCAGTCAGTTCCTTCTGGTCACCCTTCTCGTTAGCCAAGCGTTCCTGGTCCGCCTGCAGTTTGGCTACACGCTCCTTCTCGGCCTGCTGCAGGCTGAGTTGCTCACGGGCAGCCTGTTCTTTCGCCAGTTTCTCCTTCTTCACTCTTTCCGAGGCACTACGATCCATTTCAACCGCCATAGCGATGACACGATCTTTTTCCGCCTGTTTGGCGGCCGCCTCGTGCGCCAGACGCGCCTCTTCAGCCTTTTTGGCGTTTATCCGTGCCTTTTCGGCCTGTTCTTGCGCAATCAGATCGCTCTCCGGCTTTACTTGCTGGGCCTGAATCTGCTCGCCTCCCTTCACCTCATCTTCCGGCAAACGCTCGCCCTTGTCGTATCGATCCGTCAGAGCAAGGAGTTCAGGCTCCACCGTGGCACGTAGCGGATTTTCAGGATATTCCCTGGCAAACTCAGACATGTTCCGGGCTGCCTCGCGATAGTTGCCATTCTTGAAATAAGAGCGAGCCAGCCAGAACATAGCCATATCGCGCATTTGTGATTGGGGATATTTTTTCAGGAGTTCATTCAAGTCCTCGATTGCTTTTGAATAGTCTTGTTTGTGGTAAGCATTAAAGCCGGACAAAAAGACCGCCGAATCGTCAGCTTCCACGGAAAAGGCTGGTGGAACAATGACCGATGATAGAAATGCCGCAATAAGAATCGATCTAAGCACACTCATTAAGCACCGTTTTGAAATCACAACATGTAACCTCGTATGACAAATTTGTTGATTGCCCAAAAGGCTATACCGACAAGGATTGCTCACAGATCATTCACATCATGCGCATGGCGATGAAGCGATATCAGGAGACTGGGTATCCGGGGTAGAGTGAGCATGAATTGAATATAACACAAGGAAGGTGGTTTTATAATGAATTCAACATCAACTGTGGTATCGAGGGAGGGGCGGCGGGGTCTGGCAAGTTGCCAAGTTTCTTTTCAAGGCCAGCTTTCAGAGACCAAACCTGCGAGCATCTTTGGGCAAGCCTGCAGTCATGCAATTAGCTCAAATATCCCCGCCCCCCCATATCCCAAGTATTAGTACAATCGGCTTTAACTTCATTTCCCCAACGCCGCAGCTTCAGCAGAGCAATCCAGTTGCGATTTGAGCCCTTTGGCCCTAACCACCCCGAGTTCGGCTCTGGCAGCCTCAAGATCCGCGCGAAACCCCGGATCCGCATGTAGCCTTGCGACCGTGGCGGCGCCCATGACCCTGCCCTCAGCCACATCACTTTGCCAATGAACATTACAGACAATCCGGCTTTCGCCAAAAGCCCTGCCCCTGGCGAGGAGCGCGTCAGCCCGTTCGGGTGCGATCTCGCTCAGGACCAACGCCAAAGCCCAGCCAATCGTGGTATGGCCTGAAGGATACGAACCGTTATTCCTCAAGTCTTTCTCGGCATCCGGAGTGCAGGTAGGCTTTTGGTTCACCATGAATGGGCGGGGACGGGCATAATAGTTTTTGGCCCTTTTGGTTGCGGCGCTGGCGTCTTTAAGTGTTCGCACGAGCAAAAGATAGAGATGCGGTGTTTCCTGCTTCGTGATCGGAGCACCCAGAGCGCAGCTGAATGAGTCGGCTACATGGGGAAAGCTCAGGTCGGCGTCTTTGGCAGCTAGCACCCAGCGAGGCGAACCTTGCAGAGAGAGACTTTCCCGACTGACCTCTTCATCGAGCGCAAAAGCCTGCGACCCTGTTTTGGGAGGCGGGGGAAGCAGCGCAAGACTATCGGGTAGAGCATTTGGAACCAGATAACCCAGGAGGTTCCCATTGTCGGTTGCCGATTGCATCGGCTCGCCGGCACGCGCAAATGTCGGGTTGAAAATCAGGCATTCCAGCCCAGCACAGAAAACAAACAGCACCGTAAAAAATCTCATTAATCTCTCCAATATCTTTTTGCCTTCCTGGTTCAGGAGGCAGTGCTCACAAGTGGTGCGGGTTATAGGATCTGTCGGACTTAGGAAGAATCTACTGCGAAAACGGTAAATCGGCCCGGATTCCCGTTTTCTTGCTACGACACCAAAGTCAGACAGGCTCCTGGCCCAAAATAAAAGCCGCCAAACGACATCTTGCGAAGTACCAATTTGGCGGCTCGGCAGTTTCATCCCCAAGGCCCGTCGTCCTACGAATTCACCTACCTTACGGTGAGGATGACGTTATCAAATTTAGTTTGGATATATTACATGATTTATCATACGTCGAGGTAAAAATTATATGAAATGACAGGTTACAAAAATGTTACAGGAACTGGTTTTATTGGGGCGCGGCAAGCAGCGCCCCAATATCATGGGTTGTGAAGTTTATTACGATAAATGCCACCTAAGGCCCGCGCCTGACAATAAGCAGGATCAGCTCGACAAGACCGAGCACAAACATCGCAATCACAAGCCCGATCAAAAGCGCATTCTTCATGTGCCGCTTCCACGGTGCCGGCTTCCGCAACCGGCAGCAGCGCCCGGTAAGCCGCACCTCGCCCGGATGGTCCAGATCCTCCTTCATTGCCAATGCAGTCGGATACCTCTTCCCGGGGTCCCGTTCCATGGCGTGGAGGATGATCTCCTCGACCTGTTCCGACAGTTTGCCGTTCAATGTGCGCGGAGCCGCCGGATCGCCGGTCAGCCGGGCATTCATGGCCACGAACACATCCCCGTCCGAACCCGTAAAAAAGGGGATCGTCCCGGTAACCATCTCGTACAGTATCGCCCCCAGGCTGTAGATGTCGGTACGTCCATCGCCGCGCTTTCCCTTGACCTGTTCGGGGGCAATATATTTGGGGGTCCCCATTGCCGGCGCGTAACCGGGGAAGGAGAAACGTCTTCCCATGGTGACGGAGATGCCGAAGTCCATGATCCGTATGGTTCCGTCGTGGCAGATCATGATGTTGTGCGGCTTGAGGTCGCGATGAATGACACCCTGTCCGTGCATGTGGGACAAGCCTTCGCAGATACTGCTGACGAGCCTGAGTGCTGCCTTTTCCGGCATGGGTCCGACGCTTTTCATCAGGTGCGCGAGTGTGTGTCCATACAGATACTCCGTCACAAGGTAGGGCCGGGTGCGGTGCTCGACCGGGATGAATTTCAACAGATAGGGGTGATCGAGCTGCTCCCCTATCCTGCTTTCCCTGGCGTAACGTGAAAAAAACGTGGGGCTGAGCTCGGATTTGAAGAATGGCGCCTTGAGCGCCACATCGCACGTGGTGAGCAGGTCGGTCGCCTTGAAGACGGTCGCCGTGCCGGTTTTGCAGATGACCCCGGTGATGACGAACCTGCCGTCGAGGGTCTGCCCCGGCTGGAGTTCCCAGGTCGCCTCACTCATCTATCTTGATCCTGTAACCCACGCCCGGTTCGGTAATGATGTACCGGGGCCGGGAGGGTTCCGGCTCGATCTTGCGGCGCAGGTTGCTGACGTTCACCCGCAGCACGTGGGGCTGCTCCTGGTAGGAGATGCCCCAGATCTGCTGGAGGATCTGGCCGTGGGTCAGCACCTTGCCGGCATTGACCACCAGAAGTCGCAGGATGTCGTATTCGGTGGGGGTAAGCTGGACCTCTTCGTTGTTGACCGTTACCCGGCGACGGTGAAGGTCCATCACCAGGCCATTGCTGGAAAATACCGGTTCGGGTGTCCGCTGCAACGAACGTCGCAAAGAAGCCCGGATGCGGGCCAGAAGCTCGCTGACGCCGAACGGCTTGGTGAGATAATCGTCGGCCCCCGCATCCAGGGCAGCCACCTTGTCGGCCTCCCGGTCTCGCACCGAGAGCACGATGATCGGCACCTGGGACCATTCCCGTATCCGCTTTATGATCTCGATGCCGTCCAAGTCCGGCAGGCCCAGGTCGAGCAGAATGACGTCCGGCCGGACCGTGGCTGCGGCGGCAAGGCCGGCATGCCCGTTTTCGGCCTCGTTCAGGACGAACTCCTCGCTCGGCAGGGTCGTATGAAGGAATCGCCTGATCGCCAGTTCGTCATCGACAATCAGAATACGGGGCCGGTTCACCACGGTACATTCCGGGTTCATATCGCTGGCAGGCATGAGCTCACCTCTCCGGCTTTGCCAATGGTAGCCGTATCTCTATTTTCAGGCCTCCCCCGGCACGGTTCTCGGCCCTGATCCTGCCGTCGTGAGCCTCCACGATCCCCTTGCAGATGGAGAGTCCCAGACCGGTCCCGCCGGCCCCCTCGGGAATCGGGATGCGGTAGAATTTGTCGAAGACCCGTGCCTGGTCCTGCTCCGGGACACCGGGGCCGCGGTCCGACACATCCAGCACCAGCCACGGCGCATCCGTTCTGGCGGCTATCTCGATCGGGCTGGCGGCCGGAGAGTACTTCAAGGCATTGTCGATGAGGTTCACCAGCACCTGGGTCATCAGCACCAGGTCCATCGGGACCATCGGCATGATGGGAAGCATCCTGAATGAAATATCCCTGCTGCCGATACGCGGCTCCAGGGCCGCCAGGGCGCATCCCACCAGGTCCTGCACATCGCATGATTCCAGGTTCAACCTGACCGCGCCGGCCTCGATGCGTGTCATGTCCAGCAGGTTGCCGACAAAGCGGTTCAGGCGCTCGGCCTCGCCGAAGGCGGTAACCAGCAGCTCGCGGCGGGCGCGTTCGTCCAGATGGGTCCCTTCCTCCAGGAGACTGGAGAGCACCCCGGTAACCGAGGCCAGCGGGCTGCGCAGGTCGTGGGAGATGGAGTTGAGCAGGGCGCGCTCCAGATTTTCCCTGGCCTGGAGGATCTGGGCCTGTTCCGCCTGGCGCGATAGCTGCACCCGTTCCATGGCCATGGCCGCCTGGGTGGCAAAGGCATCCAGCAGGCGGCGGCTCTCGGGGGAACGGTAGTCCTGATCGTTCTCCATGCGCACCCCCATGACCCCCAGCACGCTGGCCGGAGTCTGGAGGGGGATGCAGATCAATTCGGCCGATACGAGGGTGTCGGTTCCGCGCCCGGCCGGGTGGCGGTTGCGGAAGGCCCAGTCGGCCACGGCCTGCTCCTTCATGTCCAGCGACAGTCCTTCGCTGGCCGCCACGACGTCAAGCCGTTCCCCTTCGGGCAGGAACAGTCCGACCCTGGCTTTCAGGGCTTCCTCCACGTTCCTGACAACGGCCTTCATGAGGTTGCCGATATCAACCGCCGCAGCCAGGTCGCGACTGAGATAGTAGAGGGTGGCGGTCTGCAGTTCGCGTATCCGCATGACCTCGGCACGTTCCCTGGCCCTCGTCACCAGGGTGCTGATGACCACACTCACGGAGAACAGGGCGATAAAGGTAATGATGTATTGGGTATCGCTCACGGCAAAGCTGAACCGGGGCGGCACGAAGAAGAAATCAAAGGCCAGCACGCCCACGAAGGAGGTCAGGATGGCCGGTTTGCGGCCAAGGCGCACGGCGGCCAGCACCACGGCCAGCAGGTAGATCATGACGATGTTGGTCGGATCGAGGATCGGGGTGAGAAGCGCGCTTAGCGCGGTTGCCGCGGCAACGAGCATCAGGCCGGCGGCATGCCCTTTGAATTCGAAGGGCTGGCGGCTTTTCGCCTCCTTCGCGCGCTTGGGCGTCTCTTCCCGGCCGTAGCTGATCACGACCACATCGATCGTACCGCAGCGGTGGATGATCTGATCCACGATGTGCAGGCGCAAAAGCTTTTGCCAGCGGACCCTTGTGGGCTTGCCCACTACGATCTTGGTAACGTTGTGCTTTACGGCATAGTCGATGGTTGCATCGGGAACCGAGGCGGCCGTGATGGAGGCCACCTGGGCCCCGAGGCTCTCGGCCAGGCGCAGGTCGCGCCAGACGCGCTCCCGGTTGTCCCGCACGTGCCTGCTGCTGTTCGGCGTTTCGATATACACCGTGAACCATTGTGCCTTCAGATCTTCCGCCAAGCGGCAGGTGGACCGGATCAGCATTTCGCTGTAGGGGCTGCCGCTGACGCAGACCATCACCCTCTCGGCGGCCGGCCAGGGACCGGCAATGGTCTTGGTCTCCATGTAGGCCCGCATCTGGTCATCCACACGGGCGGCGGTGCGGCGCAGCGACATCTCCCGGAGGGCCATCAGGTTGCCCGGCTTGAAGAATTTCTCCATGGCCTTGGCCGCCTGATCGGGGATGTAGATCTTCCCCTCGTTCAGGCGCTGGAGCAAATCCTCGGGCGGAATGTCCACCAGCCTGATCTCGAAGGCCATGTCCAGCAGGCGGTCGGGAAGGGTTTCGCGCACCACAACGCCGGTGATCCGGGCCACAACGTCGTTCAGGCTCTCGAAGTGCTGGATGTTGACCGTGGTATAGACATCGATGCCGGCGTCCAGCAGTTCCTCCACATCATGCCAACGTTTCTCGTGGCGAGAACCGGGGGCATTGCTGTGGGCCAGTTCGTCCACCAGGACGATCTGCGGCTTGCGGGTCAGAACCGCGTCCAGGTCCATCTCCGGCAGCGTCACCCCCTGGTAGTCGATCTCCTTACGGGGGATGATCTCCAGCCCTTCCAGCAGGGCATCGGTTTCCGACCTGCCGTGGGACTCCACATACCCGACCGCGACGTCCCGCCCGTCCCGCTTGCGCTGGCGCCCCGCCTCCAGCATGGCGTAGGTCTTGCCCACGCCTGCCGCATAACCGAGGAAGACCTTGAGCTTGCCCCGGCACTTTTCGGCCGCGGCCTCCTCGGCTTTGGCCAGCTTGAGCATCGCCTCGGGAGAGGGGCGTTCGTCATCGTTTGTGGTCATCTACTCTCCTGCAATTAAGAAATAATTCCGAGTTTTCAGACCCTAAAGGTTTTAAAAACCTTTAGGGTCTTTGGAACGACCTATTTCAGGCCGTCCAGGCTCAGGTTCAGGGAAAGCACATTCACCCGCGGCTCTCCCAGAAAGCCTATCTGGCGCCCTTCGGTGGCCTGTGCAACGGCCTTCACGAGCATGTCTTCCGATACGCCGCGCGCCTTCGCCACCCGCGCCACCTGAAGCATGGCCGACTCGGGCGAGATTTGGGGATCGAGACCGCTGGCCGACGCCAGCACCAGGTCGGCCGGAATGGCGCCGGTAACGCCCGTGTCGCGCAGCGTCTTTACCCTGTCCTTGACGGTTTTGATAAAGTCGGGGTTGGTGGGGCCGGAGTTGGAACCGCCCGAGCCCATGGGATTGTAGCCGAAATCAGTGGCGGCAGAGGGACGCGGCCAGAAGTATTTTGGGTCGGAAAAGGGCTGGCCGATCAAGGTCGAACCAAGTTCCTTGCCGCTTTTGCCGGTTATGAAGCTGCCGTTGGCCTGCTTCGGGAAAACGGCCTGGGCAATACCGGTGACCACTGCCGGATAGATGCCGCCGCAGATGACGGTAAACAGTATCAGCATAAGAATGGCTGGACGTATCTCTTTCATGGGTCTTTCTCCTTTTTGGTTGTTCCAATTCAGTAATGTCCGGTTTGGTATTTGCAGTTAGCTCCCCCTCCCGCAAGGGGAGGGGGGACTTTAGGACATGTTTCAGTCTATGACAGTTCCTACCGGACATTGCTGATTCCAATTGCAAATCGCTTCTACACAATCATCCCCACAACGATATCAATGGCCTTGATCCCGATAAACGGCGCGATGATCCCCCCTACCCCGTAGATCAACAGGTTGTGGATCAGGAGTTTCTCGGCCGGCATGGGGCGGAACTTGGTCCCTTTCAGGGCCAGCGGCACCAGGAGCGGGATGATGATGGCGTTGAAGATGACCGCCGACAGGATGGCGCTGTAAGGGCTGGCCAGGTGCATCACGTTCAGGACCCCCAGTTGGGGATAGATGGAGAGCATCATGGCCGGGATGATGGCAAAGTACTTGGCCACGTCGTTGGAGATGCTGAAGGTGGTCAGGTTCCCCCTGGTCATCAGGATCTGCTTGCCCACCTCGACGATATCCAAAAGCTTGGTGGGATTGCTGTCCAGGTCGATGATGTTTGCCGCCTCCCGGGCCGGCTGGGTGCCGGTGTTCATGGCCACGGCCACATCGGCCTGGGCCAGGGCCGGGGCGTCGTTGGTGCCGTCGCCGGTCATGGCCACCATGAACCCCTGATCCTGGTGCTCCTTGATCAGGCGCAGCTTCTCCTCGGGCTTGGCCTGGGCCAGGAAGTCGTCCACCTGGGCCTCCGCTGCAATCGCGGCGGCGGTCAGCGGGTTATCGCCGGTGATCATGATGGTCTTGATCCCCATGCTGCGAAGTTGAAGGAAACGCTCCTGGATGCCGCTCTTGACGATATCCTTCAAGTTGATGACGCCGAATATCTCGCTGTCGCGGCTGACCACCAGCGGGGTGGCCCCGCCCCTGGCGATCCTGTCGACCACTTCTTCCAGATCGCTGGGAAGCTGCTTCCCTCCCAACTTCTTGACAAAGGCGATGGACGAATCGGAAGCGCCCTTGCGGTATTGTTTTCCATCGGTATTGATCCCGGAAAGCCGCGTCTCGGCGCTGAACGCGATAGTCTCGGCTCCGGCCGGGAGCGCGTCCCTGGTGAGGCCGTACTTCTGTTTCGCCAATTCCACCACGCTGCGCCCTTCCGGGGTCTCGTCGGCCAAAGACGACATCAGGGCCGCCTCGGCCACCTCCTGCTCGGTATGTCCGCCCACAGGGACAAAGGCCACCGCCTGCCGGTTGCCGTGGGTGATGGTGCCGGTCTTGTCCAAAAGCAGCACGTTCACGTCGCCGGCCGCCTCGATGGCGCGGCCCGACAGGGCGATGACGTTCTTCTGGAACAGCCGGTCCATGCCGGCGATGCCGATGGCCGGCAACAGGGCTGCGATGGTGGTGGGCGCCAGGCAGACGAACAGCGCCACCAGGATGGTCAGGGAAACCGGGGTGCCCTGTCCGGCGGCCTTGACGCTGTAGATGGAGAGCGGGCTGATGTTGGCGCAGACCAGCAGGAAGACCACAGTCAGGGCGATCAGCAAGACCTCCAGGGCGATCTCGTTAGGGGTCTTGCGCCGCTTGGCCCCCTCGATCAGGCCGATCATCCGGTCCAGGAAGGTCTCGCCCGGGTTGGCGGTGATCTGGACAATAATACTGCTTGAAATGACCGTGGTGCCGCCGGTGACGGCGCTGCGGTCACCGCCCGATTCGCGGATCACCGGGGCCGACTCGCCGGTCACGGCCGACTCGTTCACCAGGGCAGCGCCCACCACCACGTCGCCGTCGCCGGCGATCATCTCGTTCGCCTCCACCAGGATCAGGTCCCCCTTGTGGAGCTGGCTGGCACCGACCGTGGTGAAGGCGCTCTTGAAGTCGGGCTTGGAGAGCAATTTTGCGGTCACATCGGTGCGCGACTTCCGCAGGCTGGCGGCGCGGGCCTTGCCTCGTCCCTCGGCCAGGGCCTCGGCAAAGGTGGCGAAGATGACCGTCAGCCAGAGCCAGACGGAAACGGTCCCGGTGAACCAGGCCGGCTCCTTGTTGGCACCGGTCAGCGACATGGCGAAGGTCACCAGGGTGATGACGCTGGCGATCTCCACACACAGCATGACCGGGTTGCGCCATAGTTCACGGGGATCGAGCTTCACAAGCGAGGCAATCAGGGCCCCCTTCATGAGTTCCGGATTGAAGATGGATTTTTGCGGTTCAATATGCTTTGACATTACCTTATCTCCTGTATTCGCTCTCTAATAGTCATTGGATCATTTGCAGGTGCTCGACAATCGGCCCCAAGGCCAGGGCCGGAAAGAACGTCAAGGCGCCGATGATCAGGATCACCAAGGTCAGCCAGAGGGCAAACGGCACCTTGTCGGTCGGCAGGGTGCCCAGGCTGGGAGGGACATACTTCTTCCCGGCCAAGGACCCTGCCATGGCCAATACGGCCACGGCCGGGATGTAACGACCGAGGATCATGGCCAGCGAGCCGTAGACATTGTAGAAGTCGACATTGGCGTTCAGGCCGGCAAAGGCGCTGCCGTTGTTGTTGGCCATCGAGGCAATGGCGTAGAGCACCTCGGAGAGACCGTGGGCGCCGGGGTTGGCCATGGATGCCGTTGCCTGCGTATTGATCATCGCGACCCCCGACAGAATCAGGACCACGATCCCGGCCGTCAGGATGGTGATGATCGACATCCACATCTCCCGCACCTCGATCTTCTTGCCCAGGTATTCCGGGGTCCGGCCGATCATGAGGCCGGACACGAAGACCGCGATCACGGCGAAGGCCAGCATGGTATAGAGACCGGAACCGACGCCGCCGAAGACGATCTCTCCCAACAGGATCAGGGAGAGCGGCATCATGCCGCCGATAGGGGTAAGGGAGTCGTGCATGGCAGCCACGGCGCCGCAGGAGGTGCCGGTGGTGGCGACCTCGAAGAGGTTGGTGCCGGCCAGGCTGTAACGAATCTCCTTGCCCTCCATGTTGGCCCCTTGCACGCCAAGCTTGGCCAGGAGCGGATTACCGTCCGCCTCGACTCCTTGCAGTACGGCAAAGGAAGCGATCAACAGCAGGAGCATGACTCCCAGGAGCGCCCACCCCTGGCGGGTGTTGCCCACCATGATGCCGAAGGTGTAGGTGAGAGCGCCGGGGATCAGAAGGATCAGGAGAATCTCCAGGTAATGGGAAAGAGGGGTCGGGTTTTCAAAGGGATGGGCCGAGTTGGCGTTGAAGAAGCCGCCGCCGTTGGTCCCCAGTTCCTTGATGACCTCCTGGGACGCCACCGGCCCCATGGGTATGGTGACCTCCTTCGCCGTTGCGCTCTCGGTGACCGGGTTGCCCTTGGCGTCCTTGAGCGGGTTCCCCTTGTCGTCCAACTTGGGCTTGTCGTAGGTTTCCGACTGCACGAGCGGCACGGTCTTATAGGCATTGAAGTTCTGAATTACCCCTTGGGAAACCAGCAGAATTGCCCCGATCAGCGACAGGGGGAGAAGGATATAGAGGGTGCCGCGGGTCATATCGACCCAGAAATTGCCCAGGCTTGAAGTCTTACGCCGCACGAAACCGCGTATGAGAGCGATGACGATGGCCATGCCGGTGGCAGCGGAAACGAAATTATGCACTGCCAGCCCCACCATCTGGGTGAAATAGCTGGCGGCCGTTTCTCCGCTGTAGGCCTGCCAGTTGGTATTGGTGACAAAACTGACGGCGGTATTGAGCGCCAGTTGCCAGGTAAAGGCCGGGAATTTCTGCGGGTTGAGAGGCAGCAGATGCTGCATCATCAGCATGACGAAGAGCGCCGCGAAGAGGACCAGGTTGAACAGGACCATTGCCCAGGCATAGCGCTTCCAGTCCATCTCCTCGTCCTTGTTCACCCCGCTGATCCGGTAGAGGAGATTTTCACAGGGGACAAAGACGGGCGACAGGAAGGTAGCCTCGCCTTGGTAGACCTTTGCCATGAAGGTCCCCAACGGCTTTACCAGGGCCAGCAAGACGACAAAAAAGAGGATTGTTTCCACCCATTCATACATGCTCATTTTTTTACTCTCCGTTTGACATTTTCGAGGTTGAACCGATAAATTTTCATAACGGCCCTCTGCGGTTATTGTTTCGGTGGTTAAACATCTGAATCGTAGGGGCGAACTGCGGTTCGGTATAAACCGTTTTCCATGATCTAAGGTAACAGATGAGACATAAAGCAGGTGTCAAAATGGAGGGGAATCACGTCAAGAATGTATCAAGATGTTTTTCGGGAGAAAAACATCAGGCGGACGGCAGGGATGCCCCGTAATAGCGCAATTTAAAAAACCGCCCATTCCTGAGCGGTTTTTGAGTTCTCTCTGTACGTACGCAGACACGCATCACTTCTTATTCATTTTCACTACTGTCCGGTTAATAGTTGAATAAGTTTAGTTGGTTGCAATCATGGGTATCGAGATTTCGCTTCAGTGCCTCTGCAACCAGCGATGAAATGGGCTTTTTCTCGAACAAGTTGACCTCAAGAATCTGTAGAACAGTG
>JARLHN010000039.1 GCA_031292255.1 Oryzomonas sp. | reverse complement strand
TGAGACCTGCTATGTCGTGCCACACCGTGTAGATGAGATTCCGATCGCCGTCTCTGAGAAGCGTGAGGGAAACATCGACATGGAAGGGCTCCCCATTACGTCGTTTATGCATCCATTCGAAACGGAGCGAGCCGGCGGTGTTTAATTGCGTCAACAGTTCTTCGGCTTTTTCATGGGAATTACGTCCATCCGGTTGAACGGGAGGGGATATTTCGGAAGGATGGCTGTTATATACCTGGTCTTTGGAATCGGCAGACAGCATGGCAACCGCTGCCTGATTGCACTTGATAAAGCGATTGTTCTCGATCAGAAGACAAGCGTCGGGGCTGCTTTCAAACAAGGATCGCAACAATGAATTATGTGCTTGATTCATAATGATATCTTTTGTTTTTACACACAGAATGTGTGGCTTTTAATCATTTACTTGGAATTATTAACACATCTGACATCATATTTACAGATAAATCAGGCTTCAATTGCTTTGATAATCATGTAGCATAACAGAGGTATTTTATGATGGGGTGCCTGTCGAAATTGCCGGCAGACCCATGACGTATCTTAACGGTCACTTGAAAGAAGTCGCGAAAACGTTTCAGAAAAAGTATCCTGTTTCTCATCCGGAAACTCCGGATGGAAACTAATTGCAGGCCAGGGTTGGGACGGGGGGAAGGGCGGGGGTAAGGAAGGCGTCGGGGATGCAGCATTCTTTCCGGCCTGCCCCGGAATATGTCCGACAGGGCTCGTGCAGGAGCTTCGCGTTGCCCCGCCTAATGGAACATCTGGGTTTAATATGATATGCTTGAAATTTCAGCGCCCCCGACATGGCGTTGAGGTTTAAGCTTTGAGAGTGAATTCATCAGCATCTCTTCGACCGCGACACCTGGTATGGGTTTGCTGAAGAGATACCCCTGCATCTCATCACAACCTAATTCGCTCAAGGTTTTCATTTGAAACGGTGTTTCAACACCCTCTGCCACGAGATGCAGTTCGAATCCTCGCGCTATACCCAAAATTGCGTGGAGAATCGGGGAGACGCGAACACCCTCTACCAGTTCGCGAACAAATGATTGGTCGATCTTGATGCTGCTGATAGGGAACTTGCGCAGGTAGTTGAGTGACGAATAGCGGGTGCCGAAATCATCGATTGATATCCGCACCCCCAGGTTGTGTAGTTGCCGCATTTTATCGATGATACTTGAATCATCGTTCAACAGCAGGTTCTCGGTGATTTCCAGATCCAGGCAATGGGCAGGTAAGTGAAATCTGGCAAGGTTGCTTTTGATTCTTTCGACAAAATCACCGCGTTCGAATTCCATCGGTGAAACATTGACCGACATGCGCAGATTACCTAACCCCCTTTCCCGCCATAGGGCCATTTGGCCGCAAGCCTCGGCCAATACCCAATCGGTGATGCTGCAAACCAATCCCGATGCCTCTGCCATGTCAATAAAGCTGGACGGACCCAATAACCCATGTGTCGGATGTTGCCATCGGACCAAGGCCTCCAGCCCGACAATACTGTCTCCGCGAATACTGATCTGCGGCTGATAGTATAACTCAAATTCCGAGCACTTGATGGCCTGCCGCAACTCGTTTTCAAGACTAATACGCTCATGATGGCAAACATTCATCTTGTCGGTAAAACACAGATAGCTGTTTTTGCCGCTGGACTTTACCTCATACATGGCGATATCGGCATTCTTCAACAAGACATCGGCGCTATTTCCGTCCTGGGGATACAAAGCAATACCGATGCTGGCCGTTATCCGGAATTCCTGCCCTTGAACCTGGAATGGCGCCTGCAGTATATCCAGGATCTTCCCGGCAATGATGCTCGCATCCTCCGGTCCATAGAGATCCGGCAACAACACCGTAAATTCGTCCCCACTCTGATGGGCAAGGGTGTCCCCGGCCCTGACGCAGTTGCGCAGGCGCTGAGCCACGTTCTTTAGAAGATCGTCTCCCTCGGCATGTCCATAGGTATCATTCACGAGCTTGAAACGGTCGAGATCAATAAACAGAACGCCTACCAGCCCGCCATTACGTTTCGCCTGACTAAGCGAATGTTCGAGCCGGTCCTTGAACAGACTCCGGTTCGGCAGGTGGGTGAGATGGTCGTGCAAAGCCTGAAAACTGATGGTCTCTTCGGCTTTTTTGCGTTCGGAGATATCTCGCGCAACGCCGTAGGTGCCCAAAAATCGTTTCGCCAGCGGCTCATTGCTCCCGCTGTCTTCGTCATAAACGCCCATGGCGCTTACCGTTGCTACGATGAGGCGGGGCTTGAAGTGGTGGAGACTGTTTTTATCCTTCAAGCGGATTTCAACGTTTGTCATGGCGCGATTGTCGCGGCGTCGCTCGGTGAAGGCCCAGTGGGCGATACTGATATCTTCCTCGTAAACGATACGTGTGTACTTGCACCCAATCAGTTCATCTCGTGAATAGCCAAGCAGCGACTCGACCCTGCCATTGATAAACATGAAACAACCGTTGGCATCGAGTGTGTAGATGAGGTCCGGAGAGTTTTCCACCAGGAACCGGTGCATCCGCTCGGAGCATTCGAGACGTGCCGACATCAAGGCGTTGATTCGCTCCAGACGGCTGCGATGCAGGGCATTCTCCACCTTGAGCTGCATTTCTTCCAGATCATAAGGCTTGCGCACGAATTCCACGGCTCCGCCGCGCATGGCGCGTATGGCGGAATCGATGTTTGCGTCCGCACTGACCATGATGACGCGTGTCGATGCCGTGAAACTGGCGATCCACTCCATAAGGTCCAAACCGGAGATACCCGGCAGATGGATGTCCAGAAGCACAAGGGCCGTGTCCTGGGACTTGAGCGCGGTGATGGCATCTTCACCGGTTCCGCACTCCAGGATATCCCTGCCTTCGCCGGCCAGGAGTTGGCGCAGGCTGGAGCGCATTCGTGGTTCATCGTCGACAATGAGTATACGCTGTAGTGGGCCAACCCCATCATTGGAAGGGTCTGATTTTGTTCTGGCTAAAAAATTCACTCTTTTAGGCGCTCTTTGGGTTGCGGCAGCAGAATAATGAAACTTGTCCCTTTGCCGGCCTGACTCTGGCAGTTTATTTGACCACCAAGGCGTTCCACCAGTGACGCCACGATAGACAATCCGACACCGGAATGCCCTGGGCGTCTGTTTGTGGGCAGAGGCTGAAACAGACGCTCCATAACATCTTGAGGAATGCCGGGACCGGAGTCGCTTAGATGGATTTCGATATAGTGCCGTGTGTCATGTATGATATTCCCGCGCGTCGAGATGATAAAGTGGCCACCTGCCGGCATCGCCTCGGACCCGTTTTTCCAGATATTGAACAGGATCTGTTTAAAGCCGTCCCGGTCTCCACTGACAGGGGAAAGATTTGCCTCCAACGACTTTATCAGTGTTATGCCGCAACTTGAGAATAAAGATTCACCATACAGCGCCAGCATCTCTCCGATCACCACATTGACGTCGAATACGCCGGTTGACGGGGGAGTTTCGACAAGTACCCCCAAGCTCTGCACAATTTGAGTAACGCGATCAATTTCCTCACCGAGGATATTCAGCTCCTGTTGCACGTCAAGCTCATCGGGCAGCTTTTTGCTGACGATCTTCAGATAGTTTTTTATGATGCCGAGCGGGTTTCCCGTCTCATGCACGACCTTGCGAGCCTGTTGCTCGAAGCGGCTTGTCAAGGCGGTCTCACGTTCCTGTTCGCGACGTCGCAATTCCCTCCAGGTTTCAATGCTGTCCGCGGCCAGATTGGCAAAATTGCCCATCCAGACAAGACGAGGCTGCATCCTGGCATATTGGGCCGCGCTCACTCCATAGGCCATGACGCCGATGTTATTTCCACGGACGCTCATCGGAACGTACAGCACACCTTCACATTTCAGGGCACGTGCTATCCGGACATCCACCAGTGAGACGGTTGCCGGACATTCATCATCGAAGGTGGAGGACGGTTGTTTCCCGAGGGCAACGGCAGCCGCGAGACTTTGTACACGATCGAGTCCGATTTCGATATGCTGGAACAGGTCCGACTGGCCACCGATATTCGCTCCGGAAAGCGACTTTTTGTCGTGCTGCACGAAAAGAAAAGCGATTCGTCCAAGTCCGAACAGGATTCGGGCGGATTCGCGCACTGCCGTGACAATTTCGTTTTCTCTGCAGAGTTCGGCCAGACTCAGCTGCAGGGATTGCATCATGGCCATATCACGCACCAGTGATTCTATGCGGGAATACGCCACGTCATTGTCGTTGAGTTTTGGCCTGAAGTATTCAAATGGGGTTGATAAATACGGGATAGTCTTCGCCTGAAACGATTCCTGGATGTCAAGTGCAGCGGCCAACATGTCGACACGCTCGAAACATACCTGCTGGATGGCCACTGCGTCGGATAATTTGATGCCCAGGATGGACTTGATAGCAGCAATATTCGTGTTCGATTCATTTTGTAAAAGATCTGTTGTTTTGTTGCTGCCGATAATATCCGCAGACCAGACGATCTGGCTCAGGAAATCGGCATGCACGATCTCGTTGGCAGGTTTGTGATGAAAAAGAACGGCATCCGCCATGAAGGACGAAAGCTGCCACTGATCGACCAGCCAAGCGCCGACAGCGGCATGATTCGTACCGAGTAACGAATCTTCATTGTTCAGAAGTGCGGCTTCGTCGGTGCTTCTGTCAAGGAGTATACCGTAACGATCGCTCATGCCTCCCAGAAGGAGCAACTGGCCTATCTCATGGATCAGGCCGGCCAGATAGGCTTCGTCTGCATCAGGGTAGTCAACATGGGATGCAATGGAATACGCCAATTCGGCGGTACGCAGGGAATGAGCCCAAAATCCGGTCAAGTTGTACCTGGGATCACCGGTAGTGCGGGCAAAAACGCTCTGGATGGCAAGGCATGCCGCCAAGGTTTTCATGAGGCGGGTGCCAAGTACAACCAGACCCTTGTCAAGGCTCTTGATCTCTGTCGCAGGCCGCAACGCGGGCGAATTCGCCACGGTAAGAATCCGCGCAGTCAACGCCGGATCCTGTCCGGCCATTGTTGCCAACTCGGCAATCGATGCCTGATCGTCATTTACCGCATTCAAAAATCGAAGCAATACCTGCGGAAATGACGCCAATTGGATCGATTCTATGGCGTCAAGGACAGCTCCCGGAATCTGATGCAATCAATCCCTCCTTGGTAATGCAATGAAATTGACGATTATCGACTTGTTTTCGTCATAGCATACTTTTGCCGCAAGAACATCACAATTCTGCATTATTTTTATATTCAGAACAGGTATTATCCGCCTATAGGTGTTTTCCTTTCGGGATGATGTGTTTGAGTTTGTTCGAGCCGTCATACAAGGTCTGTTTGATGATCCCCCGTTTTTCTTTGAGATCCTTCTTGACATCGGCTTCATCCAGCAGAACTTCGGCTTCTCCGGCCAGTTTCTCGATTTCTTCCGTCTCTTTTTCCGCTACTTTCCGATCATTCAGAGTTGCCATTGAGAGCACCTCCTTATTCCATGTCTATTATATTATCCCACAAGCCGACAAAAGACAATCGGGTAGATGCCGACGGGCTTTACCCATAGGCCTTCCCGGGCAGGCCGATTCGCGATGAAATTTAGTGCCCAGTGCGGTTGGTTCGTACTCGTAATGCCGGCTCTTTTGTCCGCTGCCGTCGTTGCGGCTCCTTGATGCAGACCCTGCTATGCCTGCGTTGCCGCGCCTCGGCATCAGCCAAAATAGCAAAGGAATTACTTCCGACGACTAACCGCACAGTACACTAGGCGGCCACGATGATCCCCGTGGTGAAGATGGCAGTATACTGGCGGATCAACTGCTCGTCCTGTTCGGGCGAATGGCTGGTCAACGACTCGGTGGCCAGGGTGCTGAGGAAGAAGTAGTTGACCATGCCGGCAAGGGCCAGCGCGGCATTGACGGCTTCGATATCCTGCCGGAACAGCCCCTGTCGCATCCCCTCTTCGATCACCTCCGCAAGGATACGGATCACGTTGGCGATGGCCGGCGAGACGATGGCGGCGAACCAGGCGGTGGGATTGGTGAGTTCACTGGTATAAAACCGCAGCAGGTACGGGTTGTTGCGGTGCCGCAGCATGGTCCAGCGCAAGTACCCCTCGATCACGACCAGGGGACCGGCCCCTTGCCGGCGGATCTCCTCGATCTGGTCGAAACTGGCGAACTGCTCCTGCAGCACCGAGCTGTACAGCCCCTCCTTGCTGCCGAAATAATACGAAATCATGGAGATGCTCGCCCCGGCCGCCTGGGACAACTCCCTGACGCTGACCCCGTGCAATCCGCGCTCGGCAAACAGCCGTGTTCCCACCTCCATCAACCTGCTTCGGCAATCCTCTTTTGTCATGTCTCTTCCGATCCGAACGAATGTAGCGCCAAGAGTAGCAAAGTCGTCCACAAAATCCAATGCCGGAGATGGTATGCAAAAAAGTTCTTGCAGGACAAACAGCGTATTGTTATTTTGTATTCAAACGAACGTTCGATATGTTGCCCTCGCTGCACAACGGACACCAATGGAACATAACCATCACACTAACGAAGGAGAACGCGGACAGATGTCAGAATTGCACAACAGGATCAGGAAAACCAATCTCCACTCCAGGATCAGGAAGGTCGAGGATGTCATCCCCATGTTTGAGAACGGGATGAACGTGGGCTGGTCGGGCTTTACCCCTGCCGGTTACCCCAAGATGGTGCCCATCGCCCTTGCGGATCACGTGGAGAAGAACGGGCTGCAGGGAAAGCTGAAATTCAACCTGTTCATCGGCGCCTCGGTCGGCGCCGAAACCGAGGACCGATGGGCTTCCCTGGACATGATCGACCGCCGCTGGCCCTACCAGACCGGCAAGAATATCCAGGCCGGCATCAACGAGGGCCGCATCCGCATGGGGGACAAGCATCTCTCCATGTTTGCCCAGGACCTGGGGTATGGCTTCTACACCAAGGAGAACGGCGGACGCCTTGACATCGCAATCATCGAATGTTCCGCCATCACGGAGAACGGCGGACTTGTGCTGACCGCCTCCTGCGGCGCCGTGCCGGAGATCGTTCAGATCGCCGATAAGATCATCATCGAGATCAACACCTCCATACCGAATTTCGAGGGGTTGCACGACATCATCGAACCGGTCAACCCCCCCCACCGCCAACCTTATCTCATCAGCCGGGTGGACGACCGGGCCGGCAGCCCCTACGTGCGGGTGGATACGGACCGGATCGTGGCCATCATCGAATCGGACCGCCCCGATAACGGTCGTTCCTTCAGCGAGCAGGACGAGACCTCGGAGTCCATCGCCGCCCATATCATCGACTTCTTTTCCCAAGAGGTCAAGATGGGGCGCCTGCCCAAGAACCTGCTGCCGCTTCAGTCCGGCGTAGGCTCCATCGCAAACGCGGTCATCGGCGGGCTCGCCAAGGGGCCGTTCACCGGATTGAATGTCTGGACCGAGGTGTTGCAGGACACCATGCTCGACCTCTTCGACTCCGGGAAGCTGGATTTCGCCTCCACGGTCTCCCTTTCCTATTCGGTCGAGGGTTTCAAACGCTTTTACGGCAACTGGGACAAGTACAGCAGCAAGGTGCTGATGCGTCCTCTCTCCATCGCCAACCACCCGGAGCCGATCCGCCGCCTGGGATGCATCGCCATGAATACCCCGGTGGAGTTCGACATCTATGCCCATGCAAACTCCACCCTCGTGGGTGGCACCAGGATGATAAACGGTATCGGCGGTTCCGGTGACTTCCTCCGCAACGCCTACCTCTCCATCATGCATACGCCGTCGGCCAGGCCGAGCAAAACCGACCCGACGGGCATCACCTGCGTTGTTCCCCACGTGCCCCACGTGGACCATACCGAGCATGACCTGGACGTGCTGGTTACGGAGCAGGGACTGGCCGACCTGCGCGGCCTGGACCCGAAGAGCAGGGCACAGCTCATCATCGACAATTGTGCCCACCCGGACTACAAGCCCCTGCTGCAGGAATACTTCGACATTGCAAAGAAGGAGTGCCTGGCGCGCAAGGCGGGCCACGAACCACAGATGCTCGATCGGGTGTTCAAGATGCAGGTCAACCTGGCCAAGAACGGCACCATGAAGATCGACAACTGGGAGGCTTGACCGCTCGAAACGAAAATGGAGGCACCAATGGCTCATCCGGATCATCTGTCGAGACATTATCCGGGGTAGCGCTGCAAGCGATGGAACAGGCCCATGCCGACAACAGGGACTCCGGGATGGGGTTCCCATGTCAAGGGCCATTGGCGCCATGCATGAACTTATAAACAGGATTGCCGCCCCCCATGAAGTGCATGGGGGGCGGCGGTATCCGACCCGTATGAGATCAACGAAACCAACTCGGCCGTCTGACCTGTGGGTTCGGTTGTCCACTGAAGAGACACGAGATTCAGGAAGCGTCCGCTCTCCTTGCAACAGTCATCCAAACATTGAAGAGGCGTCCCCCCACATGAAACCGCAAATCATTGCAACCCGCGTATCCGATGAACTTCTGGAAAGAATCGACAAGGTGGCTGCCCATTTGGGGCAGACCCGCAAGGACATCGTCAAGAAGGCTTTTGAAGAGTGGCTGAAATGCGACGTCGGCAGTTGTTGACCTAAACCCGGAATATCGACCGGCACCGTATCCTCACAGTGCCGGTTTTTTACTTTCCCGGGGCACGATGGCATATCCGGAGATTACCCCACCCCCTCTTCAGAACCTTCCCCATAGCCGCCGCAGGTATCAGAGTTACCCTCCGCAAGTTGCCGGCCGCATCATCACCTGACGCCACTCGGTTGAACGTTGGCAATTGGAGTGACAAGCCAATACGAAAAAATTTGATATACTGAATAGAGCTTAATGAGCTGTCATCGAAACGGCAACTCAAATGCCGACAGGCGCGGAACCTATTTCGTGCCAAGGGGCACCCGGACAAGGAGCGTGTGATGATCCGAAGGGCGTATGATCCGGAACTGGCAACAAAGATCGTCAGGGAGGTCCCACTGTTTTTCACCTTCTCCGATCAGGAAATCTCCGCACTGCTGCAAAGATCCAACATCTACAGCTACCACAAGGATGAAACCATTATTCATGCCGATGAACGTATCAAACAGATGTACATCATCCTCAAGGGACGGGTCAGGGTTGTTGATCTGTCGATCAGCGGGGAAGAACGGGTCATGGCGTTCCGCCATCGCGGCGATTACTTCGGTGATATGGGGCTTCTGGACGGCAAGACCGATTTTGCCACGGTCATCGCCATGGAGCCGTGCAGGGTCATTTTGATATCAAAGAGCACGTTTGACGAGTTTTTTATGGACAACAACGAGGCCCTGCGCCAGGTCATCACCGTACTCTGCCGGCGCCTGCGCGAAAGTTGGCTCTTCCATAATATTATCGGTATAAACGATGCCGAGTCAAAGATCAGGGCAACCCTGGCCCACTACAGCACGACGCTGGGGATGCGGGACAGCAACGGCGTCATTATCAATTCCGTATTCTCGCAGCAGAACATTGCCGACCGTGTTCAGATCACCCGTGAAACGGTAGCCAGGGTGCTGAAAAAGATGAAGGATCAGCACGAGATCGAGATGGTCGGGCGGCACTATAAGCTGCTCCCCATGTTTTTCGACAAGTACCGTCAATCGCAACTTTATAAGACCCTTGCCTCGGGTATGCAACAACAAGAGGCCGCATCGTTCGAAGCGGCCCCGTTGAATCAGTAGACAACATCAAAGAAACACGGCCGCATTTCGGACGCTTCGCCTCTACAAGGACCTGACCGGACACAGCCGACATAAATTCCTGCCAAACAGCCAACGAAAAACCCAAGAGCAATTTCCTCATTTATGCCACATTTATTCCATAATTGTATCCTATAGTACAAACATTTAAATTTGCACGGCTAAAAGAGAATGTGGAGTAGGCATTGACCCATAATTGGTCGGTGTGCATGTTATCTTAACAAGAAGGGAGGTGTTATTACGTCAAAACGAATTGTAAGCGGAAATACTTGTTTGATAGGTGTATGGATCTCATGTCGTAACAATTAATAATACTCATCAATCAACTAAAGAGGATTAATTAAATGACAAATTCAATTAGCGGTGTCACTGGAAGTTCAAGCGCATTAACCCTTAAAGAGATGAAGGAGCTGATGGCGCAATTAAGCAAGGAATTGTCGTCCAGCACTGCCACATCCAGTACAACTTCATCCACCACTTCCTCTTCCAGCACCTCCCAAAGCAGTTCCAGTATTGATGATATCTTTGCGCAGATGAATTCTTCGGCTGGGTTGTCCATGCTCGGGCAACAGATGCAGTCACAAGGTCCCCCTCCACCTCCTCCTCCATCAGGGGATAGTTCCTCTACAAGCAGCACCTCTTCGAGCATTTCCAGTTTAATGGCAACTCTCAGTAGTGATCTGCAGTCAGGCAACACAACCGATGCCCAGACCACGCTGTCCTCACTGCAAAATGATGTCTCTTCACAAAACGGCGGTTCGAGCAATGATCCATTCAGCAAGGATCTGCAGAGTCTGTCGAGTGCCTTGCAATCCGGCAGCCTGTCGGACGCCCAGAGTATCTTTACGACCATCCAGGACAAATTGGCGTCAGCGCCGCCGACACCCGGTTCAACATCTTCGCCCTCACCTTCATCTTCAACCAGTACCAATACCTTGGCACAGGATTTTAACACACTGGCTACCGCACTCCAGTCAGGCAGCGTGTCCAATGCCGAGACGGCATTAAGTGCACTGCAAAAGGACGTATCATCACAAAATGGCGGTTCGAGTGACGACCCGTTCAGCAAGGATTTGCAAAGCCTGTCGAGCGCCTTGCAATCCGGCAGCCTGTCGGACGCCCAAAGTATCTTTGCGAGCATCCAAGATAAAATGGCATCGGGCCCGCCCAGTGGCTCGACATCAGCAACTGCTCAAGTGGGTGGGAGCAGTTCCCAGGATTCTGTAGCCAAAACTCTGCAGGCATTACTCGATTCCATGGAGAAATCATCGACAACGTCATCCACGACATCTTCAACATCCACGGCATCAAATTCCGACGCAGAAACCAAGTTGATAAATATTATTTCAATGGCGTTGCAAAGCTATATGCAACAGAGTTCAATCAGTGATCAAGGTACGACAAGCGGTACGGAGTTATCCTCCAATGCTTAGAAGCAATTGCCGTTTGAAGACATGAATCGGGCCGGTCCTCCTTGAGGAGGCCCTCATGGGTGCCGACCGACGGAGGCATTCACCATCAGCAGATAGCAGGAACTTGCCGGTCGCATTCAGTTCAACCTCCGGCTGTAGTGAATGGTTGGAGGTTGAACTGAATCACCAATACCACGTTGCAATCACACGCAGAGTTCGTTGGTTTCGGCGTCAGCCACCAAGTACCGATGAGATCCGCCGGCGACTCATTATCAGCGCCTGTTCATTTTTTGATTGCAAAAAGGAATGAAACGGCATGCCGGCGTTTTTGTAGGACATACCAGGCAAGAGGTGAACTTCTGCAGACCGCTACGCAACTAAACCCGGTAACTATTTTTCCCATTGAAACCGTATTGAACCGCTATCGACGTATCTTTTCCATCTGTCCCGACAACGCGGAAGCACATTACAATCTAGGCGTCCTGCTCCATATCCTGGAGCGCTTTGCCGAAGCGGAAGCTTGCTATCTCCAGGCGCTCTCCCTCCATCCGATCTACGCAGAGGCACACAACAATCTGGGCAATCTGTATCAGCAACTGGAGCGCTTTGCCGAAGCCGAAGCCTGCTACCAACGGGCACTCTATATTCGTCAGGAATACGCGGAGGTAAACTACAATTTGGGTGTCTTGCTTCAGAGACAAGAACGTCTTGCCGAGGCCGAAACTTGCTATCGCCATGCGCTTTCCATTCGGCCCGGCTATGCAGAGGCACATAACAATCTGGGCAACCTGCTCCAGGAACTGAAGTTCTTTGCCGAGGCCGAAGCCTCCTACCAACATGCTCTCGCCCTCCGTCCGGTCTACGCGGAGGCACACTACAATCTGGGCAACCTGTTTCAGGAGCTGAAGCGTTTTACCGAGGCCGAAGCCTGCTACCAACGCACGCTCTCTCTTCGTCCGGATTATGCAAAAGCACACAACAATCTGGGCATCATGCTCCAGGCGCTGAAACGTTTTTCCGAAGCCGAGGCCTGCTACAAACGTGCACTCTCCCTCTGTTCGGACCATGCAGAGGTACACAACAATCTGGGTGTCCTGCTCAAGGATCTGAAACGCTTTGCCGAGGCCGAAGTCTGCTTCCAACGCGCACTCTTAATCCGTCCGGACTACGTAGATGCAAAATGGAATCTGAGTCTTCTACTGCTCTTCCTAGGAAAATTCAAAGAGGGGTGGCCGCTCTTCGAAAGTCGTTACGACTTGAATTTAGAGCAATCGTCGTACACAACACCACCCGTGCACTGCCGCCACTGGTCGGGCGAGGATTTAGAAGGCAAGTCTATCATCATCTGGCCGGAGCAGGGTTTTGGGGATGAAATCCAATTTATTCGTTATCTCCCCTTGTTGAAAGCTCTCGGCACCACCCAAATCACCTTGGTCTGCAAAGGCGCTCTGAAGCCGCTATTTCTTAATTCCGCTGCTGGATATGCCCAGGTTCTTGCAAAAACGGAAGCCGGGCAACTCGCACATCATGACTTTTGGACGAGGCCGCTGAGCCTTCCCCTATACTTCAAAACAACGCTGGAAACTATTCCGGCGGAATTACCGTACCTTGCCCCAGATGCCAATAGAGCGAGGCTGTGGATGGAAAAACTTCCCCGGAAGGGATTCAAAGTCGGTTTGGCATGGAAAGGTGACGCCGGGCACAAAAACGACGCTAACCGTTCGCTTTCGGGACTTGCTAGCCTTGCCCCCCTTTGGTCGGCAACCGGGGTCACATTCATTAGTTTGCAAAAGGGTAGGGGGGAGAAAGAGGCTTCAACGCCGATACCCGGCCAACCCATTCTCCACCTCGGGTCGGATATTGTCGATTTCTCCGATACGGCGGCCATTGTTTCACAATTGGACTTGGTTATTTGTGTTGATACCGCCATTGCCCATCTTGCCGGAGCGCTCGGCAAGTCTTGCTGGGTGCTGTTGCCTTTTGTTGGCACGGATTGGCGTTGGCTCGACAATCGTGAAGATTCGCCATGGTATCCGAGGGTGATACGTCTGTTTCGTCAGACGGAGATCAATAATTGGGATGAAGTGGTGGAACGAGTTCGTAGTGCGCTCATAAGTTCAGTAACCGGCAGTGCCAAAATGTGAACATCAGGCAGCTTCATTTTACAAGCAGCTTCCTCGGGAGGAACGTTCATTTTGTAACCATCGGGGTGGCATCTGACTTTGCACCGGTTCGTGTGAGAAACCCGTATTTATAACCGACACCATACACCGAATGGATCAACTCCACGCCCGGATCGCCGGCGTTGATCTTTTTCCGTAGTTTTTTGATGTGGCTGTCGATGGTGCGGTCACTCACGGTGCGCTGGTCGCGATAGATCTGATCCATGAGTTGTTGACGGTTGTAGATGCGGCCCGGCTTGGCTGCCAGAAATTGCAGGAGTTTGAATTCAACCGCCGTAAGATCAAGGTCATGGCCCGAAAGGGTGGCCCGGTAGCGCGACTCGTCAAGGGTGAGCGACCCGTCTGCCTGGATCGTCTGTTCGCTTCCGACCCGGCGCAGGACGTTCTTAACCCGGGCCACAACCTCGCGGGGGCTGAACGGCTTGCAGATATAATCATCGGCCCCCAGTTCAAGACCGAGCAGGCGGTCGACCTCCTCGATGCGTGCGGTAACCATGATGATCGGCACCGTTGAAAACAGCCTGACCTCCTTGCAGACCTCGATACCGTCGCGGCCCGGCAGCATGAGGTCGAGAAGTACGAGGGAAGGCGCATGATCCCGCACCCAGGGCACGGCATCCAGGCCATTACCCAAACAACAAGCCTCGAAGCCGTTTTGTTTCAGATAGTCGCTTAACAGTGCCGCCAGTTTTTTTTCGTCTTCAACGATCAGTATCTTCCCATTCATCAACACCTCCCTGTCAGCGGTAATTCGATTCTGATCCAGAGCCCTCCCAGCGATGAGTGGCGGGCTTCGATGGCGCCCGCGTGGGCCTCTACGATGTTTCGGCAGATGGCCAGGCCGAGCCCCGCGCCTCCGGCAGCCCGATTGCGTGAGGCCTCGACCCGGTAAAGACGCTCGAACAGCCTGCCGATCGCGCTGTTCGGTACGCCGGGAGCTGAATCTTCGATGTCGATGGTAACGCTCTCACTGCGACATGCCAGGCGAACGGCGATCATGCCGCCCGGATCGGTATATTTCAAGGTATTGTCGAAGAGATTGGCGAAAAGTTGGCGCATCCGTTCGGGGTCGCCGAACACTACGGTTTTTCCGTCCTGGGGGATATCGGCTTCCATGGCGATCTCCCGGGCGGCGAACTGCGGACGGTAGCTGGTAAGCACCGATGACAGCAGGATTTCTAGCTCCAGTTCCTCCTTGCGGTAGGTCAGCGCCCCCAGATCGGAGAGGGAGAGTTGGTAGAGATCGTTCACCAGGCGTTCCAGGCGCACTACCTCCCCATGGAGGGAATCGATGGAATCCGGGTTTGCCGGACGGATCCCGTCCTGAATGGCTTCGACCTCGCCTCGAAGGATGGCCAGGGGGGTGCGCAACTCATGGGAGATGTCGGCAACCCATTGACGCCGTGTCTGCTCGTTCTTTTCCAGAGTCTGGGCCAGGGAGTTGAAGCCGCGGGCAAGCTGGCCGAGTTCATCCGTCGATATCACCGTCACCCGGGTGGAGAACTCCCCGGCCGCAAGCCGGTCTGTGGCGGCGGCCAGGGCCTTGATAGGCCGGATGAGGCGCCTCGCCAGGGGGAGGGAAAAGCTCGCGGCCAGCAGCACAAGCGTTCCCGCCACGAGGGAGAGGGCCATTCCCTGCTCTTTCAAAAAGCGGCGTTGAAGTTCATCGGGGGGGCGCCTGTGGGGCAACAGGCCCAGGTAACCCACGGTTCTGCCTTTGTAGATGAGAGGTTTGAGAAAGGCATTGGAAGGGATGCCGGGCGGAGCGAACAACGGCCGTTTCGCTTCGTCGAGCAGGATGAAGTGGTTGTCGATCTGGCCGCCATTTATACCCATGCCCCCGATGAAGCGCCTGTTGCCCCCATGGCTGCTGATCCGGGAACCGTTTATGACGAAGCGTCTGCTGTCCTCGGGGGGAGGAGGGCCGGGGCCGATGAAGGGTGGCCGCTGATCAGGCTCACGGGGGCCTCCCTGCTCCATCGGCATCGGAGGCCTGAGATGGCCTTCCGGAAACGATTCCGCAATGAGTCGGAACCATTGTTCCGGTTCCTTTTTCAGAAAATCCCAGCTCTCTTGCGCGGCATAGCCTGTCTCGAGCCGTCCCGCCAGCCGCACAAGCTGTGTCTTCTCCACGTTGTCCATGTAACGCCGAAAACCACGGTCAATGCTCCAACGGCCGATGAGAAACATACTGACCACGCTCAGTACGGCGACCGCAAGGATCGCCAGGAACAGCCGGTAGGTGATGCGAATCTTCATCGACGAGAGGCCTTTCTTATGTTAGCCTGTCATGCGAGCTGCGCAGGCTGCCCAATTAGTTTCCATCCGGAAACTCCGGATGAGAAACAATTGGTTTCCGATTCGGAAAGGAGGGATTTTTTGTCCAAGCCAGGAAATCAAGGGATTGCGCGGAGGCGTACATCGGTACGCCGCACAAGCAAGCCCGAAGATTGACGCCGCATGGGCGAAAAAGAACCCTTTCCGGATGGAAACTAATTAGTACCACAAAGCGTGGCCGGAGAACTACCTGCAGAATTGCCTGGCGGCGGTTTCCCTATTTCTTCCATATTTCGAACATGATGCCTTGCTAACGTACCTATCAATTACAAATCCCACCGGCCTTTTGGAGGATGTCATGAGGTCGGAGCTCAACCCCATGCGCGAGAAGACACTGGCCCTGGTTCGGGAATTGCCGGGACCTCTTGCCTCCGATGTTCAGGTGCTTTTCTGCGAAGTGAGCATCGTAAGCATGTGCATCAATCCGATGCTGATGAAAAGGATCAGGCATGGAGACGGGAACAATAGGAAAGGCCTTTCTCCCATCGACGATCTTGAGGCGTTTGCAGATCATGTGGTGAAATTTTCCCTGGCCGGGATAGCAGCCATTCGCGGTCAGGCATAGAAACGGATTGGTCCAATGACAATGTTCTCACGTAAACGGATTATCATCACCCTGAGTATCCTTCTGGCTTTTGTGGGCGCAGGGTTGCTGGTCAGGCACTTTTTCTTCGCCAAGGCCAAGGTCACGTATGTCACCGCAAGCGCCGCCAGGATGGACATTGAGGAGAGCGTCCTGGCCAGTGGCATCTTGAAGGGCTTCAAGACGGTCGCGGTCGGCGCCCAGGTATCCGGGCAATTGAAGAAGCTGCATGTGGCCCTGGGGGACAAGGTCAAAAAGGGGCAGTTGCTGGCCGAGATCGACTCGGTAACCCAGGTGAACGCCCTCAAGGACAGCGAGGCCCAGGTGGAAAACCTGCGGGCCCAGAAACGCTCCAAGCAGGCGCTCTTGAAGGAGTATGACCTGGCGTACCAGCGCCAGAGACGGATGATGGCCGGGGATGCCGCCTCCCAGGCGGACCTGGAAAGCGCCCAGGCATCGCTTGACGGTACGCGTCACGACATCGCCTCCCTGGATGCCCAGATAAAGAGTGCCGTCATTGCCGTGGACACGGCGAAGGCCAACCTGGGGTACACCCAGATCAGCGCGCCCATGGATGGGTCCGTCATCTCCATCGATACGGATGAGGGGCAGACCGTGGTATCCACCCAGACGGCCACCACCATCATTACCCTGGCTACCCTGGATAACATTACCGTGAAGGCAAAGATATCGGAAGCGGACGTTGTACGGGTCAAACCCGGTCTGACGACCTACTTCACCCTGCTGGGCGATGCCGATACCCGCTACTACAGTAAATTGCGGGCTATAGAACCGGGCCCGGTTTCCACCACCAGCACCAGCAGCACCAGCAGTAGCGGCAGCAGTAGCAGTAGCAGTACCAGTACCAGTACCAGTTCGTCGGCTGTCTATTATTATGGTCTGTTCGAGGTCCCCAACCCGGACAACAGGCTGCGGGTCTCCATGACCGCCCAGGTGACCATCGTGCTGAACGAGGCGAAGCACGCCCTCTGCATCCCCTCTTCAGCCTTGGACGATAGGCAGAAGGGCGGCCGTTACACGGTGCGGGTCCTACGGAACAATGTGCCCGAGACCCGCATCATCCGGGTGGGCATCAACAACAGCGTCTACGCGCAGGTGCTGGAGGGGTTGCGGGAGGGAGACAAGGTCGTGGTGGGAGATAGCACCTCCGTGCCGGAGACAGCGACGACCGCCCGGCATCCCGGGCCGCCGCCGGGTGGGAGACACTGACCATGGGCCGGTCATTACTCGAACTCTCCCAGTTGGGGCGCAGGTTTGTTATCGGGGGGCAGGAGATCCCGGTGCTCAAGGGGATCAACCTGACCATCCGGGCCGGCGAGATGGTCGCTATTGTCGGCGCCTCCGGCTCGGGAAAATCCACCCTGATGAATATCCTTGGCTGCCTGGATCGCCCCAGCGAGGGAAGCTACACGGTAAACGGCCAGGAAACCGGCGCCCTGTCCAGCGATGAGCTGGCCAAACTGCGCCGGGAATACTTCGGGTTCATCTTCCAGCGCTATCACCTGATGCCGCATCTGAGCGCGACCCAGAATACCGAGATACCGGCGGTCTATTCCGGGGTCAAAAAGGCCCCTCGCCGGGCCAGGGCCCGTGAATTGCTCTCCCGCCTCGGTCTCGAAGACCGCTGGAACCATCGCCCCAACCAGCTCTCCGGCGGCCAACAGCAGCGGGTGAGTATCGCACGGGCCCTCATGAATGGCGGCGATGTCATCCTGGCCGACGAGCCGACCGGCGCCTTGGACAGCAAGAGCGGCCAGGAGATGATGAACATCCTTCACGAACTGCACGGCCGGGGCCACACCATTATCCTGGTCACCCACGACATGCAGGTGGCCAACAACGCCGAGCGCATCATCGAGATCAGCGACGGTGAGATCATCCGGGACCAGCCCAATCCGAAAGCGCCGGCGAAGGACAAGGCCGTATTGGCGGACAAGCCCCTTGCGGGTGAGCCGGTCAACCCGATTCAGGCCTATTGGGGGCGTTTCGCCGAGGCGTTCAAGATGGCCCTCATCGCCATGGCCTCCCACCGGATGCGGACGCTGTTGACCATGTTGGGTATCATCATCGGCATCACCTCGGTGGTCTCGGTGGTGGCGCTGGGGCAGGGGGCGCGCCAGAAGGTGATCAACGACATCAGCTCCATGGGCACCAACGTCATCGATATCTATCCCGGCAATGACTGGGGGGATGAGAATGCCGGCAGCATCTACACCCTGGTTCCCGCCGATCTGGAGGCACTGAAGTCCCAGGTCTATGTGGACAGCGCCACCCCGGGCACCAGCGGCAGCCAGCTCTTACGCTACCGCAACATCAAGGCCAGTGCCTCCATTGGCGGTGTCGGCGAACAGTATTTCCGCGTGCGCGGCTATGAGATGGCAGAGGGTTCGACATTCGATGCCGAGGATGTGAAAAGGCAGGCACAGGTGGTGGTCATCGACCAGAACAGCAGCAAGAAGTTCTTCCCCAGGGAAGACCCCATCGGCAAGGTCCTCTTCCTCGGCGAACTTCCCTGCCGGGTCATCGGGGTGGCAAAGGAAAAGGACAGCCCCTTCGGCAGCAACCAGAACCTGCAGGTTTGGATCCCCTACAGCGCCGCCATGAGCCGGCTCCTGGGACAGACGTATTTCAACTCCATCACGGTCCGGGTGAGGGAGGGGGTATCCAACCAGATCGCCGAGCAGAGCATCATCAAGCTGCTCAAACAGCGCCACGGCCTCAAGGACTTTTACACCAACAGCAGCGACAGCATCCTCAAAACCGTGGAGAAGACCACCGCTACCCTCACCTTGATGATCTCGGCCATCGCCGTTATCTCCCTCATCGTTGGGGGGATCGGGGTCATGAACATCATGCTGGTCTCGGTTACGGAGCGCACCCACGAGATCGGCATCCGCATGGCGGTCGGCGCCCGGCAGAACGACATCCTTCAGCAATTCCTGATCGAATCGGTCTTGGTTTGCCTGATCGGCGGCTCCATCGGCATCCTGCTATCCTACTGCGTGGGGATGATCTTCCCCTTGTTCGTAAAAAGCTTTACCATGAAATTTTCCATCATCTCCATTGTTTCGGCATTTCTCTGTTCATCCCTGATCGGAGTCATGTTCGGCTTCCTGCCGGCGCGCAACGCCGCCCGGCTCGACCCGATCGAAGCGCTGGCACGGGAGTAACATCATCATGACCGGGTACTTTACACATCCCCACGGGCGGGCCGTTGCCCTGTTTCTCACCGCTACCCTGCTGACGGGCGGGTGCAGTCTTCTGCCCCGCAACGACTATGCCGAGCCCCAGGTTACCCTGCCCGGACAGTGGCAGGGAACGGCCACCACCGGGACGGCAGTGGCAAACCGGGAACAGTGGTGGAAGGGGTTCAACGACCCGCTGCTGGACAAACTGATCGACCGGGCGCTCACGACCAATAACGACCTGGCCGCGGCCGCCATCAAGGTCCGCCGGGCTCAGCTCACCTCCCGGCTGACCGATACCAACCTGACTCCTTCCGTGAGCGTCGATGCCAGCAGCAGCATCAGCCGGGACCTGAAGCACCATGCCGATACCCAGGCCCACAGCGTTACGGGGTCTCTGAGCTACGAGGTGGACCTGTGGGGCAGGCTTGCCGCTGCGCGGGATGCCAGCCGCTGGGAGGCCGAAGCCACGGAGGTGGACCGGCAGAGCACGGCCCTTACGCTGATCGGCACCACGGCGGCGGATTACTGGCAGGTTGCCTACCTGAACCAGCTCATCGACACCAGCGAGGCGAGCATCGCCTATGCGGAGAAGACCCTGGCGCTGGTGGAGGTGAAGTACCGGGCCGGCGCCGTTTCCGGCGTGGATCTGGTCCAGGCCCGGCAGTCGGTCGCCACTCAAAAGGCCAACCTGACCGAGTTGCTGCAACAGCGCGTGGAGGCGCGCAACGCCTTGGCGATCCTGTTTGACCAGGCGCCGGAGAGCAGCGTGGCCGAACGGGGAAGCTTGCCGGATGGCCCGCTTCCCGTTGTGGAGGCCGGCTTGCCGGCCAGCCTGCTCGGCCAAAGGCCAGATGTGCATGCCGCCGAACTGCGCCTGCGGGAATACCTGGCAAACGTCGATGCCACCCGGGCCGGCTACTATCCCGTGTTCACCCTGACCGGGAGCCTCGGCAGCAGCAGCACCAGCCTGGCGAACGTGCTGCAAAACCCGGTCGCCGCCTTGGGCGCCGGTCTGACCCTGCCGTTTTTGCAATGGAACACCATGCAGTTGAACGTGAAGATTTCGGAGGCGGACTACCAGACTGCGGTGGTCACGTTCCGCCAGACCCTGTACGCCGCCCTGGGCGACGTGGAAAACGCCCTGTCGGGCCACGCCCAGTACGAGGCGGAGGGGAAGCAATTGGAGGAGGCACTGTCACTGACCCGGCGGGCCGAAGATCTGGCGGAGGTCCGGTACCGCGCGGGATATACCGCGCTGCAGTCCTGGCTGGATACGCAGGAGAGCCGGCGCAGCGCCGAGAAGAGCCTGGCGGCAAACCGTCTGAACCGTCTCAAGAACCAGATGACGCTCTATCAGGCACTGGGTGGGGAGATGGGGATGGTTGGGGCAGGCGCAATAGACCCGGAAAAGAGTTTGTCCACGAAAAGCACGAACGACACGAAAGTAAAATGACAGGAAACGAACCATAATCCGTAAAACGACCGTAGGGGCGATGTACCCCCGCCCCTACGGTCTTGATGCCTTTATGTCTTCCCCTGCCGTCAATGCCGGATAAATGCAAAGTTTCCGCCCAGGGCGGCATAGGCATCCATCATCCTGCCAAACCCTTTTTTCTCGTTATCGGTAATTTCACGCACCCGCTCCCCCGACCTCCCGATGTACGCAAGTGATGCCTTGCGCGCCTTGATCAAAGCGCGCATGGCGTCGTAGGACTGCTGATCGACCGGGGCGTCGTAATACTCGGCGACCTTGGCGGGGGATCTCTCCGACTTGATGTCAAGGGCCGGTATGGTAAAGGTCTTCCCATCGGCCTTTATTCGGAAGCCGGTTATGTCGAGCGGCCGTTTGCCTACCGACTGGATGCAGAACTTCGGCCAGACGCTGCCGGAAATTTCCACCAGGTAGAGGTAGATCCCATCGCTGAATCTGTCGTGGGGGGTTGATTCGTCAAGATAGCGCAGGGGGCTTTGGCTCGTAACCGCCTCTTTCCTTACGCCGGGAAGCTTGCGGGCGCGCGGTTCGGAAGCCAGTTGCTTGCGAAGTTCCTCGTATTCCGGCGAATCCTTGGGGACCTTGCTCAGTTGCAGGTGGGCCGTGGAGTAGTCTCCCTGGCTCATCGCATCGCGTACGGTTTGTGTGACCGGTTTGGCGGTGGCCTTGGTGAGGATGTCCGCCTTTTCGGCCTCCGAGACAATGACGGTTTTCTCCTTCTCCTTGGCCTCGGGGATGGCCGAAGTGCCGGAGTTGAAAAAATTATTGAGGAAGTAGAACAGGATGGGGGTCACGACCACGACGATGACCAGGATGATCGCGTTACGGGTTTCCTCGGACAGTGGTCTTTTAAACATTACCGGTTCCTTTTTGCGACAGATGGTCAAACCTGTTTCTGGCTAGTGTATCGTGCGGTTAGTCGTGGGAAGTAATTGCTTTGCTATTTTGGCTGATGCCAAGGCGCGGCGACGCAGGTGTAGCAGGGCCTGCATCAAGGAGCCGCAACGACGGCAAAGGTCTTAAGAACCGGAATTACGAGTACGAACTAACTGCACGGGACACTGTTATATGCTTCGCGAGTGAAAATATCCAGAGGAATCAAGATGGTATCAAAGGTATTCCGCGATGCCCCGCAACGCCTCAAGTGCACCGCAGGGGAGCGACAGGTGGGGGGTGTCGATCTCCGCTTCCCGAGGATTGATGCGGATTACCGTGGTATTGGGCCGGGCGCCGAGCCGCTCCGAGGCATAGCGGATGGTTGGAACAGCCCGCCCGGCCCCCAACTCGATCACGACGGTGCGCCGACCGCGGAGATCCGCGCAGAACCGGCTGAAACAGCGCTCCTGTTCCGTGGTACGCTCGGAAAGCCAGGTATAATCACCGAACATGAGGATATTGGGGCGGCTCACGGCTCCGCAGGAGATGCAGCGGGGAATGACGCGGGCCCGCATGGTTTCACGGTTGACGGGGATCTCTTCCTGGTTGGCCCAGATGCGCCGACAGCACGGCGTCGTGCACTGCAACCAATGGATCGAGCCGTGCACCTCGAGGATGCGCGACTCCGGGTAGCCGGCCTTCTGGAACTGGCCGTCCACATTGGAGGTTACCACGAACGAGGCGGCCCTGTTCCGCTCGATCCATGCCTGCAAGATGTGAAAACCTTCGTGGGGGACCGTGGCGCGGTACAGGTTGGTGCGGTGCCCGTAAAAACCCCAGCCGAAGGCCGGATCGCGCTCAAAGTGTTCGGGGTTGGCGGCTTCCTCGAAGGAGATGCCCAGCCGGGCATAGGGTGGATAACTGTTCCAGAAACCCTGGGTACCGCGGAAGTCGGGCAGGCCGGAGTCAACCCCCATGCCTGCGCCGGCGGTGATGATGACCACCTCGGCCTCCCCGATCGCTTGCGCAGCACGTTGGAACATGAACGGCCGGGTCAGGAGAGGCGGTGCACGAAGAGGCCGCTCCTCAGCTTGGGTTCGAACCAGGTGGATTTGGGGGGCATGATCCGGTCCTGGTCGGCCAGTTCGATCAACTCGCGGATCGAAGTGGGATAGAGGGAAAAGGCCACGGCATATTCGCCGGAATTCACCAGTTTCGCCAGTTCCTCGTTCCCCCTGATGCCGCCGACGAAATGGATGCGTTTGTCGGTGCGGGGGTCGCGGATGCCCAGGACCGGGTCGAGCAGACGGTTCTGGAGGATCGATACATCCAGCCGTCCGACCGTGTCCGATTCATCGATAACGGTATCGCGGGCATGGAGCTGATACCAGCGGCCCTCCAGGTACATGCCGAACTGGTGGCGCTCACACGGTACGACCGGGACCGGGGAGGGGAGGAGTGTGAAGGCTTCCTCCACACGGGCCATGAACTCTGCCGGGCTCTGGCCGTTCAAGTCCTTTACGGCCCGGTTGTAGGGCATGATGTTGAGTTGGGTTTCGGGGAAGATGACGGTGAGGAAGACATTGTACTCCTCCTGGCCGGTATGGCCCGGATTCTTCTGCCGGCGCAGCTCGCGCACCCTCCCGGCGGCGGCGCTACGGTGATGGCCGTCAGCCACGTACAGGCGGGGAACGGCCGCGAACAGGGTGGTAAGCCGGTCGATCAACCCTTGGTCGGCGACGATCCAGAGGGTGTGGTTGACGCCATCGTCGGTGGCGAAGTCGTATTCAGGGGGGGCAGCCGCGATCTCCGAGATGATCGCCTCGATCTCCGCGCTGGAGCGGGAGAGATAGAATACCGGTTCGTCGTTGGCGTCCAGGTAATCGATATGCTTGACCCGGTCATCCTCCTTGTCGGCCCTGGTGAGTTCGTGCTTCTTGATCACGCCGGACTGATAGTCGTCCACGCTGGTGCAGACCACCAACCCGGTTTGGGTGATCTCCCCCATGCTCTGGCGATAGACGTAGAAACATTCTCTCTCGTCCAGGACCAGGGCGCCGCGCCGGATGAAATCCGCCAGGTTTTTGCTCCCCTGCACATAGACCGGTTCGTCGTGGGGATCGATGTCGGCGGCAAGGTCGATCTCGGGCCGGGAGACGTGCAGAAAGCTGTTGGGGTTGCCGGCCGCCATCAGGCGTGCCTCTTCGACGTTCATCACGTCATAGGGGAGGGCCGCCACCTTCTCGGCCAATCCCTTGGGTGGGCGCAGCGCCCGGAACGGTTTGATAAATGCCATCGTAACCTCGTGGTCGTCTACTGAAAATACCTGCGTGCGCCGATAAAGCGTTTCTCGAAGTAGCTCTCGTCAACGCCTGATAGCCTGATGTCTTCGCCGCGGCGGGGGGCGTGCACGAACTTGCCGTTTCCCACGTAAATGCCGACGTGGTTGATGCTGTCGGCCGATGATCCGAAAAAGACCAGGTCCCCGTCCCGCAGGGCATCCTTCAACACCGGGTCGCCGGCCTTGTACTGGTCCCGGGAGTTCCGCGGAATGCTGAGGCCGCACAGGTTGTATACCGCCCGCACAAAGCCGCTGCAATCCATGCCGTCCACCACATTCTCGCCTCCCCAGCGGTAGGGGATGCCCACGAAACGTTCGGCGGTACGGGCAGCGATGACACCCATGTCCCCGGATTCCCGTGCAGGCCTCTGACGCGCGCTCTCCCTCATCTCCCCTGTTCCCCCTTTGCCCTTGTCTTTCGGTGTTTTGGGAACCTCGGCGAGACGGGGGGAAATAATCTCCTTCTGAGGCGGATTCTGCCAACCCGCTTCCTTGGGGCGGGCAAAGACGATCTCGTGGGGAGGGGCGATATAGAAGCCGTTGATCAGCCGGTCCGCCACCAGTCTCTGGGCCGCGTCCCGAGCCTTGTCCTTGGTGGCGAAATCGCCGAAACGCACGGCGTAGATGCCGTTGTCCTTGCGGAAGTAAAAGGCCTCGATCCCTTTCCTTTGGAGGGCGGCGGCAAAGCGCTCCGCATTCTTCACATCGGAGAAGGCCCCCATCTGGATGGCGTAGCCCAGCCGGTTCAGCCCCGATGATGAGGCAGCGTGTCCTTCTGCCCCGAGAAGGAGGAGGATGGCGAGCAGGCTTGCTGTGATGACTGGTTTGAAGGTTGAGAACATGGCTCGAAAGTGGTCTTTATCATGAGGTGAAAAGGGTCGAATACAACCATTGTCCCGTGCGGTTGATCCATTCCCCTAAATAACAGCATAGGAAAACAGTATCCATAATTGGTTGTCGCGAGTAAAGAACTTTTTATACCGAACGGCACGTCCGCCCGCCTGGATACGGTTCTGGGAAGGGTAAATGTCCCGCCCGGCGGTCGCATGCACTTGACAAGAAAAAAATAATTGATATAAGTATTTTTGAGGATTATAATAATTTTGAGTAAAAATGTTTAACAATATCTTGTTCCGCATACCCTTGCTCTGAAGGGAGTGAAACATCATGACGACAAATTCGGTAGCGGCAGGCGGGGTGGCGGCAACGGACGCAACGACGGTTGCCGGTCAGGCATCCGGCGGGGCCGAAACGCTCGTTTCAGCGACGGACAGCAGCACGGCTGGCCAAGGGGTGAAAGCCCCCTCGGTTGACACGGTCACCTTGCAGGGCAAGGTGCAGAACGTCGTGAAGGCGAGTCCCGTGCAATGGAGCAGCACAACCGCCGGCAGGATCGGTGCGGTACTGTTTGTCTACAACTGGAAAGGCGCTCTGCGCGTCAGGTACATGGACAGCAAAAACTCCTTGGTGTACCAGACGCCGCCGGTTTTGATGGCGCGAACGGCGGACCTCATGATGCGCTCCGGCTCTTCGGTGAGCGCCAGGGTATAGTCCGCAGTTCGATAAAGTGAGTAAAGTAAAAGCCGTTCCCCGGTCAACTCCGGAGTGCGGCTTTTTTTGTCGGCCGGCCCGCGACTATTCCACGTCGTTCGTCTGGCGGCGCACCCCCATCAAGTATGCAACCACGAAATCCTCCAGAGCCCCATCCAGCACCGCGTCCGGGTTGCCCGATTCCACCCCGGTCCTCAGGTCCTTGACCATCTTGTAGGGGTGCAGCACATAGGAGCGGATCTGGCTTCCCCAGCCGATCTCCTTCTTTTCAGCGGCAATCTCGGAGGCCTTGGCGCTCCGCTCCTCCACCTCCCGCTCGTACAGCTTGGCTCGCAGCACCTTCATGGCGGTGGCACGGTTGAGGATTTGGCTCCGCTCGCTCTGGCAGGCCACCACGATGCCTGTGGGCAGATGGGTGATGCGTACGGCCGAGTCGGTGGTGTTGACGTGCTGGCCGCCGGCGCCGCTGGAACGGAACGTATCCACGCGGAGGTCGGAGTCGGCGATCTTGATGCTGATATCCTCTTCCTCTATCTCGGGAAAGGCGTATACCGAGGCAAATGAGGTATGGCGGCGGGCATTGCTGTCAAAGGGGGAGATGCGCACCAGGCGGTGGATGCCCGCCTCGGCCTTGAGATGGCCGTAGGCGTACTCGCCGCTGACGCTGAAGGTTACCGATTTGATGCCCGCCTCGTCTCCGGCCTGGTAGTCGGTGATGGTGGTCTTCCAACCCTTCTTTTCGCAGTAGCGCAGGTACATGCGCAGCAGCATCTCGGCCCAGTCCTGGGATTCCGTTCCGCCGGCCCCGGGATTGATGGAGAGGAAGCAGGAGTTGCGGTCATGGGTGCCGGAGAGCATGCGCTGAAATTCGGCCGCCTCGATGCCTTCCTTGATGCGCCGGTTCATTTCCGCGACCTCCGCAAGGGCCGCCTCGTCCTGGGCCTCCTCCCCCAGTTCGATCATCACCCGGACGTCGTCCAACTGCCGGACGAGTGCGTCCCAGCCCTGGAGGAGCTTTTCCAGGGCTGTGCGCCTGCGGAGGACCTCCTGGGATCTGTCCACTGCATCCCAGAACCCGGGCGCAGCGATCTGGGCCTCGATCTCCTGGAGAGATTCCCGTTTGGCGTCTACGTCAAAGAGACCCCCGAAGTTTGGCGATACGTTCTTCAAAATCCTTCACGCTGGCTATTTCTTCACGAAACATGTTTCAGTACTCCTTGATTGTAATTTCTCAGTGGAACCAATCTCCAGCTAAACTTTTACTACAGGTCCCCTCCCCCAGCGGGGAGGAGTTCTTTTACTGGGGCCTCTTCCGCCTGAACCGGGCAAACAGAACCACTCCAATTGTGATGATAACACACAACCAGGCCGGCGAGTCGCCTATTTTCAGGTATAGGGAGTCCCCGCTGCCCGGCTTGATTTCACTGGTGCGGTAATCCTCCTGAAAGAGATTGCTCATGGTGCGGATATGGCCGTTCTGGTCGATGATGGCGGTTATGCCGGTGTTGGCGGCCCGGAGCAGCGGTGTTCGAGTTTCCACGGCGCGGAACACCGCGATGGAAAAGTGCTGAAAGGGGGCCGACGAACGGCCGTACCAGGCATCGTTGGTGATGTTCACCAGAATGCGGGCGCCGTTACGAACATATTCCCGGGCCAACTCCGGGAATATCCCTTCGTAACAGACCAGAAGGCCTACCCGGGTCCGGCCGACATCAAGCAGAACGGCGTGTTCGCCGGGGGAGAAGTCGCCGATCCCCACCACCAGCTTGTTGACGAAGGGAAGCAGGTGATTGAGCGGCACATATTCGCCAAAGGGGACCAGGTGCAATTTGTCTCCCCTGGCGACGGTTTCGCCGCTGGGGGCAACGAGAAAGGCACTGTTGAGAAAGGTGCGGGTGTTGTTGCGGAGCTCGTGGGCCGGGCTGCCGAAGAGTATGAAGGCGTTGATCTCCCGTGCCAGGGTGCGGATACGTTCCGCTTGTCGGGGTTGGTCTTGGAAAAAGAACGGGACTGCGCTCTCCGGCCAGACCACCAGGTCAACGCCCCCGCGGGCAGCCTCGCGGGTGAGCCGCTCGTAGATTGCCATGGTCTGTTCCTGAAAGTCCGGGCTCCACTTGATATCCTGGTCGATGTTCCCCTGGATCAGGGCCACCCTGAGCGCCGGGTCCGGAACCGGGTCCTCTCCGTTCAGACGATTGAAACCATAGAAGAGGGTTGCGGTGAACAACACCAGGAGTAAAAAGGCGCTTTTGGCGGGGTAGGGGACCCCGGCCCCGGAAACTGCCCGGAGCACACGGTACAGGACCACGTTGGTCAGCACGATCAAGAACGTGATGCCGTAGACGCCGGTCAGGTCCGCAATCTGTATCAAGGGGAGGATACGGTACTGGGAGTGCCCCAACATGGCCCAGGGAAAGCCGGAGAGCAGGAAGGAGCGGAAAAAATCCAGCGCCACCCAAGCCACCGGCAGGGTGAAGACCTGCTTGACCCCGGCCGATTCCCCGTGACGGGCGATCAGGGTGGCCAAGCCGTAAAACAGGGCCAACCAGACCGCCAGCGCGAGATAGAGCGGGATGCTGACCGCCCATGGGAGGTGGCCGTAGCGGGTGACGACGATATTGATCCAGTAGAGGATGATGGCGTACGCGGTCAGGCCGCAGGTAAAGCCCAGGCGGAACGCTTGGCGCAGGGAAACCCGTTCCAGGGAGATCAGAAGCGGTATCAGGGCGATCCAGGCCAGCAGGGAGAGTCCTGCCGTGGGAAAGGAGAGTGCGATCAGGGCACCGGAGACCATGGCCAGGAGACCCTGCCGGTCGAAGAATGCCGTCAGATGGATACGCGGGGCCGGAAGGATCACTCGTTACCCTGCTCTTTACCGGCAACGGCGTCCAGGCGGGCGATGCGGACCTGCTTTATCTTGCGCTCGTCGGCATCCAGGATGGTCAGGTGCAGGCCGGAACCGTCCATTTTATCGCCGATGGCGGGGATCTTGCCCGTAATGTGGAAGATCAGGCCGCCGACGGTGTCGAACTTGTCCCGCTCGATCTCCACGTCGAAGTAGTCCTCCAGGTCTTCCACAGGCATGCGGGCATCGGCGGTTATCGATCCGTCGGCATTGGCCGTGAAGAGTGCCTCCTCCCGGTCATATTCGTCCTGAATGTCGCCCACGATCTGTTCCAGCAGGTCTTCGATGGTGATCAGTCCCGAGGTGCCGCCGTATTCGTCGATGACGATGGCAAGGTGGACCCGTTTGCGCTTGAACTCCTGGAGCAGTTGCTCCAGGTCCTTTGTCTCGGGAATAAAGTAGGGGGCGCGAGCGATGGCGCGCACCCGGAGCTGATCCCTGCCGTCGCCCCAGAATTTGAGCAAATCCTTGGCGTAGAGCAGACCTATGATGTTGTCCATGGTGTTCTCGTAGACCGGGATGCGGGAGTGACCGCAGGCGATGATGGTTTCCAGAATCTCGGGGATGGTGGCTTCCACGGACACGCAGGCCATTTCGGTGCGGGGCACCATTATCTCGCGCACCACCGTCGTCCTGAGGGAGAAGATCGAGCGGATCATCTCGCTCTCTTCCTCGTTGACCAGGCCCTCTTCCTCGCTGGCTTCGATAAAATCGTGGATTTCATCTTCGGTGATCTTTTTGCGTCCGGTCATGAACCGGTTCACCAGTTCGATGAACCCGGACTTTTTACTGCCGCCCTCTTCCAATTCTTTTCCCTCCTAATATGTCCCGAAAAATTTGAATAAAAACAAAACGATCAGGGTAATCCCTGCCCCGAGGCATGAACCCATCACCACCTCGCCCATGGTATGGATACGCATGAACAGCCGGGAGTGGCTGACCATCATCGCCAGGGCGATGGAAAGCAGTGAGATGAGCGGGTCGCGGGAATTGAGCGATGCCGCCGTGGCGATGGAGAAGGCGATTGCGGCGTGGCCGCTCGGGGCTCCGCCGTGCAGGGGGCTCCCCGTGCCGGTCATGCTCTTGAGCATGATCACGACGATCGTGACGATCAGGATTGAGACTACCGTACCAATATCCGAAGGTGTGCCGAACATTGCAAGAACCTCCCCGTAAAGTGGCAGGATATATTTGGCCAGGATCAGGTAGCCCATGATGGCGGCCCCGCATGCAGCGATCAGCACCGCTCCGGCCGCAGTATCCTTTGCTATCCTGGCCAAGTGGTTGTAACCGGGCGAAACGAGGTCCACCACCGCCTCCACCGCCGTGTTCAGCAGTTCGGCAAAGAGCACGAACAGGATCGAGAGCGCCAGCAAGGCAAACTCCAAGGGGTTCACCCGCAGGAAGAGCGCCAGCAAGAGCACCACCGCGGCGGAGATGAAGTGGTTGCGCATGTGCCGTTCTGTTCGGGCCGCGTGGATGATCCCATCGATGGCGCAGCTGACCGAGTCGATGAATCGGTACGGTTTTACGGGTTCAGTAACCCTTCCCTCTTCAGAAGACCGAATAACTCTCTCTCCTTCTTTTCCATCCGCAACGCCTCGGCCTCGCCGCTTCGTTCGTGGTCATAGCCGCACAGATGCAGAATACCGTGCAACAACAGAAAACTCAGTCGTTCAAAGGTTTCCATGCCTCCTTCCGCGGCCTCCCGGGCAGCAGTATCGGCCGAAATAACCACATCTCCCAGGGCATGGGGGGCGATGCCGGAGTATTCCCCTTCCTGGAGCGGGAAGGAGATGACGTTTGTGGGGCGGTCCCGTGCCAGGTACTCCCGGTTGATGCCGCGGATGGTCCGGTCGCCGACGATGGAGACGGACAGCTCGGTCTCCTCATGACATGCCAAGGCGCTTAAGATCCTCTCCGCCACCCTTCTTAGCCGGTACGCCATGATCCGGTGCCGCCTCTGGCGGTTGTTCAACTGTATGAGCACTTGTCGTCTCTCCGTTTCCCGGCTTGCCGTGTTCGCCGGAGATGGTTTTATGTTCTACCTTTTTCTGTCCGTTGCTGCCCTTGTAGACCGGTTCGGGATAATCGATCCGGTGGTGGAATATGCCGTTCAGGATGCGGTTGAAACATCGTGCGATCTCATGAAGGTTCTTGAGGGTCAGTTCGCATTCCTCAAGCTGGCCGTCGATAAATATATTGTTGATGATCTTTTGCACCATTCCCTGAATGCGGTCAGGGGTCGGATTGACCAGGGTGCGGGAAGCCGCCTCGACGCAATCGGCCAGCATAACGATGCCGGCCTCTCGGGTTTGGGGCTTGGGGCCGGGGTAGCGAAAATCCTTCTCCTCCACTGTTTGGCCGCTCGCCTCGGCCTGGGTCTTGGCCCGGTCGTAGAAGAATTTAATCAGCCCGGTGCCGTGGTGCTGGCGGATGATGTCGATGATCGGCTGTCCCAGGCGCTTCTCCCGGGCCAGTTCGGACCCCTCCTTGATATGCGATATCAGGATCAGGGCGCTCATGCTCGGGGTCAGCTTGTCATGGCGATTGTCCTCGCCCCCCAGGTTTTCGATGAAATAGAGCGGCTTGGAGATCTTGCCGATGTCGTGGTAATAGGCGGCAACTCGTGCCAGGAGCGGATTGGCGTTGATGGACTCGGCCGCGGACTCCACCAGGTTGCCCACCACCACGCTATGGTGATAGGTCCCCGGAGCCCGCACCATCAGGTCCCGCAGCATGGGCGAGTTGAGGTTGGCCAACTCCAGGAGCTTGATGTCGGTGGTGTAGTGGAATAGCGTCTCGATGAGCGGGATGAAGCCGGAAACGAGGCCGGAGCTCAACACGCCGCTTACCAGGGCGAAAAAGACCACATAGATCGTCTGCATGGTGAACAGCGTGGCGCTTGAGGTCTGAAAGGCCAGCGCCATGGCAAGGTTGACGACAGACACCTTCAGGCCGGCGGTGTAGATGGTGCTCCGGTCCGAGCAATGGCGTACGCCGTGGGCACCGACGATACTCCCCAGCATGGCATAGATCACGACAGTCATGTTGCTGTCGAACATGATCCCCAGGAGGGGCGCCAGGATCGCGCAATAGACCAGGGCCACCTCGGAATTGATGAAGATGCGCACGATCATGGGGCAGGCGGCAAAGGGAAACAGGTAGAAGAAGGAACTGGTGTCGATGTCCGGGAAGACGGGACCGATGTTGTGGGCGATCAGGAGCGAAATCTTGAAGAGCAGGAAGCTGCCGATTATCAGAAGCGAGATGATCAGAATGTCCTTGTTGGTCGGGTTGAACTTGCGGATGTTCTTCAAGGCGAAACGGTACGGGAAATAGAACAGCACCAGGATCAGGGCAAAGTCGCCGACGGCCGAGGACAGGCGGTTGCCGCTACGGTTCTCCTGAAAGATCGTTTGCAGCTTGTGGGCTTGTTCGGGGCTGATCCGTTCGCCGACCCTGACGATCATCTCCCCCTTCTGGACCTTGAAAAGCACTGGCCTGACCGCCTCCATGGCCGTCTTGGCACGGGCTTCCGACGCCTCGCGGTTGTAGAAGAGGTTCGGCAGGAGGATGCGGGCGATCACGCCCGAGATTCTGTCCCCGTCGGCGCGGTCGTTGAGGCCCGAAAACTGCCAGCCGGCAACCATTCTGCGGGCTTCCCTGATCTCGGTGAAGTCGGTGGCGTCGCCTCCCTCGACCACCTGGCCATTGTCGTTGATGAGCTCGACGCCTCGCCGGAAATCGGTCTGGAATGCCTTGCCGTCGAGGACGATCCGGCGCCGGTACAAGTCGTTCAGCATGCGGCCGGCATCCGCCAGCAAGACCTGGTCCGCGGCGATGTGGGTGAAGGCGCGGATATCCGCCTCGCTTAACTCCGTGTCCAAGATCGGGGCGAGCAGAGTGCGCCACGCATTCGTATCTTTCCGGTTTTTGGCCGCATGTTCCTTGCGGACCGCAGCCACGACCTGTTCGAGCTTGCCGGTGATATAGGAGGGGACGCGGTCGCTCAGGTTATAGACGATAGGCGCATTGTTAGCGGCCTCCTTGCGTCGCTGTTCGGTCAGGGCGCGGTCTTCGACGAGGTAATCCTGGGGCGCGCGGATATCGGAGGTGGCGATATCTCCCGGCTTGAATTCGGCCGAGTGGAAAGGCCGGCCGGGGAGCAGGATGAGCGTCAGCAGGAAGGCGGTCGCGATGAGCAGGATAAACCTGTTGCGGCGAGCTGTTCGGGGGTTGGAAAACCACCTCACCATCAGGTCAAGGAGGTTTGACCCCAGCTTGGTCAGATATGTAAGTATGTTTTGGCCCTGATTATTGACAGGTTTTTCAGGCATAGGAGGTAAATGATCCGGCAAGGCGCCGCCATGCGGTCCATGCAATATAAGTATTTGAAATAAAATTTAAATATACTCTGCACGAACAACACTGTCAATAATGCACTTATGGCGGGGTGAGATCGGGCCGATGTTCATACCTCGCAGATATCGGCGGCTGTTATCTCCACATCCGGCCATCCCTCGTAGATCCACTCTTCGATGCGTTCCAGTACCTGCCGGGCAATGACCTTGTTCGGACTGACCGTCACGAACGCCAGCACCGCCGCGCCGGGCAGGTCCTGGCGGTCAACCTCGGCGCAGGCCGTGTTGAAGCGGTTGCGGCAGCGCCCCAGGATACTCTTGACGATGCCGCGTTTCTCCTTGAGGGAGCGGGCGGGCAGGTCCAGGTGGAGCTCGAGGCAAAAGATGAACATGTTTCAATCCTCGGTCAGCTTCACCCCGCACTTGGGGCAGCGGCGCAGCTTGCACCATGACGAATAGAATGCCTGGGCCAGGGTGGTCTCGCAGTTGGGGCAGCGGAAAACGGTCCGGGCGGCGAAGATGACCGCAAGCAGGCAGGCGAGCTTCAACAGGTTGGCTTGGATGGTGCCTTGGCCGCTTGCCGGGGCGGTCAGGCGAAAGACGATAACAAGGGCTACCACGCCTGCCATGAGCCCGAGGTACAGTTTTTTTCTTTTTTTGTATTTACTCTGGATCTCATCCATCGCAGCATATCTCCGTAACATCGCCCCCTACTCCATGGTGCGGATTATCTCTCCGGTTGTTTCATCAACCGTGATGACGGGACGCTTGCCGTCGCCGGATTTCTTGTTTTCAGCTTGTTTGCGCTTCTGTTCTTCCCGTTCCTGTTTGTCCCGCGCTTCTTTGGATGCTGCCCAACGCTTTTTGAGAGAATCTTTCGCATCGAGATCCTCATCAAATATGGCTTTGCACTTCTTGCGGTATTTTTCAGGGACGTTTTCCAGCTTGTCGGTGATGACTATGGCCCCGCTGCTGTCCTTGTACTTGAAAAACGTAGCCCTCGCATCAACCGACACCAACAGCAACATCCCTACAAGCAAGCCGGCTATCCTCATAACCCCTCCTTCAAAACCCGACCCTCAGGCCGAGAACAACGCTGTTGTTGAGATAATCCATCTTAAAGGCCGGCCCGTTGACTTCGCTGAACTTGGGGCGGGTGCTGCTGAAAAAACGGTAGCCCAGGTCCATGCTCAGCCGCTCCGTCAGCGCATAATCGATCCCCAGGCCCAACTGGTAGGCAAGGGCCAGGGCCGAGTCGTTGCTCAGGGGGCCGCCGGTCACTGTCAGGTCCGATGTCACGATGCGGACTGCACCGAGGCCGGCGCCCACATAGGGCGACCACGACCGGTCCTCGCCGTGGAAGACGCCGTAGAAGTTGAACAGCAGGCTGTCTGCCGTCAGGTTGCCGCCCGCCGGGGCGACCCCATCCGCAAACCTGGCCTTGTCGAGCTGGTTGATGCGGTGGCTGTATTCAAGCTCGATGCGACCCTCGCCTGCTGCGTTGCCCGGCTCAAAGTCCCAGCCGACCACGGCGCTCCCCAGCAGGCCGGGGGTGAACCTGAGGTCGAATTCCCCAAGGCTGTCGTTGCTCGTAGCGGCCATCAGGGCGTTGCCGCCCAGGAAGACCCCCGCATAGGGGCCCGAGTGCGCGGCCCAGGCCGGGCCGCAGAGTAGAAGCGGCAGGCAGAGGGCCAGTATCATCCGGCAGGTTTGTTTCATGTCATCCCTTCCTGGCAGAACTCACTGGATTTCATCTTCCTGAATCCGTGACGCCCTCACGGATTCGGATAGTTATGGCGGCGCTTTTTTGCCCGTTCCCCCATCCTTGGGGTCGCGTTGCGGTCCCGTCCTGCGGGTGTCACTGTACATTGAGCGTCACGGTCGCGGTCTGGCCGTTGAATGTGGCGGTAAGGCTCGTTGATGTGCCGCTGCCGACTCCCACGACCCGACCCGGCTGGTTCTGGGGGTCAGGAAGGATGGCGACGTTCCCGTCGCCGGTCGTCCAGTTGACATCCGAGGTGATATCCACGGTGGTGCCGTCGTTGTAGGTGGCCGTTACGGTGAAGGAGGTCTGATTGCCGGCCACCACGCTTACTGTGCCGCTGGGGATGATGGTGAAGCTCTTGAGGGTGCGGGTGCTGACCGAAACCGGGACAGGGGTTGTCAAGATCAGGTTGCCAAAGGAGGCTGTGATGGTGGTGGCGCCGGTGGCCCTCCCGGTGATCCGCTCTCCGGTTGGGCCGACCGTGCCGACCGTGGCGACGGCGGTTGAATTGGAACCCCAGGTGACATTGGCCGTCACATCCTGACTCGTACCGTTACTGAAGTTGGCGGTCGCGGTAAGGCGGCCGCTGGTCCCGGCCATCAGGGCCAGGCCAGCCTGGGGTGAGACTGAAAATGAATTGAGCCTCGTATTGGTGACAGTCAGATAGGCTGTGGAAATCTGGCCGGCAGATCCGGGGGATGCGGCCGTTATGGTTGTGGTGCCGGGCGCCAGTCCCCTGATCAGCAGCCGGTTGGGCGACACCGTGGTCATGTTTGCGAAGGTCGGGTTGGCAATACTCCATTTGAGTGCCCCGGTGATGTCCCGTGCGCTGGCGTTGCTGAAGTTGCCGGTCACGCTGATGGGGACGGAAGTGCCGTTGACGACGGTCATGTTGGTCAGGGCAGGGAAGCTGGCGAGGTTGCCGCCGGTCACGTTAAGAGTGGTTGTGCCGCTGATGGTGCCCAGGGTGGCGGTGATGGTGGTGGTTCCCTGGGTGACGGTCTGGGTGGAGGCCAGGGTTCCACTGAAAAGAGGGGCCGGCGCCACGTTGGCATTGGAAGAGACCCAGTTGACTTGGCTGGTGATGTCAAGGGTCGTATTGTTCGAATAGGTGCCGGTGGCGGTAAAGGACACCGTGGACAGGCTCGGGACCGAGGAAATGTTATTGGAGGTTGCGACCGCAATGGATTGCAGTACTGGTGCCGTAACGGTGAGAACCGTGGAGCCGTTGATCCCGCCGACTCCGTTGACCGCGCCGAAAGTGGCGGTGATGGTTGTGGTGCCGGTAACGGATTCCTGGGGTGATGTGGCCACCCCCCCCGTGTTGTCGTCGGCTGCATTGCTGACCTTTGCCACCGTTGTGTTGCCGGAGGCCCAGGTGGCGTCGAAGGTGATGTCCTGGACGGTCCCATCCGAAAAGGTGCCGGTCGCCGTGAACTGTTGGTTCAGGCCCAGGGCAATGGACGGGTTTGCAGGGGTGATTGTCACGGTGGTGGCGGTGGCCGAGCTTACCTTCAGATCGAAGTTGGCCGACACCCCCCCCATGGTTGCGGTCAGGACGGCGCTGCCCGGAGTCTGGCCGGCCACCCGGTTTGGAACGTTGGTGGCGAAGTTGGCCACGGCGGGCATCTTGCTGGACCAAACCACCTGGTTGCTGATGTCGCGGGTGAACAGGCCCGAGTAGTCGCCGGTCGCCGTAAGCTTGACGGAGGTGCCCTTGGCGATGGTAGAGTATGCCGCAGTAATCGTAATGGAGGTGAGGGGGGTGATGGTGTTCGGCCGGGACGCACTCCCGCTCCATCCGCAGCCGGATAACAGCACTGCCATAACAAGACCCGACCAGAGCAGGTTGCGCATATACTTTCCTCCGGGAAATGCTGTAAACCTTGTGATAAATGAAAATCATGTCCCGGCCTGTCGGCCAAGGCGATATGTTTTGAGAGCTACGCCGCATCCTTGCCGGTATCTGTACCCGGTTAAATCTTCAATAATCCTTCTACATCATTAAACCGGATATTTCAACGTAATATCAAGGTGTTAAAAGTTATTTCCGGAGCTCTGGCGGGCCGGATACCAGCGCATACCGGCGCTCGCCGCGGAAGTGGAAATACGCCATAAAGAGCGATGTGGCCTGGAGCGCGGCGCAGAAATAAAACGGCGCGCCGATGCGCCAGTCGCCGCGGGGCAGACGGGACACCGTCGCCAACAGCGGCGCGCCGCACAGGGGGGCCACCACCGCCATCAGGCTGTTCAGGGAGTTGACCGCCCCCAGGGTCTGTCCCTGGCTGTGGTGATCGGCGGCGCTGGAGATGATGCTCTGGAACGCCGCGGTAATGGTGAAGCCGAGCGCATTCAGGAAGATCACAGCGTACATCATCCACCCCTGGGTGGCCGCACCCCACAGCACATAGGCCACGGACGAGGACAACAGCCCGGCCACCGCCAGGCGGCGAGTACTGAAGCGCTTCAGCAGGCGGCCCAGCATAAATCCCTGCACGATCAGCGACATTACGCCGACCGCGGCCAGGGACCAGCCGTTTTCCCGTGGCCCCCAGCCGAACTTGAAGGTGGTGTACAGCACCCAACTGGTGAACATCACGAACTGGGCCAGCCCGCTCAGGGCGACCACGGCCACCAGCCGGCCGACCCCGCTCAACGACGCCAGGGCACGCATCGACTTCAGGGGGGTGGCCTGTTTCCAGTGGAACGGCCGGCGCCGCTCAACAGGGAGCGACTCGGGCAGTACGAAATAGCCGTAGAGCCAGTTGATCATGGCCAGGCCGCCGGCTGCGAAAAAGGGGAGCTGGATGGAGATCGCGCCCAGGAGCCCCCCCATGACCGGCCCGATGATGAAGCCGACGCCGAACATGGCGCCCAGCATGCCGAAGCGCTTGGCCCGCTCCTCGGGCGGGGTGATGTCCGCCACGTAGGCGTTGGCCACGGCCGCGTTGGCCTGCATCGCGCCTCCCACCAGCCGCACCGTGATCAACATCCAGAGCGCCGTGGCGAGACCGGTGGCGAAGAAGTTGAGGCCCAGGCCGCAGAAGCCGAGCAGGAGTATCGGGCGGCGGCCGTAGGCGTCGGACAGCGCGCCCAGGACCGGCGAGCCGAAGAAGTTGGCGATCCCGAAGGCAAACACCACCACCCCGTACCAGAAAGCCTGGTCCGCCTGGGAGCCGGTGAAGCTGCCCACCAGGGTGGGCAGCACGGGAATGATCAAGCCGACCGACACCATATCGATCAGCACGGTCAGCATGATGAAGGGCATGGCCGCGGTACGGTCGCGGCGGGGGACGAACAGTTTGAAGTCGATCACGCGGGATACTCTATTCTTTCGTTGTCTGTTCAGGGGTGTAGCTAGTGTCCCGTGCGGCTGGTTCGTACTCGTAATTCCGGCTCTTTTGGCCTTTGCCGTCGTTGCGGCTCCTTGATGTAGACCATGCTGCACCTGCGTCGCCGCGTCTTGGCACCAGCCAAAATAGCAAAGGAATTACTTCCCACGACTAACCGCACCGGACACTGGGAAAGGGAGGGCTTGCCCATCCCCATCTCTCCCCGGCCCCCGGCGAACTACAGTTTATCTATTTTGTATCCCTTTTTCCTCAAGGTCTCGATCAGGCCGTCCGGCCCCACCAGATGGGCGACGCCAACCAGGACGAATCGTGTCTGGCGGGTCTTCTGATAGGCATCGATCACCGGCAGCCAGTTCCTGTTGCGTTCAACGATCAGTTTCTTATAGATCTGCGGCTGCCGTGTCCTGAATTCCTCATCCATCAGCTCGTCCAGCTTCCCTGCGTCCCCCTTGCGCCACGCGCCGACAAGAAGTTCGAACTGCTTCTTGAGGGTCTTCATCTCCTCGATGGAATAATCCACAAAGGCGTCTTCGTTGCCATCCGCCATGGAGACGACGTAATCGATCTGCTGGTCAACCGTCTCGAGCCCCTCGACGGCCTTCTTGTCCGTTTTGACCCGTGCATAATAGACGTTGTCCACCCCCTGTTGGGTTACGCCCAGTTTCATTAATTCCATGAGCGTCAGGGTCGTCATCAGCACGGACGGCTTGAACCGTCCGAACGCCTGCAGCGGGATGTCGTTGGCCTCGGCATACGCGCTCAGCTCGGCATACGCCTTGGCCGACAAGTGCTTGTCAACGGTGCTGCCGTCGCTGTACATGGCCTTTGCCAGTAACCGTTGCCGGGTCGCCGGTTCCTGGAGTTTGCCCAGGTCGGTCTCGAACACCACGACCTGGGACGCCTTGTACGCTTGGTCGAATTCCGGAGGCAGCGGGAAATCCGTCTCGCGCAGGATATGGCAGGTGCCCCCCAGGTAGATGACCGTGGTGCCCTTCTGCGCCTTCCATACCGACGATTCGGCCCCTGCCCGGGTGCAGGCGAACAGGACCAGCATTATGCCCACTATTGCTCTCTTCATCCCGTTTGCTCCTTTATGTGTCGTGCCCGATATTCCGGCACGGCTTGAGCGCTGCAGGCGCTTGACCTGTAAGACATTAAATCCCCTATGATCCTTCTACATCACGTAATTGTTAAATTCAACGTAATTTCAGAGTGTTAAAAAATTAACACTCCTGTGTCCTTGCGTGTAACATGCTGTTTCTACACCATAAAAATGCCTTCATGCCATCCTTGCGCCAATTCCAGGGTGCGGAAGAGGGGCAAATGTGGCCTGTCAAGATTATATCCTCATATTTCCAAATTGCTTTAATAGGGTATAGTTATAAAAATAGGCGGTATATGGCGGCAGCCTGGGGCGCCGTTCCGATGGGCAATGTGGGGTGGGGTGATGTATGGCAATTGACCGCAACGATTTGATTCTGGCCGTTTCCAACGAAGGCTTCTGGGATTGGGACCTTACCACCGACCGTGCCTACCTGAGTCCGCGCTACTGCGAACTGGCCGGCTACTCTCCCGACGACACCATCTTCGATAGCCGTTTCTTCAAGACGATCATCCATCCCGAAGACAGCGAGCAGGTCTTTACGACCATTCGGGAACATCTGCAGGGCGCCCGCGACATCTCGGTCATTGAGTACCGGATGATCTCGCGGGACGGCATGGTCAGGTGGATGGAGGGGCGGGGAAAGATCGTCGCCTACGATGACCAGGGCAAGGCGACGCGCATGGTGGGGACCATCATCGACATCACCGAGCGCAAAAAGACCGAAGCGTTGCTGAAGGAGAGCGAAGAGCGTTTCCGCTCCATAGTGGAAAAATCGCCGAACATGATCATGATCCATGTGGGCGGCAGGTTTGTATATCTGAACCCGGCCGCGGTACGCAGCTTCGGCATTGCAGACCAATGGGAATATGTGGGCAAGCCGGTCGGCGAGACGATCCATCCCGATTTTCGAGATCGCGCCCGGGAGCGCACCTCTGCCGGCCCAGGCCATCCCGATCCCAAGGCTGAAGAGCAATTGCTGCGCAAGGACGGCACCCCGTTCTGGGTCGAGGTTACCGACATCCCCTTCATTTATGAGGGGCATCCGGCGGTGCAGGTCATTGCGGTGGACATTACCGGACGCAAGCAATCGGAAGGTGCCTTGCGGGAGAGCGAGGAGAAGTACCGGGCGATGATCGAAGCCTTTGACGGCTATATCTATATCTGCTCCCAGGAGTACCGCATCGAGTTCATGAACGACCGGCTCATCGAGCGAACCGGCCGGGATGCCACCGGCGAATATTGCTACAAGGCCCTGCACGATCTGGACATCGTCTGCGGATGGTGCGTCAACGACCAGGTCTATACCGGCGCATCCATTCGCTGGGAGGTGCAAAGCCCGAAGGACGGCAGGTGGTACGAAGTCAGCAACTCGCCCATTTACAACGCGAACGGCACCATCTCCAAGCAGGCCATGATCACCGACATCTCTGAGCGCAAGCAGATCGAGGGGGCGCTGTATGAAAGCAAGATCCTCCTGAACGAGGTCATGGACGGCATCCCCGATCCCATCTATATCAAGGACCGGGACAGCCGCATTCTCTTCGCCAACCCGGCCCTGGCGCGGGTTGTCGGCAAACCGCTGGCGGAGATAATCGGCCGGACCGACGGCGAGTATTACGGCGATCCCGAGGTTGGGCAGGCGCTCCGGGGGCACGACCTGGCCGTGATGGCATCCGGTCGGACCGAGATCATGGAAGAAACGGTCTCGACCCCCCTCGGCAGGCGCACCTTCCTCTCCAGCAAGGTGCCGTACCGAAGCTTGAAAAGCGATATCATAGGCATCATCGGCGTTTCGCGCGACATCACCGAGCGCAAGCAACAGGAGGAAGAGCTGAAACTGGCAAAGGAGCAGGCCGAGGCCGCCAACCTGGCCAAGAGCGAGTTCCTGGCCAACATGAGTCACGAGATCAGGACCCCCATGAACGGCATCATGGGCATGGCCAGCCTGCTGAAGTTGACGGAGCTGAGCGACGAGCAGCAGGAGTATCTGGATTGCATTCAGTCCTCCTCGGAAAACCTCCTGACGCTCATCAACGACATACTGGACCTTTCCAAGGTCGAGGCCGGGAAGATCGTGCTGGAACTGGCGCCCTTCAGCCTGAGGAGTTGCATCAGCGATGCCGTCAGGGTCCATGTTTTAAAAATGCATTCCAAGGGGCTGGCGTTGCAGACCGATATCCCCGCCCAAGTGCCCGACGCCCTGACCGGAGATCAACTGCGGCTGAAACAGATCCTGGTCAATCTGATCGGCAATGCCGTCAAGTTTACGGAAAAGGGCGAAATCAGCGTCTCCGCCGCACTGCTGGAGGCCCACGGCAACACGGCCCTCATCCGGATCAGCGTTTCCGATACCGGTATCGGCATCGATACCGACGCCATCGACGCCATCTTCGCCCCTTTCAGCCAGGCGGATTCATCCACTACCCGCCGGTACGGCGGCACCGGGCTCGGTCTTTCCATCACCCGGCGTTTCGTGGACCTCATGGGGGGGAAGATTTGGGCGGAAAGCGCGGTGGGGGGCGGCAGCCTGTTCCAGGTCGCCATCCCGTTCATGGTCAATGAGCCCCCTCCGGAACAACGCGACCGCAGGAGCGAATCCCCGCTGCCGTCATGGGAAGGCCAACCCCTGTGCATCCTTCTGGTGGATGACCAGGAGATCAGCCGGCTGTTTACCGTCAGGATTCTGCAAAAGATGGGGCATACACTGAACGCGGCCCAGAACGGACGGGAGGCGGTGGAGAAATGGGAAAACGGCGCGTTCGACATCATCCTGATGGATGTGCAGATGCCGGTCATGGACGGCGTCGAGGCGACCCGCATTATCCGCTGGTGCGAGGCCGCCACGGGTGGACACACTCCTATCATCGCCCTGACGGCCCACGCACTCAAGGAGGACAAGGATAGGCTCCTGGGCCAGGGGTTTGACGGTTACGTGTCCAAACCTCTGGAGATCAAGGTGCTTAACAGCGAGATGAAGCGCTGTATGGAGGGGAAGTGATGCGCACCGGGGCAAACCGCCGATTTCAGGTTGAATGGCCTTGCCGGATCTCGGCACGGCACCGTTCGATTGCAGCGGACAGCTTTTCGAAATTGATCGGTTTTATGATATAAGCAAGGCAGCCGATATCGCTGAATCTTTCCAGGTAATGCTCGTCGCTGTGGCCGGTGATCACGATGAACCGCGTGTCGCCCCTGATGGATTTGATCTCGCCGGCCGCCTGAAAGCCGTCCATCACCGGCATGTTGATGTCGGTGATGACCATCTCGGGCGCATGCTCCTTGAAGAGTTCCACCCCCATCCTGCCGTTGTCCGCCGTAATGACGGCGATATCGGGGAATCGTATGGCGATCAGGCGGCCGATGGCCATGCGGGCCACCGGGTCATCCTCCATAATCAGCAGCGAGACGGCAATGCCGTGCGATTTCGTCCCCATCTCAGACCTCGATCCTGAATTCCGCTCCGTCTGCCGTGTTGCGCGCCGTAAGCCGGCCTCTCATGCTCTTTTCGATGATGGTCTTGGAGATGAATAGGCCGACGCCGGTCCCCTTCCCCAACTCCTTGGTGGTGAAATAGGCGTCGAAGATCCTGTCCATGGCCTCCTCCGGGATGCCGCCCCCGTTATCGGTGACCGTAACCACCGCTTTGCCGTCCTCCAGCCATGAGCGCACCGTAATGCGCGCCTGTGGCGTCTTCCGCTCCTGGAGCGCATCCCTGGCGTTGGCCAGGAGGTTCATGAACACCTGACCGTATTCATTGGCATACCCTTCTATGTGGGGATCACCGCTTGAGTCGACCTCTAGCGTGATGCCGTCCTTTTTGAGTCCCTGCTCCATGAGCTTGATTGATTTCCCGATGATCTGGGCCACGCTGAACCGGCCTTTTTTTTTGTCCGGTGCGGCGAAATTCTGGAAATCATCAATGGTCTGGGACATCTGTCCGATGATCTCCATCACCCGTGCGATGTTGGCATCCAGGAGTTCCTTGTCTAGTTCGCCGAATTCGCAGGACAGCCCCACCTCCTGGACCAGGAGGCCCAGGACGTTAAGGGGCTGTCGCCATTGGTGGGCAATGTTGCCAAACATCTCCCCCATGGCGGCGAAGCGACTCTGCTTCAACAGCATCTGTTCCTTGAGCCGCAGTTCTTCCAGGGTCTTGATGCGTTTCCCGGTCTCATCCTTCAGACTTAAATTCGTTTTCTGCAACTCCGCCACATGTTTCGACAGCTCCATGTTGAGGGCCATGACCTCCTGGGCGACTTTTTTGGTGTCGGTGATGTCGGTGAAGCTGATCACGACCCCCTCGACCCGCCCCTTGTCGACCCGGTAAGGCACGACCCGGCAGAACATCCAGCGCCTCTCGCTGGTGGCCACTTCCCTGGCAATGGCGGCCCCATCGCGCAGTACACCGCGGATGTCGTCGAGGATCTCGTGCTGATTGGCGAGATGATAGGCGATGTGCTCGATGGGTCGGCCCACATCCTGGGGCAGCAGGTTGAAGAATGCCGAACTGGCCGGATTGAACTTGCGGATGTGCATCTGAGCGTCCAGGTAGATGATGCCGCTGTTGAAGTTGTCCAGAAGGTTCTGGTGATCGGCATTGACCAGCCGCAATTCGATGTTGTTGCGCTCGAACTCGGTATTGACCAAGTAGAGTTCCTCGTTGGCGCTGTTCAGCTCCTCGTTGGTCGCCTGAAGCCTTTCGTTGGCGCTGTTCAACTCCTCGATGGTCGCCTGCAGGCTCTCCTGGGTGGAGAGGAGGTCGGCCCTGGTATTCTGCAGCTCCGTCTCCAGGTCCGCCAGATACCTGCTGTAGTAGCGGGCCGGCTCGAAGGTGTCCGACTCCCCAAGCATACCGGGAAGCGGGGTCTGTTCCGCCGGCTCGTTGACGTACCCCATGATGGCGGAGGGAATCTCGTCGGGGGGGAGGACGAAGTCGCCGGCGCCGGTGTCGATGGCGCTCTTGGGCTTGGCGTCGAAGAAATGTTGCAGGGCGGCCGCGCCGCCCGCGGAGGCGCCGATGCCGACGATGTGAAGCGGTTTGGAATCCGGTTTCGAAGGTGCCAGGGCGGTCTCCGATCCTGCCGCGGCAGCGGGGGCAGGGCAAGGTGGAATTTCGCGGGCTTCTTGCGTTAGGCTTCGCAGAGCCGCTTATATTATCGTTCAGATATTTGTTAAATCAACCGGCTGGCGGTAATTTTTTTGATACCGGCCGGGATGTGCGGCTGCGGACGGTGGGTAGGGGGAGTGTCGGTAGGGGGAGTGTCGGTAGGGGGAGTGTCGGTAGGGGGAGTGTCGGTAGGGGGAGTAATCCAAGGCGAAATCCAACGCCTTCCATGATGACCCTTCAGGCAGTGGTATTGTGAAAAAATCCGCTATTTTTTTAGTTCTTCATGAGGCCCAAAGGTCCATTGATACCCCAGGTAGGCCGAGAACCTGTTGTATCCCGCAATGTCGCTGCCGGCAGAGAAAAGAATATGGTGTTGTTCGCTCAAGTTGAAAATGCCGCCAACGTTGTAGCCGGTCCGGTCACGGCCGGAGTCGGTATCTTTACCAAAATAGAACAGTTCGGCTCCCACGGTGAGTTCCTTGGTTAGGTCACGCTGTCCAAGCCAGCCGAGTTGCCAGTAGTTCCTGTTGCCACTGCCGGGGTTGATCCAGTAACCGCCACCGCCGTAAGTCGTCCATGGTCCCCGGCTCTTTTGAAGCCAGAGCGGGAAGAATACCGGCACATGGCCATTGCCGAGCCCACGGTCCTTGTCACCCGTGGGGGCATGAACAAGGGGGAAAATACCAATCTGGGGGGTCGTTTCGCTTTCACGGATGAAGCGGTACTTTACTCCCACCTCCGTATCCCCCAAGCCGTACATGGTTGGCCCGCCGTTGGGATGGTCAAAGGCAAGCGGAACAAGGAGATGCAACTGCACTTGGGGCAATACGCCATAATTGAACTCGAAATGGGGCAGGGTCCCAACCTTCCCGTCCTTATTGTTTGCGTACTGTGAGGCCGCATAGAATTCGCCATGATGGTACTCAACCGGTTCGGGGTCATCGGTTATGAACGGCGGACCGGCCCATGCGGCAGGCGGGACATGGACGGCCACGCAGAGAAGGAGGGAAAAAACCGTGGTCAACAATCGATTGGAGTTGTTAGCGTCTCTTTGCTGCATCTCTTCCTCCTAGTGTGCCGTGCGGTTAGTTCATACTCGTAATTCCGGCTCTTAAGACCTTTGCCGTCGTTGGGGGTCCTTGATGTAGGCCCTGCTACACCTGCGTCGCCGCGCCTTGGCATCAGCCAAAATAGCAAAAGAATTACTTCCCAAGACTAACTGCACGGGACACTTGCATTGGCAGCGTCGAATCAAATGCGACGCTAACCTGCCGCCATGACGACACCGCCGAGGGCGGTAAGTGCAACAACCAGCCACGGCGGGATTTTCCAGAGGGCTAGGAGACCAAAGGCGACAAGGCCGAGGATGAAATCCTCCGGAGAGAGGATGCCGCCGGTCAGGACCGGGTTGTAGAAGGCGGCCAACAATAACCCGACAACCGCCGCATTAACCCCCATTAACGCACATCGCACGGTATGTATTCTGCGCAACTTCTCCCAGAAAGGAAGAATTCCGAGGAGGAGCAGAAAGGACGGCAGGAAGATCGCGAACAAACAGAGCATGCCGCCGGCCCAGCCGGTCGGCCCTGGTTGCATCACGGCGCCAAGATAGGCGGCAACGGTGAAGAGCGGACCGGGGACGGCCTGGGCAGCTCCGTATCCGGCCAAAAACAGGTCTTTGTTCACCCAGCCGGAGGGAACGACCGCGGCTTGCAGTAGGGGGAGAACGACATGGCCTCCGCCAAAGACCAGGGAGCCGGTTCTGTAGAAGCTGTTGAACAGCGCTACGGCATGATTGGGGACCAGGCCGGCGAGGATGGGCATGCCGATGAGGAGGAGAGTGAACAGGCCGAGGCTGGAGAGTGCGACGGCATGCCCAACGGGGATGCGCAAGGATGCATGGTCGGGGGGCGACTCCGCTTTCAGGAAGAATACCCCGAACAATCCGCCCAGGAGCATCGCTGCAATCTGCCCCCATGAGCCTGGCCATGCCAGCATGAGAGCGGCGGCCAGTATGGCAACGGAGCCACGAAGCCGGTCGGGGCATAATGATTTTGCCATCCCCCATATCGCTTGGGCCACGACCGCCACCGCCACGACCTTCAGCCCGTGAAGCCAGCCAACCTGGGGCGCCCTGCCTTGCAAGGTCGTAACGCCGTAGGCGAACAGGATGAGAGCCGACGCCGACGGCAACGTGAAGCCGGTCCACGCCGCCACGGCACCACGGATACCGGCCTGGGAGATCCCTATCCCCATGCCCACCTGACTGCTGGCCGGGCCGGGAAGGAACTGGCACAGCGCTACCAGATCGGCATAGGAATCTTCACTCAGGCACGCACGTCGATAGACGAACTCCTCACGGAAATAGCCGAGATGGGCCACCGGCCCGCCGAATGAGGTCAAGCCAAGCCGTAAAAATGTTGAGAACACCTGAATGGCTGATAATTTTTGAGGACCGGTTCCTGAAATGGCTTCGTTACGTTTCATGATCGAGCTCTTTCGGGCAACACGATGGAACAGGCGTTACGAAAGCGTCAACTCAGCAGTTTCGAGCGCAGGACCAGGATTTCCAACGCATACGAGGCCTTGCGGCACAGCTCGGCCGTTTCGGCCGGATTCAGTCGCTCCGACACGTCACACAAGAGAACGGCGATCACCCTCTGTTGGAGAAAGATGGGGAAGAAAGCCGAACGCTCACCGGCGCTGTGGAGCTTTTGCAGGAGCAGTTTTGTCTCGGCGGACAGGGGGCTTCCCAGATTGGGTTTTCCTGTAACGACGCATTGCTGCAACTCCGGTAATGATTCCATGGGCGAAGAGAATGCCTCGAAGTCGCGAAACTTCTTGCGATTCGAGCAGGCTTTCCAGCCACGGGCAACCCCATCCTTGATGATCACGAGGGCCACGGTTCCGGATGAGTTGGACATAAAGTCCAAAACCGTCTTTGCCACATCATCTCGTGACGTGGCGCGGCTGAGATGCCCGGCGGCATCCGACAGTGACAGCGGCACATCTTCACGATCCGGGGCGGCGTTGAAAAAATCATCAGATGCCCAGGCAGACCCCTCGGCCTGGGTCACATCCCCGAGGCTCTTCCATTCTATTCCGTCGATAACGATCGGCGCAGCTTTCTCGCGGACCTTCGTTGCGATGGTGGGTGTTTTCGCTTGAGGCTTCACGCCTGAATATTTCGGGAGGAACCTGCCGGGGCGTTGTATGCCGAACATCTGCTCGAGAAAAATATCGATGGCATAGCCGGAAACCGCCACCGGTTCTATCTTCCGACCGAGAAAGCGCTCGATTTCCGCCAATTTCTTCGGAGATAGATCTTGATCGGTTGCGATACGAAGTGTTGCTCCATCGACCCCTACGGGGATGAGGCGGTGTTTCTTTATGGCAGCCGGTGAGATGACCGAAAGGTTCCGGGTTCCAAAAGCGAGCAGTTGATCCTTTGTCAGGAAGGCGTGTCCCGACTTCTTGCCGAGGCATCGTGCCAGATCATCATCGCTAACAACCCCCATCTCCACAAGGCATGTCCCGAGTTTGACCCCGTGCAGCACGTGATTTTCCAGGGCCGAGTCCAATTCCCGTGCCGTAAGGACTTTTTCCGATAAAAGTATCTCGCCAAGCCTGGCCATTATTTGCTACCTCGCGTTGTGATTGACTCCTTGGCGGGACTGATCAGGGTGCTCCCCCCTTGTTTACTCCACAACCAGTCCTTCCCTGAGCTGCTGTATGATTTCGACCTGGCGCTGGTAGATGAAGCGGCCGATGATGTTGTCGGTCGTCCTGTCGGGCTTTATCTTAAAGACGCAGACATGCCCCTCGCTCCCGTCGTTCGTGGCCCTGACAAACGATCCCACTACCGTCAGGGGGGTCCCGGCGAGCGTGAAAGACAATAGCCCCACTTGGTCACTGTTGGTCGCCGGGACAAGGTCGGAACGGATTGAAACGCCGCATCCCGAGATATCCAGCAGATTCCCTTCAATGGTGATGCCGTCATAGGAAAATTTCAACGGCAGTCGATCGTGAACCTTGACCCGAACCGCTTCCCTCCGTTCCGCCCGGATCTGCGCATAGGCAAAATTATGCAGGATAGCGATCTTTTTGGCTATATTGACATAGGAGGCGTAACAATGGACCCCCAACTCATGGTGGAAGTGCCTGCTCTTGATAAGGGTGCTGTTGTCATGTTTCAGAATCAACGCCTGATGCTCATGGACCTTCAACTCGACGCTGTCTCCGTCCACGGCGGCGATGGTCGAGCCATAGCTCACCGGCACTTCGTCGTAGTAATTCAGCAGCATGAAGTCGCTTTTCAGCCGTCCCGCCGCCATCTCGGAAAATACCTTTATGATGGCGGCGCTGTCGGACGCGCCGTCATTGACGGTGACCAGGTGATAGATATCGTTTTTCATCGAGAGCCCCTTGACATGTAATTGGCCGAAGCAGCTATCAGGCCATCCCAACTCGCTATGCTGCGCACGGGAAAGTGGGCTTGACAGGGCAAGGCCATCGCTTCCCGTGACATAATTCAATCTGGGACGTATTTAATATTTAGCACATTTTATCGGATTGTAACCATTAATTGACGGTTTAAACCGCCGAAAAGCACTATTTTCCCGTGGCGCTCGCGCAACCAGGCCGCCTTTTGTCGGCGTCATTTCGACACGGCACCCCGCTGGGCCCGCCCCGTACCTTATCCCCCCGCAGGATTCGGCGTAACCTTTACCCGTCCAAAGTTGTCTAAGGAATGAGCGCGTTGTCGTCCCGGTGCGGGTACTGTTTCAAAAATGTTTTGCAACCAACGCAATGGTTTCCGCGTCAAATAGTTATATACTTTTACGAGCACAAGTCGGATCTTCCGCAAACGCCGGGGGTGTAACGGAGCAGCACCTCGGGAAAGGGACCCCGCAATGACCTCCGGCACTGGAATGAAAGAGATTATGAAACAGGCAATCCCCTGGGTGATAGCCGGCGCCGTCCTTTCCTCCGCCCTTGCCGCCTGCAACGGAATCCAGTGGGGCAACGAGGGGAACATGCACGAAAAGATGGCGATCTATTCGCTCATCTCCCTGACCGTATTTGCCGTCTTTATCATCTCGTTCGGCGGAGGCAGACGGAGGGGCAGGGAACCGTCCGGTGTGGGGGCGGCCGAACAACCCAGTGCAACCTATCCGCTGTCGGCGCCGGAGCTTACCGGGTATCCGGCGTATGTATGGGATTACCGCTCTTCATTCCACAAGATCGTCTTTCACCCGGACGGCGCATTCTCGAAATCGTCGGGCGTCTCGTCCAACGGCCTGGACCCAACGGCAACGGCTGCGGGGACCTGGACCCTTACCCCCGACGGCAAGCTCCGGATTACGCCCCGCTCGGCCGGGGCGCCCCACATGTACACCCGCATCTCCGGGCATGGCTCGGCAGTGTTGATGCGGCCCGATCTGGGGCTGGTCGAGGCGTGGTATATGGGACCGGGCGCTCTCGCCCGCATCCAGATCTCGATCTTCGGCAACAGCGCATCGATTCCCGCGACCATGAGGTTCAGCACTGCCCTGGTCAGCGACAGAATCTTCTACGGCGCCACCTACCCCTGCCTGATGGTAACGACCTCAGGGGAGGTAGTGGCCGATTATGAGGCGACCTGCGGCTTGATCGCGTTCCATGGCGACGGCACCCTGGCGAAATCCGTTGACAACAGGATCGGCTCCGCGCCGGACTATGCCCCGTCGATCGCGGGGACCTGGTCGGTTGACGAAGGGGCAGGCTCTTTGACCATGACGGTGTCCGGTTTTCGGACAACGGCTTTCATTCTGGGCTTGGCATCGGGAGAATGGGGATTGCTCGTCGGCACCACGACCGGAAACAGGCTCTGGTTCCCCGGTCACGAGTGCGCCCCGGCCAGACTCGCTGCCTATCTCTCGGAAGCGGCCAGACTCATCCCGAGGTTATAATACCGATTCCAAATCAAGGCACTATGCTTCGTTGGCTCGTCTTCGGCTCCTCAACGTACTAACTGTACGCTTTTGTAGCCTCAATTCTCGCTGCCTTGATTTCATCCTTGATTTGGAATAGGTATAAAAGGCGATTTTTTCGCCTGCTGTGCTGCTGCCCACAAAGAGGGCTTACCATTGTGACGGTTTCTGGTACACTGGAAGAAAGCTTGGCGAAACTACCCAAGTCCATGGAGAAAGACATGAAAACTTTTCTGATTACGGTATCTGCGGCGCTCCTCGCACTGGGACTTGTGGTGGGGCAGGCGGCGCGCGCCGACAGCGCCCAGAACCCTCCCCCTGACGGGGTGGAGCAGGCAAACGATGCCGCTTTTACCGTGGATGAGTTGGACGAACTGCTCGCCCCCATCGCCCTTTATCCCGATCCGTTGCTTGCCCAGATACTCCCGGCGGCCACGTTTGCCGACCAGGTTGACCTGGCGGCCCGCTACGTCACACAGTACGGGCCATCGGCCCGGATCGACGACCAACCCTGGGATGTGAGTGTAAAGGCGGTGGCCCACTATCCCGGCGTGCTCTCCATGATGGACCAGCGGTATGATTGGACCGTATCCCTGGGGCAGGCGTACATCAACCAGCCGCAGGATGTGATGGACGCGATCCAGCGTCTGCGCGCAGAGGCCGAGGCCAACGGCAATCTCGGCTCCACCCCTGAACAGCAGGTGGTGGACGCGGGAGGGGTCATCAGTATCGACCCGGCCGCGCCCGATATGATCTATGTCCCCCAGTACGACCCCCTGGCGGTATACGAGGAAACCCCTGAGCCGGGGTCCGGGTTCATCACCTTCGGCACCGGGTTCATCATCGGCGCCTGGCTGAACCGGGATTGCGACTGGCATGGCCGCCGAATCTACTACCATGGCTGGCAGGGCGGGGGATGGATCGGCCGGGCCCGTCTCCATATCCGGGGCGGGAATAGCATCTACATCGATAACCGCTACCGGACGATCGCTGTCAACAAAGGAGCGTTGCGACACGACACGACGAGCTACCGCGAAGAGAACCGCCGCAACGCGCAGCTCCGCCCCGTACCTTCCGGACGTGTCGCGTCTCCTGCCAGGGCTGGGCAAGGAACTCCCGTCAGGGCGCTGCCCGCCAGCACCAACGTGTACCGGGGCCGGGACGTGCAGCGTTCGCAACCGGCGTCCCAGACCGGCTACGGCGGCTACGGCAGCGGCAGCGATGCGGCCTCCTACCGCCAGCGCGGCCAGACGAGCAGGGGGACCATGCAGCAATTCAGCCATCAGGTCCCTGCCCGACGTCCGGGCGCTACGGGCGCTACGGGCGCTACGGGTGGCGCACCCGCCCCGAGAGCGGTCTCCCGCCCGTCTTCGGGCGGAGGGGGACGGCAAAAACGTTAGTCGTTTGACGTCATTGGTCGCGCATCCGGCAAGCCGGTTGTGCTCAAGAAAGGATCGAAGCGTATGATGAAGGCAATGGGGAAAATCTTGTTCCGCGCCCTGGGGGCGTGGTGCCTGTCCGCCCTGCTCGCGGGGGGGGCGATTTGGTCAACGGCTGGCTTTGCCGCCCAGGCCGAGCCGGGCCAACAACTCTTCGCATCACCCGAGGAGGCCCGCCAGGCTTTGGTGACCGCTGTTCAGCAGAAGGACCACAGGGCGCTGGCCAGGATCTTCGGCCCGGTTGCCGCAGAGCTCGAACCGGGCGACCCGGTGGAACAGGCGGCGGAGTTCGACCACTTTTCCCGGCACGTGCTGGAAGGGGTCGAACTTGTCAGGGAGGGAGAGGCAAAGGCGATCCTGGTCATAGGCAAGAAAAAATGGCCATTCCCCGTGCCGATCGTCAAGCGGGGCGACACCTGGCTGTTCAACACGCAAGAGGGGCGCGAGGAAATCCTCAACCGGCGCATCGGCCACAATGAACTGGTTGCCATGAATGTCTGCCGGGCCTATGTGGAGGCCCAGCGTGAATATTACGCCATGACGGAACCGGATGGCGACCAGCTTCCCAAATACGCCCGGCACATGGTCAGCCGACCGGGCAAGAGGGACGGGCTCTACTGGCCGACCACGGCCGGTAAGAAGGAAAGCCCCCTCGGCCCCTTGGTCGCCAAGGCAAAGGAGGAGGGGTACATGAAGAAGCGGCCCGAGGGGGAACACACCCCGCGGCCGTACCATGGCTACTATTTCCAGATTCTCACCCGACAGGGGAAGAACGCGCCCGGCGGTAGGTTCAGCTACGTCATCAACGGCAACATGGTGGCCGGCTACGCCTTCGTCGCCTACCCCGCCAAATGGGGGGTCTCGGGTGTGATGACGTTCATCGTGAACCAGCGAGGCAGGGTATACGAGAAGAATCTGGGGCCGAAGACCGTGGAGATTGCCCGCAAGTTGAAGGAGTACAATCCTGACCTGACCTGGAAACTGGCGGACCAGTGACGGCGCCGGCGCAGAGCGGCAAAGGGAGCGGACCTGAGGCCATGGAGGGCAACAGGCAAGGAGATGAATGGTACAACAAGCTGCAAACGCGCCTTTACCTCTGCAGTGCCGTTATCATGCTGGTCGGCCTGGGCGCCGCCGCCGTTGTCTACCTGGTGGCCGGGGATGTGCCGGAAAGCGTGCCGGACTTTGATATCGAAGGGTCCAGGAAATCCCTGCGCGACCTGGAGCTGTACGGCGGCAAGGCGAATGTCCTCGTCGCCGAGTTTATGGCATGGTTCGGCGGGCTATGGCATGGGCAATACCTCGCCTATACCATGGCATCCATCACCGTTGTGATCTCCTGCGTGCTGTTCTATATCGCCCATCACTGGCCATCCGACCATTGATCTGAGTCCATCCCCTCGTCCCGGAGTCACGTCCTCCGGGCAACAGGGGGTCTTTGGTTCCGTGATTGATCGGGCGGGGTCGAAATGCTATGATGCGAGCCGAAATAGGTTATAACCTTCAACAGCCGGCATGATACAGTTGAATACCTGCCGGAGCAGGGTTGCAATGGCTTTATTGAAATGATCCGTGGTTAGTTTCCAGTGCGGTTGGTTTGCCGCACAGGAAACTGAGAGGCACCCATGCGGGATACGTCCCCCAAATATTCATTGTTGTATGTCATAAAAGCCCTTGCGTTAACCACGGCGATCATCTCCGTACTCGGTTATATCGACTACATAACTGGTGAGATATCCATAGATATTCTCTATATATTCTGCGTCTGCGTCGTGACATGGTTCACCAATACCTTCATAGGCGTCGTATGCGTGACGGAGATCATGCTGGCAAAAACGACGGCCGACTATTATGACCATATCAAGGTAGGCACGCACCTCTATGAGTGGAATACCTTAAGCCATCTTGTTATGTACCTTGTCGTCTGCATTTTGGTCAGAAAATTGAAAAAGACGTTGACCCGATAATCTCCTTGACAAGAACCTGCCCGGGGCGCAATTCTCCCGGCTCCGTTGGACCGGAGCAGCGACCGGTGATGGTGAAGGACAGCTTCGAGGTGCTGGTGGCGGAAGATCCGCAACAATCCCCCTATTTGATCCTGCTCAGTATGCTCTTGGTGCCCTCGATAAACAGTTTATTGCCAGAAAATTTCAGGTAGAATATCTGCTGCGCCGGGTCGGTTACCTGAATCCTGCCGTCTTCCAGGATAGTCCAGGCAAAGGGTTGTTTTTTGTTTTTGAAATCCACGGTGCCGAGATGATTTTCCGAAAAGATGACGTAAAAGCCCTCCCCGTCTTCCTTCCATTCCCCTTGGAGCTGTTGCTCCACGGTGGAGTTTTCTCTGCTGCATCCAGCGACCGCCAGGAACACGCAAACCAGCAACGATGAAAACCATATATAGCCTATTCTCCGAGATGCCCTGATCACGGAAATCTTCATACATACCCCCTTGTTTGCACCCGACCCGAGATGCTCCACCAATATGCCACGTATTCGATATTTTGCCTGAAAATTAATAAAATTTCCACAGAACACCACAAAAACTCCCCTGGAAAGCGGGCATAAAGGCAACCATCACGAAAAAAGCACCCGGAACATGGCCGGATGCCTTCTGTTTGCCTCAATTTTATACGGAATACCCCAGGACAGCTCATGCTACCCGTACTATTCCCACCTCGTGCCGCAAGGCGGCGATGCGGTGCTTGCGCTACGCGACATGGGAGCATCTCCTCCCGCAGGGCAACGGATCAGACTTGCCCTGGCAACGCTCCTGAATATTAGTGCCCAGCCTGCCGCAGTATTTCATCCTTGACGCTGTCGCTGATATAACTGTCCCCGATAGCAGCCCGCGCCCATTTTTCCGGGCATCGGGCAAGCACCCGCGCGACCCCTTCCGCCACGGAGGGGGTGCTGTTCCACAGGGCGTTGCGAAGGTGGCGCAACTCGTCCGATCCGGCATGCCTGCCGTTAGCCAGGTCATGGCACCGCCCGCAGAGCAGGGCCAGGGTTTCCATGTTGGGCGCAATCTCCGGCTTATAGTCCCAAAGACGCAGATCTTCCTTGCTGCCGCACCACTCGCACTGAAAGCCTGCCCGCTTGCCGACCGATTTGCCGAAGACGCTGATTGTTTCCTGCCGAACCTTTTTTGTCTGATAACCTTTTGACATAACCTTTTCCTCGCGCGCAGAATACAAATTTGAAAACCCTTTGGCCGCACACGGAGGTGGCCGCCTGGGAGCTGATGAAGCCGTTATTGACGGCTACCACTGGGGCAAGACCTGCGAAACAACCCTTTTAGCCGACTTTGGCAACAACCCTGCCGGGTTATTGCCGTTGAGTTGCGTCCTTTGACGGTACACCCCATGATGCGCGAGCATAAAAAAAAGCCGAACTGCGCAAAAGATGTGTATCTTTCGGCAGCCCGGCCATCTTCGGTGAAGATCCGTGGCTTTCCGCCCCCTCCTCACGAAGGGTTAGGCTTTATCGTAAACATCGTTTATCGCATATGCGAAAGTAAGAACATATCACCGGATAGTTGCCTCGTCAAATCCGTTGATATTATTTTATATTAATTGCCAGTCTCCCTGGAACCCTCCTCGCATGGAAGGGCGAACAAGCCTGGACTTGCCGACACTGCTCATCGACTCCGGGCGGCAAAGGAGATGGGAAAAAGGTTGAAAAATGACGCGATCACCTCAGAGGGCATATATGCAGACCATGGGACGGGAAGGAATTTTCAGGGGTTGACGGCATTCATCGCTTGACAAGCAGGCCGCGAATGGGTCTTATTTTGTCTTTCAGGTCGTCCAATACCAGTGTATCCCTTTCATCCCTGTTCCGGACGTTTTCCCAAATTTTCGATGTCACGAGCCATCCAAACCGAACCCAAGGAGCCCCCGCAATGCAGAAACCTGAAAAAGTGAGCTATGTACTGGCGTTCTTCGCCGTCATCGCGATCCTGTTTTTTCACCTCCTGACGGCCGTTATCGCCGGATTGGCCGTGTATGTCACGACTGTGACCCTGGCCCGCAGGGTACCGGCCAACTGGGGTGGCATGGGCCGGGAGGTGATCCTGGGGTTGGTCGCCATCGGTGTCGTGGTCGTTCTTTTCGGAGCCGGGTTCGGGCTCTGGACCTTTCTGCTCGGCCACCAGGGCATGTCGGCCCTGCTGATGGCCGTGGCCGGAACCCTGGACCATATCAAACGCTCACTGCCCGCCGACCTGGTCGTCACCCTGCCCGATACTGTGGAGGATATCCAGACCAGGCTTGCCGACCTGCTGCGGGAGAACGTGCAACACCTTTCGGTCGTGGGTATGGAAGGGGTTAAGGTTCTGGCCCACGTTCTCCTGGGCATGGTGGTGGGGGGGATGGCTGCTCTTCACCCTTACAACGATGCCCAAACCTGGCCTCCCCTGGCGGCGGCCCTGCACGACCGGCTGAAGGTGCTGACCGAGTCGTTCCACAAGGTGGTTTCGGCCCAGATCAAGATTTCCCTGTTCAACACGATGCTGACCGCCATCTACCTCGCCGTGGTGCTCCCCCTGTGCGGGGTGAGGCTCCCCATGACCATGATGCTGATCCTGTTCACCTTTGTGGCCGGCATGCTGCCGGTGGTGGGCAACCTGATCTCCAACGCCGTCATCGTGGTCATCAGCCTGGGGGTCGCTCCGGGGGTGGGTGTCGCCTCGCTGGGCTTCCTGGTGCTGGTCCACAAGCTGGAATACTTCCTCAATGCCCGCATAGTGGGAGGCGAGGTCCATGCCCGGGCCTGGGAACTGCTCTGCGCCATGCTGCTCATGGAGGCGGCCTTCGGCCTGGGCGGGATGGTGGCGGCACCTGTCGTCTATGCCTGGCTCAAGTCGGAGTTGAAGAGCGTGGGATGGGTCTAGATCCCATGGCTGACTGCACGGGACACTGGGGTGCGGACAGGGCGGGGTGCTTCATATCCTATACAGATGGAAGGACGTTTGAACTCTGAACGGGGAATGGTGAACTTTTAACCCTCCGACGCCCCGCCCATGATATACTACAAACATGGAAGGAGGTATGAGTCATGGCATACAAGAGAATGAACCTGACCGCATCTCCGGAAGGCCGGTGCGACATCAAGACATGGAGCGGGGATTGCCGGCAAGCCAGCTATCAGTTCGACGGAGAGAAGTATCTGTGCACATCATGTGGAATTCTCAGTCACCTGGACCATGAGGTGGACCACCAGATCTTTCCCTATGTCAGCGGAGATTACGACAGGCTGATTTGAAGGCAGACAGATGACGCTCCAAGGGCATCCTTAGACGAAAGGGATGCCCTTTTTATCGATTTCAACGCCGTTTGCCCAATACCAGCATGGCCAGCGGAATGCTGGTGACAATGCCCACCATCAGCAGTGTCCAGCCAACGGCCTTGCGCTGTTCCTTGTTGAGCCGCTCGGCCAGCAGCAGGGCAGCTCCGCCGCCCAACGCGGCGCGGGTACTCGCGATAAGGCCCAGTTCGGGCAGGGCCACCGTGAACTCTTTCATACCACCTCCTGAACAGGAACCGACTGAAGTGCGCTCTGACTACAGTATATCCCAACAATGGAGCCTGTAAACAGCCGGTTAGGAAAACCGCCGGGAAGCCCGGCGCCCGGCAATTTTTCATTGTACATCAAACGGAAATTACCGCTATAATCCCGACAGTTGAAGCCTGTGTACGCGAAAGGTAGATGAGATGTCTCTCATTGGTGATCTTAGCCAATTTTCGATCGGCGATATAATCCAATTCCTGCACGAAACCCGCGAATCAGGAACAATCCGTATCGGTTGTTTCAAGGGGGAATGCACCTTGGTGCTCTCGAAGGGAGACATCGTTGGAGCGAACTATCTTGATGGCATGGTCCGGATAGGACAGGTTCTCGTGCATATCGGCGCCATTACAAAAGAGGAACTTTCCTGGGCCCTGGCTATACAGCAGCAAGATCCCCAGAATCGCAAGCCGTTGGTGCTTACACTTCTGGAGAACAGTATGGTTGACAAGGAAGCGGCTTGCAAGGGCTTGAAAATATTGGTTGAGATGACCCTGGTCGAGGTCTTTTCATGGGATTCCGGACACTACGAATTCGAGGAATGTCCGGTCTCGAACATCGGAAGCTGGTATTATAACCTGACAGATCATCAGGAAGTATCTCTGAACGCCCGGGCCGTGCTATTGGATTCGTTACGGATATTCGATGAGAAGCGCCGTGATGGCACCATGGGTAACATTCTCAGCATTATCGGAATGGATAATTCGCAACCAGTGATTATCGAGGCCTGTAAATTCCAGGTGACGTGATTGATCTCCCCACTGAGGACCCGTCCGGTTCAGTAGGGACGGATCACCCGGAGTTTCGCAGGTAATATGCTTGCAACCTTTTCCTCCTCCCTGACTACCCGTTGGGGGAGGGAACCCGTATAAAAGACAAGGCTTGATGAAGGCCAATGTCGGTCAGTGCAGCGGTTCCTCTTCCTCTTCCTCGTCCTCGCGGCTTAAGTCAAGGGATTTCACCGTACTTGCAGGCGACTTGCCCTTTAGGATGTTCTCAACCTCCTTGCAGGACATGATCCTTACGTCGCGAAGGCTGATGTTGGAGCATAACGAGTGGGTTTCGATGAATGTGCGGGCTTCGTAGTACGTTAACCTCACCGGGGTCTCGCAGCTGTCCTGGTTCAGGACATGGAACCGGTATTCCTCCCCCTCATGGCAAAGGACGTGATAATTCCCCGCGACAAAAAAACCGATGCCATAGCAGTCTTCAGTTGCCATCGTCACCCCATTGATGTTTCCCTTTTGGGGAATTTCCCTCAAGGACAGACCCCGTCGTTTCGCCTTTGTCTATTTTATATTGAGTGAAATATATCATTTGTCAAATCGACAAATTTACCAAACACATCCCGCCATAGCAAGCCCACCCGCCCGGTCTACCCCGTACAGCCCCAACCGGCCTCGGCTCCACGGCTATCCCGACGAAAGCATCTGGCGTGCATTCCGACGAGTTGTCACACGGTCAAGAATGGCGACCGGTGCTGCATTTGCCCGAGCGGTGGATTTTAAAAAACGATATCAACTGCGATAGAATGCCTTGCGGCCGATTTTAAGCAGTTTGGCGGCCTTGGACTTGTTGCCGTTGCAGCGCTGAAGGGTGGTAGACAGTATCTGGTCGATTAATGCATCGAGGGAGAGGTCTTCGGAGGGAAAAGTCAAGGTGTATGAGATGGTGTCGTGGGCAGTTTCCAACAGTGCGTCGGTGGGAGACGCTCCTAGTCCCAGATGTGACGGTCGAATCAGTTCTCTTTCAGTGAGGATGGCGGCCCGCTCCAAGCAATTGCGTAACTCCCGCACGTTGCCAGGCCAGTGATACTCCAGTATGGACTCCATTGCCTGGCGGGAAATGCCGGGTAGCTGCTTCCCCAAGTGTTGACGAAGTTGATCGAGAATATGCTCACACAGGAGGGGTATGTCGTCCTTACGATCCCTCAGGGGAGGGATGGAGAGTGGGAAAACATTGATCCGATGGTAGAGATCTTCGCGAAAACGGCCGGCAGCCACCAGTTCAGCGAGATTGCGGTTGGTTGCCACGATAATCCGGCAATCGGTGGGTATGGGAGCGTTCCCGCCAATTTTTTCAAAGATGCGCTCTTGGAGGACCCTGAGTAATTTTGCCTGGAGAGGCAACGGCATGTCCCCGATTTCATCAAGAAGAATGGTTCCTCCCCGGGCGAGGCTAAATTTTCCTTCACGTTCTCGGTCGGCTCCGGTAAAGGCACCGCGGACATGGCCAAACAGCTCGCTCTCCAAAAGGTGCTCGGGGATGGCGGCGCAATTGACGGCAATAAAGCCGGCTGGAAGCCCCTTACCCGCAAAATGAATGGCGCGCGCCAATACCTCCTTCCCGCAGCCGCTTTCGCCAAAGATAGCAACAGTGGTTTGCTGGGCGGTAGCAACCTTTGCCGCCAACTCCAGCATTCTTTTCATGGCGGCATTTATTGTGACGATGCTCTGGAAGGTGAACCGTTCATTGAGGAGCCCTTTGATCTGTTTGTTCTCTTGAACCAAATGCCTATAGTCAAGAGCCCTCTGGATAGTGATCCGCAAATCTTCGGGGCTGTAGGGTTTTTCCAGATAGTCATAGGCACCGTTACGCATGGCATCCACAGCGCTCTCGATACTGCCGTTCGCGGTGACGACAAGGATGGGAATTTCATAATGTTGCATCTGCATGCGCGCGATCAATTCGAGGCCATTCATCCCTGGCATGGATAGATCCGTAATAATAAGATCGATTTGTCTCTGTGCGAGGATTTCCAATGCTTCGGCACCACTGGAAGCGGTTACGGGATCACATCCCATTTCGCCGACATGCATTTCCAGCAATAAGCGAGAAGTTGGCTCATCGTCAACAGCAAGAATTGTAGGTGCAGACATGAAATGGTCTCCTTGTGATTCGATATCTACTGCACTGTGTCGACCGTTCTTAGTCACGTGCGCCGGTTTTGGAGAAGTGGACCCGTGTGCCAGTAAAATCAAGCAACAACATTTTATTCCAATAATTATATTTGTGCCTGATCAGCACAATGTGTTTCTAATGGGAACACTTTCTTAATCTGAAATATCACCCTGATGTTTGTAACTAACTATAATCAATAAATTAATTCATATGGCACGCCATCTGCTTAATATTAAGTGATAATTATGAATTTGTCCATATGAGACACACTTTACTGGAGGTGGCGTATGACCCTGGCGAACGGAATGATGAAATCTCTGAATACCACCGAAGATCAGTTGGCCCGGCTGTTGATGCGCGATGTGAAGGATATCTTCGGTACCATGGTCGGATTGGAAGATCTGTTGCACCTTCCCATACAGATCGATCCGGTGACCAATTTTACGGATTGCATCAGTTCAATGGTCGGTTTGGCCGGAAATTATAATGGGTTGGTCAGCCTGCATATGCCCGGCAACCTGGCGATCAGAGCCACGCGCAGCATGCTCGGCATGGATGTTACCGAAGCTGGCGATGACGTTAACGATGCACTGGGCGAGATTGCCAACATGATCGCCGGGTCGTTCAAACAGCATCTCTCCAAGGGAGGCATGGACATACACCTTTCGACTCCATCCGTCGTGTACGGAAAGGAATACGTCATCACGCTCGGCAACAATCCGGATCAGATTGCCGTGCGTTTTGCAACCGGCGATGACTGGTTCATGGTGGTGGTGGCATTTGGAGAGAATTGATCCGAGAAACGTTAGGAGATATCATGCTTCAGGGCATACAAGCAATAATAGCTGATGACGACGAGATGAGTCTTGAAATGCTTTCTTCGACTCTTCGCTGGCAAGGAGTCCAGTGCACGGCGGCTACCAACGGCAGAGAAGTACTGACTGCACTTGAATCAAGACCGCACACCGATATCGTATTGCTGGATATACAGATGCCGGTAATGGACGGCTTTGAGGTGCTTTCACAATGCAAGGGTAACCCATGCCTTAGCAACATACCTGTAATTGCACTGGCTGCGAACCATGACGAGAAGCTGAAATCACTCAAGCTTGGGGCAGATGATTTCCTCGCCAAGCCCTATGATCCGGAGGAATTGGAATTGCGCATCTGCAAGCTGGTACAGTCCCGCCGGCTGGCACAAAGCTCCCAAAAAGCAAAAAAAAATTTTCTCGCTATTGCAAGTCATGAACTAAGAACTCCCATGGCCCAAATCATGGGGTTAACGGATATGCTGGACGATGAGCATATCGGAAACGAACAAAGGGAAATCATCAGCCTTCTGAAACATGCAACCGGTGGACTGACCAGCGTCATCAGTGACATTCTGAACTATGCACAGCTTGACCACGGAGCTCTGAGTACCTTGGACCTATTCTCCCTGCGGGGTGTCATAGCCGCTGTCCTCGGCATTCAGACAGTGAAGGCGGAAAAGAAGGGAATAAGGCTCGAACTTAACATGGTCGATGAAATATCGGACATTCTCATCGGCCCCTCGTTTTTTGTCCAGAAAGTTTTCAGCATTCTGCTCGATAACGCAATCAAATTCACGACTAAGGGTGAAATACGCGTAACTGTCAGAGAAGAATATCTTAGTAAGCACAACTCTCGGTTTTACTGTAGTGTCAGCGACCCAGGCATAGGAATTCCGGCGGAGTTTCACAACAAGATATTTGAGCCCTTTGTCCAAGTCGATTCTTCCACAACCCGGAATTTCGACGGAATTGGTCTGGGACTGGCGCTCGCCAAGCGAATGGTAGAACAAATGGGTGGAACCATCGGTGTCACTAACAGTGAAGACCAAGGCAGCTGTCTCGATTTTTCGTTTTGCTGCGATTTGCATGAATCATTCGGTGTAAACCCTGCATAGTATGGTAGTGAGTCATTTTGATAGCAACAAGATATGCTTGAATTGCAAAGAGAATCTATGAATTCCTTGGAATTGGGTTCATGCCGGAAAGGCGCTCTATGTCCGATGAGGTAAAGATTCTGACGGTCGATGATGACAACATGAATGTCGAGATGATTGCGCTCATGCTGTCGGAAATGGATTGCCACGTCATAAAGGCGCTCAATGGGTATGAAGCTTTGGCTGCCCTTGAGGCAAATCCGGATATAGACATTATCCTTCTGGATCTTGAAATGCCGGTTATGGATGGCTACGAAACGATCAAAAAACTCAAGCAGAGTTTCACTTGGAAGGATATACCGGTAATTGTCGTAACTTCGGGTACCAATGAGGTGACCCGGTCACTTGGACTTGGAGCCAATGACTTCCTGGCCAAACCCTATAATCCGGAGGAACTGCGTTTACGTGTCATGAATCATGTTCGCAGCAAAAAACTTGCAGATTTTGCTAAGGACATGAATCAAGTCTTGGAGAGAGAAGTCATAAAGAAAACCGCCGAGCTTAAAAATGCTCTCAACCTTTCCATAGAAGCAGAATATGAAATATCAATACGCCTTGGCAGAGCGGCGGAATTCAGAGACAAAGAAACCGGTATGCATATTCGCCGCATCAGCGAAATGTCCAAACATTTGGGTGCCCTTGCCGGTTTTGGTGAAGACAAGTGCGAGGTATTGCATAAGGCATCGGCACTGCATGATATAGGGAAAATCGGTATTCCTGACCAGATTCTGTTGAAACCGGGCAAACTTGATGCCGATGAGTTCGAAATGATGAAGCGGCACACGAGTATTGGTGGTGACATTCTTGCTGACGCCAGTCGTTATTCATCATTGAGTACAGGTGCCATCATTGCTTTACAGCACCATGAAAAATGGGATGGCACAGGCTATCCGCAAGGTCTCAAAGGAAATAATATCCACGAGTTTGCCAGGGTCGTTTCCATAGTAGATGTTTTTGATGCTCTGACATCGGAACGGCCTTACAAGAAACCATTTTCTCTTGATGAAACCGTCAGCATTATGGAAGAAGGGCGAGCTGTTTTTTTTGATCCGGACCTTCTCGCACTTTTTTTGCAGAACCTTGACAGCTTTGTCATCTTAAAAGAAACGTATAAGGACGCCACTGAAGTTTTTTAACGGAGCATTCGGACGTATGTTGATCATGGATTACCGCTAACTTCTCGAAATCTTTGAACCCGGTGCGAACTTCACACAGTCGGTCGTTTGTGGGAAACTCGTCATCAATTCAAAGCCAAGCAAAAATCAGATAGTTTAAATTCTCAAAAACGACTCTTTGTTATTATATTTTTTTAAGGTACAATATGCAGAAGTAATGAGAAAGCCCTCATCCGTGCTGTTAGGGAGGGACTGTCATGCTTGTGGATTATGCCTGGATTTCAGTTGGAGCCCATCATCGGATGGCAGAAATAAAGCGGTTTACGGATAATCAATAGTCGCACTACCACAAATATCTCAACTCGACCCCCCTCAACCCCCCATTGATAAGGGCGGGTTGAGGGGGGTCAGCTGCGAAAAACAAGTGTTGCAAGGTACTACCGCTGATGATGGTTTGTATCAGGCAGGTATCAATTTACTGCTGGGGGTACTGATGCGTTTGTTAAATAAATTGGGATCTCCGGATAAAGGAAAAGAGAAAGGGCTTGGGCTTTCAATTGCTGGTTTGGTACTTGTCGCGGTGGTACCTTTATTGGTTTTTGGCATCGGCGCGGCATGGATAATTGCCGACCAGAAGAAAAACTCGATTACCAATGAGTTGGCCGGCACAGCACGGTCTTTACAGGTAGCAGTAGACAGCAAGTTGCAGAGCCAATTCGCATCAATGGAAATGCTGGCGGCAGATGCCAGCCTTGATTCGCATAATCCCGTCGGATTTCAAGAACAATGCAACCGTGCCCTCAAAGCAAATGACGATTGGCTGACCATCGCTTTGATTGATCCACGTACCCACCGGATTATCCTGGGTTCGCCATCATTTTCGAATCGATACGTATCAAGCCTCTCTCCAGAAAGCGAAAACCGGATTATACGGAGCGGAAAACCTTTGATTGTCGGGGCTTATCGTCCCAGCAAGATCGTAAAAGCTCCGATGATTCTCTTGCTAGCTCCGGTCATACGCGAGAACAAAGTACGCTACGTGCTTGGCGTCGCCATGAACCCCAAGGCCCTTAACGACCTGTTCATGGCGCAGCGCTTTGCGCCAGCATGGACCGGGGCGGTCTTGGACGCCCAAATGGTACTGGCGGGCAGATCGCGCGAACCGGAACAATACGTTGGCTTTCGCGCAACCCAAACTCTTGTGGATAATATGGCTACCGGAACGAGCGGAATGTTTACCGCGTTGAATCTGGAAGGCGCCGGGACGTACACCGTATTCAGCCGCTCTGCACTCACAAGCTGGTCTGTGGCAATCGGCGTTCCCGCAGCTGAAGTGGAGGGACCGATTCATAGCGTACTACTTAAGCTGACGGCAACGGGTGGAACGCTGCTCGCATTGGCTTTGCTCCTCGCTGTGACCGTGGGACGCAATATAGTGCGGCGGCGTAATGCTCATGAACAGGCGCTGATGGATAGCGAGTACCTCTTTCGCACAATGTCCGACTCTGCACCGGTTTTTATCTGGATTTCAGATGCAAACAAGCAATGTATATGGGTCAATCAGGTCAGGCGTGATTTTACCGGTCAAGCCTTGGATCAGGAAATCGGGGCTGGCTGGGCTGAAAGTATCCACCCGGATGATGCCGATCGTTGTCTTGAGACGTTTTCATCAGCCTTTGACAATCGACAGCCATTTGTCATGGAATATCGTCTACGCAGGGCTGACGGCGAGTATCGCTGGTTTTTCAATAAAGGCGTGCCGTTCGTTAAACAACAAATATTCAAGGGATACATTGGCTCTTCCACTGATATTACGGATCTCAAACGAGCAGAGATTGCACTGTCTGAAGCCCAGACACTGCTGCATACGATCGTCGATAGCACGGATGATTTGATATGGTCTTTATCCATGATATTACCGAACGGATTCAGAGTGAAAAAAGTTCCAGACCCTCTTCAACCAGATTCCTATCCCGCTGGCAATGTCCGATGACGAACAGAACATTGTCTATCGGAATCAGTTTTTTATCGATACCTTTGGCTATGCTTTGGAGGAAGTTCCAAACGTAGAAACCTGGCTGATGAAAGCATATCCGGATGAAATGTATCGGGGCATAGCCACGGCATTCTGGAACGATGCCGTGGCGAGTGCAATTGCAGACCAGACGGCAATAGCGCCCAAAGATTACAGTGTGACCTGCAAGGATGGAACGGTCCGTTCCGTATTGATATCAGGCACCAGCCTGGGTGACGACAATCTGCTGGTCATGTTTGTCGATATTACGGAACGCAAGAGAATGGAAGAACAGCTACTCATCGCCAAAGGCACTGCCGAAACCGCCAATAGTACCAAGAGCGAGTTTCTTGCCAACATGAGTCACGAAATCCGTACCCCCATTAATGGCATTATCGGCATGACGAATCTCTTGTTTGATACCAATCTCGATGCAAGGCAAAAGGTGTTCACAGATACTATCAAAGTCTGTTGTGACAATCTCATGCGCCTAATCTCCAATATTATGGATTTAACCAAAATTGAATCCGGTAAAATTAGTCTGGAGCATGAAGCTATTTGTCTAAACTCAGTACTGTCAGAGTCCACGGCGTTGCTGTCCATGGAAGCTGCCACAAAAGGGCTGACATTTGATATGGCTGTAGACTCTAATGTGCCACAACAATTAATAGGTGATGCTTGCCGTTTGACACAAATAGTTATTAACCTGCTTGGTAATGCAATCAAATTCACTCAGGACGGCTTTGTGACAATGCAAGTTCAATGTGATCATGAGGATGCGCAAAGCGCATTGCTTCGTTTCATTGTAAAAGATACGGGGATTGGTATTCCGCCTGACAAAATTGACAGTGTTTTCGAATCCTTCACTCAGGCTGACGGGTCTATAACACGGAGATTTGGCGGGACAGGATTAGGGCTTTCCATCAGCAAGCAATTGGTTGAGCTCATGGATGGTGAGATCGGGGTTGAAAGCCAAGTTGGGAACGGCTCGACATTCTGGTTTACTGTTCCATTCAAAAGGCAACCAGAAAATGAGACGGCCGCCCCAAAAAACAAAGTTACCTCCAATTTGCCAGGCGCGCCTGCCGGTTCGGGCAGTGATATTCGGATATTATTGGCTGAGGATGACGAGATCAACCGGAGTGTTGCCAAGGCATATATCGCAAAGCTCGGGTATGCCGTGGATACGGTTAGTAATGGTAATGACGTGTTACGCGCGTTGGCAATAAAAGACTACTCCCAGGTGCTGATGGACTGCCAGATGCCGGAAAAGGGGGGATTAGAGGCCACGACCATAATACGTGACCCTGAATCCGATGTACGGAACCATACTCTGCCGATTATTGCCTTGACCGCCAATGCAATCACGGGAGAACGTGAGAAATGCCTCAATGCGGGCATGGACGATTATCTGGCTAAACCGCTCAACTATGAGGAATTGGTTGAAGTTTTGTCAAAATGGCTGTCAGGCGCCCCCAAAACGGAGGTTCAGGTTTTCGACGAAGCCGGATGTATCAAGCAGCACCTGGATGACGAACAATTTGCGAAAGATACGGTAACCCTGTTCTTAACAAGGGTCTCCGGCTATTTTGCCGCTATTCGGGATAGCCTTGCGACAGGAGATGCCAAAGGCCTACGACTCCATTCGCATACTTTAAAAGGCGCATCGGCAACGATCCATGCCACCAGGCTCTCATTGTGCGCCGCTGAACTCCAGGAAATCGGTGAGCGCAATGGCGTCGCTTTGTCCGATCAACTGATGCGGCCGCTAGTGAATGAGTTTAATATCTTGAAGGCGGAATTGGCTAAACGTGGTTGGGATTAATGTCCCGTGCGGTTAGCCCGGAATGGCTTCCCACAGCTAACCGCACGGGATTTTTGCAAAAGTTGGCGAAGCAAGCCACTGATTTCTATACAAACACGATGCACCAGAAAAATATTCTAAAATGATTATTAAGGAAACATGTCAATGGCGATGAACAATACCCCATTCCCTCCCCGTATCCTGGTTGTAGATGATGAGGAAGTCTCTCGATTTAACCTCAGGGGGCATTTACAGAGACTGGAATATGACGTCGTATGTGCCGTGGATGCTAATGAGGCGCTTTATTTGTTGGGAGGACAAAGAGTCGATTTGGTGATAACAGACCAAGTTATGCCCGAAATTGATGGTCTCCAGTTGATGCAGTGCGTCCATGAGAGTCAACCCTCGCTTCCCTTCATTGTCCTCACCGCACAGGGCAGCGTTGAAAGTGCGGTTGCGGCAATGAAGTCGGGAGCTATCGACTACCTGGAAAAACCTATCAATTCAGTAACATTCAAGGCGATAATTCAGCGTGCGCTTGAGTTCGGAAGGTTATCCGATGAAAACAGGCAATTGAGGGAACGCTTACACGATCAATTCAGCTTTCAAAATATCATAACGCAATCACCGGCCATGCGCACTGTTCTTGAAGTAGCAAAGCGCATAACTACGTCGCCTAAAACAATTGTTAACCTTACCGGCGAAAGTGGCGTGGGCAAGGAAGTGCTTGCCCGTGCGATTCATTATGCCTCGGGTTGTCTTCCCGACAGGTTTGTAGCGATCAACTGCGCAGCGATTCCGGAATCATTGCTTGAAAGCGAATTGTTTGGTCATGAACGCGGGGCTTTTACCGGAGCTGAACGGGAGCGAGAGGGTAAATTCAGCTTGGCCAGGGGGGGGACGGTACTTCTGGATGAGATCGGGGACATGCCTATATTGTTGCAGGCCAAACTGTTGCGGGTCCTGGAAGAACACGCCTTCGAAAAAGTCGGTTCCAACACGGCCATTCCGGCTGATTTTCGCGTTATCGCGGCCACTCACCGTAATCTTGCCAAGCTGGTTCAGGAAGGATCGTTTCGGGAAGATCTATTCCATCGCATCAATGTCGTATCTATAGAAATACCGCCGCTTCGCGATCGAAAAGAGGATATCCCGATACTGGTTGACTTTTTCCTTGAACAATTCCGGAGACACCTCGGGAAATCGTTGCCGGGAATATCAAAGATAGCAATGAACCAGTTGATGTCATATTCCTGGCCCGGCAATATCCGCGAATTGCGCAATGTACTCGAATACGCCGCCATCATGGTTTGCGATGAGTTGATTCGTCCGGAACATTTGCGTTTTACCGCTGCCGGCGGTCAAACCGGCGATGCTGGAAATGATGCCATAGAATTCGGCGTCAGCATCCCTGCTCACGAATTTTCCCTCAATGCGATCATTAAGCACGCCCTTGAATTTTCCCTCCAACGCTGTTGCGGCAACAAATCCAATGCCGCCGCACTTCTCAAGATAAACCGCAAAATGTTCTATCGGTAACCCAATTGTCCCCTGTTGGAACACGATGTCCCATTTGGGGACATCGTGTGACGGCTAAACTCACCCAACTTATTTAAATAACGTTAATTAGTGGTTTGGCATATTTCCTGTAACAATCACGTCAAGATCCCGTATTTTTAAACTAACTGTCCCATTTATGGACACGTGATGAAAGGGTCATGGTATGTCACAGGATTCGGTAGAACGGTTTTTGGGGAGAGTCATCACTGATGAGCATTTCAGGCAAAAAGCGAGTAAATCCATAAAGAATGCTTGTACAAAAGAGGGCTTAACTCTCTCACAAAGGGAAATTAATTTACTTGAAAAAGTTGACCTTGTTTTTTTCGGTCAAGTTGCGCAGTCCATTGACGATTCCATAAGACGGGCGTGAGACAAGAGAATATTGCATTTGAGATTCCTTGTTTCGTGACGAGAAGAGACATGAAATAAATTGGCAGCTGATTTAGTGCTTGAATATATTAAAAAAGAATAATATGTATACACTTGTCGTTGTGCAGGACTAATAATCCGATGGAATCGATTCGTGAAACCAAATTCCGAACCCGCAGCTGAGAGAACATGGTTCCGACACCGGTTCTTCAGCAGTATACTGTCGATCATGAGTACTGGTCCGGGGTATGCATTAGGTTGAATGGAATCCAGATACTTGATCAGAATCTATCAGCTTGCAGTTGATCCGAATGGCCGGAGTATTACCACTGCACATTGCAATTTGTTCTCCAACGTCGAATTTCAAGTTGCCGGCTGAACGCACGTGGGGTCTGAATTCAGGATCGAGGTCTGATATGGAGTCATCATTAGATACACTGCCCGCACTCTCTATTCTTTGTGTTGAGGACGACAATATTTTTCTCGATCTTCTCGGAATCTCAATTGCTAAAAAATACCCTCATTTTAGAATCCACACGGCCCGTAATGGCAAGACAGGACTCCAGTGCTTTCAGAAGTTCGCACCGGACATTGTTATTACTGACATTAATATGCCGGATTTAGACGGTATCGAGATGGCGAAGGAAATACGTTTAATAAACGGCATAGTCAAGTTCATCTTTTTGAGTGGATGCAACGATCAAAATAACTTGGAAAGGTTGAACGAATTCGGGTGTGGCAAATATTTAGCAAAACCGATCAACTTACTAGAGCTATTCGCTGCGATAGACATGTTTGCTGCCGAAGTCGGCATGTGTGTGTTACAAAAGGGAACAGGCATGGAAGGTTCCCGATGACAGGGATTGGAAAGAAATGTTTGTAAAACTGAAATGCTTACTTGAAATTACGGAGGATATGGCGTGAACTGGTCAGACTTGAAGGTAAAAACAAAGTTGGCGGTATTGGTTGCAATGATGTGTTTGGTATTGGCCGTGGTTGTGGGATTGGGCTTCTACGGAATCAGCGATACAACCGGTGGCATCGGTGAAACCAATGAAAGCCTCAAGCAGGTGGCGGTAGCCGACAGCTTGGTGAAGGATTTTCTCACCATCCGTTTGGATCTGGTCTACATGATGTTGCTTACCGATACCGGGCGGGTGGAAGAAAAACGGACCGACATGCTCAAACAGATCGGTGCGGTTCGTGAAGGGATCAAAAAGATCGAAACAACACCTCTGCAAGACAAGGATAAGGAACTTCTGAAGCAGTTCAGCGACGGTTTCGAGGCGTATTTGCACCAGGGGGAAAAACTGGCGAAGTTGGCCCTCGAATCCGCCGTCAACGGTGGCAAGGACCATGCATCGATCATTAACTTCGCCACCACGTCGGTAGCGCCGCTCTATGCCAAGCCGGCCGAGGCGATCGCCAAGCTCGTGGAAGACGAGCGTGCTGCTGCAGACGAAATCACCAAGTCAGACATGCAACGCGCCAAAAAATTCGGAATAACTACGTTTGCAATTGGTTTTTTCTGTTTAGGAGGTGCCGCCTTGTTCGGATTCTTGATCTCTCGTTCAGTCATCAATCCGATCACAAGGGTCATGGAGGTGCTGGAGACGGTTGCCTCCGGGGATTTGACATCTCGTACGGGCCTGGATTCCCATGATGAAATGGGCATACTGGGGCGTGGAGTCGATCAGATGACGGAAAGACTAGCCGTTACCATCGGTAGATTATCGGACTGCAGTATCCAGGTATCCGTCGCTGCCGACAGTGTACATAAACTGGCCGACGGACTGACAAGGAACTCCGAATCGCTTTCCAGTCAATCCACCACCATTGCCACCGCCAGTGAGGAGATGGCGGCGACATCGTCCGATATCGCCCGCAACTGCCTGCTGACTGCCAATGCGGCCAACAAGGTGGAGGGGTTTGCATCCGAAAGTGCATATGTCGTCATGGAATCGGTCAATATAATGAATACCATCGCTGAACAGGTGCGGGAGTCAGCCGCAACGGTCGGAAATCTGGGCCATCGTTCCGAACAGATCGGCGAAATTGTAGGTACAATCGAAGACATTGCCGATCAAACCAACCTGCTGGCCTTGAACGCCGCCATTGAAGCAGCCAGGGCCGGCGAACAGGGGCGCGGTTTTGCCGTGGTGGCCGATGAGGTCAGAGCCCTGGCCGAGCGCACTACCCGGGCGACCCGCGAGATTTCCGAGATGATCAAGGCTATCCAGGATGAAACCCGCAAAGCTGTGTCCCTGATGGATAACGGCGTTGCCGAGGTCGAGCGGGGGGTGTCGGAATCGGCAAAGTCAAGTGAAGCACTCGTTGAAGTACTTTCCCAAATCAGTGAAATATCCTCACAGGTTGGCCAGATCGCCACTGCCGCCGAGCAACAGACTGCGACCACCAACGATATAACCAATAATATTCAGCAGGTGAACAACGTCGTGATCGAGAGCGCCCAGGGTGCATCACAGACCGCTGAGGAAACGATCGGCCTGTCACAAAGAGCCCTGGAAATGCAGCAGTTGGTCGAACAATTCATATTGGCCTAAGGAGCGCACGTATGACCGCACAAAAACCGAAACTGGCCATGTATTGGGCTGCCTCATGCGGCGGCTGCGAGGTAGCGCTGGCCAACATCCACGAAGCAATTTTGGAGGTGGACGCCCATTTCGACTTCATGTTCTGCCCCTGTCTGCTGGACACCAAGAAGAAGGATATCGAGGCGCTTGCCGATGGCGAGATCTTCCTGACGCTCTTCAACGGCGCCTTGCGCACGGAGGATAATCTGGAGATGGCCGAGCTGTTACGCAGAAAATCCAAGGTGTTTGTCGCCTTCGGCAGTTGCGCGGCTACCGGCGGCATCCCGGCCCTGGCCAATCACCACGGTATCGCCAGTGTGCTGGAAACGGTTTTTTGTTCGGCCCCCGGCATTGATAACCCTACACGGTTGATTCCGGGCACAAGCTGCCAGGTACCTGATGGAGAGCTGGAACTGCCGGCTTTCCTGAGCCGTGTCCTGGCAGTCCACGAGGCGGTGCAGGTGGATTACACCATGCCCGGTTGTCCGCCGGAACCGGAGCAAATCATCGCCGTCGTACGTCATGTGGCCTCAGGTGCGCCACTTCCGCCTTTTGGCTCGCTTATCGGTTGCAGCGACCGGGCGGTCTGCGACGAGTGCGCGCGCGAGAAGCGGAACAAGCTGGCCCCGCGGCTGTTCAGGCCGTTCGAGGCCATCCCCGAGCCCGACTGGTGTCTGGTCGAACAGGGTTTCTCTTGCCTGGGGAGTTCTACCCGCGGCGGATGCCGGGCTCTCTGTCCGGCCGCCAACATGCCCTGCACCGGCTGTTATGGTCCCCTTGACCGCACGGCCGATCCCGGAGCCACCGCTCTGGCCACCCTGGCAGCGGCAGTTGACCCCGGAAGCGCCACCGGCACGGACGAGGCGGTCCTGCATGCCCGGCTGAAAAGCGCCCTGTCCGGCGTGGCCGACCCTCTTGGGACCTTTTACCGTTATTCCCTGGCAGCGACGGTTGTCGCAGACCGTTCTAAGGAGGCCGAATAATGACCCATCGCATTACCATCGATCCTATTACCCGTCTCGAGGGGCATGGCAAGATAGAAATCTTCCTCGATGATGCCGGTGAGGTCTCGTCGGCATACTTTCAGATCCCTGAACTGCGCGGTTTTGAATCATTCTGTGTCGGCCGGCATGCAGAGGAGATGCCCAACATCACCAACCGCATCTGTGGTGTCTGTCCGGAAGCCCACCACATGGCGGCCATCAAGGCGGTGGATGCTGCCTACGGCGTAGAGTGCCTGCCTGCTGCACGGCGTATCCGCGAGTTGATCTACATGGCCTTCTATGTAACCGACCATACCACTCATTTCTACTGTCTGGGGGGACCGGACTTCATTGTCGGCCCGGAGGCTCCGGCCTCGGAACGCAACATACTCGGCGTCATCCGCAAAGTCGGCCTGGATATCGGCCAGCGGGTAATCAACACCCGAAAACGAAACCACGAACTGATCAAGCAGCTTGGCGGCCGCGGTGTTCACCTCTGCGGAGCGGTGCCGGGCGGGTGGGCTGTGCCGCTGGCGCAGGAACGGCTCGAAGAATATCGACAGCTGGCCGTTGACAACGTTGAGTTTGCCCGATTTTCACTCAAGGTCTTCGATGACATTGTGCTCAAGAACCCTGAATACCTGGATATGGTCCTGTCAGACCTGTACCGCCACGAAACCCACAGTATGGGGACTGTGGACTCGTCCCGGGCATCCAATTTTTATGATGGTCAGATTCGCGTGGTCGATACCCTGGGTAACGAAGTCGCCTTGTACGATCCCAGGAATTATCTCGACCATGTGGCCGAGCGGGTCGAACCTTGGAGCTATCTCAAGTTCCCCTATCTGAAGAAATTCGGATGGAAAGGATTTGTTGACGGACAGGAAAGCGGCATCTACCTCGCCACGCCATTGTCCCGACTCAATGTGGCCGATCGCATGGCAACCCCATTGGCACAAGCCGAGTTCGAGCGATTTTACGAGACCTTTGGTGCTCGCGGCAAAGCGGCCAACGGGCGCAACCTGCCGGTTCATAACCGGCTTGCAACCCATTGGGCCCGTCTGATCGAAATGCTGTACGCCTCCGAGCATATGCTTGAACTGCTGGACCACCCGGAGATCTGCGATCCTCACGTGCGGCAGGTGGTACAGGTGAGGGCCGGGGTCGGAGTCGGTTCCGTTGAAGCTCCCCGCGGCACCCTGACCCATCATTATGAAGTCGATGAACGTGGCGTTCTTACCAAGGTCAATATGATCGTCGGAACCACCAACAATAATGCCCCCATGTCGCTATCGATCATGAAGGCGGCCAAGGGTCTGATCCACGGCGGCAATGCTTCCGAAGGCATCCTGAACAAGGTCGAAATGGCCTTCAGGCTCTATGATCCTTGCTGCTCTTGTGCTACCCATGCCCTAGGCAAAGCACCCCTGGAACTTCTGGTTCGACGTACGGGCAGTGGTGCGCTCCTTGATCGTGTGGTGCGGGGCTGATCATGGTCGTTATCGGTTTGGGATCGCCGTTTCTTTGTGATGACAGTGTTGGGCCGCGTGTCGTGCGCGAACTGGCCGGCCGTGGTCTTGGCGGTGTCCGGCTCGTGGAGGCGCATGCCGGAGGATTACTGCTTCTGGAAGAACTGGCCGGAGCAAAGCTGGCCGTGATCGTCGATGCCCTGCTTGATGAACGTAGAACGCCGGGTGATATAGTCGTGGCGGATATCGGCACGGCCAGCCACAACGCAGCCTGCAGCCATGACTGTTCACTGCCCGAGGCGCTGACCATCGGCCGGGCCATGGGCATGTCGCTCCCGGACGACAATTGCATCCATCTGGTCGGCATTGTGGCCAAGAATGTCAGCACCTTCAGCGAGACGCCGACACCGGAGGTGGCGGCAGCCGTACTAAAAGCCTGCGACACAGTATGCACGTTCTTTTCGAAAAACAACTCACCAAGTGCGGAGGCAGCATGAGCACACTAGCGAAAACCGCCGTAATTCTTTGCAATTGCAGCGGAATCATCAGCGAACGGATTGACTGGCAACGCGTGCGGTCGCTCTTGGCCAATCACCCGGCAAAACCGGTATTTTCCGTCGATGAATTGGCCTGCGGTGCCGACAACCTGGAACAGCTGGGAGCGTGGCTCAAAAGTGAGCAGCCTGAGCGTGTCGTTGTAGCGGCTTGTTCCCCCCGTGATCATGAGGCGACCTTTCGCAGGTTGCTGGCCGATGCCGGCATCAACCCGTGGTTTATGCAGATGGTCAACGTTCGAGAACAGGTTGCCTGGGTGACCGAGGACCCCGGTGCCGCAACCGCCAAAACAGCCCGGCTGGTACATGCGGCCCTGAACAGGGTTCTGCGCCACGAGCCGCTCAGCGAACGGAGTGTTCCGGTACGCACCGATGTTGCGGTGATCGGCTCCGGGCCGGCGGGCATGCAGGCAGCCCTGACCCTGGCCCGGGCCGGCCGGCGGGTGACCCTGATCGAAAAGGAGCCGGTCATCGGCGGACTGCCGGTACGTTTCGAGGAATTGTTCCCAAATCTGGAATGCGGCCCTTGCCTGTTGGAGCCGGTCATGGGTGAATTGCTTCATGGCCACGAAAGCGCCAACGTAAACCTGCTGACCCTGTCAGAGGTGACGGAGGTTAAGGGAAGCTTCGGCAACTGGACGCTCTCCGTCAAGCAGAAACCGCGCTATATCAATCCCGATCTCTGCATCGGGTGCATGTGCTGTTCGACGGTCTGCCCCGGGCGGCGGCCCAACCACTGGAACGTCAGCGGCGAGATCGCGGCGGTGGACGTGCCTTTTGCCGGGGCACTGCCCAATCTGCCCCATATCGACGCCGATGCCTGCCTCAGGCTCAGGGGGGAGGAGTGCACCGCCTGCGTGACGGAATGCCCGGTGGAAGGCTCACTGTTCTTTGAAGACCAGGAACAGGATCATATCGTCGAGGCCGGGGCGATCATTGTCGCCAGCGGCGCGGTTGAGAAGCAGGAACTGCCGGCGGCGTTCACCGGTGTGGCCGACGTGCATACGGCCTACTCCTTTGAACGCCTGTTGGCCATGAACGGTCCCAGTGGCGGGGAACTGCTCAAGGCGGACGGCACAAAGCCTCAATCCCTGGCCATCGTCCAGTGCGCCGGCTCGCTGGACAGCGGTGAAGCGGCTTACTGCAGCGGCATCTGCTGCCGGGCTGCGATCAAATATGCCCACCTGGCCGCCGGCAAGGTGGAGGGGATCACCGTTACCCGTCTGATCCGGGAGCAGTCGCTCCCTGGAGTGGACGCCGGCCGCCAGTTGCAGCACGACCACAGCACGGTCGTGCGCTATGATGCCTTCAACGCACTATCGGTGTCAGCCAATGACGCCGGCAGGAGTATTTCGATCTCCGGTGGAGCGACTATCCCCGCCGACATGATAGTGCTCTGCCGCCCATTGGTGCCGGGTGAAGGCACGGCAGCCTGCTCATCTTTGTTGGAGCTCGACCTTGATGACGGGGGGTTCATTGCCCAGATGCATTCGCTATCCGGGTCGTGCGCCACGACGCTGAAAGGCGTTTACCTGGCAGGCAGCTGTCGCGGGGCGGGCGACATCCGTGAGGCATTTGCCACGGGAACGGCTGCCGCCGGTTTGGCGCTGTCGGATCTGGTGGCGGGACGCGACCTGATTATCGACCCGCAGGTGGCGGTGGTAGACGCCACGACCTGCGCCGGCTGCAAGACCTGCATCCAGCTCTGCCCCTACAAGGCGATCACCTGGAACGATATCGAAAAAGTCTCGGATGTATCGGATATTCTTTGCCGTGGCTGCGGGACGTGCGTCGCTGCCTGCCCGGCCGGGGCCATTACCGGGCGCGGTTTTTCACGGGAGATGCTGCGTGCCGAACTTGAGGGGGTGTTGTCATGAGTTGTCAGACGTTACCGGTCGCACCGGGTAAGGAATGTACGTATGGAGAGGCTGCTGACGGCCCGCTGAAGGTGGTTGCCTTCCTGTGCAACTGGTGTTCCTATGCCGGGGCCGACAAGGCCGGCGCCAGCCAGCTTCCGGTGCCGGCCGAGCTTTCCGTCATCCGGGTCATGTGCTCCGGGCGCATCGAACCGACCCTGATCCTCGAAGCATTCCAAAAAGGCGCCGATGGCGTCATGGTATTGGCCTGCCATCCCGGTGACTGTCATTACAAGGAAGGGAATCTGCGTGCTTTTTGCAGGGCCGAATTACTGCAAAGATTAGTGCCGCAATTGGGTATCGATCCCAAGCGCTTCCATTTTGATTACGTATCAGCCGCGGAGGCTGAAAAATTTTCCCGTATTACCAACGAATTTATCGGACAGCTGAAATCGGCTGCACCGTAGATGTAAAATTATCTTAAAGGAGAAAAAAATGGCAACTCAAACTCTTGACTGTATCGGACTCAAATGTCCCCAACCTACCCTGAAGGTAACCGTTATTGCTTCAAAGATGAAACCCGGCGACATTCTGGAAGTCGTGGCCGACTGCTCGACCTTTGAAAAGGATGTGCGCGACTGGTGCACCCGTGCGAAGAAGACCATCTTGTGGTGCAAGGATGAGGGAGGCGGGAAGAAGAGGGTTCAGATCAAGTTCTGATTTTCCATGACCAGGCGCCCCGCTGATAGCAGTGGGGTGCCTGGTTTGCGATGCTGGTCAATAAGCACGGGCAAGTTTATCAAAAAATAAACTTACAACTTCGCAATCTGCCTTACCAGCTTATCAAGCTGTGCCGGGTTGACATCCCCAAGGATCTTTTTTCGAATGATCCCCTTCCTGTCGATGATGAAGATGGTAGGGAACCCGAAAACCCCATACTCTTTTGCCGTCATACTCCCCTCATCCGTTAGGACCGGAAAGGTCAGGCTGTTGGCTTTCGCGTAGGAAGCGACACTCTCCCTGGCGTTGCCCTCGTTTATCGCCAGAATGACCAGCCCCTTATCCTTGTTCTGCCGTTTGTAAGGTTCGAGCAGTTTCAGCCGGTCGCTGCAGCAGGAGTTTGTCCAAAAACAGAGGACGACGACGCTTCCCCTGAGCCGGCCCAGGCTGATCGGCTCACCGTGCAGGTCGGTCCCCGCAATCTCCGGCGCCTTTTCTCCCGTGTGTCCCTCAGGCTTTACTTCACACCCCGCCATGCAGACAATGCTTGCCAGCAGCAATACCAGTGCCATGAAGAATCTTTGGAATCGGGGAGACATGCCTGATTCGGGTTTTTTTGCGGCCCTTTCACGGTCCGGGGTGAGCCGGTAAAGGTCCTGGAGGTGCCTGACGTCATAGTAGGCCAATGTCCCCTCCGAATCGAACAGGCCGATCTTGTCGTGTTTCATTCCGGGCTCCATGTTTTTATTGGGCGGCGATGCGCGCCGGTCCATCCGCGGGTTATTCAGTATCCGTCCGGAAAGGGTTCTTTTCCGTCCAGGACGTTGACTGAAACATTTTATCGATGATAGGATACCGCCCATTGCATCTAAAATCCACAGTGTAGATTAGGAGCAGAAATGAATCGACAAATTATTGCAGCCATTGTCACCATCCTTGCGCTACCGGCCATGGCCTGCGCCAACGAGGCCATCGATAAGGCCGCCAGGGAGAAGGGAGCCGTGAAGACCGCTTCCGGTATGGTCTATCATTCCCTCAGGGAAGGCAAAGGCAAGTCGCCGAGCGCCTCCAGCACCGTCGAGGTCAACTATCGCGGCACCCTGACGAACGGCAAGGAGTTCGACAGCTCCTATAAACGGCATCAATCCATCAGTTTTCCCCTCTCCGGGGTCATTCCCTGCTGGACCGAAGGGGTCCGGAAGATGAAGGTAGGCGGCAAGGCCAAACTGGTTTGTCCTCCCGAATTGGCCTACGGTTCCAGCGGAGCGGGTGATGCCGTCCCGCCCAACGCGACCCTGATCTTCGAGGTGGAATTGCTCGGGATCAAATAGCGTGTCGGAACTGGACGTGAAGTCAACGGTGCTTTTGATGCTGACCCTCATGGTTGCAACCCTGTCGCTTGGCACCGGTCGCACGACAATGCTTCAGGGGGCGGTTCACCTGGTGATCTTTGCCGTTTATCTGTTCACAATCGCGGTTCCCTGATGCCCAGGGAATTCCCCATGCTTCCGGAGCGTTGAATATCTATGAATAAAACTCCCCGCTTTAAGGCATATTCAAACTCGACTACCTATACAATCGAAGCTAAGGAGAAAGAATATCTGTATATCAGAGAATCCCGGATATCCGGCGCAGGCAATGGTCTCTTTACGGCAATACCGATCTACAAGGATGAGGTGATCTCTGTTTTCAAAGGCAAGATTCTATCGGATAAAGAGGCACATGACCGGGCAGAAAATGGCGAGGACGGCTATTTCATAAACCTGCCGGACGGCACGATACTGGATTCGAGAAATGTGAACTGTTTTGCCAAATATGCCAATGACGCTTCGGGATCGGTTAAAACCAGATACAGGAATAATTCGCATATAACCTTGGACGAAGTCGGCAATGTCTGTATTGTGGCAACGGGAAAGATCCTGGCCAATAAAGAGATTTACTGCGCTTATGGCACGAGATACTGGAAAAGGCATTCCGTCAAGGCGGATTAATCGCACAAGACACTAAACGGCTGGGAAGAGAACGGTAATCGGTACTAACTATTTAATTTTTGTAACGGATATCGAAAAATGTAATTTTATGGGTTGACCCTTTGGGTTCATCCAGGGTAAAGACAATCAGAAACCTGATAACATTCATTGCCGTAGCTGAAACATTTCATGTTATTCAAGGGGGCATGCGGGAATTTGCCGAAACAATGAAAAGGGGATAGTAAATGGCATTAGAGTATTCGCCCATAGTACTTGATTCCATCGACCACAAAAGTTTTCCGGAAGTTGAGTTATTCGTCAAGCTTGATGCGAAATACACTCTCTATAAACCTGAGAAAACCAAGCTTACCATCCACAATATCGAGCGATTGCGTGAAAATGGCACGGAATTCGTTTACATTAACAGCAAGGATGCGGAAGATGTTCAGGAACATGTGGAAAAAAGGCTCGAAGATTCCCGTGCCCTCAATATCCTGTCTCAATATTCAAAGAACCTTATCTGCAGCCAGATGATCATCAAATGTATCGACAATGTTTTCAAGAATCCCAACCAGACCGCAGCATTCAAAAAATGCTGCAATGTTCTCGGAAAGGTTTCCTTCAATTTCGCGGATAGGAATGAGTTGGTCAAACTCTTCTCCAAACTCGAAGATAATTTTGACAAATACCTCATCAAACACTCGGCCCAGACAACCATTCTGGCGCTATTTATGTGCGACAAGCTATTCAATGCCGGGAAAGATGAGCTCATCAACGTCGGTGCAGGAGCAATGCTGCACGATATCGGGATGTTGTCCGTAACGAGCGAGATTACCGACAAGGACGACGCCCTCTCGGAAGACGAATATTACCGGGTCAAACTTCACCCGAAATATGGAGTTGGCTTGCTCAACAACGCAGGGGTCACGAGCCGGATAGTTCTTGATATTACGTTGAGCCATCATGAACGTCAGGATGGCAGCGGTTACCCGGGGGGGGTGGTAGGCAATGCAATCCCCAAGCATGCGATGCTGGTGTCTATCTGCGACATTTACTGTGCCTTGACCATGAACCGGCCCTATAAGACCGCATCCACCCCGGCCGATGCCTTGAAGACCTTGAAGAGTGAAAAGAGACTTTTCGATCCGGCAATTCTTGAGGGATTTTTGGGCATTATGGAAGACAGCTCACTTCCCGAAACGGCTGTGGAAGAGAAAAAATCAACGGTAGTAGTCAAAACCCTTGATATGGCCGAGATACGGGAGCTGAGAAACCAGATGCGGAATCCAAAAGCCGACCGCAACAAGCTGATCAAGATGCATTCCATCATAACCGATAATATCAACAACACGTTTGGCGAGGAAAGAGCGGCCCTTACCGAGCTGAGAACGGAATTGAAGAATCTGCTCAAATCGCTGTTCCCGGAAGGAGCTGCAAAGATGTGAAAAGGGGAATGGGTCCGATTCCCTTGGAGCACTTGCTCTTTCGTAGAAACACCCCTTGACCCCGTGGATGGTCTTCTTGCAGCCTGCTTGAAAGTCCCGGGCAATCCGATATTGAACGGAGTGATACGGAAATCGATTCAATCATGAAATGCGGATGACCTGAAACAGAAACCCAAGCCCGGTGAAAAATTCATTATACCCCTTATTTTACTCCGATATCCATATGCCTGGCGGAATCGAAAACGGCATCGAGCTGTGGCCGATACGACGTGTTTTCACACAGCCGGAAAATGCGTAACCACTGGATGATTTCTATTTCGAGGTTGCCCCCTAATCGTTCTTGCCGCATACTCTGAATCAGTCTATAACAGAGCCAGGGAGAAATGCCATGTACATCGCCAGAGACTTGAATAGAGACCTGTACCTCTTCGGTGATCTCCCTCAGCGGGGAAAGGAGTGCTGGTGGGCTCCTGCGGGACTTGACGGCACCTACCTTCGTCTCGATAAATCCCTTTATCCCGAGGTTACCTGGGATTCGGAGCCGTTGATGGTAGAGCTGGCAACGGTCACGCCGTCCTGACGGCGACAGGCATCATCACCTGAAGGACGCCGTTAACCGGCATTGAAAAAACATTCCGCGCTCGCCGCACAGCTCGGACGGAAACAGTTTCCCTTCTGCTGCGTCTTGATGATATCCATTTCACGATTGCCGATCTTTTTTATCTCTTCGTCATCCACATTGCACAACTTGGCGACCAACTCTTCCCATTCATGGCTGACAAAGGAGGGTGTGCAAAGCGGCTCATTAAGTGAAGCAAACAGCAGCTTGTAGAGGTGGATCTGATCACTGGTCTCATGGAAGAATATCCCCAGGGAAACGGAGCCATCCGCCTCCTTTGTCGCATGAACGCATCTCCCGGTAAACCAGGCCTGTTCGTTGGCATCAGTCGGCAGCAGGACCTTGACGCTGTCGTTTATCTTCGGAAGTTCGGCTGGAACTGGAAGGGAAGGAATGATGACCTTCATGCCAAGGGCGCAATAATTCGCAACGACTGATTCGACGGTACAATTCCCCATCAGTGAAATAGTCGCTGTTGTCATGTTTATCGGTAATAGTTCAGAAGCATACCTAACAGAGTGTCTCTTGTCCATTGTTCTCACCTCCTTCTTTTGTAAGGATATCATGGCAAAATTTTGATTGGTGTAACAGTTTTGAAAATTCTTTGTAACCGTTCTGAAATAATAAGGTGGTAAGTCTATGATAAATATAAAAATACCTATTACGGGCGGTACCATGAAAAAGATTCTCCTCATGTTGCTGCTGGCAGCGTCCGTCGCCCATGCGGAAACCTACGAATGGACCGACAGGGAGGGGACCGTCCACTTCTCCGACACCCGCGCCGAGATCCCGGCCCTCTACCGGAAAAGCGCCACCCCCCTCGGCATGGATACCGTTACGACCGCGAACAGCGGCAGGGCCGTTCCCGCGGCAACTTCCGGGCAGGGCGCCGACGCCGGCGGCTCCATCGCCCCCCAGGTGGAGCAGCTGAAGGAACGGATGCAGAACGACAAAGGGACCATGTCGCTCGTCCGCGCTCTGCTAAGCGACCCGCAGATGCAGGCGATCCTGGACGATCCGGCGGTGCTCCGCGCGGCCCAGGCCGGGGATTTCGGCGCCCTGCTGAACAACCCCGATGTCATGAAGCTGCTCTCCAACCCAAAAGTGCAGGAGATCGGGGAGAGGATGCAGCAGGGCGGGACAAAGTAACCGACCCGGCACCGAACGGGACCTCTTCGCCAACGCTGCCCGCCGCACAAAGGGAGGACCCATGCGGCCCCCCCTTCCAACCTCATCAACCTCATTCAACCAGAGTGGAATCACGGTAATTCCGGCTATCATTTTTTATTTTGTGTGATAAATTGTCGGTTGTCTGCGGGATTTTTGACATGCCGGCGTAATTCCGCCCGGAGCAAAACTTTACCGATCAAGGCTTACCCCATGCCCCTCAAAAAAACGTCGTCTTCAGGCAAAAACGGCAAGCAACCCGTGTCCGACGGCGTCGTGGCAGCCGGGGATGCGCCGGCAGGCCCCTGCCTTGTCGCTGCCATCGGTGCATCCGCCAGCGGCCAGGAGGCCCTGGAACAGCTCTTCACCGCCATGCCCACGGACTGTGGTATTTCCTTCGTGGTGGTCATGCACCTCCCGCCCGACGGCCCATCGTTTCTTGCCGGTATGTTGGGCCGTTACACCACCATGGAGGTCGTGACGGCCGAGGATGGGATGCCCTTGTTGCCGAACCGGGTACAGGTAATCCCGGCAGGCAGGGAGCTGACCGTGAGCGACAACCGGCTGCTGCTCCACCTGGAAAGGGCGCAGGAACCGCACGGTTCGCATCACCCCATTGACCGCCTGTTCCGTTCCCTGGCCCAGGAAAAGGCCGATCATGCGATTGCCGTGGTCCTGTCCGGTTTCGGCACCGACGGTACGGAAGGGGTAAAGGCGGTCAGTGCGGCCGGCGGCACCGTCATCGTGCAGGAACCGGCCTCGGCCGGTAGCCCCGCCATGCCGCGGAGCGCCATCGCTACCGGGGGGGCAAGTCTGATCCTGCCGGCGGAAGAGATCCCGTTGAAGATCTCCGAGATCGCCCGCGGGACGTGCGCCCTCTCCTCCTCGGCATGCCGGCCGACATCCCTTGAGGAAGAGTTGCATACCATCTTCGCCATTTTGAAGGACAAGACCGGCCACGATTTCAGCTCCTACAAGGCGAACACCTTGATGCGGCGCATCGAGCGGCGCATGGTGGTGAACGACGCGGGTGGGATCGGGAAGTACATCGCCCTGTTGCGGAAAAGCACGCACGAAGCCCATGCCCTGTGCCAGGACATCCTCATCGGCGTGACGAGCTTCTTCCGTGATCCTGAAGCGTTCGACACACTACGCCTGGAGATCATCCCGCGGCTGTTTGCGGACCGTGATCCGGACGCACCGGTGCGGATCTGGCACGCCTGCTGCGCCACCGGCGAGGAGGTCTACTCCATGGCCATGCTGATCCGGGAATATCTGGACGAGCATCGGCTTGCAACCAAGGTGCAGCTTTTCGCCACCGACATCGACGAGATCGCCATCGCCCAGGCCCGGGCCGGTCTGTATGACGACGACACCACCGCCGTCCTGGGGGAGGAGCGGCTGGGGAGATTCTTCACCAGGGGGGACGGCCACTGGCAGGTGGCGAAATCCCTGAGGGAGATGGTTGTCTTCGCCCACCACAGCCTGATCAAGGATCCTCCTTTCTCACGCCTCGATCTCCTGGTCTGCCGCAACTTCCTCATCTACCTCAACCCGGACATGCAGAAACGGCTCATCTCCCTGTTTCACCAAGTCCTGAAGCCGGGGGGCTTCCTCTTCCTCGGCAGCGCCGAATCGGCTGGGTATCAATCCGATCTGTTCGCCGTGGTCGATAAGAAATGGAAGATCTACACCCGTCGGGAAGGGGTGCACCGTACTGATACGCAATTTCCCCAATATGTTCCGGTACGGCTGCCGGGAAAATACCGTCCCGCCAGTCACGCCGGTGCGGAGGAACTGACCCCCGGAGCCATCGGCGAAAAATTCCTAATGGAGCGCTATGCACTTCCAAGCGCTGTGCTCAACGAGAAATATGAAGTGGTCCATCTTTTCTCCCGGACCAGCCGTTTCTTGGAGATGCCGGATGGCGAGCCGACCCGCGACATCATGAAGATGGCCAGGGAAGAGCTGCGGCCAACCCTGCGGGCCGCAATCTACAAGGGGTTCTCCGAGCAAAATGAGGTTGTCTTCCGAGGGGTGAAGGTTGGCGGCAGCGGTAATGAGGTCACGATAAACGTCCTGGCCAAGCAGCTTGATGCTCCACCTTCAGTTGGAAAATTGCTGATAATCATCTTCGAACCGGTCGCTTCGCCGGCCGCCGTTCCCGTTCCGACCGATGGAGAAGAGGCCGTTTCCAGAGGTGAGGCCTCACGGGATCTGCTGGTTCGGCAGCTGGAAGAGCAACTGCACATCACCCATGAGCAACTCCAGGCGACCACCGAACAACTGGAAACTTCGAACGAGGGGTTCTTGTCCACCAGCGAAGAACTGATGTCGATCAACGAGGAGTTCCAATCCGCCAACGAGGAACTCCAGTCCACCAATGAAGAGCTGGAAACCTCCAAGGAGGAGTTGCATGCCCTGAACGAAGAACTGGTCACGGTCAACTCCGAGTTGCAGGGCAAGGTGGAGGAGTTGAACCAGACCACCAGCAACATGGAGAACCTCCTCGCCAGTTCGGAGATCGCGACAATTTTCCTCGACCATCGGTTGAACCTCAGGGGTTTCACACCGGCTGCGGCCGCCGTCTTCAACCTGATCCCCAGCGATACCGGCCGCCCTTTCCGTCACTTTGCGGGCAGGATCGACTGGCCCGGCTTTGCCAGCGACGCGGAAACCGTGCTGGCGGGGCAACCCTTCGCAGAGCGGGAGGTGGCTACCCTGGACAGCGAACGGTGCTACCTCGAGCGCATCTTCCCCTACCGGACACCGGAAGGGGGGATCGACGGTATCGTGGTTATCCTCATCGACATCACCGAGCGCAAGCAAATGGAGGAGAGGACCAGGCATTTCGCCTCATTCCCGCAGTTGAACCCGAATCCGGTTTTGGAGCTGCACCTTTCGGGGAGAATCAAATTCTGCAACCATGCCGCGTCCCTGTTCATGGAATCTTGCGGCCGGGAGAACGATGATTTCGGGTCTTTTCTTTTCACCGACTTTAACGCCATTCTGCGGGAACTGGCCGGGGAAAGCGGAAAAATTATTTATCGGGAACTCGCCGTCAAGGACCGGTTATTCGGTCTGTCAGTGCATTTCGTCCCCCAGTTCGGCGTTGTCCGCGTATATGGCATGGACATCACCGAGCGCAGGCGGGCGGAAGAAGAACTGCAACGGGCAAAGGAGGAGGCCGAGGCGGCCACCCGCGTTAAGAGCCAGTTTCTCGCAAATATGAGCCACGAACTGCGCACCCCCATGACCGGCGTCCTCGGCATGCTCGATCTTGCCCTATCCGGTGACCTTAAAGCGGAACAGCGGGAATTTATCTGCGCCGCCCACGCATCGGCACACTCCCTCGTCCGGATTCTCAACGACATCCTTGACCTGACAAAAATAGAGAAGGGCATATTCTCGATAGTAGAAGAGCCATTCTCTATACGGAAAAGCGTGGAAAATGTGTTCCACATCCTCCTTCCCGTTGCGAAAGGGAAAGGGCTCGAACTCAATTTCACCGTGGCCGACGATGTGCCGGAGACCATGTCCGGTGACCAGACACGGCTCGACCAGATATTGACGAACCTGGCTGGAAACGCGGTCAAGTTTACTGAAAAAGGAAAGGTGGAGATTCGAGTCACGGCCGGCGGCAGCGCCCCTGGAGGCAGACGGGCAATTACCTTCGCTGTTATCGATACCGGCATCGGCATCCCCGAAGGCAAAAAGGATCTACTCTTCCGTGAATTCAGCCAGGTGGACAATTCCCATTCCCGCAGTTACGGCGGCACTGGTCTGGGCCTTGCCATCAGCAGGGAGATCGTGGAGCGTATGGGGGGGGAAATCACCGTCACCAGCGAAGAGGGAAAGGGGAGCGCCTTTTCCTTCAGCATCCCTTTCGGCGAAACGGACACGGTGCGCGACGCTGAGATCGCATCAGGGAAAACGGCGCAGACGGAGGTCGCCCCACCTTATGAAGAACAGTACAAGCCGCGCCTTCTCCTTGCCGAGGACGACCCAACCATCAGGATGATACTCGGGGTAATGCTCCAGCGGACCAATTATGAACTCGACACGGCCGGGAACGGGCATGAGGCGGTCGAGATGTGGGAGAACGGGGAGTACGACCTGATCCTGATGGACGTGCAGATGCCGCGCATGAACGGTTTCGAGGCCACCGGAGTCATTCGCGGCAAGGAGCGCAGCCTCGGCGGCCATATCCCAATCATCGCCATGACGGCCCATGCCCTCAAGGAGGACGAGGAGCGGTGTCTCAGCGCCGGCATGGACGCCTATATCTCCAAACCGATCGATTTCAACGCCTGCCAGCGGCTGATAGGGGAAACCCTCAAAAAGAACGGCCGCGGATCCAGCGGGAGTGACCCTGCTTGACAGATGCAACTTCCAGAATATCATTATCATCAGCCCTATAATGAGGAAAGCGCCGGCACCGGTGTCCCGTGCGGGACGCTGCACTGATGCCGACGGTTTTCACGATCTTCCGTTTTTCGCCAATATGGGCCGGCAACCGACTGCCGTTCAGCATGGGAAGGAGTGTAGCCATGAAACAACGATACGTATCGATCATTGCCGCCCTTGCGTTCGCCGCCCTGGCGGAGAGCCCCCTGATTGCCACCGCCGACCCGCCCTCTGCGGGCTCTGAGGCCTTTGCGGCCCCTGTGGTCCCCGTCATCCCCGTGGTCCCCGAGGTTCCCGAGGTTCCCGTCATCCCCGTCGTCCCTGTGGCCCCCGTAGCCCCCTTGGTCCCTGGTGTTCCCGTGGTCTCCGAGGCACTCAAGCCCCCGGCGGGCCAAAGATTATCCCTTGAGATGGTGGGGATAGGCGTGCAGATCTACGAATGCAAGCCCGCAAAGGATGATCCGAAGCGTTTCGAATGGGTCTTCAAGGCGCCGGAAGCCGAGCTGTTCGACAGCGCCGGCAAAATGATCGGCAGACACTATGCCGGTCCCACCTGGGAGGCGAACGACGGCAGCAAGGTGGTCGGCGAGATCAGGGGGCGGGACGATGGTCCCGATCCCGGCGCCATCCCCTGGCTGCTCTTGAGCGCGAAATCGACCGTGGGCAATGGTGTCTTCAGCCGGATTCAAAGCATCCAGCGGTTGCACACCGTGGGTGGCAAGGCGCCCGCGGCAGGGTGCGACCGGGCGCAGGCGGGCAATGAAACGCGGGTGGCCTACGAGGCGGGGTATTACTTCTATAGCGCCGGGCCTTGAGCTTAAACATCCAATCCCCTTCAGAGGTGAATCCCCCCTGAGACCTCCACCCGTTGGCCGTTGATCCAGCGGCAGCCCTCTGACAGAAGCGCGGCGACCGCGCCTCCGATGTCGTCCGGCAGACCGACACGGCCCAGGGCGGTTTGCGAGGTGATCATCCGGTTGAGCTCGGCGTTGTCGCGCACCGCGCCGCCGCCGAAGTCGGTCTCGATGGCGCCGGGGGCCACCACGTTCACGGCGATGCCGCGCGACCCCAGTTCAAGGGCCTGATAGCGGGTCAGCGCTTCGATGCCCCCCTTCATGGCGCCATAGGCGCTGAAGCCGGGCAGCGAGAACCTGGCCAGGCCGGACGAGATGTTCACGATCCTGCCGCCATCCTTGATGAACGGCAGAAGCCGCTGGGTAAGGAAGAATACCCCCTTGAAATGGATGTTCATCAAGCGGTCGAACTGCTCCTCGGTAGTCTCGGCAAAGGGGGCGTTGACGCCGATGCCGGCATTGTTGACCAGAAAGTCGAAATCGTCCCGCTGCCACTTCCTCCCAAGTGCGGCCTTGACCCGCTCCCCAAAGCCGGGGAAGGATCTGTGGTCGGCCATGTCCAGAACCAGCGCCACGGCCCTGCGGCCGATTCTTTCAATCTGGGCGACGACCTCTTCGGCCTCAGCCTGCTTGCTGTGGTAGGTGAGGACTACGTCATGCCCTTCGGCGGCCAGGTGCAGGGAGATGCTTTTGCCGAGGCCGCGGCTGCCGCCGGTTACAAGTGCGATACTCATTTTTGGTTCCTTTCTGCGTTGGTGTGGGGTGTCTCCGTTGTCGTCAAGGCAAAATTATACGCCCAAAGGCGCTCCGGAAGAATACCCGATTGTCCGGCATGATTGCCTGTTCCTCTAGTGTGCCATGTTTTTTGGAATACGCGAATGGAGGGGAGAGAAAATGTGGACAGAGGGCAGTTTCCCATTGAAAAACAGGGCGGTTTCGAGCGATAACAGGCCATGGGTACATAAACCGGGAAAGGTGTGTTTGGGATGGCGTTGCCCGATAAAGAACTTACAAGGGTGGGGGAGTTGTTGGACGCGTTCTGCCTGGCGCGAAGCGGCGTTGCGGTCACGATTGCCTACCAGGTCAGGGGCAACCGTGTGACCCTGGTGGAGACCCGCCCCCTGTTTATCGACCCAACAATCCAGAACAGCGTGAATGTGGCCCAATTCGAATTCGACCCGGACCTCCAGGTCTGGACCCTGTACTGGTACGACCGCAAGAACCGGCGCCAGCCGTACCCCACCGGCCGTAACCGGAACACGCTGGAAAAGCTGGTCGCAGAGGTTGGGAGCGATCCCACCGGCATCTTCTGGGAATAGTCTCCCACCCAAGCCCTTCCTGGAAATTCTCCTCAAAATCAATAAGCCAAAACGGTCCCTGGTCCACGAAAGACACGAAAAAATCGGGAACAATCGGGAACAATCGCGAACAATCGCGAACAATCGCGAACAATCCGGGTGATACGGAGAATCGGCAAGTCACCCGAAAGGTATTATTCTTAAAACGGCAGTTAATCACCACAAAGACACAAAGGGCACAAAGAAATTCAAATGCTTATGAAAATAAAGACTAAAACCACATTGGTGAATGACTTTGGTTAGGCAACTAACTGATTTTCCTTCGTGTTCTTTGTGTCTTTGTGGTGCAAATGCTTTTATTAGGATTATTGCATTTACAGAGAAACTTTTGGTTTTGCCCGTGAAATTCGCGTTGTCCGTGGACAAAAGTTTTTTAGGGGTTATGCCCTGCGCCGATAGCAGGGAGTGGTATACTTCCAGATATGGGCATTCCGGCATTTTTTCGGGAAAGAGGCCGATCCTATGGGCAGAATGGGGCAGAGACTCAGAGTCGGCGGTCATGCGAAATGCACCCTGCACCTCGACGGCCTCGATTATCTCGGAGAGATCGAGAACATCTCCTTGGGGGGCGCCCTGGTCAAGCTGAACGACGAGGTTCCGAAACGCGTGAAGCCCGGCTTTACGTGCGGTTTGCGGCTCTGCGGCACCCAGGAGACAAACCCGGTGGAGTACACCTGCCGGGTGGCGCGGCGCGGCGCGGCCATCGTGGGGGTGCAGATCCTCGAACTCAACTATGGGGAAACGACGCACTGAATGAATAGATCATGGGGTGCTGAAGCAAGGCGGCCTCCGGCATCAATGCCGGGGGCTTTCTAACTCAAAAAGGGATATAATTAAATTAAAAAAGTATTCTTTTTGGGGCATCCCGGTACCAGACCAACGGAAACTCCGCCTTGCATCCCGACAGGGAGGAGGTTCACCTTTTGGCGGCCAATTAATCCTCATGAGGGATTATAATAGTACAAGAGGGGGAAAACCTTACGGTTTGTGAAGAGACTACGATACGAGGGAAGGTGGTTTGTATGAAAAACTTCATGCGCATACTCATGGTGCTGATAGTGGCGGTGCTCACGGCCAGTGCCGTCCCGGCTTATGCCGATCGCGGCGGACATGGGGGCGGTCATTGGGGCGGCCATGTAGGGTTTTATGTCGGGCCGGGATGGTGGGGGCCCGGTTTGTGGGGGTATCCCTACTCCCCATACTACCCGTATTACCCGTATTACCCGTCGTCGCCTGTCATAGTGCAGCAGCCCGAGGTCTACGTCCAACAGCCGACGCCTCAGGCAGAAACGCAGAGTTACTGGTATTTCTGCCCGGATCCGCAAGGATACTATCCCAATGTTAAAAAATGCCCGAAAGGGTGGATGAAGGTTGTCCCTCCTGCAAATGGGCCGGAGGGGGAGGAGTAAGATGATGCTCGTCAAATTCATGAGAATGCGGGCGGCAATAGCGGCGGTGCTGGTGGTGAGCGGATGCGCGACCATGCCGTCCGGCCCGAGTGTCCTGGTACTGCCGGGTCCGGGGAAATCCTTCGAACACTTCCAGGCCGATGATGACGTTTGCCGGCGCTGGGCGGAACGACGAATAGGCATAACGGCCCAACAGGCCGCAAATGAGAACACCGCAAAAGGGGCTGCCGTCGGGACCGTGATAGGCGCCGGCGCGGGAGCGCTCCTTGGAGCGGCTACCGGCCATGCGGGCGCAGGCGCGGCCATTGGCGCCGGTAGCGGACTCCTGGTCGGAACGGCTGCCGGTGCCGGCTCAGGTCAGGAATATGGCTGGCAAGCACAGCAAAGATACGACTACGCCTACGTGCAGTGCATGTATTCCAAGGGCAACGATGTCCCCGGCGCGGTACATCATTACCGGATACGGAAACGCAACCCTCCGCCACCGCCGCCGTCATCCGTGCCACCAGACTATGTTCCGCCCCGGTAGCCGTTTCTGGAGTGGGGTGGAGTATCTTGAGGTCCCCGTACACGGTGACATCTGAATTCGGCCCCTCTTGATAAGGAGGAAGTCTTGAAGGCTCTCCTTGGTTATGGGAGATTGAGAGGGGTTGGCTGCGGAAGAATAAGTGTTACGAGGTATTATCCGTTCGGTGCTTGCCGCGCCGACCGGCAGGCGCCGGTCATCGGCGAGAAAGTCGATCTGAAGGTCTACGAGCAGCGGGGCATCCACGATGTATCCTTTTTCAATGGTCAACCGCCTGCCGTGCCGGTGTGCAGAGGGCGTTCCACAGTCTGTTCCTGGCCCTTCTGCGCTCTCGCGGAGCAACCCGCCTGCAAGCCAAACCCTTCCTCCCTGGGCTTACCGGTCCTTGTTTTCAGGGACTTGCGAAGAATCCGCATCTATCCTGTCAGCGGTTATAAGTGACTCTTTCAACAAATACTCGATATGCTCAAGCTCTTTCGGTGAATACACCCTGGTCCCGATTTGAATGGCCGCCTTTAAACGCGCAATCTTTTCAACAATGTCGTAGTAATGTCCGGAACAATTATTGATGTCCAACAAACAGGCATCCTTGCCCGTATCAGTTTTTACCCCCTGATCGGCAAACGCCATGGGAGCCATGAAAAGGATAATTGCACAAAGCTGTGGTAGCATCTGCATGTTATTTCCTCCAAAGGGAATTCCGGGTCGGATCTCGACCGGTAAAAACAATTTTCAGAGAATTGCAACCTCGTCCCTGTCCGCCCTACGCCTCATCCATTGACCATCGGCAAGAAGCGGTACTTGCGCCCTACAACGCGGCAGGTGCATGCCTCGACCACAAGCCCCACATACACCCCGGCGATCACATCGCTCACAAAATGGTAATTGGTTGCGATCATGGCCAGGGCCAAAACCGAGAGCAGCACCAGGCATGCCGGGCGGTAGCGCGGGTGGAAACGCCACACCACCGCCACCATGGCGGTAACGACCAGCATGTGCCCGGAAGGAAAGCCGGAATGGTGTTCAGCTCCGCTGAACCAGTGGAACCCGTACGCCTGGGGAGTGTGCAGCCATTCCCTGGTGTTGATCCTGCCGAAGGCATATTTCAGGAACGATTTTATGATATAGGAAGCAGGAGAGGCGGCGGCGAGCATCTTGTACATGACCGCGGGCGCATCGATCCCATAGTGGGATGCCCGGTAGCGGAACAGGGAATAGGAGCCGGACGTAACGCAGACTATCAGGATGAACAAGGTATCGGGGATTGACGAGGTAACCTGCCGCCACCCCATGCTAGCGTATAGGTAGCGACTGACGAACTCTGCAACGGCGATGTCCAGATGGCCGATGCAGTAGTACGTTGTCAGGGCAACGGGTACCAGCGCAATGAGGAGCGCGGAGTCGTACCGCAAGTGTTTCCTGGCGGATAATGCGGTGTCGTGCGGCAAAGGCTGAGCTGGAATAGGCGGCCCCTTTGTCGGTAGGGTAGTGTGCCGGTGGGGATGCGGTCGTTGAGATTTGCGTCCCCTACGGGTACTATACGGTTGTTTTTTCAGCTTTGCAAGGCTGAGGCCGGGTATCGTTCCCAGGAACGAAACGTCAGCAACCCGGAACCCTGATCAATCCGGGAATACGCAGAACCCATGGAATTCTCCTGCCCATAGCACCAGCCATACTGTGATTTGTGTCATCTCACAATTCCAATCAGAAGAAGCTGAAATCGGCACAACTAATGCTTATGCCTCTGAATCTCATTTAAATCAGGAGGTTAAGATGGAGGAGAGAATCGAACTTATTCGCAGGATGCTTTCAATTTCATCATGTATTGAATCACTTCACGCAATTGATTGTTGGAAAGACCTTCAGTCGCGGCCAAAAGGACCTTCTCCTCATAACTCAACTGACGATGGTACTCCTCCCGTGTTCCGTACAACATAGTTTTCTCGTCCACGCCGAGGGCATCGCACAGCAGGGGGAGAATCTTCTTTCCCGGCCGGCGCTGCCCTCGCTCCATGGCCGATATGTAGGGCTCCTTCACATGGATGATCTCAGCCAGTTGCTTCTGCGTGTAGCCCGTCTCCTCGCGCAATTTTCTGATATTTTCCCCGACACTCATAATGCTTACCCCCATTTGATTGTTTCAAAGCTTAATTTAATCGCGGGGATTGTCAAACAAAAAATATTATATTAATTGATTAATAAAAAAATCATATAATACATTTATAAATCAAAAAGGACGTATATTCACGGAAAATCGGTGGTGTTCATGGTGAGGTGCCAATGGCGGCAGTTTATGGGATTTATAGGTCCCGTATGTCCCATTGGTTTCATAACCACTATGGAAGTCTCCTCGGCTCATTTGCCGGATGCTTTCATTTTATTTATGAAGCTCAGCACCTTGAGTATTTGTTCATATGTGAAATTTTTAGTCGCGGCCACCAGTGGATGTTCATCTTGGTCAAGCATTAAATAAGGCGTCATGAATCTTCCCCAGAATAAAGTCCGCTCGTCCACGCCGAGGGCATCGCACAGCAGGGGGAGGATTTTCTTCCCCGGCCGGCGTAGCCCTCGCTCCAGAGCCGATATGTAGGTTGCCTTAACTCCAATGATCACTGCCAGTTGCTTTTGCGTGTAGCCCCATTTCTTGCGGCAACTTCTGATGTTTTCCCCGATATCCATAATGATCACCCCCTCGTTGAATTATTTCTAAGTCTAATTCTATCCTGACGATTGTCAAATAAAAAAATCAAAAAGTTTATTAAAGCTTGACTACTAAATCAAATTGATTTAGTTTTGAATCAAAAAGGAGGTGTTAAATGACGGAATCGGAACAACCAGATCATGACGCGACCATGTCGGTCCGGCTCCCCCAGGCCAAGAAGCGAGAGCTTCACGACCTGTCCCGGCGCACCGGCATCTCCGTGGGGAGCATCGTCAGAAGCCTGATCTATTCCCGGCTGGCTGAGGAGGAAAGGAGGCAGGTGGCATGAAGATGAATACGGGATTGGCCTGCCTGGCGTTGACGCTGCTCTTGGCCGGGATGGGCGCTGCCGGCTATTTTGCGGCCGAAGAGGATGAACCGATGAAAGATCCGCAACAGTACAACCACGAAGCCTGGCAGGCCTCTCCCTACGGGCGGAGTTGGCAGGCAGAGGCGGAGAGGGGGTATCGCACCGAGGGGGCGTATCCGGCGCCTGCGTCTGGTGATGGCGCGACACGAACGGGCAGCGAGGATCTGCGCCACGTTCGACGGCAACCGGCCGAACCGGCCAAGGGGAGGTGAGCCATGGAATGTCCCAAGTGTCACTCCAAGCATATCCGCCTGGTGGCTGTGATCACTCCCCCTTCGACCCTGGAGCGCGATGCCGATGAGCAGGTCTGGGTGGAGGGGTATAGCTGCATCATGTGCGGCTACTGGGCCGACGCAGTGCCGGAAGGCTGACTTCTGTCCCTGCGTCTCTTTGGCAAATGTTTTATACCGTGGAGTCGGCATAACAGAAGGAGGAACCGATGCTGACCAGGAAACAGACGCTGTTCGTGAGCGAATACATGCTGGACCTGAACGCCGCCCATGCGGCCCTCCGGGCCGGTTACAGCGCCCACACAGCCAAGGAGACCGGCTGCCGGCTGCTGCACAAGCCGGAGGTGGCCGAGGCGATCCGCCGGGCGGTGGAGGCGCGGGCCGAGCGGCTGCAACTGAGCAGCGAGGACGTGCTCCGCTCCATCGTGGATATCCGGGGCAGGGCCGTGACCGGGGGCAATCTCACCCAGGCCCTCAGGGCCAACGAGCTTCTGGGCAGGCACCTGAAGCTCTTCACCGACCGGGTTGAGCACTCCGGGCCGGACGGCGGCACCATCGAATTCTCGGACATCGAACTGTCAAACCGGCTCCTGACCTTGATCGCCATTCTGGAGGAGCGGGCTAATGGCTCTTGAGGCCTTGGAAAAACTGAAGGGGTTGTTGGAGTACGCCACCCCGGACGAACGGGCCGAACTGGCCAAGATCGCCCGGCGTCTTACCCCGGCCTGGGTCCCCATGTTCCAGGGGCCTCAGAAGTCTGCCTACGAGTCCGAGGCCGATGTGCTCTTCTACGGCGGCGCTGCCGGCGGAGGCAAGACCGATCTGGTAATCGGCGCGGCCCTGACCCGGCACCGCCGCTCCATCATCTTTCGCCGCATCGGCACCGAACTTCAGGCCATTATTGACCGCATGGCCGAAATCCTGGGCACTGGCGAGGGGTTCAACATCCAGAGGAACGTGTGGAAATTGCCCGAGCGTCAGGTGGAGTTCGGAGCCGTGCCCGTTCTGGGGGACGAGAAGAAGTACCAGGGCCGCCCGCACGACCTCAAGGTGTTCGACGAGATCACTTCCTTCCCCGAGTCCCAGTTCCGCTTCCTCATTACCTGGTTGCGCACATCGAACAAGGGACAACGCTGCCGGGTGATCTGCACCGGCAACCCGCCGGTGGACAGCCAGGGGGAGTGGGTCATCCGCTACTGGGCCCCCTGGCTGGACAAGGACCATCCCAACCCGGCCGCGCCGGGGGAGTTGCGCTGGTTCGCCGTTATAGACGGCAAGGACGTGGAGGTCGAAAACGGAGAGCCGTTTCACCACGATGGGAAGAGCATCAGGCCCCAGTCCCGCACATTCATCCCCTCCCGGGTCCAGGACAACCCTTTCCTGATGGAGACCGGCTACGAGGCCACCCTCCAGGCGCTCCCCGAGCCGCTCCGCTCCCAGATGCTGGAGGGGGACTTCATGGCCGGCAAGGACGAAAACCCCTTCCAGGTCATCCCCTCTGCCTGGGTGGTGGCGGCACAAGCGCGCTGGAGCGAGCAGGGGAGGCAGGGGCCCATGGACTCGGTGGGCCAGGACGTGGCCCGCGGCGGTCGGGCCGAGACGGTCATTGCCCGCCGCCACGGTGCATGGTATGACAAACTCCTGTGCTATCCCGGCGTTGCCACCCCGGACGGCCCCAGCGCCGCGGCAGTGGCCATGTCGGCTGTCAGGGACGGTGCCCCGATCCACGTGGACGTCATCGGCTGTGGTACCAGCCCCTACGACCACCTGAACCAGGCCGGGGTGCACGTGGTGGCCGTGAACGGCGCCGGGGCCAGCTACGGCACGGATAAAAGCGGCATGCTCAGGTTCTACAACCTGCGGGCCGAGCTGTGGTGGAAAATGCGCGAATCTCTGGACCCGGCCGCTGTCCCCCCGATGGCCCTGCCGCCGGGCCAGGACATCCGCGCCGACCTGTGCGCCCCCACCTGGTCGCTGCGTTCGGGCAAGATCCTGATCGAATCCAAGGAAGACCTGATGGCCCGCATCGGCCGCTCCCCGGACAAGGGGGACGCCATCGTGTATGCCGGCGTGGAGACCCCCAAACGGGCCGCCTTCAGCGGCCGGTCCGGTCATGTGGTGGAGTATGATCCGTTGAAGTCGGCCTGATAGGGCATCTTGAGCTTTGCCGTTAACGTTTTTCTCCGTGCCTCTGTGAGTCAGGATTATGAGGTTTACAAGGATTCGGAACCATAACCAAAACCGTACAGGACAGAACGGAGGGAGAGCGATGAACATCGAGGAGAGCATGGAAACGTGGCGCAGGCGCCGCTGGGTAAGCGCCCTGGAGCTGGCCCAGGCCATGGAGGTGACCCCCCGCACGGTGCGCAATTGGTGGTACTCGCGCAAGACCCCGCTCAAGGCCTGGATGGCTTACGGCGACACGCGGTTTATCCGCTTTACCTCGGCCTCGGCCATCGAGTTCGTGCAGGCGGGGTTTGAGGAGCCGTAGGGGGGCAAAATGATGCAACCCTGGGCTTCCGGAGGCGTTTCCTGTTTTTTTAGTGGCGGATACCAAGGTTGTCGGGTACGACGGGGATGTTGAAAGACGTGCTGAAGTCAAAAGTGCTCTGGAAGTAACGGTCCACACGATCCCTTTTTCAATTCCTGCCCGAGAAGGCACCCGGCGCTGTTCCGGGTGCCTTTTGTTGTGTGGAGCCGGGCGACGGGGGGGTAGCGCAGGCGGACGGCGTCTTTTGTTAACGATGCGAAATTCCATTAATTCCCATTAAATATAGGTACTCTGGTGATGTAGAAGAAAAGTGTTATAATAATTTCTTGTCCGTATCCAGGTCCAAGAGCTCGGGAGCAGACCGCTGGAACGGTGGAAAGGTTAGGAGCGGGAACATGAGAAATGGGAAACGTCATGACGAATCCCCGTTTTTCCGCGCAGCGGGGGAGGATGCCGACCTCGCCGGCGGGTCTGCGGCTTCGGAGCGGCTCGCCGTTTCCATCATCGAACAGGCCGGGGAGGCGATCGTCGTTTGCGACAAACGGGGGAGGATCATCCGGGCCAGCCGGCTCGCCCACCAACTGTGCGGCAATAACCCGCTCTTGAAGTCGTTTGACGCCATGTGGCCCTTGTGGATGCTCGAAGCGGGGCGCCTGTTTTCCGTTGCCGCCCCTCTGAGAGGCGAGTCCCTGGAGAGCATCGAGGTCGAATACCGGAGGGACGGCGAGCAGGCCTTTCACTTGCTGCTCAACGCAACGCCGCTCAGAAGCAGCGATGGCGCCATCATCGGCTGCGTGGTGACCCTTGCCGATATCACCGGCCGCAAGCTTGCCGAGCAGGAGCGGGAGGCCTCCCTCGAATTTTTGCGCCTGGTGAACGGGAGCGCCTCAACCAGGGACTTGATCCGGGCGGCGGTCGATTTCTTCCAGCGCCAATCCGGCTGTGAGGCCGTGGGGATCAGGCTGCGGGAGGGGGACGACTATCCCTATTACGAGGTAAGGGGTTTTCCCCGGGAATTCGTGGATGCGGATAACAGTCTCTGCGACCGGGACGGCGACGGTGAAATCATACGCGACGCCGCGGGCTGTCCTGTCATTGCCTGCATGTGCGGCAATGTGATACTCGGCCGTTTCAATCCGGCCTTGCCATTTTTTACGGCCCATGGCTCATTCTGGACCAACAGCATGACGGAACTTATGGCGAGCACCACCGAGGCTGAGCGGCAGACGCGCATGCGCAACCGCTGCAACGGCGATGGGTACGAGTCGATGGCCCTCATACCGCTTCTTTTCGGAGACGAGCGCGTGGGGCTCCTCCAGTTGAACGACCGGCGCCCCGGCCTGTTCACCCCGGACGCCATAACCCTGTGGCAGAAGTTCAGCGGCTACCTGACCATGGCCCTGGCCAAGTTCAAGGCCGACGAAGCGCTGATCCGCGCCCATGAGGAGCTGGAACGACGGGTCAGGGAGCGGACCGAAGACCTGGCGATCTCCCTTTGGGAGTTGGAGTTAGAGATTGCCGAGCGCCAGCGCACCTCGGAAGCCCTGCGGGAAAAGGAACGGATGCTGATCCAGCAGAGCCGCCTGGCCGCCATGGGAGAGATGATCGGCAATATCGCCCACCAGTGGCGTCAGCCCCTGAACGTCCTCGGGCTCACCATTCAGCAGTTGCTGCTGTTTTACGACGACGGCCAGTTCAGCAGGGAGTTTTTGGCCCACGGAGTGGACAGCTCCATGAAACTTATCCAGCACATGTCCCGCACCATCGACGATTTCAGGGACTACTTCAGGCCGGACAAGGAAAAGGTCGAGTTCAGGCTGGGCGAGGCGGTTTCCGGCGCCCTGGCGTTGATGGAGGGGAGCTTGGGGCACCACCGTATCGCCACCGAGGTCTTTAGCCAGTGCGACCCGGCCGTCATCGGCTATCGGAACGAATTCGCCCAGGTCATCCTCAATATCCTGAGCAATGCCGTCGACATCTTCAGGGAGCGCGGGATCGAGAACCCCAAGGTGACGATCACCATCGGTCACGAGGGGGAGAGGGCGGTGGTCGCCATCGCCGACAACGCCGGCGGCATTCCCGGCGAGATCATGGAGAAGGTCTTCGACCCCTACTTTACCACCAAGAGTTCCCAGTCCGGGACCGGTCTTGGACTGTTCATGTCCAAGTCCATCATCGAGAAGAACATGAACGGAACGCTGACCGTGCGCAACAGCGGCGATGGCGCGGAATTCAAGATAGAGGTGTAATCAGGATGGAGAACCGATCAGCCGCTCAGGCGCCACCGGTTCAGGTATTGTCCAGCACTTGGCGGATCTTGACCGCCAGGTCGGGAAAAGTGAACGGCTTCTGTATGAAGTGCATACCCGGGTCGAGCACCCCGTGGGCTGCGATGACGTCGGCGGTGTAGCCGGACATGAACAGGGACCTGAGCAGCGGCTGGAGCGGCCGGAGGTAAGCGGCCAGTTCCTTGCCGTTCATCCCGGGCATGATCACGTCGGTTATGAGCAGGCCGATCACGCCCCCATGTTGCCCGGCCAGACGAATGGCCTCGGCGGTGGTGCCGGCCCGCAGCACGCTGTACCCCTGTCTGGCGAGGAACGTGGCGATCATGTCCAGGATCGACAGCTCGTCTTCCACCAGGAGGATGGTTTCCGGGCCTCCCGGTACCGCTTCCCACGTCTTTTCAGCCTGTTGCGGCGCCAACTCGCCATCGTGACGCGGCAGGTAGATGGTGAAGGTCGTTCCCAGGCCCGGCTCGCTGTAGACATTGATTACGCCGTTGTTCTGCTTGACAATGCCGAATACCGTGGACAGCCCCAGGCCGGTCCCCTTGCCCGCATCCTTGGTCGTGAAGAATGGCTCGAAGATGCGTTCCTGCGTGGCGTGGTCCATGCCGTGGCCGTTGTCGCTGACCGTAAGCCTTACGTAGTCGCCCGTCAGAGCCTCCGGGTGCTGGACGCAGTATGCCTCGTCGATGGCGCTGTTGCCGGTCTCGATGGTTATCCTGTCGCCGCCGGCATCCTTTGCGTTGATGCACAGGTTGGCCAGGATCTGGTCGATCTGGGACGGGTCGGCCTTGATCCGCCACAGATCCCCGCCCGGCTGCCAGGAGAGCCTGATGTCCTCGCCGATCAACCGATGCAGCATCTTGAGCATGCTCGCCACGGTAGCGTTCAGGTCCAGCACCTTGGGGGCGATGATCTGCTTGCGGGCAAAGGTCAGAAGCTGACGGGTAAGGTCGGCGGAAGATTCGGCCGCCTTGCGGATCTCTAAAAGGCTGTCCCTGACCAGGGCGGAGTCCGACTGGACGAGGGCCATGTCGGCATGGCCGAGTATGACGCTCAGCTTGTTGTTGAAATCGTGGGCCACGCCTCCCGCCAGGCTGCCGATGGATTCCATCTTCTGGACTTGGTGGAGCTGATATCCCAGGGCCAGTTTTTCCTCTTCGGCTGTCTTGATGTCATGGATGTCGGTGCAGGTGCCGAACCACTTGAGGATGGCCCCCTGCTCGTCATTCACCGGCACGCCGCGGATCAGCCACCACCGGTAGACGCCGTCGGCGCGTTGCAGGCGGCATTCGACCGTATAGACGGCGCCGGTCTTCGTCGCGTCATTCCAGGCGCCCCATGTCGTCTGCCGGTCATCGGGATGCACGTGACGGTGCCAGCCGTGGCCGGAACTCTCCTCCAGGGGCTGGCCCGTGTACTCCGTCCATTGCTGGCTGAAATAGATATTCGAGCCGTCCGGGAGATTGATCCAGACGATTTGCGGCATGGCCTCGGCCAGCACGCGGAATTCGCGCTCGCTGGTCCTTATGGCGTCTTCCTGCCGTTTGCGCTCGCCGATGTCGCGCACGATGGCACAATTGAACTCCTCACCCTGGTAGGTGAGGTAATTGGCCGTCACCTCAACATCCAGAAGAAAGCCGTTCTTTGCCCGTTGCTGCGCCTCCAGGGTCAACGCGCCCCTGGCCTTCAACTCACGCCAATGCATTGCCCAGAGCTCCGGTGCCATCTGCGGGTTCAGGTCGGTAATGGTGAGTCCCATCATCTCGCCGGGCGTGTAGCCCAGCATTTTGCACGCAGCTTCGTTGACGCGCAGGATGCGGCTATCCGCCGCGACCCAGTACATGGCATCGTGCATACTCTCGATGGAGAAGTTGGCCCTCTGCAACTCGGCATTCTTCGCGGCGAGCCGGCTGTTCAACTCCCGGACCTCCTCCATGGCTCCGATGACGTTCGGCAGGGCTATGGCCTCCGGGATGCGCGGGATGAACATGACGGCGGACAGGGTTGAAACCGCGGCGGTGAATGCCTTCACATACCCCTCGGCCCAGTACTCGGGCCGAAAGATGGTATATGCGGCAAAGAAATGGGTGGTGCCGCAGGCGAGGATGAAGAGCGCGAACATGATGAAGATCATCCGGAAAGGAACGTCGCGTCGCCGGTAGGCGAAGTAGAGCATGGCCAGGGGGATCGAATAGTAGGCGATGCCGGTGACGATGTCCGAGCCCACGTGCAGGAACACGAGGGGGCGTTCCCAATTGAGGCAGAAGCCGTGCTCCATGTAGCTGCTGGTCATGATATGGCCTGCATCCATCGGCTATTCTCCTTCACCGCGCCGTACCCCGTTGGAGGGATCGGGTGTTTGTGCGTCGTACCTCACCACGGTGTCCCTTTGCGGATCCAAACAGGACATTATGTATGCCACCGCCCCATGGTTATATAGCATATTCTAAGAAAACATATCAGCTACAAAAAAATGTATGGTATGGTGTATCGATTTCGGCTCACGATAATCGAGAACGGAGGGATCCTTGGCCACAAATGCATTGGTAAAGGTAGAAGGAGCAGCGCAGCTCGACGAACTGATCCAACTGGTCAGCTTCATGCTGGACAACGAGGAGTACGGCGTGGAGGTGCTCAAGGTGCGCGAAATCATCCGCATGCCGGACATCACCAGGATGCCCAACACGCCGCACTATGTGGAAGGGATCATCAACCTGCGGGGCAAGGTGATTCCTATCCTTTCCCTGCGCAAACGGTTCGGGCTTGTGGAGAGCGAGAACAACAGCCATACCCGTATCATCATCATGGATGTGGCCGGCAGCCTGAACGGCTTCATCGTGGATGCCGTATCGGAGGTGATCCGCATCCACAGCAGCGATATACAGCCTCCGCCGTCGCTGGTGCTGTCCGGCGGCATCGGCCGGGAATTCATCAGCGGCGTGTACAACCACGCCGAGCGGCTCCTGATTATCATGGATATCGATCGTATGTTTTCGGACGACGAGATGGAGCGCATCGGCTCGCTGTAACCGGGGACGAGACACTCCATTTTAAGGGCTCATAGGACTAATGGGACTCATGGGATTTATAAATTCCATAGGTCCTATGGTCCTCTGGGTCCCAGTGCATTGCCTTCACTCCGGTATGGTCCCCAGCCGCTCCGACCTCCCGCTTTTCCCGCGGCATCAGAACGGTCCGCCCCGGGCCGTTCCCCGTTCCCCTGTGTATCTCCCCCTGAACCTGGGTCAACAACGACGAAAATGCCGGCAGACAGGCCGGATCCGGCTGTTGATGGAGCAGGGACAGGCCAATGGCGTACGGCCCGTCACTCATGGCCCCTCACTATGAGCCGTCCCAAAAAACACGTAAAAGGAAATCAGGTTTGGTGTGCATGGGGAACACCTTGTCCTCTTCGGGTTATAATACCCCAAAGATCATTGCGTTGCGCCTTATGCAGTTAGTTCGCCGTACGGCGAACAAGTCGCAAGTGTTGTGGCTATTCTCGTGCTATGATAAAGGTGTATATTACAGTGTGGGCGAATGATATCGCGAGGGATCGCGGGAAACGGGGGTGATGAGGATGGCACGCTTTTACGACGCCATGAGCGACTCGGACGCGAGTCGGGTAACGGAACTCCTGAAAGAGGGAGGTGTCGAATATTCGATACAGATTCTGGGGGATGGGGCTCACCTGAAGGAAATCCTGGTGGCAGAGGAGGACTTGGCGGCTGCCGAGCGGCTCTTGTGCACTCCGGCACACAAGAATACGTGATGAGGTCCGAACCCGTGGCGACCGAACGGTTCCCCTCGCTCACATATCCCTGTCTTTGGGGTAGCGGCTGTGTCCGCCCCGCCGCGAAGGACACACGGGTGGGGCGGGATGGCACTGAATGGGCGGCGTTGGACCCCGGCATAGCGCTCGTTCCGCCGTTCAGTCGCCACGGGTTCGGGTCGGGGTGTAAATACTTTCTTTAACCCTCGGAGAAGGCTCTCCCGGCGGCGGAGGTCTCGTTAAGGGGAAGAAGAGTGGGGTTGTGATGAGATCCGGTTGCAAAGAGGTGCGATCATGATCAGCGAAGAGATAAAAAGGTTCGTGGAGGCGAGGGGGGTCGCCACGGTCGCCTCGACCAGTGCGGACGGCCGTCCCCATCTGGCCTTGGGCAACGACATCAGGGTTCTGGACGGGAAACATATCCTGTTCGGCAACTGGTTCTGTCAGACTACCCTGCACAACGTGGAAGAGAACCGGCAGGTCGCCGTGTCGGTCATGGTGGAGGAGATCCTGGCTTTCTGCACCGGCATCCACAGTGACCAGCCCCTTAAGGGGTAGATGATCTGTATTCTGTGTGATCCAACCCGTATTGCCTGGTACGTCGGATTAATGTAACTCTATGTAAAACTGAGTTAAATGTTACAGCGGAATCAAGAGGAATAATATCAAATCATTGGAAATGGCTTATTGATCATGTTATGAAAAAAAGGTAGGAACTCTACGAAATGTATTGGATATTTCAATAAGGTGACATGGCCGCGAACGCTCCGGGTCATTGCCCCCTCCTGTGTGGTCGATCTGCATACCCCCCTCCGGATTGTATTCGTTATCATCCCTCTCTACAGCACTGAATCATAAACATCAGCGAAAAATCTGCCCGCGATTTTTGTTGACTGCCATGTGTTAATTCGATAGCATGCTAATGATTAGCTACCTATTGATAAGGCAAAAGGTTTATTATGAACAATCAAGATGACTACCACAACATAGGGATTGAGATTGGCATTACAATACGCCAATGGCGGGCTCGGATGGACGAGCGCTTGGCGCCACTCGGCTTGACCCAGGCAAAATGGGTGCCTTTACGCTATCTATCGCATGCCGGCGGCAGCTTGCCACAACGAAAACTGTTGGACCGGGTAGGCATAGAAGGCCCCAGTCTCGTCAGAATCCTTGATGAGTTGGAACGGCTTGGCCTGATCGAACGACAAGGTTGCAGCTCCGACCGCCGGATGAAAATAATTTGTCTAACCGAACGCGTTAAGCCAATGATCGATGAAATCGAGAAGAAATCCAGCCAGTTGCGAAATGAAATCTTTAATGGCATTTCAGGTCCGGACATTGCCGTATTCCGCAAGGTGCTAGCCCGGATAGCGCACAATCTTGAAAAGGAAGCCTAGCTCGAATGTCAACCGATAGTTTGAACTCCGAACCAACCATTTCGTCTTCAATGCCTGCCGCAGGCATCCAATGGCGGAATTCTTTGCCATTACAGTGGATGGTTGTGTTGTGGCGTTGCTACCGCAAGATCGGATTGCTCTGTGCCGGAGTAATTGTCATCTCGATTATTGCGGCTTGGGGATATGAGCGTTTACATCACATCACCGAGAACGATGCTCGTGTCAGGGCCGACATGATAACCGTCAGTAGCCGCGTCGATGGTTGGGCCGCTGAGCGCCCGGTTACCGACGGTCAAAAAATTCACCGGGACGAAGTACTGGCGGTGATTGACCAAAGGGAAGCCCGTCTCAAGCTGGCCGAATTGCGCGCCAAAGCCGAATCCACTCGTCTGAAAAGAGAACGTACTGCGATCCAGTTGCGTATGGCGGAGACCACCGCGCGGAATGCAGTGATTTCAGCCCAAGCCCGCCATAAGTCGGCCTCCTTGCGACTGGAACAGGCCCGGCGCGAATTCCAGCGAGCCGATTCACTGGTGGAGCGGATAGTCTCCCGCGAATTGTGGGAGCAACGGCAGACGGAGCTACGTCAGGCCGATGCCGCTGAGCGCACGGCCTCCGCCGCCCTGGCCGATGCCCAGGCAAAGCTCGGCGACATCGACGTGTTGCGCAAGGAGTATGACGGTCTTGGCAAGGATGTTGCGCAGATCGATGCCCAGATACTTGAAAGGGAAATTGACGTCACCGACCGCCGGGTCCGCAGCCCGATCGACGGCATCGTGGATCAAAAGTTTGTCCAGCCTGGGGAATATGTCATTCCCGGCCAACGTCTGTTCACTATTCACGACCCCAAAAGGGTGTGGATCGATGCCGATGTCAAGGAAACCAAGTTAAGCAAACTGAAATCGGGGCAGACCGTGAGCATAAGCGTCGATGCCTATCCGCAGCGCCATTTCTCCGGCCATATCGAACGCATCGGCAACGCGGCGACAGCGGAATTCGCATTGTTGCCCAGCCCGAACCCATCCGGTAATTTTACCAAAATTACCCAACGAGTGCCGGTACGAATAGCAGTTGAACAACCGGACGACAACCCTCTGCGTCCCGGCATGATGGTCGAGGTGGACATTGACATCGCTCGGCACTAACAATCCGAAACATGGTTGCTCATTCGGCTTTGTCGGCAGAGTTCTTCTAAATTCGCTGTTCATGAGAGGTTGGGCTGCTTCTGGTCGCGACTTTCCGCGCGAACGACATGCATCGACAGTGCGCACTCTCTTATTGCTAACAGTTGGCTACCTGATGGTCGGCTGCACGGTCGGTCCCAATTACCTGAAACCAGACTTGACGCTCGCTCCATTCCACAACGCTGCAAGCGTGGCAGATCGTGCGGTTGCACAACCGGCCCCGCCTCTCGATCAGTGGTGGATCGGATTTTGTGACCCTGAACTGACTAAAATAATTCAGCGCGCCCTTGCTCAAAACCTTGACATTCAAGCTTCCCTCGAACGGGTGCAACAGGCTCGCGCCGCCGCCAAAACGGCAGGTGCCAAGCTTCTTCCGGCCATTGACGCGTCAACTCAGGCGCTTGCCATGCGCCAGTCGCTGGAAAGTCCTATCGGTGCCATTGCTCAAACTCTGCCCGGTTACAACCGTAACGCCGAGATCTACGACGTGGGAGCCAGCGCCTCTTGGGAGATTGATTTGTTTGGTGGACTCCGGCGTGGCGAAGAATCGGCCAAAGCCGAGGCCGATGCAGCCGAAGCGATGCAATCGGGTGTCAGGGTCTCGGTTGCGGCGGATGCTGCCGACGCCTACTTCCAGATTCGCGGCCTTCAAGCACGTCTTAAAGTTATCGAAGGTTTGATCACCACCGACGCCAAGCTGTTCGACCTTATCAGGCTGAGAAAAACCAACGGCATGTCCACAGACCGGGAGGTAGCCCAAGCCGATGCAGTGCTCGCCCTGGCCCAAGGCGCAGTTCCTCTCCTGAAAATTGAGCTTGAAGCGCAATTGAACCGCCTTGACGTCCTCATGGGGGCGCAGCCGGGAACCTATGCGGGCGAATTGTCTGCTTCCGCTCCACTCCCTCACGTGCCACTGATTACCGCAAACTCTTCCGACCTGTTACGCCGCCGCCCCGACATAATTGCCGCCGAGCGTAACATAGCTGCCGCCAATGCCGGGATCGGTGCCGCCCTTTCAGATTATTATCCAAAGCTCTCCTTGTCAGGGCTGCTCGGCTTTGAAAGTCTGACCCCATCCCATCTTTTCAAGAGTGCTACTTTCCAGCCCACGGCAATCGCCGGGCTGCGTTGGCGGATTTTCGACTTTGGAAAGATCGATGGTGAAGTCGCCCTGGCCAATGCGGCGACTCGCGAAGCGCTTGCCCGTTACCGGCAGACGGTCCTGCATGCCGCAGAGGATGTCGAAAATGCCTGCGCCGCTCTTGTTCAACTTGAAGCCCACGGCCGGGACGTCACCAGGCAGATCGGTGCCCTTACCCTGGCTCGCGACGAGTCGCAGGAGGCGTACCGGGCCGGATTGATCGCCTTGACCGATGCGCTCGACGCCAACCGACAGTTGCTTGTCGCCGAAGACGATCTGCCCCGCACCCAAGCCGATACGGCACGCGCCGCTGTCAGGCTGTTCCGGGCACTTGGCGGAGGGTGGTAATGTCCACACTTGTGGCCATCGAGGTGGACATTGACGCAAGTCACCGCTGAGAATTTGTTCGTCCGGTATGGTGCCGCATACAAGTGGTACGTTTCCGTGACCGTGTTGGTGGGCCTTATTGCCATGGTGGCCTCGGCGACCATCGTCAACGTGGCCATGCCGGACATTATGGGAGAGTTTGGCCTGGGGCAGGATCAGGCTCAATGGCTGTCAACCGCCTTCCTCGCGTCGATGACCGCCGCCATGCTGATCGCCACTTGGGCAGTCCAGTCATTCGGAAGCCGAACCGCCTATATTTCGGCTCTGGTCGCCTTCACAGTCGGTTCGATCATTGGGGCCTTCAGCCCCAATGATACCGTGTTGATCGTTGCCCGGATCATCCAGGGGGCTGCCGCAGGGGTGGCCCAACCTCTGGGCATGGTGGCCATCTTCCAGGTTTTTCCGGCCGACCGTCGCGGCATGGCCATGGGCATCTACGGCATGGGCGTGATTCTGGCTCCCGCACTAGGACCCGCACTCGGTGGCATGCTCGTCGATAATTATTCGTGGCGCTATGTTTTTTTCATAGGTCCGCCGTTCTGTATCGTTGGAATCCTGCTGGCTACACTTTTTCTGCCAACCATCTCGAAGGAGAAGCGCAGTCCCTTCGATTGGATTGGTTTTATTCTGCTGTCAAGTGGAATCGCCGCTTTTCTCGCAGGCTTGTCGAATGGGCAGCGCATGGGCTGGGACTCGGTTTTTGTCTATAGTTCCTTCTGTTTAGCGGCAGCAAGTCTGCTCGGATTCCTACTGCAGGAACAGCGGACGCCAACTCCCATCCTGGCCCTCGATGTGTATCGCAATCCGCGTTTCGTTGCCGCCTCCGCCGTTGCCTTCATTCTGGGCATTGGGCTTTATGGATCGACCTATCTGGTACCTCTTTTCGTCCAGACCGTTCAGGGGTATGCCCCAACCGAATCGGGTCTACTGCTGATGCCGGCCGGTATCGTTTTGGGATTCGTTTTTCCTTTGGCTGGACGGCTTAGCGACCGCATGCACCCCCATATCCTGATACTCGCCGGGCTGGCCGTGTTTGGGCTCTCCAATTTTTTGATGAGCCACGCCGACACCTCGACCGAATTCTGGACATTTGCCGGTTGGGTAGTTATCGGCCGGATTGGCCTTGGCTTCATCCTGCCTTCGCTTAACGGTGGCGCACTCAGGGTTCTCGACCATCATCTGCTGAGCCACGGGGCAGGAGCCATCAACTTCATACGTCAATTAGGCGGTGCCATTGGAGTGGACTTGCTCTCGGTCTATCTGGAACGAAAAACCACCACCTACGCCAGCGAACTCAATGCCATGCAAACCGGTACCCACACCGCGGTCAGTTCGCTGAATCTTATCGCCACGACACTCAATCGGGCCGGGCTATCCGGTCACATCAGGGCAGGTGAAGCTCATCGCTTCCTGTCCCGGATGATCGAGGCCCAGGCCAGCGTCATGGGTTTCCGCGAAAGTTTCCTGTGTGTAGCAGTAATATTTTTTGCCGCCCTGCTGCCTGCATGGTATATGCAACCCAAACGACGTTCCGATCAAGAGCGGCAAGAGATCAGGTAGATTCGGATCAAGACAAGGAGGAACCATCTCCTGATGAAAACTATCTTGGCTGCCATCGCGATGTGGACACATTACGAGTAAGCCATATTCAAACTTACCGGCACCCCGTCACACGGTAACCACGATCTTGCCCTGTTGCTGGTTGGATTCCATGTACCGGTGGGCCTCGACAATGTTTTCCAAGGGGAACGTGCGGTCGATGATCGGTTTCAGCGCACCGGATTTCAGCCCGTCGTAAACGAATTGCTTGCCACGGGCAAGTCTCTCCGGATTCTTCACGATCTCAAACAGGGTATACCCCCGTACGGATAAACCCTTGGCCAGCGCCGGGAACAGGGGGAAGATCGTCGGATCCGGCGACAAGGCGCCGTATTCGAAGATCGTCGCTCCGGGAGCGGCAGCGTCGGCAAGTTTTCCAAGCAAGCTCCCTCCCACGGGATCGAAGGCCATGCTTACGCCTTTCCCGGCGGTAAGAGCCATCACGCTTTCAACCAGGTCTTCTTCATCGGTCGCAATGACGTGATCCGCCCCCGCGCCCATGAGAAAGGATTTCTTCCCGGCGCCGCGCGTGGCGGCGATGGCGGTTGCCCCGACAGATTCGGCGATCTGGATCGCGGCCAGTCCCACGCTGCTGCTCGCCGCGGTGATCAACACACAACCGTTTTTTTGCAATTGCCCGAATTCAATGAGCGCCCCGTAAGCCGTTAAATACTGCATCCAGATCGCAGCGCCTTCGATCGGCGACAGATCAGCCGGATACGAGGCCACGGCGTAGGCCGGCACAATGGCGCTTTCGCCGTAGACGCCATAGGCACTTATGGAAAAGGAGGGGATAGTGCTTACCCGGTCGCCGATCTTGACGCCGCTGACGCCGGGCCCGACGGCGTCCACGACCCCTGACGCTTCATAGCCGAGTCGTGTTGGAAGCCTTGGCGTCTCCAGGTACTGCCCCTGCCGGAACATGATCTCGGCGCGATTCAGGCCAAGGGCCTCAACCTTCAGGCGAACCTCTCCCTCACCAGGCTCCACAAGAGGCAACTCCTCGATCCTTAGCACCTCGGCCCCCCCTGTTTCATGAAAGCGGACGATCTTTGGCATGACGCTTCTCCTTTTCAGTATAGGTACATCCCCGATTCTGCCGGGCTCATTTGGCACAGGTCTCACATAATTTTACCACCTTTCGGAATATTTAGAACTTGTCCTTGTATTTGCTATTCACACATCTTGCGTTATAATTTAAAATTGGACAGCATGACTCATTAGAAAAAAATTGAGGAGTTCCATCATGAAAAAAAGAATGGTTGCCGTGTCCCTGCTGGTGGCTTGCTGCTTGGTTGCCGATTATGCCATGGCAGCGGGCTTGAATAGTGCGGAGAGCATTGTGGGCAGGCTTGGCGTAACCGGCCGGATCGGTTTTCTGGTGCCGGCAGATAACGATGCGGTCGGCACCGGCGTTGTGATCGGGAGGGGGAATTCGGATGTGGGTTTCGTTGGCGGCGGCGGTTTCATCTTTGGTTTTACCGACAATATTGCCGCAGACTTCGAAATTACCCATACCGGCTTCGATACGGACTCAGGCACGAGTTTCGACACGACCAATTTTTCCCTGGGAGCCCAGTACCGTTTCCTCAACCTTCCGGTCATGCATCTGGTCCCCTATGCCGGCATCGGTGTGGACATCCTCGTCAACGGGGCGAATAACGGCCTGGATGTTGATACCGTGGCCGGGATACACGTCAAGGGGGGGGTGGATTACTTTCTCATGAGGCAACTTGCCTTGACAACCGAGCTCAAGGGGGTCATCGCCCCGAACGCCGACATCAAGTCCGGTGGCGGCAAGGTTGGCGAGTTTGATCCCGACAGTTTTTCCATGACCTTCGGCGTGCGGTATTTCTTTAACTGAACCCGGGGCGCCGTTGACAAAAGATCGCCCGATTCCGCAAGCCGGCCGGATAATTATTGACAACGAAATGTGGACCAGAGCACAATCGCCCATTGTTTCCGCAATGGGCGATTTTTGGGTAAAAACACCAAGTATTGGAGGCTAGAGGATGAGAAGACTATTTGTTTGCCTGATTTCAGGTTTGATGCTGGCAGGGACTGTTTCGGCCAAAGAGACGGACATGGCGAAGGATACGCTTACCGTCATCCACTCCAGGAAGAGCGTGATATCCTTTACCGGAGCGGCCGTCAGCACGGAAAACCTGAATACGATCATACGGGCCGGAATGGCTGCGCCAACGGCGGTCAACAAACAGCCGTGGTCGTTCGTTGTGGTAACCGACAGAAAGAAGCTGGATGCCCTGGCTGCCGGACTGCCGAACGCGCGGGGCATCAACAAGGCCGGAGCGGTCATTGTCGTCTGCACGGAGCCGGGAAAAGCAAATCTTCAGAGCAAGGACTTTGCGATCATCGACGCCACGCTCGCAAGCGAAAACATCCTGCTGGCCACGGAAGCCCTGGGGCTTGGGGGGCACTGGACCGCCTCATATCCGTATGAGGACAAGATGAAACATGTACGTACCGTGCTCGGCATACCGGCCGCTGTTATTCCGTTGAACGTCATCCTGGTCGGTGTCCCGACCGGCGTGGACAAGCCGAAGGACAAGTACCGGCAGGATAAGATCCATTGGGGGCAATGGTAGCATCAATAATTCAGGGGCCTATAGCTCAGTGGTAGGCGCTTTTGCCCGTTCTCCCCTTCGGCCCTTTCGCAGAAAAATCTTCAACCACCCCCTGCCTCCCTCCTTCTCAAGGAGGGGGAAGACAAACAGTACCTTTGTTTTGGTTACAGTTTTGAAACCAATTAAAATAATGGAGGCCCTAACCTGTCTATTTTATTGAAGAGAGAGTCCAACGCCTATCCGGTCATCAGTTGAATTTCGTTTGAATGTCAAGGTAAATGTGATAATGAAAAAGAATGAAAACGGACTGTTGAAAACGAGACACACCGGAGGCAGATAATGATAAAAGTGACATTGTTTCGCTATTGGCGGACTTTTTGCCTTACGTTTATTTTGTTTTGCTGCAGTGCTTGCGGCAACTCAACCACACCTCCAAGCGCACCGACAAATTTAACTGTATCAGGGACGGCTTTGAACATAACCTTAAGCTGGGATGCGGTGCCAGGATGCGTTTATAATATTGATCGGGGTACTGCTTCAGCTCAAGAGGCCGTCCTTGCCGGATCATATACAAATTCATTTACAGATAACACTCCGGCACCTTCAGGCACCACCTATTATTATTTTGTCACGGCTTTAGACTCAAATTCCAATGAGTCCAGCGCGTCGAATGAGGTCTCTGTTACTGTTACAGCGCCAACGCTTACCTTGGTTTCTCACACAACTAATTCCGTTGCGTTAACCTGGACTACACCACCCGCTATAACAGGCGTAACGAGCTATAATGTCTATAGAAGCACCGCGTCCGGTGCCGAGGGGCTGCCCGTATTAGCTTCTCCTGCAACTGCTTCTTATACTGCCTCCTATACTGATAACACCGTGGCCAATAATGGAACTACATATTATTACCGGGTAACTGCTGTTGGCACCAATGGTGAATCATTCGGTTCGAATGAGATCTCAGTCACTCCTTAAGTGATGGAGTTCCATAAACCACCGGCTATGCCGGAGTGATTAAAAAGGCAATGCCATTACAGCGTTCATGGCATTTGAAAAATATTATACCGCTGCCATGGGCCTTGACAGGTTTTAGATTCTTTTGGTCGAGGGAATATTAAAGAGTTGAAGGGTCTGCCGTTGACACCGGTTGCCGGTCCCTCACTCAGGACAGGCCGAGCGCCGCGCAGATCCCGGCCTGCAGAAGGTGCACGGCGCGGTAGCGCTCCTCCCCCAGGATCGATTCGGGATCTTTGGGGTCAACGGGGTGCACGACCAGCCAGGCGCCCTTGCCCGGCCCCCCCTCCTGCCCGGACAGGGTCTCCCGCAACAACAGAAACAGCCGTTCGTGAATCCCGCCATCTCCCCCATCCCCAAGATCCTTCAGAATCAGCTCCCTGTGCAACCGTTGCTCCCCCGCCGCGTCGAACTGGCGGAGATCGACCCGGTACGAGCCGTTGACGACCCTGGGACAGAGCAGGGTTGCCAGCTTGCCCGCGTTTTCGGCGACCATCAGGCGGGCAATGCCGTATCCCTGGGAGTCGCTGGTCAGGCCGTACAGGGCGCCGCAGAGCGCATCCACGAAGCAGGAGACGTGCAGGAAGCCGCGCCGGGCCCACTCGTGGGTTTCGTAATAGAAGCCGCGCCCCTTGCGTTTCGCCACGAATTCGCCGCAAACCGGGCAGCATTCCGCCAGTCCCTCCAGGCGCGCAGGATAGGGCGCCATCTTTCTGAACGCTCTTCCGGCCGGTCCGGGGCGGTACAGGAAGGAGGCGCGAGGTTCGGGGAGGGCATCCAGGTCCCGGAGCAGGTCCTGGGCGATCTCCTTGAACTGGCCGAACACCTCCGTGCCCTTGGCATGGGTCAGGATCGGGTAGATCTTGCCGTCCGGGTTGGTGGTGAGGCTTTCCACCTTGGGGCTTTTTGAGATGGAGGTCCTCAGGCAGCGGTAGCCCCGCTTGGCGGCGAAGGTCCGCAACAGGGTCTTCTGGTCCCTGAACTCGCCATCGAATTTAATCCGCTCATCCACCAGGCAGGGGATCAGCGCCAGGACATCTTTGTCCTTGCCGCTCCGCTCCAGCAGGGCGAAGATGTTTTTGCAGTTCTCCAGGCTGGACAGGTCTTTTACCGGGACCAGCACCCGGTCTGCGGCGTAGAGGGCGTTCTGGGTCAGGGGATTCAGGTCGGGGCGCGTATCGACGATCACGACGCCGGACAGCCCCGATTCCGCCAGGAGGCGCGTCAGGGTCAGGGGGTCCTTGAAGCGGGCATGCAGATTGCTCAACTTGGTTGAGGAGGGGATGTAGCCGACGCCGTACTGGCCGTAGCGCACCAGATCGCCGGCCGGCTCGCCTTCCAGCATCTCCAGTACGCTGCCGGTCGGCTCTTGCCTCTCCAGGGCGAACATGCGGTCGATGGTAAAGTGATTGTCGAAGGAAAAGATGGTGATCGGCAGGTTATCCCGCATGGCCTTTAGAAAGACGGCCAGGTTGCAGGCCAGGGTCGTCTTGCCGACTCCCCCTTTTTCCGAAGAGATGGTGATGGTGTAAGGATACGGCTGCATGTATGTGTCCGCTGTCATTGATGGATGACGGCTTATTCCTGTTCCAAATCAAAGCGGCATCATTGTTGGCTCGTCTTCGGTTCCTCAACGTACTACTCTGTACGCTTTCGTCGCCTCGATCCTCGCCGCCTTGATGTCATCTTTGATGTGCAGCCGGAATTAATGCCGCTCTAGGAGCCTGTCGGACTTAGGGTGTCGTAGCGAGAAAACGGGAAATTGAGACCGGATTTTTGGAAATTTGAGGACGAATAGTGGACCTATTTGCCGAAAATTTCCGGGAATTCGGGCCGATTTACCGTTTTCGCAGTAGA
>JARLHN010000004.1 GCA_031292255.1 Oryzomonas sp. | reverse complement strand
TGTTCTACAGATTCTTGAGGTCAACTTGTTCGAGAAAAAGCCCATTTCATCGCTGGTTGCAGAGGCACTGAAGCGAAATCTCGATACCCATGATTGCAACCAACTAAACTTATTCAACTATTAACCGGACAGTAGTGATTTGAAACAATTATTTCTACTAGCTCTTTGTAATGTATCCACTGTTTATAAATATGTTTGAGGCAACAATCAAGATATTTTGACCTATTATAAGTCGGTATTGCTATGGTCAAAAGAAACCCGTTCGTTTTATCTTGCGGCGGAATAGTCATTTAGTAAGTACTCCCGTACCCTCTGAATGCCACATCCTGCGGCATCGTCGCCAAACAATGACGGCATAAGGCAATACAAAGAATAGACTGACGGCAAAATACGCCATCGACACTCCACGGCTTGAAAAGTATTTCCCCGTTACCCATATCGCGCTTCCCTGAATCAGAGCGCTACTTATCGACAAGACCATAAATGGCTCCTGCTTATGCGCTCGCAGGTAGGTGGCGAGTCCGAAAACAATTACTACTATACAAACCGCAGCCAGCAAAAATGCTGCGTCAGACGCCGGAATAAAGCGTGCACCAATTTTGTAATGTCCTTGCAAAAACCATATGATGCTCCATCCGCCGAGAGCTCCAATAACGGAAATTACCGACGTTTGCAGTAAAACCCTGTTAAACAATTCATCGAGCCGCCGCCACTCCCGTTGAGCGATCAGCTTTCCGAATTCAGGGCCTTTCGCGCTTATCCAGGTTATGCATACCCCAATGAGCGCATTGGTTGCACTGAGGGTCATCCCCATCTGACCCGCCACAACCGGCCCATGGTAATGAAAGAGTATCGGATTGAACAATTGAAACAGGAAGTAACCTGACATCCATGACAACGCGATCTTCCATTGCAGGGGCCATATTTCCCCCCTCCACGAAACCCGCGCCTCCTGATGTTTCTCCCGACGTATATTTTTTACGCAGTCCCAGGCTTTTTTCAACAGTTCCGGTTTCTGCCGGGCCAGGTACAGCCAGGATACCAGCATATTGCCGAAAGCGACCGCCGGTGCCGCAAAAAGTCCGCCATGGAGCAACAGCACCGTCCATGACAGTATTGGCCCCACTATAGCCCCCAACATCTCTCGTTTGTTAACGTTGGCGACGTCACCGCTCCCCATCAGAACAGAAAAGAAAGGGGTAACCATGAGGTTGCAAGACGTACCTGCAACCACCAGTATCCAGGGAAGCCTCCAGGAAAAATCAACACCTGTATGCTTCGCCTGGCCAAAAAACAACAAGCCCGTCGGAACCAGAACAACGAATAAAAGAATCGAGGCAACGAAGAACCAGAGGGTCGCCTTGGCGAGGATGTCCTCCAGTCTTTGAAGCGATCTGGAATCGCCGCTAATACGGCCGCGATTCTCCCAAGCGAGGTCAACAAATTCATGGCTGACAAAAGTAGAGATCACACCGGTCAGGCCCAATTCAAAAAACAACTGTAACGCAACAATACTGTTAAAAGTGAAATAGAAGCCTTGTTGTTCACGAGAGAGATTCGTGGCAATGACAATCATGGAAACAGGTCCCGCCACAACCTGCCATAATCGTGCAAGCACGCCATAACCTACGGCACGGTCAACTCCTGCTAATCTGAGCAATTTAACCAGCAGCGTCATATTCAATATTTTTTCTCACATTCACTGCGCTTATACAAATACTCATACTCGTCCATGTAAAGGTTTCTACCTGCATTCCATAGTGCCGGTATTTTGTAAATCAAATCGAATTTATCCTGATCTATGCCAAAATCGTCTGCCGACACGAGAGAATTACGAGTATGGTTCACGTGAAAAATATAGTTTTTGGCAATCCTGTTAAAAACAGCAACATAATTGGATATTGTTTCGTGAGACATTTCTGCCAAACTATATGAATTAAATACCAAATCAGAGCAAAGATCTGTCATTTTATCTATTTCATAATTTGGCATAAGTACAATATCATAATCGGTTAATTTGCAATCACTTAAGTCTTCTTCGCCAAATAACAATATTTTTTTATCTGGAAATGCATTAAGTAAATAGTAGGTAGTCAGTGCCAAATTTTCTGGCAAATCAAAATCTATGTAAGTTGATCTCTTACAATCACGAATTAAATAGTACGCCATTCCGCCGTATCCACCACCCAATTCTACAATAACGCGATGTTCATCACTCTTTGTCAATCTATCAATTGCAGCAGCATAATAATGCTGATAATCTGAACCAGTTTTTATAAAATGCCCGTCGATATAGTAACCAAACGGATTGCCGATATCCGGAGAATCCAGCGATTGTATATCGAACGCTTTACTGGATAAATTTTTCCACAACCAAAACCTATTCAAGCTATCATAGAGATATAATTTTTTATCTTTATTGCTGATCTTGCCGCTGAAGTAACATTTGTCCATATCGACAGGCAGTCCGACCAATCCCGCACTACACTGATTCCGCATGAAATTTTGATAAAGTATGCCTAGTTTTTCAAGGTCCTTTTTCTCAAAGGCTGCCATTACTTCTTTTAAACTGGAGTTATAAATAGGTAGCCATTCATTGCTTACTTGATAATGTGACTTTGCTGTTTTCTGTATTTCTTTTGCCTTATTGTATGCTTCATAGATGCGATTTAATATTGTAGTGTCTTCGGTTAATCTGGTTTTTCTTGGCGCAAATGCCTTATCGACCCATTCGGTGGTATTATTGTTGCTATCAAATGCAAACTCTCTATTTTTTAAATCAAATAAGAGATTCATTGACAGCCTGTTGTTATTGAATCTTATCAGTCTTTTCAAACCATTTTTAATTTTACTGTCTATACTCATAATTTCTGAACTCCTCATCGAGAGGTTAATGTATACTTCATTCTTTAATAGTTAAAAATCTAAAAAACTAATGGGTTGAGCCTACAAATGTTAAGCAAACTCAATCAATATGTACGTGGTGAAGGTATACGAAAGCTGACTCTCTCAGCTCCCATTCCTAGAAGCCGGGATATTTTAAGCGCAAAATCATATCCAAATAAATCATATGTTATTAAAGGAGGGGATGGTTTTGAAGTCATTTAGATAGTTAATGTTTATTAGGCTTAAATAGTGCTGTCGAAACTGTCTTTCTAAGTTTTAAAACAAGGCGATGCCTTGTAATAGGCTTCAAGTATTGTTTTATTTTTTCTATATGGTTGAGAAATAAAACTCTTTTTATTTTTTCCAACCTATTGAGGATGAAAAATCTTTTCCTGCATTTTCTGCAATATATCATCCTGTAGAAGTTAGATGTATCTATAACATAGTTACCATATGTTATAGTCTCGCTACAATGCGGACACTTAACAATCACACAAGATTCTGTCACTTTACGTGGTATCGATGTGACACCATAACTCACCGAATGGCTGTTGACTAATTCTTTTAACTCAATAAAGTCTGAATTGCTCATCGATGTAATATTAACAATGTCGAACATATGATTTACGATAAAGTCGAATCTATCCTTAATTATGCCCTTTTCAATGCAATATTGATAAATTTCGCTATTTGGGCATGGGATGATAAACCCTAGGAGAATGCCGGCTTCGGGACGAGTTTTCCAATAATTAAGAGTTTCTAGCGCGGTCTCCATTGTTTCAAGCCTGTCTCCAAAAATAAAGTTGGCTTGTATTGAAATGTTTTTATCCAATGTAACGTTAATTGCATTGTCTATTTGTTGCGGGGTAATACCTTTTTTCATGCTCTTCAATATTGTTGGGCTGTAACTTTCAAATCCATAACTTACCATGTAACAGCCTGAATTTTTCATTTTATCGAGCATTTCAGATTTCAAACCAGATGCTTTCATCTGGCAAAACCATTTTACTTCCCATGGTATTGTTGATAGATAACTGGTAAGTTGTGAACAAAAGTCGTCAACTCTTTTCTCATCATGTGAAAACAATTCATCGTATATAGATATGATGTTGATCCTAAATTTAGGAATTACTATTTTAAGTTCATCCATAACGGAATCAATAGATCTCTGTCTGTATGTATCGCCGAGAGGATGATAGCAAAAAGTGCATTTAAACGGACATGATCTGGATGTGACTATTGGGTATTCTCTAGGATGATCAAACAAGTCAAAATAATAAATATCAGAAGATCTGGCTGCATTTAGCGCGTCTTCGTATCCGAAACTTTGATAATCAGGATATGGTAGTAAATCAAGATCTGAATTTGCCGCTCTATTGGAATTAATAATATATTTATCTTCATCAAAATACCCAATACCATCAACCGTAGAGATGTCTGAACCATTCTCAATACAATCCAACAGCTCGACTATTGTTATCTCACCCTCACCTATAACAGAATAATCAGCTTTTAAAGCTCTGCTCATAAGCTCCGGTTCCGAAGTTATTATTCCACCACCTATAATTAATTTTATATTTTTGCCACATGCAATATCGGATATGTTTTTAATTATTTTGTATTGTGATGAGAGTCCACCAGTTGCCACAAAATCATACTTTTCTGTATCGAGCCTATTAATAAAATCCTGATAATTATCATAAACAAAGCAATCGACTTCATGGTTCGATGCTTTAATTGCTGCCGAAATATAGGCCATTCCGACAGGAAACATATCAGATTTTATCGATACAAGAAGTATTTTCATTAGGTTGCCTTTTGATTAAGTTATCGATGTCCTGGCATTCGACATCTTCTGCATGGTAGCAGCAATAAAAAATCCTGCCTGCTGTTGCGCAAAAACCACTAAGTTCCCGGTAAGTTCATCTATCCGCTTAAGCTTGATCGTAACGACATCGCCATTATCCAATCCAAGCAGGCAGGAATTTTAATGGCATTGTCGAACAACGGATTCTTCCTGAATGATTTTCGAATACCCCAATCAAAGCGTTGCCAGTCTCATTGCTGAAAGCCCTGCTGCAAAAATATGGTTTCACGGCGAAGAGAGTCAAGGGAACTATGACGCGGCTGATAACCAAGTTCCGCCGCACGGTAATTGAGAGAATAATAATGATCTTTTGTACCTGTGGCTGTAACAGGTTTAGCATCTTCGATTACACGAAAATGGAGCCCGAAATCCGCGGCGAAGCTCTCAAGTATCTCAAACTTTGTTACCGGCTTACGACTATATACATCGTAAACCCCATTCAAGCTTTTTCGCGCTACCAGCAGATCCATAAGCGATACCAGATCATCGGGGTTTACGTAGTCCCGGACGATATTATTGGTCGTTGTGAGCATTTCGTTTCCACTTTTCAGAGCCAATATGATGTCGGTCATCAGAAAGCGGGTTGCGGGGTCGATAAACCTGCTGAAATAGCTAAAAATTCGCAGGTCAACGATGTTCAGTCCGGATGCGGCGCGGTGCCGTGCCTCGGCGTGCAATTTGGCAATCCCGTAAAATTCGGATGCCGTCATGGCGTTCACTGGAAAAACGGCAGGTGAGGCTTCATTCACCGGTTGGCTGAACTCGCTTCCATATATTGCGCCGCTGCTCAGATTGATGTAAAGCGCATCAGGGCAGGTGGAAACATAATCCATCACCCGGCGGTCCCATGTCTCTGTCAGGGTAAAAATTGTTGCCATTTCATTGCTGAGTTTGCCTGGGTCGGCTATCCCGATGCAATTGACAATCACATCGCACCGTATGCGGCCAAAGTCCTCAACAGGCAGGATGACCGGATCTTTGCAGCCGATGAGCGAAATAAACTCCCGCACGCGATCTGGAGAACGGGCGTAGAGAACCAATTCTCTTTCCTCGCGCCCCGCCCAGGCCGCGATGAGCCCCTTTGCGATATGACTGGTGGCGCCAAGAATGGCAATGCGCACGGGCGGCATGTCAAATCCCTCCAATAATTTCAAGAATCCTTTCAAGGTTCAGGCCAAAATGATTCCGCAAATATTCCTGGCTGCCAACGGTATGACTGTACTCGTCCGGAAGCCCAATACGTCTGAATTTAACCCCTTTGCCATACTCCGCTATGATTTCCGCGACGGCACTTCCCAATCCGCCAATAACCGTATGCTCCTCCAGGGTAACAATCGGCATCCCCCTGTCCAACAGCGAAATGATTACATCGCAGTCAAATGGCTTGATCGTCGGCATCGAGATCAGTGTTGCCTTGCGGCCCCGGTCCTGCATGGCTTGAATCACGCGACTGGCAAGTTCCAGGGTGTTTCCTGTTGTGATCAAAGCCAGATCGTCTCCATCGGCAATCTTGACAGAAGAGCCTATTTCAATTTTGACGTCAGGACCGTGAATGGCCGGTTCCCCGTTTCTGCCGAGCCTTATATAGATGGGGCCATCGTGATCAAAACTCTGCTCCATAAGCGCCCGAGCCTCAATGGGATCGCCGGGTGCGCAGATTGTCATGTTCGGCAGCGCCCTCATGATTGCAATATCTTCAATGGCGTGATGGGTCGCGCCTGCCGGGCCATAGGTCAGGCCACCACCTATGCCCGCCAGCACGACATTCGTCTTCATATAGGCGACATCAACGCGCACCTGCTCGAAACAGCGCATGGTCACAAACGGCACCATGCTGTACACATAGGGACGCTTTCCAGACAGGGCCAAACCAGCGGCAACACCTACCGCATTTTGCTCGGCAATGCCGACATTGAGGTATCGATCAGGAAACTCATCCGCAAACCTCTCCAGCACCGAAAACCCCACATCCGGGGTTATCAGGAAGATACGGTCGTCATAACGGGCCCGCTTGATCAGGCAATCTACGAATGTGTTTCTCATTTCTTACCCTCCAGTTCCTTGATTGCCTGAACATATTGCTCGTCGTTGGGTGATTTGTAATGCCATTCCAGCCTGTCCTCCATGAACGAAACGCTCTTGCCCTTTACAGTGTGAGCAACTATCATCTTTGGGCCTTGCTGGGGTGCGGAAAAAACCTGTTCAAGGGCGGCAACGTCATGACCTTCGACGTCATGAGCATCCCAACCAAAAGCCGCCCAGCGCGCCGCCATGTTCCTCTGGTCGATTACCTCATTGGTCTTGCCGAAACTCTGGAGTTTGTTGAAATCCACTATTGCCGTGAGGTTTTCCAGTTTTAGGGTTCCAGCCAGCATGGCGGCCTCCCACACCGACCCTTCGTTGCACTCTCCATCTCCAAGCAAGACGAAAACTCTGCCCGAATCAAGCGCCGTCCGCCTGGCAATTGCCATCCCGATACCTATGGACAGGCCGTGTCCTAAAGAACCGCTCGAAACTTCAACACCCGGCACCGCTTCTTTGTCCAGATGCCCTGGCAGCAACCCGCCATCAATGTAGTACTTATCAAGATACGCCTTCGGATAAAAGCCCCGTTCGGCCAGCGTAGCATAGAGGGCGGCACTACCATGGCCCTTGCTCAGGATGAAAATATCGCGGTTAGCCAAGTTCGGATTGCCCGGATCGACCCGCAGAATCCTGAAATAGAGGGTATACAGGATTTCCGCAATGGAAAGGCAGCTCCCAACATGTGAAGCTTTGGAGTAATGAGCCATATGAAGTATTGATTTTTTAATGTTTTTTAGATATTGCACAGGACCAGTTCATTCCTTTCGTTCAATCGATAAATTTTCCCTTTGTAGCCATTGGCCTGAAGAGTTTGAAGCACTTCCTCAAAATAAAAAATGGACGTAATAACCACTGCCTCGCATGAAGAATCTTCATACAAGAACGCCGGCGCTTTAATTTCAACCGTTGTGGAAGGAATATATTTACCAAACTTGTTGCAGTCCGTATCGACGAAATATCGCGGTTTAGCGCCAATGGCATGGCAGAGGCTGACTCCACGAGATCCTGCCCCCCAAAAGACCATGGAGCTGAAATCTACGCTTGAGTGGACAAGGCTGAATTGCGGATGCCTGCATGCTATTATTAAAAGGTATTCATCATTGTATGTTTTTATGATCTCACACGGGGAAAATCCATTTGCGGCGAACAATAGGGCAAGGGACGACAGGGTAAAGTAGTTCACATGCTCCGGACAAAAATCTACAATACGGTTATTCTTTCTCGCCTTGTCTATGTTTGGCACCTCAAATATCGCCACGCCGTCTTCGGTTAAAGATGACAGAACATCATGCAGAAATTTCTGTAAATCTTCTATGTGCTCCAACACCTGCCTGCCGATGATTGCCGAATACTTCTTGGAAGATCCGGTGAAATTGCCATTAATTACCTGTAAATTCTTTCTCCTGCACTCATCAAAACTCTTACGAGCCGGTTCATATCCAACATAATCATAACGAGGAGCCAGCAGCTTTCCCAAAAAACCGTCACCCGGCCCTATTTCGGCTACAGGGGAAGCAAGATACTGTTCAACATGCTCAAGAAACCATTGCTGATAGGATCGCTGGGTCTCGCTGATCTCTGTCGTGAGATAATATTCTTCATCATCATAATGGTCAAAATCCACGGAATCGATCTGATAGAAGTCACAGCGGCTGCAATACTGGACATTCATACCAACGACTGGAACCTGTTGGGCCTCCTGTAATGTTTTGCAAACAGTCTGGGTTTTTATGCTGTTATTCAGCCTAAATAGATTCGACATTGGAAAGCCGCATATTTTGCATTCACTTTTCAATAGGTTCTCCGGTTAAATGTAGTTGACTCCTCAACAAAATTTCATCCGCGGGTTTGCAGGACAAAGTCTTTGATCGTCTCGATCATGTAGTCCAGCATTTCATCCGTCATGCCGGGATAAACACCGACCCAAAAGGTATCCCGCATGATCCGGTCGGTGTCGTCCAGGCTGCCGACGATGCGGTAGCCTGTGCCTTCCTTGCGCATCTCGTCGAAACAGGGGTGCTTGATCAGGTTGCCGGCAAACAGCATGCGGGTCTGAATCCCCTTGCGCTCCAGGTGGGCGACGACCTGCTCACGGCTGAAACCGGCATCTTCACGTACCGTGAGAAGGAAGCCGAACCAGGAGGGGTCGGAGTTTTCTGTCGGTTCCGGCAGGATGAAGCGGTCACCCAAGTCGGCCAGACCGTCGCGCAAGAGCTGCCAGTTGCGTTGACGGGCGGCAATGAAGCCGGGCAGCTTTTCCAGCTGGGCGCAGCCGACGGCAGCCTGCATGTCGGTCACTTTCAGGTTGTACCCGAAGTGGGAGTACACGTACTTGTGATCGTAGCCGTAGGGGAGTTCGCCGAACTGCTGGGTAAAGCGGTTGCCGCAGGTATTGTCGCGCCCCGACGGGCACCAGCAGTCGCGCCCCCAGTCGCGGAACGACTCCACGAGACGCTTGAGGGTCGTGTCGTTCGTGTAGACGGCGCCCCCCTCCCCCATGGTCATGTGATGGGGCGGATAGAAGCTTGATGTTCCCAGGTGGCCGATGGTTCCGGTGAAGCGCCATTTGCCGTTCAAACAGTACCGCGAACCAAGGGCGTCGCAATTGTCCTCGACGAGCCAGAGGTTATGCCGGTCACAGAACTGTTTTACGGCTGCGAGGTCGAAAGGGTTGCCGAGGGTGTGGGCTACCATGACCGCCTTGGTCCTGTCGGAGAGGGCTGCATCCAATTGGGCGACGTCGATATTGTACGTCGGAAGCCGGACATCGACGAACACCGGAACAGCGCCGTACTGGATGATCGGGGCAACGGTGGTGGGAAATCCGGCGGCAACGGTGATGACCTCGTCGCCCTTGCGAATCCTTCTTTCAGCCAGCTTGGGGGAGGTAAGCGCCATGAAGGCCAGGAGATTCGCGGAAGAGCCTGAATTGGTCAAAGAACAGTGTTGTACGCCGAGAAACTCGGCAAATTCCCGTTCGAACCGCTCCGCGTAACGGCCGGTGGTCAACCAGAAATCCAGGGAGGAATCGATCAGGTTGGCCATCTCCTGTTCATCGAACACCCTGGCGGCGTACGATATCCGTTCTCCGGGCACAAAGGGCTTCTTCACCTTATGCTTGAATTCGTAGTAGCGGAGGGTGGCCTGTACAACCTCCTCGCGCAGTTTCTTGTCCGTTTCGCTGGTATTCGGCATGCTTTCCTATCCCTCGGTTCCCAGATATTCCACAATTTGCTGCAGGCATAACGAACGAACATCACCCTCGCTTTGGTAGACCCTCGTCCAATCAACGATACTGTCAAGCGCCCGGGACAGGCTCCAGCGTGGACGCCATCCAAGGCCGGCCATCGCTTTTGAGCAGTCCAGCTTGAGGTAATGGGCTTCGTGGGGATGCTCCCCCTGATCGACGATGTAGCTTGAGTTACCGCCCCATCGGGTGGTGACGGCCCTGGCAATCCATTCCACCGGTTTTGCGTCATCGTCACGCGGGCCGAAATTCCAGGCCCCGCCATATTCGGGACCTTCCTGGTACAGTTTTCGCGCCAGGACCAGATAACCGCTCAACGGTTCCAATACATGCTGCCAGGGGCGGATTGCGTGAGGGTTTCGGACCGGAATAGGAATCCCCTGCAACAGAGCCCTCACACTGTCGGGTATCAGCCGTTCAGCAGCCCAGTCGCCACCGCCGATAACATTTCCGGCGCGGGCGGATGCGATGCCGACACGGTGCACGTCATACCTCTCCGGGTTGAAAAACGACGTTCGGTAGGCCGCCGTAACCAGTTCCGAACAGGCCTTGCTGCTGGAATAGGGGTCATACCCGCCCAGCGGTTCATTCTCACGATAACCCCAGATCCATTCCCGGTTTTCATAGCACTTGTCGGTGGTCACGTTGACAACCGCCCTGACGCTTGGACATTCCCGCACCGCTTCCAGGAGGTTGACCGTTCCGACGACGTTGACGGTGTAGGTTTCCACCGGATTGCGGTAGGACTCCCGCACCAGCGGCTGGGCGGCCATGTGGATGACGATCTCCGGAGCAGCAGCGGCCATTTCAGCCTTGATCCGGCCCAAGTCCCGGACATCGGCAATGACGGAGTGTACCAATTCGCCGAGCTTGCCGCTTTCGAAAAGACTGGGGCAGGTCGGCGGTTCCAGGGCATAGCCGGTCATCTTCGCGCCCATGGAGTGGAGCAAGAGGCACAGCCATGATCCTTTGAATCCGGTATGGCCCGTTACAAAGACCCTCCTGTTATGCCAGAATGAACGCTCCATCACCAAACCTTCCAAGGGGCTTCGCCGCTCTTCCACATCTCATCCAGGTTGTTCTTGTCCCGCATGGTATCCATTGGTTGCCAAAATCCGTGATGTTTGTAAGCCATCAACTCTCCTTTGCCGGCCAGTTGTTCCAAGGGTTCCCTCTCCAATATCGTTGAATCGTCTTTGATATAGCCGACAGCTTCCGGCTGCATGACAAAGAAGCCTGCATTGATCCAACCGCCATCCCCCTTCGGCTTCTCCTGAAAGCTAACTACCTGATCGGAATCACTCAGATTAAGCGCCCCGAACTTGCCGCTCGGCTGGGTGGTGGTGACGGTGGCCAGCCTCCCGCTTTTACGGTGAAACTCGACCAACTCACGTATATTCACATTTGCGACGCCATCGCCATAGGTGAGCATGAACGGCTGCCCCTCCAAGTAATGGGCTATCCGCTTTACCCTGCCACCCGTCAAGGTGTCCTGACCGGTATCGACCAGGGTCACCCGCCATGGTTCCGCACTATGACTGTGGACAATCCGTTGATTGCCCTCCCGGAAATCGAAGGTGACATCCGACTCGTGCAGGAAATAATGCGCAAAATATTCTTTGATGCAATATCCCTTGTACCCCAGGCAGATGACGAAATCACTGAAACCGAAATGGGAGTAAATCTTCATGATGTGCCAGAGAATAGGACGACCACCTATCTCGATCATCGGTTTTGGTTTCAGGTGCGACTCTTCGCTGATACGAGTTCCGAAGCCCCCCGCAAGTATGACAACTTTCATGAGCCCGCCTCCCTCCATAATGCGCCCCGGTAATGTGAACAAACGTTACAGCAAAAACTCTTCCACCATCATTCGGGCGACATCCTTCATGCTGTATGTCGCCTGCCAGCCGAGCATTTTTGCCGATTTTTCAGGATTAGCCATGCTCACCATAATTTCTGACGGGCGATAAAGCGATGCATCGCTTTCAACGTGGTCATGCCAGTCAAGCCCCACACACCTGAAAACTTCAGCCACGAAATCCCCGAGTTTATTGGTCTTGCCGGTTGCAATCACAAAATCATCGGCCTTTTCCTGCTGGAGAATCATCCACATAGCCTCAACATACTCGGGTGCCCACCCCCAGTCCCTGGCTATTTCAATATTGCCGAGTATCAGTTTTTCCTTGGCCCCTTGCGCAATCCGGCAGGCGCTTCTGACAATTTTCTGGGTAACGAATCGCTCGGGGCGCAACGGCGATTCATGATTGAACAGTATCCCGGTGCTGGCGTAAAGGCTGTATGCTTCTCTATAGTTTGCAATCTCCCAGAAGGCTGTCGCCTTAGCTACGGCATAAGGGCTTCGCGGGCGAAATGGGGTGTTCTCGTCAGCCGGCCGGCCGCCGGCATTGCCAAAACATTCGCTTGAACCGGCATTATAAAGCCTGGCCGAGCACTTCATGAATCGAATCGCCTCTAAAAGATTCAAGGTTCCAACACTGATACTTTCCAGTGTTTCCACTGGTTGTTCAAAAGAAAGCCCCACTGAACTTTGTCCAGCCAAGTTATAAATCTCGTCAGGTTGCACACTCGACAACACCTGGAGAACGCTCCGAAAATCGTTCAGCGCCATGGAGTGATATGCAATATGATCACGGATACCCAGTCTGCTCAGGTTTGAGAAGGATGCCATCTGAGCGTCTCGCGCGGTTCCATGAACCTCGTAATCCTTCCCGAGCAAAAACCGGGACAGGTATGCGCCATCCTGACCAGACACACCGCAGATAAGCGCTTTTTTCGACATGCATTGTCCTCCATCCCTGCACAACCGGCGTACTTGAGTCGGAAAAGCCCGATATCTACTCCATGGTACCAGCAACAAAAATCATGCCTGCTGTTACACCCAAATCACTAAGCTCCCGCGTAAGTTCATCTTTCCGCTTCAATGAGGATATAATCACCGGGGCACGACACCTCTGCGCTCCGCCCGCCAATGACACAACTGGAACACCGAAGAAGGTGTCCCCTGCGCGGGTATCATCCATGACCGCAACCAATTTCAAGCCGGTCTCCTGCAACGACAGATACGCCACCTCGGCCACCTCGTCCACCCCGCAGAAGGCAATCTCCCGCACGCCGGCGGCCTCCAGGCGGCGGAACAGGTCCAGGTAGTCCTGGCGTGCCGCCGTGTACAGGCTGGTAAAGTAACTCAGGTGCTGATAGGCCAGGCGGCTCTTCTCGGCCAATCCCTGAGGGGTGAGCAGATAGGCATAGCGGTTGCGGGGGAAGTTCTTGACCCGCACGTACCCTTTGGCGACCAGGTTTTTAAGGTAGGAATTGACCAGGCCGACGGCAACGCCGAGCCGTCGCGAGAGTTCCCGCTGGGAGAGCGGCTCTTCGCCGGTTATTTCGGAGAGGATCAGGAGTGAGCGGTAGGATTCCGAGGATTTTTCGTTATTGTTCATATTTTGAACATTAGCGAAAAACGGAGGGGAATTGCAAGAGGAAAATGTGGAAAGTGGATGGCGAGATGTGATTCACCTTTCACGATTTTCACGAAACCATCGATACGTCGCCGCAAGCCCCTCCTCCAGGGCTATGCGATGCCGCCAGCCGAGGGCATGAATGCGGGACACGTCGCAGAGCTTGCGCGGTGTGCCGTCGGGCTTGGTGGCGTCGAAAACCAGTTCACCCTCGAATCCGACCACCTTTTTCACCAGTAGGGCCAGGTCGCGGATCGTCAACTCCTCGCCGCTGCCGATGTTGATCAAGGCCGAAGCCGCCGGGTCCTCCAGCAGGCGGCCATACTCCGCATCCGGCAGGTTGACCAGGTGCAGGCAACCGTCCGCCAGATCGTTCACGTGCAGGAATTCCCGCAGGGGCGTGCCGCTGCCCCAGACGGTGACTGTGGCGGCGCCGTTTTCCCCGGCATCGTGGAATTTGCGGATCAGGGCCGGCAGGACGTGGGAGGAGGTCAGGTCGAAATTGTCGTTGGGGCCGTAGAGGTTGGTCGGCATGGCCGCCAGGTAGCGGGTGCCGTACTGGCGGTTGAAGGAGCGACACATGGTGATGCCGGCGATCTTGGCTACGGCATAGGCGTCGTTGGTCGGTTCCAGCGGACCGGTCAGGAGGTACTCCTCCTTCAGCGGCTGGGGCGCCAGCTTGGGATAGATGCAGGTGCTGCCCAGGAACAGAAGCCGTTTTACGCCCACGCTCCACGAAGCATGCACGATGTTGTTCTGGATCATCAGGTTGTCGTAGATGAACTGCGCCGGCAGGGTGCTGTTGGCAACGATTCCGCCCACCTTGGCGGCAGCCAGGAACACGTACTCAGGGCGCTCGTCGTGAAAGAATGCCTTGACCGCTTCCTGGTTGCACAAATCCAGCTCTGCCCGCGAAGGAAGGACCAGATTGGTGTAGCCTGCACCGCGCAGGCAGCGCACGAGGGCAGAACCGACCATGCCGCCATGCCCGGCTACATATATTTTGTCTTGCGGATTCATGATGACCTCTTAGAAGCATGAATGGTGAATAGTGAAACGTGAATGGTAAAGACTTGAAACGCGAGACAGGAGACGTGATGGGGTTTTTCACCACTCACGACTCACCATTCACGCCTTTCATTTTCACCACTCACGCCTTTTATTTCAAATACCCGAACTTCTTCATCCGGTACCGGAACGCGTCGATGCCCAGGCTCAGCTTTTTGGCTGCCTTGGACTGGTTCCACTCCGTGTTGTCGAGGGCTTGGCGGATAAGTTCCTTTTCCACCTCCTCGATATCGATCCCCTCGGCCGGAAGCCTGAAGGTCGCCAAGGGGGGACCGCTCTGGGGGGAGCTCTTTGCGACGATTTCCAGCGGCAGATGTTCCAGCATGAGTGTGTCTTCGTTGCCCAGAATAATGGCCCGTTCGATGACGTTTTTCAGTTCGCGTACATTGCCCGGCCAGCCGTAATCGGATAATATGCGCTCGGCCATGCCTGCGATGCCCTGCACCTTCTTGTTGAAGTCCTTGTTGTAGACCTCGATGAAATGGTTGGCAAGGGGGATGATGTCCTCCTTGCGCTCCCGTAGGGGCGCCAAATGGATGGGGATGACCTGCAAGCGGTAATAGAGGTCGTTGCGGAAGGATTTCTCCTCGATGGCTTTCTGCAGATCCTTGTTGGTGGCGGAGATGATGCGCACATCGACCGTAAAGACCCTGCCGCCCCCGATGCGGCGAAACGAGCGGTCTTCCAGAAAACGGAGCAGCTTGGCCTGCATCCCCATCTCCATGTCGCCGATCTCGTCCAGGAACACGGTGCCGCCGTCGGCCAGTTCGAACAGTCCTTTCTTGGTGTTCTTGGCGTCGGTGAAAGCCCCTTTTTCGTGGCCGAACAGCTCGCTTTCCAGGAGTGTGGCCGGCACCGCGGCGCAGTTGATGGCAATGAACGGCTTATCGGCACGGTTAGAACTGTAGTGGAGCCATTTGGCCACCAGTTCCTTGCCGGTCCCGGATTCGCCCTGCACCAGGACCGTGGATGCCTCGCTCCTGGCCACCTTGTCCAGTACCTCCAGCAACTGCTTTACCTGTCTGCTCTCGCCGATGATGTTGGGCGGGAACGTTTTCTTCGTCTCGGAGCGGAGACGCGCCACCTCGATCTTGAGGTCGGTGTTTTCCAGTGCTTTTCTGATGATGATGGCGAGCTCGTCGAGGTTGAACGGCTTGCTGACGTAGTCGTAGGCCCCCAGCCGCATGGCGTTGACGGCCGTTTCAAGGCCGCCGTGGGCGGTCACCATGATGACCACGATATCCTCATCGTACTCCTTGATCCTTTCCAGGGCCTCAATACCGTTGATGCCCGGCATCTGGATATCGAGCAGCACCAGATCGGGCTGTTCCTCCCGAACCAGGCGCAACGCCTCTTCGCCGTCACCGGCGGTTACGACTTCGTAGCCCTGCTTCTTCAGATTTTGCTCCAACGACCAACGGATCAGGTGTTCGTCGTCAACGACCAGAATCTTGTTACGCTTCATGTTCTCTCCTTGTTTCATCGAAGTCATGAACGCTGCAAGCCGGCAGTTCTATGGTGAATACGGTGCCGCGGGGGGTGTTGTTGGAAACAGTGAAAAAACCGTTGTGAAGGTTGATCAACTTGTAACATATCGGCAGCCCCAGGCCGGTACCCTGGGCCTTGGTGGTGAAAAACGGCGTGAAGATCTTTTCCTGTATCTGGGACGGGATGCCGGGACCGGTGTCGGCAACATCTATCCGCACATAGTCGCGCCCCTCGCGCTCGGTCAGGCTGGTGCTGATGGTCAGTGTACCCCCTTCACTCATGGCCTGGAAGGCGTTCAGGATGAGATTGAGGAACACCTGCTGCATCTGTTTGCCGTCGGCATAGACGGTGGGAAGACCTGGGGCAAATTCAAGCTGCCACCCGATATGCATCACCCCGCGGTGCTGGGAGGCAAATTTGAGTGTTTTCTCGATAACATGGCTGATGTCGATGCAGGCCAGCTCAGGGACCGACGGCTTGCCGAAAAAGAGCAGATCATTGACCGTCTTGTCCAGGCGTTGCACCTGCTGCAGCACCTCCTTCAGAATGCCGCTGCGCTGGTCATCGGGATCGAGGTCGTCTTTGATGATGCTTACCGCGGCGGAGATGCCCGCCAGCGGGTTCTTGATCTCATGGGCAATGCCGGCAGCCATTTCACCGATGGAAGCCAGGCGGTCCGCGCGTTCCAACTGTTGGAAATGATACTGTTCCAGCTCCTTTTTGGCGATGTCGAGCCGGTCAACCATGGAATTGAAACTGTCGACCAGTTTGCCGATCTCATCAGTGCCGCGATACTCGATGCGCACACTCAGGTCGCCGTTTTCGACCCGCGACATGTTGGCGGTCATGCTATCCAGGGGTTTTTTGACGAATTTGAAGAGTATCAGTGAAATGGTGACGGACAAAAAGAACGTGATGGCAACCGAAGAGGCGATAAAGATGCGCGACGCCTCAAGCATCTGCAGCTTGGTCCGGTAGAGCGAATAGTCGACATTGAGGATGCCGATGACCCTGGCCTTGCTGCCGTGACAGGCATGGCAGGCCGCTTCGTTGTAAATCGGCTTGACCATCGACAGCACCTCCCCGTAGGGGGGAAGGTCGAAGATACCGTAATGTTTGGGATTGAGATACAGGCTGTAGTCATCCGTGCTCACCACCTTGCCGACCTCGGCCGGATTGGATGAGCGCAGGATCACTCCATGGGGATGGAAGATGCGCACACCGACCAGTTGGTTGTGCTGTCCCACCATGGCCAGGATCGAACTCACGTCCTGGACGTTTCCCAGGTGCATGGTGTTGTAAATACTGTTTTCAACGGTATGGAGCAGCAGCTCGGTGCTTTCGCGTGCCGTCTCGATCAGTTGCGACTGCTGCTGCCGGACGTTAAAGAAGGTATAAATGAAGATGCCACCCACAAGCAGGACGATGGTAGTGGCGATAATGCGGGTTGTCAGGCTCTTGAACACTAATGGTATCCCTGTGCGGATTTAACGTTGGTACACCGCTGGTGCGGTCGTCCCTGGACATGCCGAAGGACCGTGGTTGAAAACTCCCCCGAGGTAACGCCCACGCAACAGGGATTATTTATCATAGGTACCGAAAAACGAGCGGATGGCGTCATCAAGGCCGACCACATCTTTTACCGTGTTGCCGCGACCGGCCGGTTGCTGCCCGGCGGCGCTGTCCTGCCGCTGCACAGGCATTGCGAACAGGAGGGAGATATCGGATTTCGCGGATGGCGGGGATTGGGACGCAAGCGGCGTTGAGAAACTTCCGGCAACGTTCTCTGCCAAGGGCTTGACTTTGCCGGATTCCTTCGCGGAAGGCGAGGTCTGAAAAGCGCGTTGGTCAAATTCTCCCGCCTTGAGGCGCCGCATCATCGCCTTGTGCTGATCCTTCATCAGTTCTTCCACCACGGTGTCAAGGTTCTCTATCTTGAGGATGTCGGCATAACTGGTCTTTTTGGAGGCGAGAATGACTCCCCCCCTGTAGAGCAGGGTGACTATGTGGGGAGCTGCGACACCACTGTCCTCGGTTTGGACGTGGAACACTTCTCCCTTGTACCTGACATTATGATTGAATCCAAGAACCATGAGCCAACCCGTACGCGAAATAACGTACCAAAATTAACGGTAGCATAAAACTACAAGTAACTGCAACAAGTTAAATAGACGATGAAAAAATGAATTCGCCGCCAAATCACCGAAGCGGTTCATCCCCCACCCTTAGTAACTGTTTGATCCTGGCGACCGCCTCCATGGCATCGCGGGCATAGAGATCAGCGCCGATCAGGTCGGCGTATTCCTGGGTGACCACCGCCCCACCCACCATGGTGAAGGTCTTTACCCCGGCAACCTTGAGCCTTTTGACCACGTTGTCCATTTCAGACATGGTGGTGGTCATCAGGGCCGAGAGCCCCACCGCGTCAACGGCATACTCCCTTGCCTTGGCGATGATGGTGGCGGCCGAGACATTCTTGCCGATGTCAAAGACTTCGAAACCGTGATTTTCCAGCAGGGTGCAGACGATGTTTTTGCCGATGTCGTGGATGTCCCCCTCGACGGTAGCCATCAGGATGCGGCCGAGGCTCTCGAATTTCTGCCCTTTCATCTCCACCTTCAGGCGCGCGAAACCGGCCTGCATGGTGTCGGCCGACTGCATGACCTGGGGCAGGAAGAAGATATTCTTCTCAAAACGCCGCCCCACCTCTTCCAGGCCGGGCAAAAAGCCCTCGCTGCTGACCTGCATCGGGACCAGTCCCTCGCCCAGAGCCTCTTCCACCAGGGGGACGATGCCGTCCCGGTCGCCCTCGATGACTGCCCGGGCGAGCCGTTCGCGGATGGAAAGCGTGCCATCGGACCCCGCGGCCTGCACCGTTGCAGAGGCCTGTTCGCCGCGATAGGCCTCGATGTAGCCGGCTGCCTGGCGATCGCGGTTCAGGAGCACCATGGCCGAGCGCCAGGCATCCATCATGGCCTTGTCGTTGGGGTTGATGATGGCGGCATCCAGTCCGGCCTCCATGGCCATGGCGAAGAATGCCGACGAGATCAGCGGCCGCTGGGGCAGGCCAAAGGAGATGTTGCTGACCCCCAGTACCGTGGAGAGTCCCAATTTTCGTTTGACCAGCCGGATGGCCCGCAGGGTTTCGGCGGCCCGTTTCTGTTCCGCGCTGACCGTCAGGGTCAGGCAGTCGATGATGATGTCGGCATCCGGGATGCCGTGCCGCCGGGCAGCGTTGCGGATGCGGCGGGCGATGACCAGCCGCCCCTCGGCGGTATCGGGAATCCCCTTCTGGTCCAAGGCCAGGCCGATCACGGCCGCCCCGTACTTTTTGGCCAGTGGCAGCACGCGGCGCAAGCTTTTAGCCTCGCCCGATACCGAGTTGATCAGGACCTTGCCGTCGGCCGCCTTGAGTCCCCGCTCCAGGGCGGCCGGATTGGACGAATCGAGCACCAGCGGCACGCCGGCTGCCGCGGCGGCGCAGAACACGGCCCGTTCCATGGCTGCCGGCTCGTCGATGCCCGGCGCCCCTACATTGACATCCAGCAGGGTCGCTCCGGCCGTGACCTGCTCCATGGCCTCGCGGCGGATGTAGGCCACCTTGCCTTCCCGGAGTTCCTGGGAAAAGAGTTTTTTCCCGGTGGGATTGATACGCTCCCCGATGATGGCGGTTTTGCTGCTTCCCCCGACCGCTGCCCAGCCTGAACGGCTGGAAAGGAACGTGACTCCGTCCGTTTCCGGGCAAGGCTGCCAGGGCTGCTGAACCGTGCCGAGGGCCGCCTTCATGGCGCGAATATGGTCGGGCGTGGTGCCGCAGCATCCACCGATCACCCGGACTCCCAGCCCGACCATTCGTTCATGGTAGGCGGTCATCTCCTGCGGCGTACCGGGGAAGACGGTAGCACCGTCGATGAGTCGCGGCAGGCCGGCGTTGGCCTGGGATATCAGCGGCAGGCGGGTCACCGTGCGCATCTTGCAGAGGATATCGTAGATGCCGTCCACCCCCAGTCCACAGTTGGAACCGATGATGTCGGCACCGGCGGCAGCCAGGGTAATGGCAGCCGACTCGGGCGGCGTACCCAGCACCGACCGGCTGTTGTCGTCGAAGGTCAGCATGGCGACGACCGGGATCGTCCCGGAGACTTCCCGGATGGCAATCAGGGCTGCGCGACACTCCTTGATATCCAAAAACGTCTCCAGACTGATCAGGTCGGCCCCGGCAGCGACCAGCGCGGCAGCCTGCTCGCGGAAGGCGGCCTTCATCTCGTCGAAGGGGATCTCGCCCAAGGGCTCCACAAATTGGCCGGTGGGGCCGATGGAAGCGCCCACGTAGGCCAGGCCGTTGGCCTCCTTGCGGGCGATCTCCACGGCGCGGGCATTGATCTCGGCCAGTCGCCCCTCCAGGCCGTAGTGGGCCAGCTTGAAACGGCTGCCGCCGAAGGTGTTGGTGATGATGATGTCGGCCCCGGCCTCGACATAATCACGGTGCACCGACGCCACCACCTCCGGCATGGTCAGGTTGAGCTCTTCCGGAGATTGCCCCGGCTTCAGGCCCCGTTCCTGGAGCATAGTACCCATGGCTCCGTCGAGAATGAGCACCTTTTCTCGTATCGCTTCAAGGAATGGCTTCATGGTTTTCCCTTTTTCGGTATGGGTGGCGCTGCGATTTCCGGGGCTTGACCGGATGCCTGTTCAAGAGAATAATCCGGCGTCAGGGGTTTCGACAGGTCCAGGTGACCCAGCACTGTCGAACCATTTCCCTCGACCGTCAGCTTCACTTGGCTGATCTGGGGATAATTGGTGCAGACCGTATCGACGAGGGAATACACCGCCAACATCTCAGCCGAGCTGCCGGACGGCAGGTCCGCGGCAAACCCCTGGCTCAGGTCAACGACGGCAGTGGCCCCTTCGATGCGAACACCGTTCAACGCGGTACTTTCCGGTATGGCTTCATCATAGTCCCCCATCGAGCCGCTCAAAAGCGCATCAAGGGTATCCTTTATGCACACCCCGGTTTCGCTGCATGGCTCCAGCTCACGGGCCTCACGCGCCAAACGGCTGCCGTCGGCCACGAAAAACAACACCGCCGTGCGGGTGCCCGAAGGCTGCCTGATGTGCGGGGCAGGCGGGATCTTGCGGCTGTCTTGATATTTGTGCCAGAACATCCCCCCGAACACCAGGGCAATCACCAGAAACGGCAGAACCAGACCGATATTGATGCGCTTGCGCCGTATCAATGGCATGGATCAGCACTCCTCCCTGTCTTTTTCAAGGTCCACTTGATACACATCTCCAAGGCGTCCACCCAGGAAACGGTTCCCCACCCGGATGAAGCCGGCCGGGATATCGCTGACGTAGTAATGATTATTCCCCTTTTCAGCGGCCGGACGCAGGAGATGCTTGTCGGCCAGGGTGGCGGCCACGGTCCGGGCGGTCTCTTCGGCCGAATCCACCAGGACGACGTCCGGCCCCATGATCTCGGCGATGAGCGGCTTGAGCAGCGGGTAGTGGGTACAGCCCAGTACCAGGGTATCGATCCCGGCCTGCTTCAATTCATGCAGATAGCACTCCGCCGTCAGGCGCGCCACCTGGTTGTCGATCCACCCCTCCTCGGCCAGGGGAACGAACAAAGGACAGGCGCGGGTCAACACCTCGACGTCCGGATTGAGCCGTTTGATGGCGCGGGTGTAGGCGCTGCTCCTAATGGTGCCGGATGTGCCGATCACCCCCACGCGACCGCTGCGGGTCACTTCGACCGCCCGCCTGGCCCCCGGCTCGATCACCCCGACTACCGGGAGGGAGAATTGTCGTTTAAGCCCGGAAAGCGCCACGGCCGAGACGGTGTTGCAGGCCACGACCAAAAGCTTGATGTCCCGTCTGACCAGAAACGAGGTAATCTCGTGGGCGTATCGGGACACCGTTTCGGGTGACTTGGTGCCATAGGGCACCCGCGCCGTATCGCCGAAGTAGATGGTATCTTCCTGGGGCAGCGCCCTGGTGATCTCGCGCAGCACCGTCAGCCCCCCCACCCCTGAATCAAATATGCCGATGGCCTGCCAAGACACGCCTTTACCTCCCGGAGATCCCCTGTAGTCCCCAACAGCCTGCTAAACTCTGAAGAATTTGGAATTATATACTCCTTTCAGCCGCCGAGGCAAGCCATTTGACGGAGAAATGCAATCGCCGGCATACCCCCGACAGATTGTTGCAAATCTACTGTGGGGCCGTTCTGCGGCACTGCCACTCGCACACAAGAGGGAGCGTACCGACGGGTACGCCTCGCTTCCTCGCTCGCTTGCGCCTTGCATAACAGCCTCCTCGCAACGATTTTCAACAATCAGTTAATGTCCTTGACAAATCCGGAGCCACTTATTACCTTGAAATCATGAACTAGCACTCCCTGATGTTGAGTGCTATTTTTTTGAGGTTTGGCCATGGATGTTGAGCTGTCAAACAGAAGCAGGCAGATACTCGAAGCGATTGTCGAGGATTACATCGCAACCGCCGAACCGGTCGGCAGCGGTTCCGTGGCGCGCAGACACGCCCTGCCCCTCTCGACGGCCACAATCAGGAACGTCATGGCCAACCTTGAGGAGATGGGACTTTTGACCTCGCCCCATACCTCGGCCGGCCGGGTGCCGACCGAAAAGGGCTATCGGCTCTACGTCGATTCCCTGGTGGCGTTGCGGCAGGTAAGCCGCGATGAAAAAAAACTGCTCATACGACGCTGCCGCGACGCCGGATCAGGGCTATTGGGCATCCTCAGGGAAACCAGCCGGACCCTGTCGTCGCTTTCCAATTACATGGGCCTCGTAGTGGCGCCCAGCTTTACCGAAGACGTATTCCGCCACATCGAGTTCATCCGCATCGGGACCCACAAGGTGCTGGCGATCCTGGTGTCCAGCAATGGAACGGTGCAGAATCGCCTGGTGGAAACCGGCACGGAGTTCCCCCTGTCTGATCTGGTGGCGATGGGCAATTACCTTAACGAACTGATGGAAGGGCTCACCATCTCCCAGGCCCGCCAACGTATCCAGGAAGAGATGCACACCGAAAAGGTGCAGTACGACAGCCTCATGTTGCGCGCCCTGCGCCTGAGCGAACAGGCGGTTTTCGATGAGGGGGACGAAGTATTCGTCGAGGGGCAGGCCCGTATCCTTGACCAGCCTGAATTCAACGATGTCGGCCGCATGAAGGATATTTTCCGCGCCTTCGAACAGAAGGGGCTGCTGTTGAAACTGCTGGAACGCTGCATGTCGGCCGATGGGGTGCAGATCTACATCGGTTCGGAATCGCCCCTGGGCCAGTCGGCCGGCGTCAGCCTGATCACCTCCCGCTTTGTTACCAGCAGCAATACCGTCGGTTTGCTGGGGGTGATCGGCCCCACCCGCATGGGCTACTCCAGCGTCATCCCCATCGTTGATTACACTGCCCGTTTGGTAAGCCGGCTGCTCGCCGAACCCTGAGCAGCACTACAGTTGGTTTCCGATTCGGAAAGGAGGAATTTTTTGCCCAGACCAGGAAATCGAGGGATTGTGCGGAGGCGTACATCGGTACGCCGCAGAAACAAGCCCGAGGATTGACGCCGCGTGGGCGGAAAAGAACCCTTTCCGGACGAAAACTAGTTAACTTATGGAAAAGGATTACAAGCCACCATGAAAGCACACGATACCTTCGAACCGAAGAATACCGAACATTCCGCCAAGGATGGCGGCGCCGCCGACCAGGCCGCCGCAGGAGCACTTGAAGCCGAACCCCTGTCGATCGAGGAGCAACTCGCCGCCAAGGAAAAGGAGGCGCGAGAGAACTGGGATCGTTTTCTGCGGGAACGCGCCGACCTGGAAAACTTTCGCAAACGCGCCAATCGCGAAAAAGAGGAACTGCTCAATTACGGCTACAAGTCGCTTATCGAAGAGATCCTGCCGGTGCTGGACAACCTGGAACGGGCCCTGAGCCATGCCTCCGAGGACGGGCTGCCCGCCCTGGTGGAGGGAATTCGCATGACCCACGGCATGCTGCTGACATCGCTCAGAAAATTCAACGTGACGCCGGTCGAAGCGGTCGGAGCCACCTTTACTCCGGCCTTTCACCAGGCCATGGCCCAGGTGCCGACCGATGAATACCCTCCCAACACGGTAGTGGAGGAATACCAGAAGGGCTACATGCTGAAGGACCGCCTGTTGCGCCCGGCCATGGTGTCCGTCTCGACGGAGATCAAAGACGTGAATAGTTAAAAGTGAAAGGGGAAAAGTAAAAAAGCGAATGGCGAAGGTCTGGCGGCTTAAGGGTTCTCGCCTTCAAGCTTACACCTTTATCTTTTCGCTATTCACTTTTTTTCTCCGTGCCCTTGTTTTTTTCCTCAACAATGACTAGCTTGGTCTATACAGAAGATACGCAAAGGAGGATTATCCGTCATGAGTAAAGTAATAGGAATCGACCTGGGAACCACCAATTCCTGTGTCGCGATCATGGAGGGCGGCGAACCGATCGTTATCGCCAATTCCGAGGGGAGCCGCACAACCCCTTCGATGGTGGCTTTTGCCGACAATGGTGAGCGCCTCGTGGGGCAGCAGGCCAAGCGTCAGGCCGTTACCAATCCGGAGAACACCCTGTACTCCATCAAGCGCCTGATCGGCCGCAAGTTTGACACGGATGCGGTGAAAAAAGACATCGCCATCTCCCCTTTCAAGATCGTCAAGGCCGATAACGGCGACGCCTGGGTCGAGGTGCGGGGCAAACGCTACTCACCGCCCGAGATCTCGGCCATCGTGCTGCAAAAGATGAAAAAGACCGCCGAGGACTATCTGGGCGAGGCCGTCACCGATGCCGTCATCACCGTGCCGGCATATTTCGATGACTCCCAGCGCCAGGCCACCAAGGACGCCGGCAAGATCGCGGGCCTGAACGTCCTGCGCATCATCAACGAGCCGACCGCTGCCGCCCTGGCCTATGGTCTGGACAAGAAGAAGGACGAAAAGATAGCGGTCTTCGACCTGGGCGGCGGTACGTTCGATATTTCAATCCTTGAACTGGGCGACGGGGTCTTCGAGGTGAAGTCCACCAACGCCGACACCTTCCTGGGAGGCGAGGATTTCGACCAACTGGTGATCGACTGGATCGCCGACGAGTTCAAAAAAGACCAGGGCATCGACCTGCGCGGCGACAAGATGGCCCTGCAGCGCCTGAAGGAAGCGGCCGAGAAGGCCAAGTGCGAGCTCTCCACCTCCGTGGAGACCGACATCAACCTCCCCTTCATCACCGCCGACGCCTCCGGTCCCAAGCACCTGACGTTGAAGCTTTCCCGCGCCAAGCTGGAATCGATCTGCGCGCAGTTGCTGGCCAAGCTGGACGGCCCCTGCCGCACCGCCCTCAAGGATGCCGGCCTCTCCGCCAGCGAGATCGACGAAGTTATCCTGGTAGGTGGCATGACCCGCATGCCGTCCGTGCAGAAACGGGTCGAGGATATCTTCGGCAAATCCCCCAACAAGGGCGTCAACCCGGACGAGGTGGTGGCCATCGGAGCGGGCATTCAGGGCGGCGTGCTGAAGGGGGATGTGAAGGACGTGCTGCTTCTGGACGTTACCCCGCTTTCGCTGGGCATCGAAACCCTGGGCAGCGTGCTGACCAAGCTGATCGAGAAGAACACCACCATACCGTGCCGCAAAAGCCAGGTCTTTTCCACCGCAGCCGACAACCAACCGGCCGTGTCCATCCACGTCCTGCAAGGGGAACGCGAGATGGCGCGGGACAACAAGACCCTCGGCAATTTCGAGTTGACCGGCATTCCGCCGGCACCCCGCGGCGTGCCCCAAGTCGAGGTAACCTTTGACATCGACGCCAACGGCATTGTCCATGTCTCGGCCAAGGACCTGGGCACCGGCAAGGAACAATCCATCCGCATCACCGCCTCATCGGGCCTTTCCAAGGAAGAGATCGACAAGATGGTGCGCGACGCCGAGGCCCATGCGGAAGAGGACCACAGGAAGCGCGAAGCCATCGAGGCCCGCAACCATGCCGACAGCATGGTCTACAGCACCGAAAAATCCCTCAAGGAGTTCGGCGACAAGATCGATGCCGTTGAAAAGGGGAATATCGAGAACAAGATCGCCGAACTGAAGAAGGTCATGGAAGGCGAAGACGCCGAAGCGATCAAAAAGGCTACCGATGAACTGGCCCAAGCGGCCCATAAGCTGGCCGAGGCCATGTACGCCAAGACCCAGGAGGCCGGGGGCGAGGGAGCGGCTGCCGCCGGTTCCGACCAGGCCGGCGCCTCGAAACACACGGACGAAAAGGTTGTTGACGCCGATTTTGAAGAGGTCAAGGACGATAAGAAATAACTCCGGTTGGAATATGCCGGAACTGTAGATAATGCCGATTTCAAATCAGGGACGCATTCTAGGCGGCGAGGATTGAGGCGATGAAGGCGTGCTGGCAGTACGTTGAGAAGCCGAAGACGAGCCAACAAAGAATAGCGCCTTGATTTGGAATTGGTATGACGTCTCCCCTGAGCAGGTCATTTCATCGGGCACGGGCAGGCCTCTCCAAGAGGTGCTGCTCGTTGCGTTATCAAGGATACTATTTTGGCAAACGGCGATAAACGCGATTACTACGAGGTACTGGAGGTCCACCGCAACGCCTCCGAGATCGAGATCAAGAAGGCCTTCCGCAAACTGGCCATCCAACATCATCCTGACAAGAACCCCGGCGACAAGACCTCCGAAGACAAGTTCAAAGAGGTTACCGAGGCATATGAAGTGCTTTCCGATGCCCAGAAACGCGCCCAGTACGACCAGTTCGGCCATGCCGGCGTCTCAGGGGCCGGGTTCAGCGGGGGCGGATTCGGGGCCGGTACCCCTTTCGGCGACATCTTCAGCGACATCTTCGGCGATATCTTCGGGGGCGGAACCGGGCGCGGACGCGCTCAGGGCAGACGCGGCGACGACCTGCTCTACAACATGGAGATCAGTTTTGAAGAGGCTGCCTTCGGTACCGAGCAAAAAATCGAGGTCCCCTTTGCCAAACGGTGCGGGACCTGCAACGGTTCCGGTTCGAAACCGGGCACTGAGCCAAAAGTGTGTCCCGCCTGCCGCGGAGCGGGCCAGGTCCGGTATCAGCAGGGTTTTTTCAGTGTCAGCAAGACCTGCGGCCAGTGCAACGGAGAAGGCAAGGTGGTGGACAATCCCTGCCCCGACTGCCGCGGCAAGGGAAGCGTCAAGGATACCAAGGCCCTCTCGGTCAAGGTGCCCGGCGGCGTGGAGACCGGGTCGCGCCTCAAACTGACCGGTGAAGGGGGCCAGGGTAAAGGGGGCCCCAACGGCGACCTTTATGTGGCAATCAGCGTCAAGGAGCATCCCCTCTTCCAGCGTGAAGACAACAACGTCGTCTGCGAGATCCCGATCAGCTTCATCCAGGCTTCGCTGGGATGCGAACTGGAGGTGCCGACCCTGGACGGCAAGGTAGCCATGAAGATCCCTGACGGCACCCAGTCCGGCAAGGTCTACCGTCTGCGGGGCAAGGGCATCCCCTCGCTGCAGGGCTACGGCCGGGGCGATCAGTTGGTGATCATCAGGGTGGAAACCCCCACCAACCTCAACAAGAAACAAAAGGAACTGCTGGAAGAGTTCGCCAAGATCAGCGGCGAGGATGTCCACCCCATGAAAAAGGGGTTTCTGGACAAGGTGATGGATATCCTGAGTTGACGGCCCGCTCCCTCACGAATGTATACTGTATGCCCGCGTCAAATTGGCTTGCCGGGCATCCTGTTTTGCATTATTATCCCATGGATTCGAATTCAGGCCGGTCGGGAACGGTGCACGTTCATGGATAAAGAGCAACTTGCGGAAAAGGTGACCGAAGCACTGCGCCCCTTTGAAACCGCCAACTTGATGAATACGATTCAGAATCTTACCCTGAAGCAGATATTCACCCACCCGACGTTTTTGATCATTGTCACGGCCGTGTTTTTCTTCGGTGTCGTCAAACGTTCAAAGACCGTCCTTTTGTTGTTGTTCACCCTGATTGCCTTTATTGTCATAGCACGTTTCGCCATGCCGGCGCCGGGCGAGGAATTGTCTATGAAGTCCATGCTCCCGTTCATCGGCGGGGGGTTGGTTATCGGTGGCGTGATCATCTATTTCACGCTCATCAAGTCCGACTGAATCCAGAAATAGGGACGGTATTTCATGAAAATCGACAAGCGCGACTGGCTGTTTATCGGACTCATCGTTGTGGTTTTGGGTATATTTTTTGCCATCTCCGGCAAAGAGAAGACCAAATTCGTTCCCTTTGACGACAAACACAAATCGTTTTACGAAACCTTTGCCAAAACCGGCGACAAAAAAGCAGCGGAAAAGGGGTGTGAAGACTGCCACAACGAGAAAGGGGTCCCCTTTCCCCCCAACCATCCTCCCAAAAACCGCTGCCTGCTCTGTCACAAGTTGAAACGCCAATAGCACTGGACCTTCAGGCAGTTTTCGCGACAGAAGGCTGCCCGTTTTTTAACCGCACCTGACTATTATCATCTCATTCCCTGACTGCGTTTGGCCGGCTCCGGAGCCGAAACGCCGCAATATCATCCATTTTGCACAGCATCCCGTCTTGGCCCTGATTTTGCTTTATTATTCCGCAAGGCGCACAAACCACCCGTACAGAGACGAGGCTTCATGGCAGCCATCTCCTCCGATACATCCCAGAAACCCCGTATCTCCTACCACGAATTTTACACCGATGGCTTCATCCCCCGCGAACACTACCGGCCGCTCTGGGAACACATCCAGTCGGTCGGTCAGAACGCCTTTGAGGCCAAGGTCCATGAGTCGCAATTGGCACTGCATGCCGAGGGTGTCACCTTTACGGTCTACGGAGACTCCGACGAGGGGATCGAACGCATCTGGCCTTTCGACCTGATCCCGCGCATTATCCCGGCCGGCGAATGGAGCATCATCGAGGCGGGTCTCAAGCAACGCGTCCGCGCATTGAACCTGTTTCTCAAGGATATTTACCATGATCAGCGCATCCTCAAGGACGGCGTCGTACCGGCCGAGCTGATCTATCAGGGCAAGGATTTCCGCCGGGAGATCATGGGCATCGACCCGCCCAACGATATCTACACGCACATCAGCGGCATCGACATCATCCGCGACGAGGACGGAACGTACCTGGTGCTGGAGGACAACTTGCGCACCCCCTCCGGCGTATCCTATATGATCGAGAACCGGGTCATCGAACGCCGCATCCTTCCGGAATTTTTCGCGAAATATCGCGTACGCCGGGTCGAACATTACCCTGCCCTGCTGCTGGAGGCGCTGCGGGCGGTATCCCCGCGCGGCAAGAGCCAGGCCGAGATTGTCGTACTGACGCCGGGCATCTACAACTCGGCCTATTTCGAGCACACCTTCCTGGCCAAGGAAATGGGGGTGGAACTGGCCGAAGGGCGTGACCTTGTGGCCAAGGACGACATGGTTTACCTGAAGACCACCACTGGCCTGCAACGGATTGATGTCATCTACCGTCGGGTGGATGACGACTTCCTCGACCCGCTCGTGTTCAGATCGGATTCCGCACTGGGGGTTGCAGGGATCATCAATGCCTGGCGGGCCGGCAACATCGCCATCGTCAACGCCCCCGGCAACGGCATCGCCGACGACAAGGCGGTCTATCCCTATGTTCCCGACATCATCAGGTATTATCTGGCCGAGGCCCCCATCCTGAAAAACGTACCCACCTACCAGATGACTAATCCCGAGGAGCGCGCCTATGTCCTGGACAATCTGGAGCGCATGGTGGTCAAGGCTGTCAGCGAATCGGGCGGCTACGGCATGCTGATGGGACCGGCCTCAACCCCGGCCCTGCGCAATGAATTTGCCGTCAAGGTACAGGAAGACCCAAGAAACTACATAGCCCAGCCGGTGGTGCAGCTCTCGCGCCACATCTGTTACATGAATGGCGAGCTTGAGGCGCGTCACCTGGACCTGCGGCCATTCATCATTTACGGCGACGATATCAAGGTGGTTCCGGGGGGCCTGACGCGCGTCGCCCTTACCAAGGGATCACTGGTGGTCAATTCGTCTCAGGGCGGCGGCAGCAAGGACACCTGGGTCCTGGCCGAGTGATGATGCATACCTTTCGGGTCATCCCGGCAGAATCGTAATTAGTTTTCATCCGGAAATTCCGGATGAAAAATTATTCGTTTCCGCTTTGGAAAGGAGGGATTTTTTGTCCCGGCAAGGAAATCGAGGGGTTGCACGGAGGCGTACATCGGTACGCCGCACAAGCAAGCCCGAAGGTTGACGCTGCATGGGCGGAAAAGAACTCTTTCCGGACGGAAACAAGTTAGCAAAGGACAAACCATGCTGAGCCGCATAGCCGATTCCATCTACTGGATGTCCCGTTATCTGGAACGGGCCGGGGATACCGCACGACTGATGGAGATCAACCTGCTCTACCTGCTGGAGGCCGAGGAGGACATGTCCGAGGGTGACAAGTGGCGGCCGCTGCTCAGCATCACCTCGGCAAAGACCGCCTTCAGCGGGCTGTACGGAGAGGAGCAGATCACCGAGGGGCGGGTGTTGCAGTTCATGACCGCCGAAAAAAGCAACGGCAACTCGATCCGCACCTGCCTGCGTCTGGCGCGGGAAAATGCGCGCATCGCCCGCGACCGCATCTCACGGGAGATGTGGGAGGCCATCAACGAACTCTGGCTGAACGTTGACCAGCAGTTGAAAACGCCGCTGCATCCCCTGCGGGCCAGCCAGTTTTTCTCCACTGTGCGCAGTGAGGTTGCCCGTTTTCACGGCCTGACCACTACCACCATGATGCGGGGCGAGGCCTACGGCTTCTACCGCCTGGGGACGTTCCTGGAGCAGGCCGACATGACCGCCCGCATCCTGGACGTGAAATACCACCTGCTGTTGCCGGACCTGAAGCTGGTCGGATCGGCCCTGGATTACTACCAGTGGGCCGCCCTGCTCAAATCCCTGTCCGGGTACGAGGCGTTCCGCCGCAAGCATCACGCCGGGTTCCGCCCAATGGACGTCGTGGAGTTCACCATCTTTGAGCAGGAGTTTCCCCGGTCCCTGGCCTATACGGTCAAACGCGTGCGCCGGGCTCTGGCCGATACCGGCATCACCGGCAAACAACGTTCGCCGGCGGCCATGGAGCAGCTGGAAGGCATGCTGGCCGGCAACTCGGCGGAGCAAATCTTTTCAACCGGCCTGCATGAATTCCTGGAGGGGTTCCTGGTCGCCGTCGCCGCCCTCAACCAGGCGGCCCAGGCGGATTTCCTCGACACCCACATGGAAGAGCCGTGACATGCGCTATTTCATAGAACACGAAACCGTTCTGGAGTATCCGGAAGCGGTGCGCGAGCACCATGTTGAACTGCGCCTCACACCACGGGAAGACTCGCACCAGAAGCTGATCGGCATGGAGATGGAGACCGAGCCGTCGGCCGGGTTGCGCTGCTACCGCGACTATTACGGCAACCAGGTCACCACCTTCAACATCATCCAGCCCCATCGGCGCCTGGTGACCCGCATGCGCGCCGAGGTTGAGAACATGCTGGAAAACCCCTTCGACTACCCGCCGGTGCCCCATGGCGACGAGTGGGAATGGCTCAGGCAATCGCTGCGCACGACTCCGTCCCTGTACGACTACATCCTCAGTCGCAGTCCCGCCACCCCCCATCTGGGGCACCTGGACCAACGCTTCGACTTCCCGCGTCATGAGCCCGGCCGCCAAGTCCTCGAATCGGTGCAGCAGGCCATGGAGTGGATCACTACGGTGTTGAAGTATGAAGCAGGGGTGACCAATGTCCATTCCACCTTGGCCGAGGCCCTCAACGCCGGAGCCGGGGTCTGCCAGGATTTCGCCCACCTTTTGATCGCCATCGTCCGGTCTTGGAAAATTCCCGCCAGATATGTAATGGGATACCTGGCCTCCCGTGAAGAAGAGACAGCCCCGTCCCCTCCGGCCACCCACGCCTGGGCCGAGGTCCTCATCCCCGGCCGAGGCTGGAGCGGTTTCGATGCGACCCAGCAGATCCTTGCCAACGACCTCTTCATCCCCGTGGCCGTAGGGCGCGATTACCTGGACGCCGCACCTCAGCGGGGAAGTTTCAAGGGCGATGCGGCCGGCAATAACCCGGTGATACGACTGTCAATATCCCAACAATGACCTTGGAGCAACGACGCACCATGTCTGAAACATCACTATCAATTACCACCTCGTGCATCCTGTCCCTGGAGATGCCCTACAGCGAACAGCTCTGCATCCGCCGTACGGTCTATCGCGGCGGGGACGGTCCACGGGCCGCTATCGTGACCGGCATTCACGGTGACGAACTGGAAGGGATCTACGTCTGCCAACTGCTCGCCGACTGGCTGCAACAACTGGCCCGGGAGAACCCGGCCGGGTTGGTCGGGACCGTGGAACTTTACCCGGCCATGAACCCCCTTGGACTGGACACCCTGACCCGGGCCATCCCCGTCTTCGATACCGACCTGAACCGCAATTTTCCCGGTTCCCCCGGCAGCGACCTGCCGAGACGGATCGCCCACGCCGCCATGGAGAACCTGTCCGGCGCAGCGCTGGTAATCGACATCCACGCCAGCAACATCTACCTGCGGGAGATTCCCCAGGTGCGCATCAACACCGATTTCGCCGACCGCCTCGTGCCCCTGGCCCAGCGCCTGAACGTGGACCTGATCTGGCTGCACGGCGCCATGACCGTGCTGGAGGCCACCATCGCCCACAGCCTCAACAGCATCGGCACCCCCTGCCTGGTGGTGGAGATGGGGGTCGGCATGCGCATCACACCCGATTACTGCCGACAGGCGATGTCCGGCATCCTGACCCTCTGGAAGGACCTGGGCGTGCTGGCCCCGGACGTGGAACTGCCGCCACCCGACCATTTCCCCCTGATCGCCGACGACAGCAACGTGCACTACCTGAACGCCACCACCTCGGGGCTGTTCGTTCCGGTCATCGAGCACTGGACCGACGTACGCAAGGGGCAGTTGCTCGGCAGCATCGTTTCGCCGCTGAAAGGCGGCGTCCTGGATGAGGTGCGCTCCCCCGTGGACGGCATCCTCTTCACCCTGCGGGAATATCCGCTGGTGTACGAGGGTTCGCTCATGGCACGGATCATGGCCAGAAAAGGGGGGATGCCGTGAGCAGCCGCGATCTGGTACTGATGACCGCCCCGTTGCGGGAAGACTTCTCCATCCCCTGCCACGAGATCGGCCCGGCAGAAGGAATCCCGCCTGTATCATTCGTTTCCGGCCTGCACGGCAACGAGATCAACGGCATCTACATCCTGGCCCGTTTGGCCGATTTTCTCAAGGCCGTGGAGAACGGCGCCTATCCGAAACTGCGCCTTGTGCAGCGGGTCCTGATCATCCCGGCCGTCAACGTGCTGGGCGCCAACACCCTGCGGCGCGCCTGGCCCTTCGACCAGAGCGACCAGAACCGCATGTTCCCCGGCAACCAGATGGGCGAAACCACCCAGCGTATCGCCTACACCGTGCTGGAGGCGACCAGGAAGTCAACATACCGCGTAGACCTGCACAGCTCCAACCTGTACTTCGAGGAGCTGCCCCAGGTGCGCATCTACGATCCCTCCCCGGAAGAACGGGAGAGCGCGCGCCTGTTCGGCCTTTCCGCCATTATGGAGCGTTCGGTGAGCCCGGTATTCACCACCACCCTGATGTATGCGTGGAAATACTGGCCCGGCCAGAACTTCCTGTTGCAGGTAGGACAGGCGGGTTCCATTCAGTTGGACCACTGCCAGCAGGTCTTTCGGGGGTTGGTTTCGTTTCTGGGGGAAATCGGCGTTCTGGAAGGGGTGGAGGTGGCCGAGGCGGATCAGGAGCCGACCTACTTCGCCAGGGAATGCTCCGTCCACATCTATGCCGACCGGGCCGGCATGTTCGTCTCGGACAAGAGCCTGGGGAAATGGGTCAGTGAAGGCCAGGAGTTGGGTTATATCTACGACAGCTTCAGCGGCAACGTCCGCACCAAGATCATTGCACCGGCCAAGGGGCTCTTGACCGGCATCCGCCGCCAGCCGATGCTGTTCGAGGGAGACCTGCTGGTGCGGATCTGCACCAAGCCCCACTGACGGGCCTCCCGGGACTTTTGCTCCCCCGCCCCTTGCGGGAGGGGGAGCAAATTGCAAATGCCAAACCGGACATTACTGACTATTTTTCTCCGGTATCAATACAGCTCGTACTTCAAAAGCCGGCATTCGATCGCCCCGTTGAAGAGCACATAGCGTCGCGCGGCCTTCAGGCCTATGTATTTTGCCAGTTCCAGGTTGCCGGTCAGGACGAAGCCGGTCCATCCCCGACAGCGTTTTTTCATGACATCGCCGATCTGGCAATAGAGTTCCCGCAACTCATCTTCCTCGCCCAAACGCCTGCCATAGGGGGGGTTGATGATCACAACGCCCTTGTCGCCTTCCGGCTTGAACGCTTCCAGTTCGGCATGAAAAAAGTGAAGCTGCCCCTCGAATCCGGCCATTGCCGCATTGCGGGCCGCAAGAACCAACGCCCGGCTGTCGCGGTCATACCCGGTGATCAGGCCGACAGGGAGCCGCTTGATGCCGCTCTCCGCCTCCCTGAGCAACCTTTTCCACACCCTTTCGTCGAAATCCTGCCAACGCTGAAACCCAAAAGAACGCTTCAGACCCGGCGGCACGCGAGCAGCCAGCAGGGCCGCCTCGATAGGGATCGTGCCCGACCCGCACATGGGGTCCGCCAAAGGGAGGGAACCATCCCAACCGGTCAGGGCGACCACGGCGGCCGCCAGGGTCTCGCGCAGGGGCGCCTCGGTGCGTTCCAGCCGGTAACCGCGACGGTCGAGAGCGTCTCCCGAACTGTCCAGACTGACGGTACAGATGTTTTTGGACAAATGGACATTAATCCGTACGTCGGGCGACGCCGTATCAACATTGGGGCGACTGCCGCATGTTTCACGGATCCGGTCGACAACGGCATCCTTGGTCTTGAGGGCCACGAAGCCCGAGTGGGTCAGGCTGGAGTCGCGCAGGCTGCAGTCCACCGCCAGGGTCATGGCGGGAGTAATCAGTTCCGCCCAGGCGATGGCATGCACGCCGGCATAGAGTTCCTCGGGGGTCGTACAGGGGAACACGGCGAGTTGCACCAGCACGCGGCTGGCGGTGCGCAGCCAGAGGTTGGCCCGGTAGAGCCCTTCGCGGTTGCAGGCAAACGAAACCCCGCCCCGCCCGGCAGCGACCTCCTCAAGTCCCAGTTGCTCAAGCTCGTGGGCTGCAATCTCCTCGGCGCCGCGGGGTACGGCGGCAAAACAGTTCATCCTCGGATCAGGCAGCTGGGCCGGTTGCGGGCCGCGCCGCAGGATATGGTTCTTTTCACTCATGGTGTGCCGCTATCTCCCGCTCCCAAATTGCCGCCAGCAGGCGGCGCGTCTCCTCGGGGGTTCCGCTGTTGTCGATCACGACCCTGCCGTGGCGCACCTTCTCGGCCAAGGGCATCTGGCTGGCGATGATCCGCCCGGCCTCTTCCCTGTCGATGCCGTCGCGCGCCATGAGCCGTTCGATCTGGATATCGGGCCGTACCGTCACCACCCAGATCTCGTCAACCCGGTCGGTGACGCCCGCCTCGATCAGAAGCGGCGCCATGTATACCAGTATTCGCTGCCCGGCGGCCGCGGCATGGGCAATGCGTTCCTCTGCCAGGCGCCGGATCTCGGGGTGCAGAACCTGCTCAAGAAGCCTCCGCTTCTCCGGGTCCCCGAAAATGATGCTTCCCAGGCGCTTACGGTCGAGCGTCCCCTCCGCGTTGATCACCCCATGGCCGAAGAGCGCGGCGAGTCGTGCCAGGCAGGGACTCCCCGGCATGACCGCCTCCCTGGCCAATTGATCGGCATCGATGACCGGCACGCCGCGCGCTTCGAAGAAGCGGGCCACGCTGCTCTTGCCGGTGGCGACCCCGCCTGTCAAACCGATGATGCGGATACCGGACGGCCTCATCCCAACCCCTCAAGCCCAGTACAGGCCCGCCTGAAAGCGGCATCAACCAGAACCGGCGCGGTCAAAGCGACATTAAATACCATGGACAGGGACACGTGTTGCATGATTCTCTCCCGAAGCCGCATACTAACAGAGCATTCGCCAAAATGACAGTTTTTTGGCTTGAGTTGACCGCCCGATTAGTGTATTTTGATTGAATAATGTCCGCTATGGGATAGGAATGGTGCGGGCGGTTAGCTCAGTTGGATAGAGTACAGGCCTCCGAAGCCTGGGGTCGTGGGTTCGAATCCCATGCCGCCCGCCAATTTATTTAAATTCAGTTATTTAGCTCACGATTTTCGCTTTGTAGTACAAACTGCGAACATTTTGAGATAGCTAACTTGATGAAACATATCACAAAACGTGGCACGCGATACCAATATGTCAGGCGTGTTCCAATCGAACTGCAAGACCGTTTCCCCTCCCCTATCATCTCAAGAAGGCTTAAGACCTCCGATAAAAAATATGCTAACCTGCTGGCAACGTCTTATGATTACCAGACAGAGCAACTATTCATGCGTTTGAGGACTGCAATGCTTGACAGCGTTACCGAAAAACTTCTAATAACCTTCTATTATTGATTTTATGCTCGGAAGGGCTTAGAGGTGGCAACAGATAATTTTGTGAGCTATATCCGTGTTTCCTCTAAAATTTTTTAAATTTATCTACAGGAAGCGTGCGAGTAAATACATTGAGGTGCTATTTTGCTCTGCCGGAGAGGGAATCGTCCGATGCTTTTGATATAATCCCACGCATGCTGTTGATGACGATCTTCATGCCGAACAGTATCAACAACAAAATGATCAGCATGAGCGCGAGCAAAATATCTATCAATGTGATGTCGAGCATCATAGTCGTTGTCCTAAAAGGTAAAAGCCGTCACGAGCCCCCCTTGACGGCTTTTTGATGGTGGCTGGCGCCATGAGCCGGGCCGTATCCCGAAGTCATGGTGCGTCACGGTGCTATCGTTTTTACTGAGCTTAGGATACCACAAAACAGGGAAAAGGGGAAATGCGGGGAAAGGGCTGCGGAAAGCCCCTCCCGAAACAGGGGTTACAGATCCTTGAATTTGGACCGTCCCAGATCCATTAAACGATATACGCGATCCTTGGGCAGCAGGGTCGGGGCGATGAATTGTCCGGCACGAGAGAAACCCCATCTGCTCAAGGTTTCATAAAATGATGCTTGATATTATTGAACCTCTGATTTAAGTCCTCCAACGCAGAGTCAATTTCGGCCTTCACCTTCTTCCAGTCCTCGTCACTTGCACTCTTCATTTTTTCCAGTTTCTTTTGAGCCGCTGCCTTTTTCTCCTTCAACTCCTCCATTTTCAAATTGAACTGTTCTTTCGAATCCTCCTTCAGATCAACAGCCCTGACCTGCAATTCTTCTAGTTTCTGCTTGAATTCCGTGAGCTTTGACTCCGTCTGTTTCTGATACTCGTCCTTTTGATCCTTTTGCTCGTCACCGAAAACATTCAATGAACCTGAACAGATAAGACAGAATACGGCCATGACTATCCAATACCTTTTCATTTTCTCCACTCCTTTCCTCGGAGTCAGCATCATGCCGGGAACCCCACAAGGGCTTGTCCGCCCAAGCCATTGCGGGGTGTCGACGTTTACCCGGTAACCACCAGCGTAAAGCATCACCTCTTTTTGCTCCAAGTCAAGAGACGCCGGCATCAAAAGCTCATCCAAGCAGTACCAATCCGCGGCTAACGCGGCAATGAAAGGCGCTAATGTCAGCTGAGAAGCTGCATACTCGTTGATTTTTTTGTATTGGCCGGGAAGTTTTGTATAATTTAGTAAAGGATGAAAATATCCTTCACCTGTTCGATTATCAGGACTAACGGACATGTTCACAAGAGGAGGTATATCATGTTCCAAATTACCCCTTTTCCCATCAGAGTTATAGCTGTCGGCAGCCTCATGGCGCTGGTATCATCGTGCGCGGTTACCACGGATTCCACGAAAGGCACGGCTTTGGGACAATACCATCAATTACGCCGCCAACACCCGCGAGGAACGCGGGGTTAAATTCGCTTTCAAGGGACTCTTCGGCGGGTATCAGGGGCGATTCTCCATTGCCCCGTATTACGCTGCGGTCAAAACCTACGGTGATATCGAGAATCGCGACATCTGGGAATACGACCAGAATCTGACCCCCGAGGAGATCGGCCAGTTGTTGCGCCACGTATGGGAGATGCGTTCGGCCTGGTTCGACTATTACTTCCTCGATGAAAACTGTTCCTATCACCTCCTGTCCCTGCTGGAGACGGCCCGTCCCGGCCTGCGGCTTACCGACCGCTTCCCCTGGTGGGCCATCCCCTCGGAAACGGTCCGCGCGGTGTCCGTGGCGGGCCTGGGGCCGGGTATCGGCCTCGTGCATGATTTTTCGGAGCGCTGGCGCACCGGGGTGTCGCTTCTGTGGCAGTTTTTTTCCTGCGCGAGCAGCGCAACGACTATGAAGCCGTTATCGGAAACCGTTTCACCATTGCCAGGCAAAGCATCGCAGGGCTCGACCTGGAGTGGAAACGGGAATTCGGCAACAGTTTTCCCGGCGCAAAGGTGTATTGGCAGTATTATTTTTGACCCCTATTTTCCATTAGGGCACGAGATGCTGCCAAGCCGTCCCGATGACCAGAACATCGACCATAACGTATCGAAATAATGGTGAATTACTAACGGTACACCGCCATAAAATTCCGTTTTCCGCAGGCACCCCTGTTGAGTATTATGCGCAGAGCCCCTATAACGTCACGCCAGGGGGATAGGACGGTCCTTCCCGTTTTTCCTGGTCTTTGACGCAATAGCGCGCAAAAGGTGTCACTCGTAGCCTCTCTTCGGGAATTTCCCGGCCGCATTCCTCGCATATGCCGTAGGTCCCTCGTTCCAATCTCCCCATCGCCTCGTCAATTGCCGTCAATTCCTGTCGACGGATATCGGCCACATCCAACCCCGTATCCTCGAGGAGATCGATGAGACCCTGTTCCGCCGGGTCGAGGGCCAACTCGAACTGGCTGTGCAACTCTTCCCCCGTTTTCTGAAACAGTTCATTACGCAACTCATTCCACATCGCACGTTTCTTCTCCAGGAGCATCTCTCGAAATTGCGCCTGTCGTTCGTTCTTCATTTTTGTCACCATGATCACCTCGGACATTTACGAACCTTTAAGTTGCCCCTGTAGTCGAGACAAGAATCCATCGAGTTGCATTTTATTTTGCGCCTGGACACCATTTTTATTCAGCAAAGAGATCTTGGGAATGAATAGGAAGCATATCAAATAAATGCAGGTCCATCAAAACCAAGCTTAAACTGTCCAGGTCCTCATATGGCCTCCAAATGGTATTGGAGAATTCCAAATCGTCCCAGTCCAATCAACGTTGCCCTTTTATCTCCTCCCGGCTTTCATGAAAACATTTTTCCGTGCCATTTTCCCTTTCATTCTCCTGTTGTCTTACGGTTATTAAAAGCATTCGCGGAGCATTACTAGCGTAACAACAGTACGTTAAAAGTCAAGTCTCCGGTTGGGATGTGGACGTTTCAGAAAAAGTAACATTGGATTTTACTAATCAAGAAGACGATTATTTCGGCGTTCAGTTGTCACGGCTGGTGGCCGGGGAGTTGATCGGATCGGGTATCCTGAATGGAGAGTGGAACAAACCGGGGGCGGGCCTGGCGGATCCAGCGAGACTGACACTCCACGTCATCCCTGGCAATTTTCTTCTTGGTTTTTCATCGTGATATTAACGCCCTGCCAGAGCCGGATTCCCAGCTTAGGCAAGGAGTTTTATTGGCAGCATGACAGTAAAACGGGATCCCTCGCCCTCTCTACTTTCAACCTTGATGCCGCCACCATGCAGTTCAATCACCATTTTGACAAGGTGGAGACCAACACCCGTACCGGCAATACTGGAAACGTTGCTTCCTCGGTAATATCTCTCGAACAATTGTTCCAGGTCCTTTTCAGGAATGCCGATGCCATGATCTTGCACGGACACGATGACGTTCTCCGATTCAAATGCAGCAGCAATATTGATCAGACTGCCACTCGGAGAATATTTGATAGCATTGGAGAGGATATTGCCGAAAACCAGATTCAGCAACTTCGGATCGCCAAATACCGTTAACGGCTTCTCGCCAATATCATCCTGGATTTGTGCTCCGGGAGCAATTTCATGATAGGACTGACAGACCTCGCGCAGTAGCAGCGCCAGATCTATCTTGATTGGATGATAATTGATCCCGGCATCGCCATCGAGCAGACGCGACGAGTTGAGCAGGTTGTCGATCAAATTGGTCATTTGCAGTACCGCGCCGCGAAGTTTGCCGGCACGCTGGACAATATCGTCGGCTCCCAACCGGTCCCTCATCTTGATCATACGTTGGGCATGCCCGTCGATTATGGTCAACGGCGTACGAAATTCATGCGAGGCCATAGACACAAAATTACGTTGCAGGGCCGTCAGGCGCCGTTCATCCTCCAGCATCTTTTCGAGCATTGATGCTTGCAAAGCCAGCTCATGCCGGCTAAGCGCCAAATCTACCGCGTTGTTGCGAAACACAACTACCGTGCGTGCCATTTCTCCGATCTCATCCCGCCGCTCCGTGCCTTTGATTTCAATATCCGTTTCGTTGCCTGCAAGCCGGCGCATGCACGCGACAAGAATACCCAGCGGAGCCGATACGGAGCGCCTGATATAGAGGACAGCGGCGGCAACCATCAGTCCCGCGACAAACATCGCAATCCCCATCAGCACGAGTGCGGCCCGGTAAGTCGTATCAGCACGCTTGCCTGCCTCGCGTGCGTTCGTGACATTGAGGTTGACGAGGTCGGCAAGGCTTTTGTTTGCGGCATTGAAGGCAGATCGTGAGGTCGTCATATACATTGCAGCCGCCTCTGCCTTGTGCTTCGCACGCGACAAGTCAAGCACGTGGCTGGAGATTATCTTGTATTCGTTCCATCCTGCGGAAAACCGGGCATAAAGATCCGCCTCCATAGCGCCATGAGGGATTCGCTCATAGCTGGACTGAGCCTTCAAAATGGTCCTGTCGAGATCCTTCAACTCTTTTTCTCTTGCCATGATCCCTGAAAGCTCCAGAGAAAATATATGGCCTCCCTCAACAGTGCGAAAATCCGAAGTCTGATCGTCGAGTACACCCAAAATACGGGTATTTTGCAACCAGCGATCGCGTATATCCGCGGATACTGCATTATACTCGCTGAGACGCTCAACGCTGAGGAAGCCGAGGACGAACACCAGCAGCAAAAAGCCGGTAAAGACCAGGGACAGGCGAGATTTTATGGAACCCATTTGCATAACAGGACCGCCGTCGAAAGAATCGGTTAAATACAGCGTTCATCACATACGGACGGTCTACTGTGATAAATCACAGTAGACCTCCAAGGCAGTGGCGAATTATAGTAATCATGAATCATGCGAAAACGCAACGCCGCCTCGAAACAGCCCGCAGCGGCCACCAAAGTGACCAGGCCGAAGACTTACGGCAATCGGAGGCGCCATGACAGATATTCCCAGGAAAATTTTATGTATTGAAGACGATCATGAGACTGCGGCGCTGATCGCGGAGGAACTCGTGGAAAGGGGTTTTGAGGTCAGTATCGCCCCCAATGGTCAGGAGGGCTTCGCTGCCATATTGAAGCTCTATCCCGATCTCGTGCTGTGTGACATCAACATGCCGGTCATGTCGGGTTTTGAGGTTCTGGAGCGTTTGTCCGCCCTCTCCCCGCACTTTGAGAGTATCCCTTTCGTATTCCTGACGGCGTTGTCCGACCGCAACAATGAGCTCAAAGGCCGAAAACTCGGAGCTGACGACTACGTCACCAAACCGATCGATTTCGATCTGCTCAACGAAATTATAGCCGCGCGACTCAGACGCATCGCGCGCAGCGAAGTCTGGGCGCAGCATGCAAACTTGAACGACCGCGAGGTTGAAACCCTGACATGGTCGGCACGCGGCAAAACATCCAACGAAATAGCGGATATTTTGGGCCTGAGCAAGCGTACTGTCGACTTTCACATTGAAAGCGCCGTTCGCAAGCTCGGTGTGGCAACCCGTATCGAAGCGGCCGTCAAGGCGGCATCCGGCCGGCTCATCAAGCCTTGAAACGTTCATAATGAACGATCCGGGATGGCATCAGGCTGACGCATGCTGATCTACTGCCCCTGCCGGAGGTTCCACGCGCTGCATTCCTTTATTTTTTTATTGTAAGCGTTGACGTGGCGTGCTGCAACCGTTTTAAGCCAGACCTCCAATACTTGCCAAATGAGAGTTGAAAACAGATTTAACACCCCGTCTCGAAAATATTTGACAGGTCGCCACGTTTAATGATATTGAAATTTAACTTCATTATCTTTTGTCCTGGACGACAATCAAATCCCTACAGTAATAAAAGGAAATTCAAAGGAGCAATGGCATGCCTGTATTGAATCGAAATCTACAGCTAAGACGCTTCGCCGTGCTGGGCGGCGTAATGATTGTTCTCGCGTTGGGCGTCTGGTTGGGGAGACATGTGCCCTGTTCAACCGGCCATGCCGCGGAACAGGCCGATTCCAACACCACAACACCCGCATTTACGCATCAAGGTGATAAGATAGTCATCCCCCAAGGCTCGGCACTACGTTCTCGACTGGTCGTGCAACAGGTGGCCGTTAAAACCAGTCCCCACTCACTTCTTTTTCCGGCGGCAGTGGAGGCCGATCCCGCCCATACGGTCAACATCCTGCCGCCGGTTGCCGGCAAGGTCGTCAAGCTTTCAGTCCGGTTGGGAGATCACGTTGCGAAGGGCCAACAGTTGGCCGTAATCGAGTCTGGCGACCTGGCGCAGGCTTATGCCGATGACGACAAGGCACGCGACGCACTGCAGCATGTCGAGCGGGCACTGGAGCGCGTCCGCGGCGTCCAGAAAGCCGGGGCCGGGGCCGTCAAGGATCTGGAACAGGCGGAGAGCGATGCCGCACAGGCCCGGGCCGAATTCATCCGGGCCGAAGCACGGCTCAGGCAGATAGGCGTTCCGTCCCAACCCAAAGGCAAAACGCGCCTTTTGACCCTGACGGCACCGATGGCCGGCAGCGTGACCGCACTCACCACCGCATCCGGCGCATTCGCCAATGATCCGACGGCCTCACTCATGACCATAGCAAACCTCAACTCGGTCTGGGTCACGGCGAACGTGCCGGAGGGCGACATTGCCCATGTTGCCACGGGCCAGCCCGTCGATGTCTCATACCCGGCCTATCCGGGCCAGGTCTTTCACGGCACCGTCGCCTTTGTGAGCGATGTACTGGAACCGGACACGCGCCGCAACAAGGTGCGGATCACCTTCGCCAATCCGGCCGGCAAATTCAAACCGAACATGTTCGCCAACGTAAGCTTTGCCGTGCCGCAGAAATCAGCGGTGTTCGTGCCGAATTCAGCTCTTCTCATGGATAACGACAGCACCATTGTACTGGTCGAAGTTGCGCCCTGGACGTTTGTCAAGCGCCCGGTCATTCCCGGATACGAAGAGGGCGACGGCGCCCGCATCGATCAGGGGCTGCATCCGGGCGACCGGATTGTAGTGAAGGGCGGGGTGTTGCTCAATGATTAATCGCATCGTCAGCATCTGCCTTCGCAAACGGTTCGTCGTCACCGTCGTGACGATCATGCTTGCCGTTTTCGGCTATTACTCCTGGACCAGGATGGCGGTCGAAGCGTATCCGGAAATCGGCGATGTCACCGCGCAAGTCACGACTTCGGCACCGGGACTGGCCTCCGAGGAAGTCGAGCAACAGATAACCGTCCCATTGGAGCGGGCCCTGGCCGGCACCCCCGGTTTATCGACCATCCGTTCGAGCAGTACGTTCGGCCTGTCGCTCATTACCCTGGTGTTTAACGACGGCGCCGAAGACTACTGGTCGCGCCAGCGCATCACGGAGCGCATCAATCAGGTCAGCCTCCCTTCCGGCATCCAACCGGGTCTTGATCCGGTATCCGGTCCTGTCGGCGAAATCTACCGCTACACCCTGGAGTCCGACACCAAAAACCTGATGGAGATTTCGGAAATCCAGCGGTGGATCGTCATCCCGGCGCTGGAGCAGGTGGCGGGCGTGGCCAACGTTGACAACTTCGGCGGCTTCACCATGCAGTATCAACTGGAACTCGATCCGGCCCAACTCCTGCGTTACGGCATCGGCCTGAACGATGTGACCACCGCGATCAATAACAACAGTTCTAACGCCGGCGGCAGCCGCGTTTCGCGCGGCGAGCAGGGCTATGTCATCCGCGGCATCGGCATGGTGCGCACGCTGGGCGATCTCGGCAATATCGTCGTCACCCAGCGAAACGGCGTGCCTATCCTGGTGCGCGACCTCGGCAAGACGACCTACAGCCATCAGGAGCGCGAGGGTATCCTCGGCAAGGACACCAACCCTGATACTATTGAAGGTATCGTGGAAATGCTCAAGTACCAGAATCCCTCGGAAGTCCTGAAAGGCGTTCACGCCCGGATCGCCGAACTGGGCAAGCAATTGGAACCCATGGGAGTGCGCATCGTCCCCTACATAGACCGGGACGAGCTGGTCCAGAACACGATCCACAAGGTCTCCCATACCGTACTCGAAGGGATCGGGCTGGTGTGCATCGTGCTGATACTGTTTCTCGGCAGCCCGCGCAGCGCCTTGATCGCTGCGGTGACCATCCCTTTGGCCCTGGTCGCCGTCTTCATTCTTATGCACTTCACGAAGATGCCGGCCAACCTGTTCTCCCTCGGCGCGATCGATTTCGGCATCATCGTGGATGGCGCGATCGTGGTGACCGAGACCATCCTGCGAAAACGCGAGGCGGACTCCACGGCCACCTTGAGCGAAACCGATGTACTTGCGGCCACGACACAGGTGGCACGACCGATTCTCTTTGCCACGCTCATCATCATCACCGCCTATCTGCCGCTGTTTGCCTTTGAGCGGGCCGAAGCAAAGCTGTTCACGCCCATGGCCTACACCGTGACCTATGCCCTGTTCGGCGCTCTTTTGTGCAGCTTTACCCTGATTCCCGGGCTCGCCTATTGGGCCTTGCGCAAACCGCGAACGATCTTCCGCAACCGGCCGCTCTTGTGGTTGCAAAAGATTTTCCGTGCTGCCCTGGGGTGGATGCTTGACATGCCGAAAGTCGCCTACCTTATCGGCGGTGCGGCGTTCATAGCCGTGGTGGGCTTGGGGATGACCGTCGGCCGGGAGTTTCTGCCCGAACTGGACGAGGGCGCCCTGTGGCTGCAAGTGCAGTTGCCCACCGGTCTGTCCCTCGACAAGGCCAGCGAGATGGCCGGTGAGCTGAGGCGCACGTTGCGGGAATTCCCCGAGGTATCCTATGCCATCACCCAGCTCGGCCGTTCCGACGACGGCACCGATCCCTGGACGCCTTCCCACATCGAAGCCCCGGTCGGCTTGAAACCCTACAATACCTGGCCCAAGGGAGAAACCAGGGCGGAGTTCCTGCGCAAGCTCAATGCCCGCCTGCAGCAATTGCCGGGATTCTCCATCGGCATAACCCAACCGATCATCGATATGGTTGACGATGCAATCGGCGGTGCCCACAGCCCGCTGGTCATCCGCATTGTCGGCGATGACTTCAGGGAACTGCGCCGCATCGGCGGGGAGATCGTCAACGTGCTGCACGGCATTCGGGGCACTGCGGATGCGTCCATATTCCAGGAACCGCCGATCCCCCAGATCGCCATCGACATCGACCGACTGGCGGCGGCCCGCTACGGCATCAACGTTTCCGACATCACCAACCTGATCCAGACCGGGGTCGGCGGCGCCTCAGTGAGCACGGTCTACGTGGCCGACCGGACGTATGCCGTGACCGTGCGGTTCCCCCGGAATACCCGCAACAATCCCGAGGCCCTGGGCAACTTGGTGCTGACCGCCTCCGGCGGGGCGCAGGTCCCTCTCTCACAGCTGGCCCATATCAAGCTGCAAACCGGCGAAAGCACCATCGCGCACGAGATGAACCACCGCGTACTGCTGGTCCGGATCGACAACCGGGACCGCGCCCTGTCCGATTACCTTGAGGAAGCACAGCACAAGATCGGCAAGTCGGTATCATTCGACCACGGTAAATACCACCTCGAATGGGGCGGGCAATTCGAGAACCAGCAACGCGCCCAGGCCCGTTTAATGGTGATCATGGGTATCGTATTAGCGCTTATGGCCGTGTTCCTGTTTGCGGAATTCGGTAAAATCCGTCAGGCAATCCTGATTCTCGGTGTGGTGCCCCTGGCGGCCCTGGGCGGCCTGATCGCCCTCCATATCACCGGCGAGACCCTGAACGTCGCCAGTGCTGTCGGGTTCATTGCGCTGTTCGGCGTGGCCGTGCAAAACGGCATCATCATGATCTCCAATATCAACCGGGTCCGCGAACAGGGCGTGGCGCTGCACGAGGCAGTTCTGTCCGGGGCGGTGGAACGGTTTCGGCCGGTGCTCATGACCGCTACCGTGGCAACGGTTGGGATGCTGCCCGCAGCCATGGCCACCGGCATCGGCACCGATGTGCAGCGGGCGCTGGCCACCGTCGTCGTGGGCGGACTGGTGGTCTCCACCATGTTGACGCTCATCATCCTGCCGACCTACTACTTTGCGCTGGAGCGTTGGGTTGAGCGGCGCAAGTCCGCGGCGCAGACTTCGTTGGAAGGGGATATCTGAAATGCAATCATCATCTTTGTCGGCACGGATCAGGTCACTACTCACTGTCGCATGCGGCTCGCGCATGTCTGCCCAGCCCTGCATTGCCTCACTTGCGGCAGTCGTTATCCCTGTCGCGCTGTTTGTCTCCGGATGTGCGGTAGGACCTGACTACAAACGGCCGGATGCGCCTCTTGCCGAGCGCTACACACCCCAACCCCTGCCCGCGCAAACGGCCGAGGCAGGGGGCAAGGGGGGAGAGGCGCAGCGGTTCGTGCGCGATCTGGACATACCGGGCCAATGGTGGACGCTGTTCCATTCGAAGCAGCTCGATGGCCTGATCGTTCAGGCGCTCAAGGCCAACCCCGACGTGGAAGGCGCCCAGGCGGCACTCAAGGGTGCCTGGGAAAACGTGTATGCACAGCAGGGGGCATATTTTCCAAGCGTTGACGCCACTGTCAATCCGACCCGCCAAAAGATCTCCGACGCGGTGGCCAGCCCGTTGGCCAACAATAGTAACGTTTTCAGCCTGCATACCGCTCAGGTGTCCGTGGCTTATGCACCGGATGTGTTCGGCGGCAACAGGCGCCAGGTGGAGTCGCTCAAGGCGCAAGCCGATTGGCAACGCTTCCAGCTCGAAGCCACCTACCTGACGCTGACTTCGAATGTGGTTGCAGGTGCGGTCGGAGAGGCGGCCATTCGTGGACAGATTACTGCAACAAAACGGATTATCGATATCCAGGGCCAAACGCTCGATCTGATGCAGCGCCAGTACGCACTGGGCCAGATCGCAACTGCGGATATCGCAGCACAGGAAGCGGCCCTGGCGCAATCCCAGGCCGCATTGCCGCCATTGGAAAAGCAACTGGCCCAACAGCGCGACTTGCTGGCTCGTCTCGTCGGGCGCTTCCCCGGCGACACGATGACCGAGACGTTTGAACTCTCGGCGCTGCAACTGCCGCAGGAACTTCCGCTGAGCCTGCCCGCCCGGCTCGTGGCGCAACGGCCGGACATCCGCTCCGCCGAGGAACAGTTACACGCCGCCAGTGCCGAGATCGGGGTCAGCGTAGCCAACCGGTTGCCCAATATTACCCTGAGCGCAAACGTCGGGTACACTGCCGCTTCGATCGGCCAGTTGTTCGCTCCCGGCAACGGCTTCTGGACCCTGGCCGCCAATATGACACAACCAATCTTCCAGGGGGGGACGTTGCTGCACCGGCAACGCGCCGCCGAAGCGGCCTACGACCAGGCGGCGGCGCAGTATCGCAGCACCGTGCTCACCGCTTTTCAAAACGTGGCCGATACGTTGCACGCCATCCAATCCGACGCAGACGCCTTAAAAGCCGCGGTCGCCGCCGAGCGTGCCGCCGCCAAAAGTCTCGCCATCGTACGCAGCCAACTGGAACTGGGCGATGTCAGCCATTTAGCGCTACTCAACGCCGAACAGACATATCAACAGGCGACGATCAATCACGTGCAGGCCCTCGCCAACCGTTACGCCGATACCGCTGCCCTTTTCCAGGCTTTGGGCGGTGGCTGGTGGAACCGGCTGGATGTACCCGCCGATGGGGAAAAGTAAAATTTCCCCTGGACTACAAGCTGAACCTGTGAACCAGATCCTGTAACTCAACCGAAAGTCCGGAAAGCCTTCCGGAAGCGCCGGATATTTCACTGCCGCCTTGATCGTTGACTTGAACCGTATCCGAAATACCATGGATATTATTTTTAGCGTACGGGGGCGGGTGGTGCCGGTGGCATTTCGGGCGATTCCCATTTCGAGGAAATAAAATACATTCAGCTATTCATTCATAGATACTTCGTTGGTTGTCTGGTTCGGGTTTTCTTAATTGCAGCTCAATCTGTTCTATCACTTCCGGAATGTGATCGCCAGGTTGCGGGCGAGAATATAAAAATCCCTGTAAGTTGGTACATCCAAGTTCCTGCAGGATGGTCTGCTGCTCATAATACTCGACCCCCTCTGCCACGGTAACTATATTGAGATTCCTGGCAAGGGCCACAATTGATTGTGCTATTGCCCGGTCGCCGGAGTCGTGGGCAAGATCACGCACGAATGAGCGGTCAATTTTAAGTACCGTTATCGGAAAAGTTTTTAAATAACTTAATGACGAATAACCGGTACCGAAGTCGTCGATGGCGATGCCGCACCCCAAGGAACGAAGATCTTCCAGAATACGTGCCCCATCGGCAGGTTTGTCGACAAGGGCGCTTTCGGTCAATTCCAATTCCAACCGGTCAGGATTCATCCCTGTCTCATCCAGGATGGCTGAAATTTGGCTGATCAGGGAAGGTGACTTGAACTGGACTGCCGAGAGATTCACCGCCATGTCGAGATCAAATCCCTGCTGTTGCCATATCACCTGCTGATTGCAGGCGGTACGCAGCACCCATTCACCAATTTGGATGATTGTCCGGTTTTCTTCTGCCAGCGGGATAAAACGCAAGGGGGAGACCAGTCCAAAGTCAGGACTATTCCAACGCAACAATGCCTCGACACCGGTAACGCATCCGTGTTCCAAGTTGATCTTGGGTTGATACAGCAGCTGCAACTCGTTTTTGTCAACGACCTTGCGCAGAGCTTGGTCAAGCGCAATTCGCTCACGGATAACACTGTTTAATTCTTCAGAAAAAAAGTGAACGGTGTTTTTGCCTTCCTTTTTTGCCTGGTAAAGAGCTATGTCGGCATTTTTTTTGAGGATGTCGCCATCTTCGCTATCTCTCGGAAATAGTGTAATTCCAATACTGACGGTAACTTTAAACTCCGCATCATCAATCACAACCGGCCTTGATGTTTGTGCCAACAGCTTGTTCGCCACCAGCGCCGCATCCTCATCATGCTGAATATCATGCAGAACGACGGCGAATTCATCGCCACCGAGGCGGCATATCACATCATCGTCGCGCAGGACTTCCCGGTATCTGACAGCAATCTCCTGCAGCAATCTGTCCCCTGCAGGGTGCCCCAGAATGTCATTGATTCGCTTAAAATCATCAATATCAAGATACATCAATGCCATTTCGCTGTGTTGACGTCGGCAACGTTTCATAGCCAGGTCAAGCCGATCATTCAGCATGCGTCGGTTGGGCAAATCGGTCAGCGGATCGTAGTAGGCCAAGTGCTCTATGGTTGCCTCGGCATTTTTGCGCTCGTTGATATCTTCCACATTGGCAATGAAATGGGTAATCTCTCCTTGATCATTGCAAAGCGGGCTGATGGATGCCACTGACCAATAAACTTTGCCGTCCTTGCTGCGATTTTGAAGTTCGCCACGCCATTCGGAGCCGCTCAGGATAGTTTTCCACAGATCATCGAACACTTCGCGCGGTGTTGTTTCCGATTTCAGAATTCGCGGATTCTTGCCTATTGCCTCCTCGGCGGCATAACCGGTAACCTGGGTGAATTTGCGGTTCACATATTCAATACTGCCGGTCACATCGGTGATGAGTACGGCACTGGCGCTATACTCAAGACCGTGGTACAGCTTGCGCAGGTATTCCTGGCTTTGCTGCATGGCAGCCTGGACCGCTTTCTGTTCGGAGATATCACGTATGGATTCAATTACGCCGATGCGCCGGCCGGATGAATTGCACAATGGTTTCGCAATGGCCCAGACATGAGCCCCTTTACCGCCATTCAATTCCGTACAGAATGCCTCGGCACCAAGACCCTCGCCATAACGTTTGATGTTGCTGTACTGGGATATAAGTTCGGTGTTGTCCTGGTAGAGCAGGTCTGTCAGATGATTCCTGCGTTGACCGTAAAACGGCATCGTATATTCGTAATCGCCCTTGCCGATCATCTGATCTTTGGATACCCCTGTCATAACCTCGATTGCCCGATTCCAGATCACCACGCGCTTCTCATCATCAAGCACAAAGGTTGCATCCGGCAGAAAATCGATAATGTCGTGAAGTTGCTGCCGCGCATCGCGCAACTCAGTGTATGCGTGATCAACCTGTCGGAGTTGACTCCGCTGATAACCCTGAAAACCCGCAAGTGCCGTTGCCGAAACCACCGAGATGGTAAACAATATCAGCGCCTGGCTTAACAGGCGGGCCCGCCACTCACTTGTGACCGCCCTCATATTACGGCTGACGGCAACAACAAGCGCCTTGTCCATGAGAAGCTGATCTGGTTTGACCGTATTTATTGCAATCATCCGTCTATCGCCGGCCGCATTAACCTTATCGATAAAGAGATTGGATTCTTTGCCGCTGGCCATATGGCGGGAGAACAGGGCGTTCGGTTGTTTGAGGTCATTTCCGGCCAGTTGTTTCTTCTCCGGCACCATCAGATATTGAATGCCATCTTCGTGGGTAATAGTCGCCCACATATCCGGAGCATAGTTTACCGAGCCGAACAGGGTCTGAAAGTAAGTTGGGTTGAGTGTGGCAACGACAACACCGGCAAAACGGGCCTTGGGGCCTGTAATAACCTTCACCAGATGCATGCCCCAGGTCCCGAGTAAGGTTTTTTCCGGAGATGAAACATATAATGCCGCGGCGGTGGGATTTTGTCGGGCACGATTGAAGTATTCACGGAAGCCGAGATCAGCACCTAACAGTTCACGGCGAGTGGATAAACGCACCACTCCCTTGTCATCCAGAACCAATATAGTTCTGATGCATGAAATGGACTCCATGAACAGTTTCAGTCGGCGTACGGAATAGTCTTCACCCCATCGGTCCGTTGGGAGTGCGGCAAGGTCGTCACGGAGAGCAGTTAATGAGCGGTCTGTTCCTATCAGGCTGCTGCTCAGGTTTCCGTTGATCACCCGCGCCTGGGTCAATAGCCGGCTGCGTTCACCCTCTATTGTATCGACATGGGCTAAATAGATATTATGGACTACCGCACCGGCAATCAGTAGAATGCTGATACTCAGCAGTATCCATTGATAAAGATAATTTTTTGTAAGCTTTTTGTACAAGGGGCACCTGTTTCGGCTGTGCTGCCAATAATTCCGGTATATTTATTTTTGCGACTGAAACGCTCTGAAATTTATCAACAAAATATTTTTACAGTATCCAAACAACTACTGATGGCTTGATGGGCGCCCTGCTAATAGAGTTTATCGACCTTATTCATCCTAATGATATTCACGACGAGGTGAAAAGGGGTTGTCGAATCTCCTCAGAGCCTATTGGGAAAGGTCATTCAACGTCAGCAACCAGGGGGGGTAATATCGTTTAAGGGCTGAAACCTGCTACCGCATTTTATAACGGCTGACCACAAGTTGTGTTATCGCCGGCATGGTCCGCCGAACGGACCATTGGCGTAGTTCCATGGCTAAAATCCGGGCTTGGCTTGCCGGTGTGATATCCTTGGGCAAAATCGATGCCCAGGGAGGTGACGGCATTCAGCAACTCTTCGTTTTCGACGTATTCGGCAATAGTTCGTATTCCGAATTCCTTCGCCAATACCGCCAGGGTTTTGACAAAGGACATGTCCTTGGAGTCGTTCAGCATATTTTGAACGAACATACCATCGATCTTAACAAAGTCAACCGGAAGATTACGGATGTATTGGAATGACGAAAAGCCGGAACCAAAGTCGTCAATTGCGAATTTGAAACCCTCCATTTTAAGGTCCATCACGAAACGTTCCAGCAGGGTCATGTTTTTAAGGGTGTCACGTTCGGTAATTTCGAACACGACCTTCTCATGACTGATGTGGTAGGTACGGGTCAGCCTGATAATCATGGGGACGAATTCCTTGATAATCAGCGACTTGGGAGAAAGGTTAATGAAGAGAAAGCCATCATAACCTTCATCCCTCGCTTTTTCGAACACTTTTTCCATCAGGATGCCGTCGAGTTTGCTGACAATTTGCAGATTTTCCGCGATTTCAATAAATTCATTAGCGGTAATCACATTGTCACCGATCTTTATTCGACACAAGACTTCATGGCAGACAATGTCCCTGTTGCCAAGGGAAATGATCGGCTGAAAATAGGGGATGATCCGCTTCTCTTCCAACGCTTGGAGCAATATCCCGGACATCTCGCTGTTTTTCTGGAACACCTCGACGACATCATCACCCGTGGGAACGATGATGCAGTTCTTTCCCATGCTCTTGGCCTTGTAGGCCATGTTGTCGGCGAACATGAACAGATCTTTTGATGTCTTGGCATGAGTTGGATAGACCGCCATGCCAATGGAGGCTGTCCCTCGGACCTTAGTGCCGCCAGCGGTTACGACGGCCATATTTTCCAATGCCGCTCTGATTCGGTCCGCTACGGAGTAGACTTGCTCCTCACCTGCCTCGGGAAGTGCGACCACGAATTCGTCGCCGCCGTAGCGTGCCAGTATGTCTCCCAATCGCAGGCAATCATGGATGGTGTCCGCGACCTGGCTCAGAAACTTGTCTCCGATGATATGGCCGTAGGTATCGTTTACGTTCTTGAAGTTGTCCAGGTCGATCATCAGCACGCCAAAACTGTAGCCGTGACGTTCAGCGCGACTCGTCTCATAGTTAAGCAGTTCCCAGAACACCCTCCGGTTGAACAGGTTGGTCAGCGGGTCGCGGGTTGCATAGTATTCCAGGTCCTTGGTGTATTTGTAGATCGCCTTGATTGAACCGACCACATTGAGCAAGGTTGTCAGGATACCGCCTATTACCAGCGATCTGATCGGATCGTGCGCCACCTGTGATTGCACGCCGATACCGACCACGCCGCCGATCTGCGGCATGTCGAG
>JARLHN010000002.1 GCA_031292255.1 Oryzomonas sp. | reverse complement strand
TTGGATCTTCCTCGGCTTCGGCGCCATGGTTATCATCGGGCAGGCGGTACCGGCAGTGTTGATGATGATCGGCCTTGTCAGGGGATTGGTCGGAAGGGAGACGAACCATGTCGCATAGGGAGGGGATCGTGAAGCAAACGCAACAATGAAAGGGCCGCTTTTACAATGCGGCCCTTTTGATTTAAGGGTGGTGATGCCTGCTCTCTACGGTACCTCAATTACACCGAACGGAATCTTGGATGCCATCATCTTTTTCCGGTCAATCTTGCGCCCGTCGACAATGAAGGTTCCATCGCCAACAGCATGAACCGTGCGTTTCTCTTTGCGTTCGGTATCGATGTACGCGGCAACCGCCTCCAGCACAATGATGTTGTGTTTCTTGACGATGTCGATGACCTTGCACTCTATGTTGGCGAGACACTCCTCGATCAAGGGCGGCCTGACGAATTTGCCCTGCACCGGCGTGAGCTTGAACTTTGCAAACTTGTCTGTATCAGTCCCGGAGCACGTCCCTATACCGACCACCGTATCGAGCATATCAACCGTAGGAATGGCAATGACGCACTCCTTATGCTTTCGTAACGCCACGAAAGAGTGATTCCATTCACCTGTGGTGATGGCAAAAATCGGAGTGAAATCCAACACCATCGTCCATGAGATAGTCATGATGTTGTCTTTCTGCCCATCATGGGTCGTCACGAGGACAACAGGCCCCGGTTCCATCAGGGTAAAGGCCTTGCTCAGCTCCAACTTTTCCATGATAATCCCCGAGACGTATCGCGTCACCGTAAACCCACAAGCAACTTCTACAATTCTGCTCCACCCGCCCGCATATTTCAACTGCTCATTCAGCGTGTTAAAAATGGACACTCCGACCCATTTCGCAAAACCCCCTATTTCAAAGTGATTTTTAAATTTGACCCACCTCAACCATCCTTAACAAGGGGGGAAGCCTTGAAGTCCCCCGGCCCTGCCTCAGGCCTGCTTCGCCTCGCAACCGGGATGAAAGAACAGGTTCGGGCCGCTGCGCGCCTTGCCTGCTTTGTCCATCAACATATCCAGTGACAGGGTGGCCAGATCGTCGGCCATGGCCTCCATAGCGTCGTCCTTGCCGAGGTACAACAGCTTCAGGTAGGTATTGCAGTCATCGCAGCTTTCCGCCTTGACCGCGCCGTTCGACCCCTCCAGGCTATAGTAGCTGATCCCTTGGGTGGCCTCGCAGTTGCTGCACTTGACCCGCACCATGTGCCACCGGGAGGCGCAGAGGGAGCAGCAGAGGTAGCGCAACCCCTTCTCGGTCCCGTTGGCGTGCACGATGCCGGTGGCCGGGAATGACCCGCACACCGGACATACCCCAGCCGGTTCCAGCTTGGCAAAGGCGTCTTCACCGACCATGGAGGCCATGCGCACCCAGTAGACCTGCAAGGCTGCGGCGATGAAGGGGAGTTCTTTGGGAGGGGTGGCCGCAGGATCGCCCGACAGTATTCCGTCCGCCATCTCCTCCAGCCGGTTTTCATCCACAGACATCAGGCCGGCGGCGGTCTTGCGTGCAGCCTTCGGCAGGTCGGCCTCGCTCATCCGGCGCAGGATCAGCGTCAGCGCGGTTCGCCAGGCCGGATTCCGGAGGCGGGAACGGGTGTCCAGGAGCGGCATGCCGTGCTCGCGGCAGAGCGCCAGTTCCCTGGCATCGGGCGGGGGCAGGGAAGGGAACCGGTCCTGGGCCTCCTGCTGCGCGTCCGCCAAGAGCGCCAGGAAGTCCAGGTACTTCCCCAGGGGATGGCCGGGGGAAAGGAACCGGAAACGGTCGGCGCGTCGCGTGAACAGGTCGCGACCGGCGAGGGAGAGGAAACGGATCTCCCCGAACGGGGCTTCTATCCGGCCCGGCTCAAGGATGCGGTCTTCGGTGTTCATTTGCGTCCTCCCGTTATCTCCCGAAACCATGCCGGGTGATGCTGTTTCGCCCAAGCGCGTCTGACCTTGCCGTACAGCATGGCGCCGATGCTCTCCCTGGTCCATATGGCCAGGTAGATGTGGCCGATGATCAGCGCGATCATTCCCGCCCCCGTGGCCGCATGCACGACCGCGGCGAAGCGGATGACGGCCACCGGGAACAGGAACGAGAAATAGGCGCGCCACATGACGATGCCGGACAGGATGAGCAGCGACATGCAGGCAACCAGCAGCCAGAACAGGAGCTTCTGGCCGCCGTTCAGCTTGCCCGACTCGGGCAAGCTCCGGTCGTCGCCGTTCATCATCTCGCGGGAATGGGCCAGCCACTCCCAGTCGGCCGCCGTCATGATGCACAACCTCCGGAATCTGAAGAACATGCTGCCGAAGAAGCAGATCAAGACTACACCGATGAAGGGGTGGAGGATGCGCGTCCAGACGCCGCCGCCGAAGAGCTGGCTCAGGGGAAAAAAGAGTGGATGGAACAGCACCAGTCCGGAGAGCGCCAGGAGAATGAAGGTCATCGCCACCAGCCAGTGATTGACGCGCTCGGGGGCCGTATAACGGTCTAATTTCTCAGGATCTCGTATCATCCTTGAACTCCTTCTCGATCTCTTCCGAGACCTCGTTGGGACCCTTGGTCACATAATGGAAAAAGGCGCCGGCGGCGAGCGCGCCGAGGGCAAGGGAGGCCAGCGGCTTGGTGACCCCCTTCCAAATCTCGACCATCGGCCCGATGGTGGGATCCTTGGGGAGGCCGTTGTAGATCTCAGGCTTGTCGGCGTGGTGCAGCACGTAGATCACGTGGGTGCCGTCCACCCCCTGTGGATCGTAGACCCCGGCCTTGGCGAATCCCCGTTCCCTCAAGTCCGTGATCCGTTCCTCGGCGTGGTGGAGCATGTCGTCCTTGCTGCCGAACACGATGGCGCCGGTGGGGCAGGTCTTGACGCAGGCCGGTTCCAGACCCACCGTCACCCGGTCGGAACAGAGGGTGCATTTGTAGACCTTGCCGTCCTTCCGGGACACGCGGGGGATGTTGAACGGGCATCCGGCAATGCAGTAGCCGCAGCCGATACAGTTCTCCTCCTGGAAATCCACGATGCCGTTTTTGTACTGGACAATGGCACCGGGTGCCGGGCAGGCCTTGAGGCAGCCCGGATTTCCGCAATGCATGCAGCCGTCCTTGCGGATCAGCCATTCCAGGCCCCGGTCGGTTTCCACCTCGGCGTAGCGCATCACGGTCCAGGAGTTCTCGGTCAGGTCCATCGGGTTGTCGAGCACACCATGGTTTTGGCCTATGGCGTCGCGGGTATCGTTCCATTCCATGCACGCCACCTGGCAGGCCTTACAGCCGATGCACTTGGTGACGTCGATCAGCTTGGCCACTTCCATGGTCCGGCGCTGGCCCGGCGAGGGGGTGGTGGTGGCGGAACGGCGGATGATATCAAGTGATTGCAGTGCCATGATCCACCTCCTATGCCTTTTCTATGTTGACGAGGAACGACTTGAATTCCGGCGTCTGGGAATTCGCGTCCCCAACGAAGGGGGTCAGGGTGTTGGCCAGGTAGCCGCTCTTGGCAACGCCCTTGAAGCCCCAGTGGAACGGGATGCCCACATGGTGGACGGTCTTGCCGTTGACCGTGAGTGGCCTGATGCGCTTGGTCACCACCGCCACCGCCTTTATGAAACCCCGGTTGGACCACACCTTGACCCGGTCGCCGTCCTTGATCCCCTTTTCCCTTGCCAACTCCTCGCCGATCTCCACGAACTGTTCCGGTTGCAGGATGGCAGACAGCCTGGTGTGCTTGGTCCAGAAGTGGAAGTGCTCGGTGAGGCGATAGGTGGTGGCGGCGTAGGGAAACTCCTTGCTCTTGCCGAACATTTCCCAGTCGTCCTTGAACACCCGCGCCGCCGGGTTGCTGACCACCCTTGGGTGCAGGGGGTTGGTGTCGATGGGGGTTTCGAACGGTTCGTAGTGTTCGGGGAACGGCCCTTCCGCCATCTTGTCCAGGGCGAACAGCCTTCCTGCTCCCTCGGGTTGCATGATGAATGGGTTCATACCCTCGTTGGGAGGAGAGTCCGGCTTAAAGTCGGGCACATCCACGCCGGTCCACTTGGCTCCGTCCCACCAGACGAGCTTGCGGTTCGGGTCCCAGGGCTTGCCGGCCGGGTCGCAGGAGGCGCGGTTATAGAGGACGCGCCGGTTGGCCGGCCAGGCGAATGCCCAGTTGACGGTATTGCCCAGGCCCGAGGGGTCGGAGTTGTCCCGCCGGGCCATCATGTTCCCCTTCTCCGTCCATGCCCCCGAATAGATCCAGCAGCCGCAGGCAGTGGAGCCGTCGTCCCTGAGTTGGGCAAAGCCGTCCAATTGCTGTCCCTTCTTCAGAAGGACCTTGGTCGGGTCCTTGGGGTCGGCCAGGTCGGCCAGGGCCTTGCCGTTGTACTCCATGGCCAGCTCCTCGGGCGCGGGCGCGTGGGTGATCTTGTAATCCCAGGTGAGGTTCATGAGCGCGTCGGGGAAGGGGCCACCCTCCTTTCGGTACAGCTCCCGCAGCTTGAGGAAGATGCCGGCGATGATGTCAACGTCGGGCTTGGCCTCTCCCGGCGGGTCGGCGCCCTTGTAGTGCCATTGCAGCCACCGTCCGGAGTTGGTGAGGGAACCGTTCTCCTCGGCGAAACAGGTGGAGGGGAGGCGGATCACCTCGGTCAGGATCGCGGCCGGGTCCACATCGTTGTATTCGCCGTGGTTCTCCCAGAAGCACGAGGTCTCCGTGGCCAGGGGGTCGATCACCACCAGGTACTTCAGCCTGGACAGGCCTTTGCTCAGCTTGGCCTTGTTGGGGAACGCACCCAGGGGATTGAAGCCTTGACAGAAGTAGCCGTTCAATTTGCCCTGGAACATCAGCTCGAACACCTGGAGCACGTCGTACACCTTGTCCAGCTTGGGCAGCCAGTCAAAGCACCAGTTGTTCTCCTTGGTAGCCATGTCGCCGAACCAGGACTTCATCAGGCTGACGTGGAACTTGGGATAATTCTGCCAGTAGGACATCTGGCCGGGACGCGTGGGCTTGAGGGTTCGCTTGTCCACATAGGCCCGGTAGTCGGCCTCGTTTTCGTGTGGCACGGTAAGGTAGCCCGGCAGGAGGTCGGACAACAGCCCAAGGTCGGTGAGCCCCTGGATGTTGGAGTGGCCCCGCAGGGCGTTCATCCCCCCTCCCGCCATGCCCATGTTGCCCAACAGGAGCTGCACCATGGCCGCGGTGCGGATCATTTGCGATCCCACCGTGTGCTGGGTCCACCCCAGGGCGTACATAAAGGTCAGCGTGCGGTCGGGCGCCGAGGTGGCGGCGATGATCCCGCACACCTTGAGGAAGCTATCCTTGGGCGTGCCGCAGATGTTGCACACCACCTCCGGCGTGTAGCGGGAGTAATGCAGTTTGAGCAGTTGCAGCACGCAACGGGGGTGCTGCATGGTCTCGTCCACCGCGGCAAAGCCGTCCGTCCCGAGTTCGTAGGACCAGGTGGCCTTGTCGTACGTGCGCCCCGGTTCGTTGTAGCCTGAAAACAGGCCCTCGTCGAATTTGTACCCCTCGTTGACGAGGAAGGTGGCGTTGGTGTAGGCCTTGACGTATTCGTGCTGGATCTTGTCGTGGGAGAGCAGGTAGTTGATCACCCCGCCCAGGAATGCGATGTCCGTGCCGGTGCGCAACGGCGCATAGAAGTCGGCCACCGATGCCGAACGGGTGAAGCGGGGGTCAACCACGATGAACGTGGCGTGATTGTGGGCCTTGGCCTCCGTTACCCATTTGAAGCCGCAGGGGTGGGCCTCGGCGGCGTTGCCGCCCATGACGATGATGACGTTGGCGTTCTTGATATCCACCCAGTGGTTGGTCATTGCACCGCGCCCGAATGTGGGGGCCAAACTGGCCACCGTTGGTCCGTGTCAGACCCGGGCCTGGTTGTCGAACGCCAGGATGCCCAGAGAGCGGATGGCCTTCTGGGTGATGTAGCCGGATTCGTTGCTTGAGGCCGAGGCTGCCAGGAAACCGGTGGTGAGCCAGCGGTTGACCGTGACGCCGGCGGTGTTTTTGGCAACGAAGTTCTTATCCCGGTCGTCCTTCATCAACCGGGCTACCCTCGTGAATGCCTCGTCCCAGGAGATGCGCTTCCACTCGTTAGAACCTGGGGCGCGGTATTCCGGGTACTTGAGCCGGCTTTCGCTGTGGATGAAGTCCACGAGCCCCGCGCCTTTCGGGCAGAGGGTGCCGCGATTCACCGGATGGTCCGGGTCTCCCTCGATGTGGAAGATCGCCGGTTCGGCGTTTTTTGCCCGGTCCCCCAGGCTGTGCATGATCAGGCCGCAGCTTACCGAGCAGTAGGGGCAAGTGTTGCGGGTCTCGCTGCTGCGGGCCAGCTTGAACTCGCGCACTTCGGCCAGCGCATCCACGGACGAAAAGCCCAGCATCGCAACGCTGGACCCCCCCCAGTCCCCCGGCGGAGATTTTGAAAAACTGTCTTCGCGTCACTTGCATGTTTGCCCCTCCCTGGTTCGTTGCCTCTCCGCTGCCGCTTAGGCCGGCACTTTTACGTTTACTTCGATTCTATCGCTACTTCATAAATTATCAACCTGCCGCGAAAGAAATTCCGGCCCGAAGAATACGAGTGCCTGTGGCGGGTTCGCCCGCACGCGTTGCAAACGAAGCCTTGCATTTACTATTATAAGTATTATAGTTATAATAACTATTATGGCAGATACATTGCCCATGTAAAAGCAGATGCCAATCACGAGGAGAGGACCATGAAAGACAAAAAAACGAAACCCGACGTAATGAAACCTGCTGAAGAACAGGCGATAGACAAGGCGGCCGCAGCGAAGAAAAAGAAAAAGGACAAAAAGGTTGATGAGACAACGGTACAAAAAGTAAAAAAAGCAAAGCCGGAAAAGATCGACATGAAGGTTGCTGAACCGAAGGCCCCCAAGGCTGCGAAAGCACCGAAAGCACCGAAAGCACCGAAAGCACCGAAAGCACCAAAAGCACCAAAAGCACCAAAAGCACCAAAAGCAGAGAAAGAGCCGAAGGCACCGAAGGACGACAAGCTGACCAAGTTCCTCGTAAGCATGAAAAAATCGGTGCGCAAGAGCATTAAAAAGGAAGCTGCCGAGGTTGGCGTCAGCATGAATGAGTACATCGTGTTGGCGGTAGAGGAAAAACTGGGCAAGAATCCGCCCGAGAGCGCCAAGGCACCACTCAAGAAGCCTTGACTTTCAACGCACCGGTCTCCGGGGTGTTAAAAATAAATCGGAAGCCCGCATCAAGCACATCTCAGTTTTTGCGATAAAATTGCAGGTATGGGGATGGGATGGCAGCGGGTAACCGTTTTCCAGGGTTCGGACGGTGGGGGGTAGGGTGCAGAACAAGGAATCGGTTCGTTTGACGCTCCCAGGCGGTTTTGGGCCGGAGTGCCTGCAGGAGGAATGGGATGTGGATATCCACCCGCAGGAGTCGCAGACCCTGGCGTTCTGGGATACGTTCGAGTGGGGCCTGTGGTTCGGCGGGCACATTCTTTACAGCTCCGGCGGGGCGTATCACCTGTGCGCCCGCGAGGGGGGCTGGCTGGGGGCGGCGCTGTGCGAGGAACGGGCCGGGACCAGGCGGCGATTCTGGAGAGATTTTGAGACCGGGGCGATGCGGGCAAGGCTGGAGCGGATGCTCGGGCTGAGAGGGCTCGCACCGGTGGCGGAGGGGACCTTTCGCCTGCGCCGGTGCGATGTTCGCAATAGTGTGGGAAAGATCGTGTGCCGGCTGGAATGGTCTTCGGTTTCCGCGGGGAAACGGAGGGACGAGGATCTGCTCCATTCCTGCCGCGTGCTGCCCCTGTTCGGGTATGAAGCAGAGACCGCACGGGTGGTGGAGCACCTTGTCCGGCGTGGCGCGCGGACGTCCGGGGACGGTCCTGTGGAGACCCTGCTGCGGCATGTTGGCCGCGTGCCCCGGAAGTACACCCTGCGGCCCGTCTTTGGCCTTGAGATGGATACGCCGGCCCGGGAGGCCCTGGGACGAATCGTATGTGCGATCCTGGAGATCGCCGAACGCAACGTGCCGGGTATAGTGAATGACCTTGACACGGAATTTCTCCACGATTACCGAATCTGCCTGCGAAAGGCGCGGTCGGTGCTGAGTCTGGTGAAGGACGTGTATCCGGCCGAGGATACTCGGCGCATGCGCAAGATCCTCGGTGATCTCGCCCGGCAGACCAACCGGCTGCGCGACCTGGATGTGTACCTCTTGGCGAGGGACGAATATATGGGGCTGCTGCCCCCGGTGCTCCGTCCGGCCCTGGAGGGGATGTTCAGAGATTTTTCGACGGAGCGGGAACGGGAGGTGCGGCGGACTGTCTCGAAGATGCGTGCAGCGTCCACCCGCCGGCTTCTCCGTGAGGTGGCGGAGTATTTTTCCCCGGAGACCCACCACGAGCCTTCGCCGGCTGCCGGCCTCCCGGTGGGTGCGCTGGTCTTCCGCCGCATCTACAAGCGGTACCTGAAGATCCGCGGGATCGCGGCGGGGATCGGGGCCGAGACGCCGGATGAGGCGGTGCACCGGCTCCGTATCGAGTGCAAGAGGCTGCGCTATCTCATGGAGTTCTTCGCCGAACTCTTTCCCAAGGAAGAGGGGGCGGAGATGCTGAGGTTGCTGCGCCGGCTGCAAAACCGTCTTGGCGAGTTTAACGATGCCCTGGTGCAGCAGAGATCACTCATGAACTATTGGGAGCAAAAACGGTCCGGGTCCAAGATCGCCCTGGGGGTGGGGGGGCTCGTCGCCGTCCTCTACCGCAGGCAGCAACAGGCGCGCGGCCTTATCGACGAGGCCCTGGAAGGGTTCTGCGGCGGCTCGACGGCCGCAGCCTTCAAGCATACCTTCAAGCAGCCGGTTTCTAACTAGTTTTCATCCGGAAAGGAGGGATTTTTGACTCAACCTTACGGTCGCCTCCTTCGGAGCGCCTTCGCGGTCCAACTCGCTGTGCTCGTTGTCGTCCAGGCCAGGAAATCGAGGGATTGCGCGGAGACGTATATCGGTGCGCCGCACAAGCAAGCCCGAAGATTGACGCCGAATGGGCGGAAAAGAACCCTTTCCGGACGGAAACTAACTATATGAGCAGGTCCGCACGACAATGAAAATACTCTCTTCTTACAGCATCAAGGGCGGGGTGGGGAAGACGGCCCTTGCGGTCAACCTGGCGTTTGCGCTTCGCGAGGCCGGGCGCCGGACCCTTCTTCTGGACTTGGACCCCCAGGGGGCTGCCACCTTTTATTTCCGCGTGGCCAGCGCGGAGAAGTTCCGCATGCGCGACGCGGACTCCCTGGCCGAGGGGCTTCGCAGGAACATCCGAGAGTCCGACTTCCCCGGTCTCGACATCATCCCCTCTAACCTCGGCTACCGCCATTTCGACATCCTGCTCGACGGCATGGCGAAGCGCCGCAAGCAGCTCAGGAAGGTGCTGGAGGAGTTCAAGCCCGATTACGACGTGATCCTCATGGACTGCCCGCCGAACATCACGCTCCTCTCGGAGAACGTGTTCCGGGCATCGGACGCGATACTGGTGCCGGTCATTCCGACCGTGCTTTCACGGAGGACGTTGGATCAACTGGCCGGTTTCTTCCGGGACGAGGATCTGCCCGACGGGATGCTCCGCCCGTTTTTCTCCATGGTCCAGAAGCGGAACAGGATGCACCGGGAGATCATGGACGACCTTCCGGTATCGTATCCGGGTTTCCTGAAGACAGTGATCCCGTTTTCCGCGGATGTGGAAAAGATGGGCCTGCACAGGATGCCGCTTTTGGCGTATTCCCACGCCAGCACGGCAGCGATGGCATATCGCGCGCTGTGCGGCGAGATCCTTTCCCTGGCGGGTCCATGACCATGGTCGAGATCGAACGGAAATTCCTGGTAAAGTCCCTGCCTGACGGATTGCAGGGCGGGACGCCGATCCTGCAGGGGTACCTGGCCCACGACGAGCACATGGAGGTGCGCATCCGGCAGCTCGGTGACAAGTACTTTCTCGCCGTCAAGGAGGGGGCCGGGCCCATGCGTCGGGAGACCGAGGTCAATATCTCGCCACGGCAGTTTCACGCGCTGTGGCCTTCCACCGAGGGGCGGCGGCTGGAAAAGGTCCGCTCGCTGGTGGATCACGGTTCGTGCCGGATGGAGGTGGACCGCTATCTGGGTGATCTGGAACCGCTGCTTGTCGCCGAGGTGGGGTTTTCTTCGGTCGAGGAAAGCGAACGCTTCGAGAAGCCGGACTACCTGGGGCAGGAAATCACGGAGATGGAGGCCTACAAGAACATCTCCCTCGCCATACATGGGATTCCCGAAGGGCCGGCCCTGGATTACCAGGTCGGAGCGCTCCCCTTCCTGTTTCGCGGGGGGCGTCTGCACCTCGTGATCGTGACCAATACCGCCCAGACCCGCTGGATCATCCCCAAGGGGCAGCCGGAGCCGGACATGTCCCGGCAGGATGTGGCCGTCATGGAGGCCATGGAGGAGGCCGGGACCATCGGGAGCTGCCTCCCCGGATTCCGCGTGCTCTGCCGACGCAAAGGGGAGAAGACGCTCTATATCTATCCTCTGAAGGTCACGACCGTGCTGAAAAAATGGCCGGAGATGGATTGGCGGAAACGCGCGGTGCTGCCGGTCAACAAGGCCCTGAAGATGATCAGCGACCCGGACCTCTCCCAGTGCATTCTGCGCCTCACCTCCCGCATGCTTGCCTGACCACCTTCCGCCGTGTTCCGGGCAACGTGGCATACCGGGCCTTCTCGCGATAACCAAGCCGGATTCACTCGGTTTTCCCCGTAGCAGGTTGTTGAAAATCTATTGCGGGGCTGGTCTGCGGCGTTGCCGCTCGTTCAAAAGCTCAACGTACCAAGGGGTACGCCTCGCTTCCTCACTCGCTTGCGCCTTGCATACCAGCCTCCTCATGACGTTTTTCAACAACCTGATAGACGAACGCCAAAAAATAAGGCATGATGCCGGGGTCTTGCGTGCCATTCAACAAAGGAGTCGTTGTGCCGGCCAGACGCACTGCCCTGATATATTCGCCCCTGTTCGGAAATTTCAGCTACGGGGACGACCACCCGTTCAAGTTACAGCGCTATCGACTCGTACGGGACCTGATGGAAGCTTACGGGCTGCTGAAGCTGCCGGGGATGGAGATCCGCGACTGCCGTCCGATCGACGACGAACTGGTGCTGACCTTTCATGCCCCTGAATATGTGGCGCGCCTCAAGGAGTTCAGCACCTCCGATGAACCTCGGGCCGACTTCCGCTTTGGCCTGGGCGATGCCGACTGTCCGGTTTTCAAAGGACTTTACGATTGCGCGGCACTGGGAGCAGGGGCGACCTTCGAGGCGGCCCGCCTGGTGGAAGAGGAGGGGTTCGATGTCGCCTTCAACCTGGCCGGCGGCTGGCACCATGCCCATCGGGCCAGAGCCTCGGGGTTTTCCTACGTAAACGATGCCGTACTTGCCATCAACTGGCTGGTGGCGCGGGGACGGCGGGTCGTGTATCTGGATATCGACGCCCACCACGGCGACGGAGTGCAGGAAGGTTTCTACGACACAGACCGGGTTCTGACCATCTCGCTGCACGAAAGCGGCATCTATTTCTTTCCCGGAACCGGCTTTGAGAATGAAATCGGTCATGGCAGGGGCCGGGGCTATTCGGTTAACGTGCCGCTGATCGCGCACACCGACGACGCCCTCTACATGAAGGCCTTCGATGAAGTGGCCTATCCCCTCATAGCGGCCTATGACCCGGATGTCATCGTCACCCAGATCGGCGCCGACGCCTTTCGCACCGACCCGCTGACCAGGCTTGAGATTACGACCCACAGCTACGGCTATATCATGCGCAAGCTCAAGGCGCTCAAGATTCCCTGGGTTGCGCTGGGCGGAGGCGGATACGACCTGATGAACACGACCCGTGCCTGGACCATGGCCTGGGCGGTTATGAACGGCGTCGAGCTCAACCCCCGCCTGCCGGCTGCCTTTGTCAAAAAGATCGAGCCGTTGGGCTACCCCCACCGGGCCTTGCTGGATGCCATGCACTGGTCGGAGGAATATGAGCGCAACCAAGCCCTCGATGCGGTGGAAAAAAGTATTGCGCGGATCAGGGCGGCCATCTTTCCCGGTATAGTTGGAACCTATGGCAAAACTTCCGGGAAATAGCCAGTTGCTCGATGCAGCCGGACGGCCGCTGCAATCGCTGTTGGCCGTCAACCGGTTGGGTAAGGATGAAAAAGAAGCGCTGTACGCTTTGCTCGTGCCCTTGCGTCTGCGCCAACTAGTGGGGCTGGCCGCTGACGGGCTCCATAACGCGGCAGGGGAACGCCTTGCCACCATCATCGCGCCCTCCGGACTTGCGCTTCTGCGTATCGAGGTTCGTGCCCGGCCGGATGATGCCGATACGGTCTTCTTTCTCGAACTGGCCGATACCCAGTACCACCAGATGGAGCTTTCCTTCTGCATCATCTGCGATCCGGCTGCGCCCCGGTACGATGTGGACGTGGACGAAAACGGCAGAAGGAACTGGTTTGCCTCCCGGGGACGCAACCTGCCCGAAGAACTGCGCGCCATGCAGGACGGCCTGTTTCCCAACCAGACCCGTCGCGGATTGCGCCTGTTTGCCGAGTTTTTTCCGCTGCTGGAGCGATTTACCGATGCCTTGGGAATGGAGATTATCGTGGCCGAACCGTTGAGCTACGATAACGCCATCCGCTACGAGAGATACGGTTTCGACTACCTGCGCGGCAAGCGCCTGATGATGGAGATCGACCGGGAATTTCTACCGGGAGGCCGTTATCATGCCCGGTTGAACGGTTCCACCCCCTTCCGCATGCCAGGTCAGGAGCGCAGCGTGCGCGGGCGAAGCTGGGCCATCCACGACGGTGTTCTGGACGAGCCGTGGGACGAGGTGCAGATCTACAAGATGATCGGCGTGCATGCCGGAATAGATACCTTTCCCGGGAGGGAGCAGGAGACCAGATGAACAGCTCGGAAGATTCGACACCCACACCGCTGGGCGGCATCAGTTACGTTACGCCACCCGCCGGTTATACCTTGAGCGGCCGCGACGGCCGCGTGGCCATTCCTTGGGACGGCAAGCCTCCCATCCCGCTCCTGGATGAGGATCTTGCATCAATGCAGCAGGAAGGGCCCGACTATGACATGGTGGGTCGCGGCATCTACCAGGCGCTGCGACTCGATCCCGAATGCGCCCATGCCGCCGAGTACGCCGCCGTGTTGAAGGAGGCCTATCCCCATATCGTCTCCGAACTGGGCGGACAGGTCATCATGATGGATGCAAAAGAGCTGGACAGCGCTTATCTGGATCGCAAGATCACGTGCCTCAAGATCCTTGCCCTGCTCGATCCGTCCAACGCCGGTCTGCAGGTGGAGATAGGCCGGACCTTCGCCGACAGGGGTTCGCGCCTCGACGCGCTGCAGCAGGCCGTGGGAAGCTGGTACGGGGCGGAAAGGCATCTGAAGAAGGCCCTGGAGCTGGGTTCCCCCGACAGCCGCGTTGCCTACGAATACGGTGAGGCGCTGTACGTCGTGGGGCGCTACGACCAGGCGGCCGGGGTCTGGGCCGAGTCGCTGCCCGGGTTGGCGGAGGGCAAACGGGCGCCGCTTGCTGCCCGCATCGCCGCGATCCTGGCCGGCAAGCTCCCGCTGGTTTCCCCCCTGGATTATCTGACGGCCCTTGCGGTGGCGCTGGAGGAGCGCAACGCCGGACGCAACGACGAGGCCGCCGCCATTATTGAAGATGTCCTGGCGGACCCCTTCTTTGTCGAGCAGTTCCCCATGGGTGAGGTCTATTACCTGCTGGGGACCTGTTACCAGGAGTTGGGCATGGTGAACGAGGCGGCGGAAACCTTCAGGAGGAGCCGGTAATGTTCGGATTCAGCACCGCCGATTGGATTTTCATAGGATTTATCCTGATCGTCATTTTAGTCTGCGTTGTCTTGAGCAACATGCTGCGGAGCAATAAGCACGATAAGGCAAAATAGTTTCCATCCGGAAACTCCGGACAAGAAACCATTGGCCAGGGGCGGACGGCAGAGACGCTGGTATTTGTGGACAGCCGGATCTGCCCCTATCCGTTCCTCGGCATAGGCGTTATGCTGCCAACAGATCATGGTGCCTGTTCTGAATTTGGCAGGCATGCATACTGCATTCAAATTTTATCCGAGAGTCCTCCATGCCTGTTCACGGTGTCGATGTCCGAATTGAAAAACTGAATAAGTCTTTTGGCAGCAACCATGTCCTGAAAGATATCGACCTCGACATTGCATCGGGAGAGACCTTTTCGATCATCGGTCCCTCCGGCACCGGCAAGAGCATCCTGCTGCGGCACATCATCCGCCTGGAAACGCCCGATAGCGGTCAGATCTACTTTAACGGCCATCCGGTGTTCCAGAATGGCAAACTGCTGCCCCAAACGTTCCGCAGCAGCATGGTGTTTCAATCCTCTGCCCTGTTCAACTCGTTGACCGTCGCCGAGAATGTGGGGCTCTGGCTGCGGGAGCATCGCGTCTATCCCGAGGCCCGCATTGGCGGGATTATCGCCGAAAAACTGGCCATTGTGGGGCTGGAAGGTCGTGAAGGGTTACAGACCTCGGAGCTGTCGGGCGGCATGCGGAAGCGGGTCGCAATAGCCCGCTCCCTGGCGATGGAGCCGGATCTGGTCCTCTACGATGAGCCGACCGCCGAGTTGGACCCGGTGACCACCGACGAGTTGGCGGAGACGCTCCTCTCCCTGAAAAAACGGACCGGAAATACGACGATCATTGTCACCCATGACCTGAATTTTGCCCTGTACCTGTCCGACCGCATCGCCATGATGCACCAGGGGGAGATCATCGAGACCGGCAAGCCGGACCAGATACGGAAAAGCGTCAACCCGATCGTGCAGCGTTTCATTCGTACGACCACCAAGGGTATCCAGGGAGGCTGATGGTTGCCTGGAGTTCTAAAAGAGATGGTGATGGACAAACTTCCGAAACTCCAACTCCGGTCCATACGACGATGCTATCGTTAACTTCGCGGTGGTAGTGGATGGTATGCGCCAACGAATCCTCTTCATAGCGCTGATGCTCCTTCTCCTGGCGTGCCGACCTCTGGATTGCCACGCCGCCGGCAAGGTCATCGCCGCCGTCATGAGCAGCGACCAACCGCGCTACCGGGAGGCGCACCAAGCCTTCATCAAGTCCCTGGCCGCTTTGGGCTATACCTCGGCCAATGTGGATATCTTTCTGCAGGTGCCGAATCCCGATCCGCCCTCCTGGTCCAGGACGATCAGGAAATTCAAGGCCTACCGCCCGAACCTGATCGTGGCCTACGGGGCGCCGGCTGCGTTCACGGCCATGAAGGAATCGGACGGGATTCCGGTGGTGTCCGTTGACGTCTTCGTCTCCGACGGGCCGCACCGGGGTATGTGCGGTGTCAGTTCGCGGGTGCCGTTGATCACCTTGATCAAGACGTTCAAGGACAGCCGGGAGTACATCAAGCCATCGCGGCGGATCGGCGTCATTTACAACTCCCGCGAGGTCGGATCGCAGCAGCAACTTGATGAGATCAAGAAATTTGCTCCCCGGCACGACATGATCGTGGTGGAGGCAAACGTTGCCTCAGCCGCTGCCCTGGAGGCGGCCCTTCCTTCCCTGCTCGACCATTCCGACGTCGTCTTCGCTACGGAAAGCGGCTTGGTGTCCCGGCAGTTCGGCAAAATCATCGCCCGCACCAAGACCCGCAACATCCCGGTACTTGCCACAATGCCCGGCGCTGCCGAAATAGGCGCGCTCATGTCGCTTGAAATCAATCCCGAAGAGCAGGGGCACGTTGCTGCCGACATAGCAGCCCGCATTTTGGAAGGCACCAGGCAGAACCCTCTTTCGTTGGTCTCCCCCCGCCGTATCGAGTTGGTCATCAACATGCGCGCTGCCCGTGAGTTGGGAATTAATCTCCCTTTCACGGTCTTAAGCAATGCCTCGCGCGTCATCAAGTAATTCCGATTCAAAATCAAGGCGCTATCCTGGACATAATGTCTAGCGGGCTCGTTTTCTGCTTCTCAACGTACTACACGGTACGCCTTCGTCGCCTCAATCCTTGCCGCGTTGATTTCGTCCCTGATTTGAAATAGGCATGGCATCCCCGCCGACTCCCTGTTTTTTTTGTTTCATGAGTACCGTAAAATCGACTATATTATAAAGTTATGGGTAGAATATTACTGATAGATGACGATCAGGCCTTTACCGAGTTCCTGGCAGAGTACATCCATAACGCCTATCCTCTGCTACAGGTGGATATCTGCAACAGTCCGGTAACGGCCTTGAACTCCATCATGACCGGTGGCTATGACCTGCTGCTGATCGACTTGGAGATGCCGGCCATGGATGGCTTGAAATTGCTTTCGTTCGCCACTCAGTCGGGGATGGACAAAAACCGGGTGGTGATCATTTCCGGCCGGGATGCCGATTTTCTTCACGAACTCTGTCCAATGGGCACTTGTCTGGCGGTGCTCAACAAGTTCGAGGCGCGGCAGAAAACGGTTTTGGATATGATCTTGATCTCTCTCAGCAGAAAGGCCGCCAGCCGGTAGTGCCGCAGAAAAATCCCAAGGAGGTCGAGTGTAGTGAGACAAATCATATATCTCGTATTGGCGGGCCTGATGGCCCTTGCTTTGAGCAGTTGTGTTACCCAAGGCAAGTACCGGTTGAAGGAGGATGAAGCCAAAGCCCTGTCGGGCGAGCTTGGGGATCTGAAACAGCAGTACGGGAAGCTCTCTGCCGATAATAGCGCGTTGAAGGCCGAGTTTGACAAGCTGAAGGCCGATGCGGCCGGACTGGTCAAGGAGAATCAGGCGCTCGCCAAGGATAAGAGTGAACTGGAACAGGTGCTTAAAGCCAAATCCGATACCCTCTCCAAGAATATCAGCGAGTTGCGCCAGAAGGTGGCTGATCTGCAAGAGGAGAACAGAAAGCTCGGCGATGAGATTGCCGCTCTCCAAAAGGCCAAGGAAGAGAAGGTGAAAGAAGTCAGCAGCACTTACGAACATCTGTTGGATAACATGAAGAGCGAGATCGCCCAAGGGCAGGTGACCATCTCGGAATTGAAGGGAAAATTGACCGTCAACATGGAGGCCGCTATCCTGTTCGATTCCGCCAAGGCAGACGTCAAGCCGGATGGGATAGCCATCCTGCTCAAGATGGTCCCGACCCTGAAAGAGGTCAAGGATAAGTCGATCCGTATCGAGGGGCACACCGACAACATCCCTATCAGGTCGGCCCAGTTCCCTTCGAACTGGGAGCTTTCGGCAGCACGTGCCATCAACGTCGCCAAATACCTGCAACAGCAGGGGCTCGATCCGGCCAACCTCTCCGCAGCGGCCTTTTCCGAGTTCAAGCCGGTGGCCGACAATGCCACCAAGGAGGGGCGCGCCAAGAACCGCCGTATTGAAATCACCTTGGTGGCCAGGGACTGATGGGTAAAAAGAAACGCCAGGAAAAACCGGCAGCGGTTGACCGGTTTCGCGCCACCCATTTCACTGTCTTGAAAGGGATGGATATCTCCCGGAAGGAACCGGATGCCCCACCTCAACGGCCCGCCCGCGAAGCAGAGCCGGTTGAGGAGGGAAGTGACGTGTTCCTGCGGGCTATGGCGGATGTAAAGGCGTTGCATGCAGAGCAGGACGGCGGCAAGGGGAGTGATGGGCGGGACCGGCCGGTGCCGGCCGGGGGAGGCGAAACCGAGCTGTTCCGGCGTGCCATGGCCGGCGTGAAAACGCTGGACGTTCCTCAAGGGGGCGCGGAAAAGGTCAAAAGGAGCGGCACTGCTCTCCGTGAGTCGGCTCGATCTTCCTTCCTGCAGCCCACAGGCGACGACCGGGAATCCTCGGAGCTGTTTTTGCAGGAGATCGGCCGTTTAAAACTGGAAACGAAATTCGCCGATTCTGTTCCCGCTGACGACGAGTTGAAGCCGCTGTCGGGTAATCGCCTGCGCCAGGTGAAGCGCGGCGTCATTTCTGTTTCCCATCAGCTCGATCTGCACGGGCTGACGAGGGAAGAGGCGCTGGCGGCGCTGCCCCGCTTTCTGGATTCGGCACGTCGCATGGGGCAGAAGGCCGCCCTGGTCATCACCGGCAAGGGGATCAATTCGCCGGGTGAGCCGGTGCTTCAACAGGCAGTTGCCTCTTGGCTGCGTGACGCCGGACGCGGGATGGTGCTTGAATTTGCCCCGGCCCCTCGGGAGTTGGGCGGAGGCGGCGCCTATGTGGTCTTTCTCCGTCCCTTGCCGGAATCTTCCGCCGCTCCATGACCTGCTTGCGGCCCGAAGGGAACCGTTCGCCGCGGAGCCGCCGATGATGCGGAAGGATCATCGGCAACAGGGTGATAAACCTATTTGCCAACAAAAAAGGGGTGCTTTCCGGCATCCCTTTTTTGTTTCGTTCACCAATCCCCGCCAAGGGCATTGCGGTTACGGGGCCGTCACATACTCCATTATGGTGCGGGCGATGGCTGCGACGTCGTTTTTGTCGTTGTTGAATATCAGGTGGTAAAAGCCCAGGTCGTGGGCATCCCGGTCCAGGAAGTCGCGGATGAAGTTATCCCGCTGCTTCTGCCGCCGGGCGATGATTCTTTCGGCCTCTTCGGCTTCTATGCCCATCCTGCGGGATATGGAGTGAACCTTGAATTTCGGGGAAGCGAACAGGCGAAAATGGAAACAGTTTTTCAGGGGCTGGGTAATAATGGAACTCCCCCGGCCGACGATGATCACATTGCCCTGTTCCGCCAGGGACAGCACATGGCGGCACAGCAGCCGGAAATAGTCTTTCTCGCTTTTCCAGTGCGAAGAAAACGTGGCCAGGATTTCGTCCAGAAAACGGCTCTTCTCGCCCAGGCTGTTCATCACATTGGCGGACAGGTCGTTATCGCGGGCAACCTCCTCAAGGAGGCTTTTATCCAAAAGGACCCACGGTTCACCGCACTTTTTCTCCAGGGCTTCCCGGAGGCGTTCCGCCACAGGGTATGCCTCGCAGCCGAACTCGCGGGAGATGGTGATGGTTCGTCTCGCTTTGCGTTTGTGAGGGGATGATGTTTCCCTCTCTCTCCTGCGGCTGAATTCCAGCAGGGAGCCGAGCCTCATCTCAACGGACGGTATCAAGAGTCTTTCCGGCATGGCGACCTCCGTATCCACGAATTTATTTGCCTGCGATTAGAATTGTATCATAACAATGGCGATTCGCAAGCGCTGCCGATGCCGGAAACGGCGACATTGACACCGACAGCGCGGCGCGGTATACCGATTACCATCTTTCGGGGCCACCTCAAGCCATCTGCCAAGGAGTTACCCGGCCATGATCACCCATATCGTCTTTTTCAAGCTGTCCGATGCAACGGTTGACAACCTCGCCGCTACCCGTGGGAAACTGCTCAGCATGCAGGGCAAGATCCCCCTGTTGCGCCATCTGGAGGCCGGCATCGATGTCATTCGTTCGGAGCGCTCCTATGATATCGCCCTGGTGACGAAGTTCGACACCATGGACGACCTGCAAGCCTACCAAGTCCACCCCTACCATGCCGGGGAAGTGGTGCCCCACATGAAAGCGGTATGTTCCTCCATGATTGCGGTCGATTACCAGGACTGACCGGTTTCATGACCTTCGGGCATGCGCGATGTGCCGGGATTGTCCGGCGATTGCCTGGTGGAGATTCAGATGCCGTATACATTTTAACTTGACTAAACTTCCTCGCGTGCGTAAAATCCGGTTCTATTCAGAGCCGATAATGTCGAGATTAGCGCAATACCTTGCAATTGCTGAGTGTTTCCTGAATTATGTGTTGGATTGTTTGTGGAATATTCGGGATGGTATGAGCCTGTAGACACTAATTACAAACAGGGAGGTAACAGATGTCCGAGTACGGTACTTTGCAAGATCGCGTTCGTCACAAGTCACTTTTGAGCAAGGTCATGACGGCCGAAGAAACCATTCAGTTCTTCAAGCCGGGCATGAACCTGGGCTGGTCCGGCTTCACCCCGGCCGGTTACCCGAAGGTGGTGCCCATTGCCCTGGCCGAACATGTGGAGAAGAACAATCTTCAGGGGAAATGGAAGTTCAACCTGTTCATCGGCGCCTCGGTAGGGGCCGAAACCGAGGACCGCTGGGCAACCCTCGACATGATCGACCGCCGCTGGCCGTACCAGACCGGCAAGAACATCGCCGCCGGCATCAATGAAGGCCGTATCCGCATGGGGGACAAGCACCTCTCCCTGTTCGCCCAGGATCTGGGCTATGGCTTCTACACCAAGGACAGCGAAACCGGCAAGCTTGACATTGCCATCATCGAGGTCTCCGCCATCACCGAGGACGGCGGACTGGTTCCCACGTCATCCTGCGGCGTAATTCCCGAGATCCTGATGCAGTGCGACAAGATCATCATCGAGGTCAACACCGGCCAGCCCTCGTTCGAAGGCATCCACGACCTGGTTTCCTGCGGCACCCCTCCGAACCGCCAGGTGCTGAACATCACCAAGGCCAGCTCCCGCATCGGCTCCACCTCGATCCCCTGCGACCCGAAAAAGATCGTGGCGGTGGTGGAGTCAAAACTCCGTGACCAGGGACGCGCTTTTGCCGAGCAGGACGATACCTCTGAAGCGATCGCCAACCATATCATCGATTTCTTCACCCAAGAAGTCAAGATGGGCCGCCTGCCGGACAACCTGCTGCCGATCCAGTCGGGCGTCGGCTCCATCGCCAACGCGGTCATCGGCGGCCTGGCCAAAGGCCCCTTCTATAATCTGTCCGTCTATACCGAGGTGCTCCAGGACACCATGCTCGACCTGTTCGATTCAGGCAAGCTGGACCACGCATCTTCCTGTTCGCTCTCCCTCTCGGCAACGCCGGGTTTCCCTAAATTCTTTGAGAACATGGACAAGTATTTCGACAAAATCACCCTGCGGCCGCTCTCCATCTCCAACGCACCGGAGCCGATCCGCCGTTTGGGGTGCATCGCCATGAACACCCCGGTGGAGATCGACATCTACGCCCATGCCAACTCGACCCTGGTCGGCGGCACCCGCATGATCAACGGACTGGGCGGCTCCGGCGACTTCCTGCGCAACGGTTACCTCAAGATGATGCATACCCCGTCGAGCCGCCCGAGCAAGACCGACCCGACCGGCATTTCCTGCGTCGTGCCCCACTGCTCGCACATCGACCACACCGAGCACGACCTGGACTGCGTCATCACCGAGCAGGGCCTGGCCGACCTGCGCGGCCTCTGTCCGCGCGACCGCGCCAAGGTCATCATCGATAAATGCGCCCATCCGGATTACAAGCCGATCCTCAGCGAGTACTTCGAGATGGCAAAGGCCGACTGCCTCAGGCGCAAGGTCGGCCACGAGCCGCAATTGTGGGATCGCGCCTTCAAGATGCATCTCAACCTGGAGAAGAACGGCACCATGAAGATCAAGAACTGGGACATCAAGGTTGACCTCTGCGAATAACAGCGGGATTCGTTTTTTCCCCCGACCCCGCCGGCTTTGCCGGCGGGGTTTTTTCATGTGTGCGCCAGGCTATTTTACCGCTTGAACTTGTCACGCAGTTGTGTTTTAAATTATTCCATTAACGCTCATCTTCCGCCACATGGTCCCCCATTTATAAAAAGGGGGCAGAGGAGATTTGCTTTTAAAGCTCAAGGTGCAAATCACCCTGAATTCCCCTTTGTTAAAGGGGGACTTGATCGTTAGCGGAAGATCGACGTTAATCAGCTTAAATAATGCGGTCTTACCTGCCTGCCACCATTTGATCAATTTATCTCGCGGGACGGTAGATATGGCTGATATCATAAACGGTTTCCAGGGCGCCGTGGCGGGTCTTTCCCTCACGGACGTCATCCAGCTCAAAGGGCATAACAGGTACACGGGCTGCATCACCGTCGAATACGGCGAACAAAAGGGCGCCATCTATTTCGTCAATGGTGAGATCATCCATGCCGAACTGGGGGAAGAGACCGGTGAGGAGGCCATCTACCGGATCATCAAGTGGCCCGGCGGCATCTTCAGTATCCATCCCGAAATAACCACCAACATCTGCACGATTCATTATCGGACCGATTACCTGCTGCTTGAAGCGCTGCGCCGCATGGATGAGGAAACTGCTGGAACGTTCAGGTCGGGCGGCGCTGCGGGCCCGGCCGTGACGCCGCGGCGGACTATGAGCAAGCTTGCGGCGCGGCTTCAGGATATTGAGGCGGTGACGTACGCGGTACTGCTGGACAAAGAAGGCAACCCGCTCCAGGACAACAGCGTCGAGGCCGTGGCACTGGCCGCCAAGGGGCTTTTCCTGGCCACTGCCGGCAACCGTTTCGGCGATCTGATGGGGCTGGGGGAGATCAAGGCATCGGCCGTGCAGACAAAAAATTATCACCTGCTGATGTACGATTCCAAGCAGCACTATCTCAGCATCGCCATCAAACCGGAATCCAATCTGGACAGTATCGAAAGAGAAATCAGGGCGGCATTGATTCCCGGCAAGTAGGAGATTGGCATCATGCTGGATATCTTGCGGCATATCAACAGCGTTGAAGGTGTTATCGGCAGCGCCGTTTTCAGCGACAAAGGCGAGGTTTATGCGCACGCCTTTCCCTCGTTGATCGATGCCGCAGCCCTCAAAAAAGCCGCGGCCCTGACGTTGGAGTGCACCTATGGACTGCAAATCGAGCAGACCCTCGACCTGCTTGACCTGCGCTACGCCGAAGGCCGCATAATCGTCAAGTCCTTCCCCGGAGCCATGCTCTGCCTCCTGTGCACCAAGAACATTAATCTCCAGGTACTGTCCATCACCCTCAACCTTGCGGTCAAAAAACTGGAATCGCTCCTGCCAAAACCGGAAGCGCCGGCGGTATCGGGGCAACAGGCCGGGGTTTTAGCCCGCAAGGACGACACCGCCGGGGTTCTCAGGCTGAACGTCGGCAACCTGTCGAACAGGGAGGCCAGCAGCAGTTTCGACTCTCTCGGCATGGTAGCCGTCAGCCAGCCCACGTTCAAATATATCACCGAGTTCTACAAGGCGCCGTTCAAAAAGCTGAAGCTGGCCAACAAGGCAACGGGCATGAGCGGGACATTTCCGGTCATGGTCATGAACGAAATCCCTCAGCAGTACGACGGTACGATCATCGTCGGGCCGAGCATTGGAAAGAAGCTGAAGGTCCTTGAAGGGGACAAGATTGAGGTGGCACTGGGTTAGTGCCCAGTAATATTTAATCTTGTGGGTATAATTCCCCGCCACTTGTGGCGATTCAACAATCAACTAAGGTTTTATCGGTTAACTACAGCGTTACAAGGCACTAGGCTGCGAGGGGCATGGTCAATCCCAGCATACTTCGGTAATAGCTGTCGTGCCGCGGCGATGACAGGATCTCCCTGATGGTCCTGTCCACACGCTTGCGCGACAGGTAGAGCTGGTAGACATAGCCGGAGATGCGTGTGTCTCCGATGATGATGTAGCCGTTGATCATGCCGTCCTTCAGGTACACTCTCCGCCAGATGTCCCCCTGCTGCCAAGTGACCGCCTCGCCGGAGAACGCCCCGGCTGACACGATGGGAAAGTCGATGTGTTTTTTGAGTACATTCGTATTGATGGAGCCACCGAAGGCGCCGTCACCGTGCAACAGGTGCCGGGCCGCGGTGCGAGCCTGTTGCATGGCGTTGGGGTAGGTGGCATAGATGCCGGTCGCCCCGGTAACGGCGTGCCGGGTAACGGCCACATCCCCGGCGGTGTAGATGCCCGATTCAGCCAGCATCTGGGGGTCACCGGGCACGCCCTTGTCATCTCCCCGGAGAGGCTCGGAGTTGGGGGCGACCCCGATGGAAACGATCAGCATGGCGGTCTCCATGGTGCTGCCGTCGGAGAACTGCACTGCCGCGAGTTGGCCGCCGTTGGCGGAGATTTCGCTGACCGTGGTATTCAGGCGAATGTGGATGCCGGTCTTCTGGGCCAGTTTGCGGGTAGCGAATTGTCCCCCCTCCTCGTCGGTCATCTGGGACAGTACCCGCGTATTGCGATGCACCAGGGTGATATCCAGACCGCGGTGCCACAGAGCCAGGGCGGCATCGACGCCAATGAAGCCGCCGCCGAAGACCACTGCCTTCCTGACGTTGTGTTCCCCGATGTAGCGGTCGATGGCCACCATGTCGCTCAGGGTCTTGAAGCCGAACACACCCCGCGTATCCAACCATTCCGGACGGGGATACCAACTTCGGGCCCCGGCGGCGTAGAACAGCCGGTCGTAAGTCTCGTTCCTTCCGTTGGCGGTCCTCACCAGGCGTTGCTCCGTGTCCACCTCGACCACCGGGTCGGAGAGGCGGGCCTCCACCCGGTAGCGCCCATAGAAGTCCTTGCCCTTCCAGTAGACCGTGTCCAGGGGCTCTCCAGCAAGATAGAAGGGGATTACGCAGGGCGAATAGGGGGCAAACCCCTCGTCGCTACACATGACAATCTCATCCCCGAACCCGTCCAGCCTGAGCCGTTGGACGAATTCAGCCGCCGCCATGCCGGTTCCGACCGTCACTACTTTCATCATTCACCTCCCCGGCGCCGTGCAAACTCTTTTCTGCGCAGTTCCCTGAACAGCTCAAGCTGGGGTGGGAGACCTTCCTCCCCCAACAGGTAGGCGCGCAGGCTTTTGGAGGCTTGTTTAAGGCGGTTTGCGTCATAGTCGGCATACACCAGGGCACCGGAATGGCAGGCCTCCACGCAGGCCGGTTTTCGGCCGGCCTTGACCCGTTCGTTGCACAGGTCGCACTTATAGGCAACATCCCGGTCGTAGCAGGAGCGGTGGGTTGCCTTGAACGAGATGGCATCGAAGGGGCAGACCATGGCGCACATGGCGCACGCCTTGCACATGGCCGCATCCAGCAGGATCGCGCCGCTTTCTGCGTCGCGGCTGATAGCGCCGGAGGGGCAGGCGTCGAGGCAATCGGCCGGGTCGCAGTGGCGGCAGGACAGGGGGAACGACTCATGCTCGATCCCCAGCACCCGTACATTGACCTGGGTTTTACGGTCCCCCAGGGCCGCCGCCAGGCTGCCGGCCGGGTGATGTTCCACGGCGCAGGCGGTTTCGCAGGCCTTGCAGGCCAGGCACTTCTTGTATTGAACAAATATCCGTTTCATGGCTGGTTCTCCCTGGTCCCGATAAACGGGTTGCGTGCGATAACGAAGTCATGTGCTGCAAAAAGGCCTTTTCCCCAAACATTACTCATGTGTGTGGTGATGCTCGTGGGCATGGTGATGGTCGCCGCCGCAGGTGCAGGGCGGCGCATTCAGGCGCGAGGCCAGAGCGGTCACTGCGGCGGCGTAGGCGCTGTGGCGGTCGTCCATGATTCTGGTCACATCCGGATCGAGGGTTTGCAGTTGCGTCTCGGCCGGGAGCTCGATCACGGCGTCGAAGAGAGCACCCGGGTCCTGGCCGCTCTCCTTTTTGAATTGTTGCAGTCTGGTCCCGCCACCCGCCACGACCTTGCTCACCACGAGGTAGACCAGAGGGATGCCGCTCTGGCGCGCCAGGCCGGCTGCATGGCAGGCCACGCTCAGGGCGTTGAAGGAGGTGTCGGCCACCACCAGGCATTGGCCGAAACCTTTGGCCAATGCCCGTCCGAAATGCTCCACCCCGGCCTGGGTGTCCAGCAGGATGGCCTCATTGTTGCGAAGAGCCAGATGCCGGATTGTTGCATCCAGGAGGACGTTTTCCGCGCACAGGCAACCACCGCCCGCCTGCCTGACGGTGCCCATCACCAACAGGTTGAGGTTCTCGGCCACCTTGAGGCCGAAACGTTCCACCACATCGTCCACGTCGGGGTTCAGCTTGAACAGGGCGCCCCAACCGCTTTTGCCGGGGCGGATGCCGGTCTTTTCCTCAATATAATCGGCGTGGCGGTTGAGCGGTACGATGCGGGCGGCGGCCTCGAAGCCCACGCCCAAAGCATGGGGCAGATTCATTTGCGGATCTTCGTCCACTGCCAGGATATTGATGCCGTTTTTGGCCAGCACCGATGCCAGGCAGGAGGTGAGGGTGGTCTTGCCCACCCCCCCTTTGCCGGTGATGACCACGCGAAATCCGGGTGCTTGCGGTTGACACATATAGGACCCTTTCTCTTAAATGCCCAGCGCGCTGCGCCGTTCCATGATGATGTGTTCCATTTGGTCGGCCGTCTTGATCGGATCCTCCTCCACGAAGAACCATCCCCCCAATATGTCCTTGGCATCCTGGGTCAGGATCTTGGTTACCTGCGGCCCGCCCAGGATCGGCGGCAACGGCCACAGGTGCACCGGGATGCCGGAACCGACGAAATAGGTGCCGATGGCCACCGCTTTTTCCGTCGTCCATTCCGGCGCCGAACCGACCAGCGGCAGGTCGGAGATATCCACCTTGAGGTGGTCGGCGAGGACGCCGGCCAGGTTGAGCATGCGGGAACAATCGACGCACGACCCCATGTGCAGCACCGGTGGAATACCCAGTTGTTTGCAGACCGCCCGTAGTCCGGGGCCGGCCAATTCCTGGGCCGGCAGGTCCATCAGGCCGGCTTTGGCGGCGGCAATGGCCCAGCAGCCGGTGCCGATCACCAGGATGTCGCGCCTGATCAGCTCGGTGGTCAGGGTTTTGTGGAAAAAGTCTTGCTGCACCTTGACGTTGTTGCAGCCGACGATCCCGGCCACTCCCTTGATAGTGCCGTTGACGATCAGGTCGATCAGCGGTTGGGGTGTGCCTCCCAGGGCTTTGAGGATCTCCTCCACGGTAAAGCCGACGATGGCGGTGGAGCTGTGTTGGGGGATATGGACCCGCGCCTTGTTGCGGTTGGGAAAGGCGTCGATGGCGGTTTTGATGATGCGGGTGGCGATGGCGTCGGCATGCTGCTCCTCGAACTGGATGTGCATCGCACCGGGGATTTTGGCCTGTTCGCTGGTAGTGATGAATCTGGTGTGAAAGCAGGAGGAGAGGTCGGCCAGGGCCGGATAGATGCACTGCACGTCCACCACCATGGCATCCACGGCTCCGGTCATGATCGCCAGTTCGCTGTGGGATTCGTTCCCCGCCATGCCGACCCCCTGGCGCAGCAGCACCTCGTTGCCGGTGCAGCACAACCCCACCACGTTGACCCGCTTGGCGCCCGCCGCCTCGGCCGCTTTCCGGCATTCCTCCGACTGGGCCATCTCCACCACCTTGGCCGAGAGGATCGGTTCGTGCCCATGGACGACCACGTTGACGCTCTTCTCTTCCAATACCCCCAGATTGGCTTTGACCGACTTGATGGTCGGAGACCCCAACAGGATATCCTGCAACTCGGTGGCGATCAGCGAGCCGCCCCAGCCGTCGGACAGGGAGCAGCGCACCGATTGGGCTACCAGGGAGAGCGGGTCGTGGTCGCAGCCGAAGTGGGTTCGGTGCAGGATATCCACCGCCTCGCGGTCGATGGCCCGCGGCAGGAAGCCGGTTTTGGCGCCCGTGGTGGCATAGAGGGTCTCTTCCAGATCCTTCAGGCGTTGGAAACGCTTCCTCGGCATGTACTTTTCCATGAAGACGATCGGCTCTTCACCCTGATTGCCGAAACAGTCGAGGGCCACGGCCGCCACCTCGGCCGCCACCTCGGGCAGCGAACGGCCGCTGGTGGGGATATCGAGCCGGGTTGCCACGGCCAGCAGTTTCTCTGGGTCGCCAATGCCGTAATCGGTATTGCTGCCGTCGGCCACGGCCTTGAGCAGCAGGGCAACCTTGCGGCCGTGATCCGAGTGGGAGGAAGAACCCACGGCGGCCATGCGGGCCAGGTTGCGGGCTACGATGGTGTCGGCCGTGGCACCGCACACGCCATGGGTAGGGCCTTCGCCGAAGGGGTCGATCCGGCAGGGACCCATGGAGCAGATCCGGCAGCAGGTTCCCAATTGGCCGTAACTGCACTGGGGCTGTTGTTTTTCGTAGCGTTCCCAGATGGTGGCGTACCCCTCCCGGTCGGCGATCTGCAGCATCTCAACAGCTGCCGGATCGATGCTTCGTTTGTCATGACCCTTTTGTGCCATGTCCATACATCCCTCCTCGAAAAAGCATTCTGATCAAGTGTTTCAATCAGAATACGCCGGTCTTGGCGGGGCGAAACAGCGGATTCTTGCCGGAGGCATTCCGGGCTTGTGAAAGGCGGGAAACGTGAGGTGAATGGTAAAACGGCTATTTGAGGCCGATCTCCACCAGGAAGTCTTGGAGCTTGTCGCGGCTGATCGGAAGGCGGACTTCTTCCTCCCCCACTTCGACAGAGCATTCATGGCGTTCGCGATGTACCTTGCGGACCCTGGCGATATTGACGAGATAGCTGCGGTGGATACGGAAGAACATCTCGCCGGAAAGGCGTTTCTCGATGGCGCCCAGGGACATGTCGCAATGGTACTCGCCCGATTCGGCGTAGATCGAGGCATATATGTTGTCCGCCTTGAGGAAGACGATCTCCTCCGGCTTGAGGAGGTGGATCTCTCCCCGCAAGGTGACCGGCAGCCTGATCAGCTTCCGTTCCGCCAAGATGAGGGGTGTGATGTCGTAAAAAAGGGCGCAGATCTTATCGTCGGCAGGCTCCCGTTCCGCGAGGGAGAGCAGTTTGACGGCCAAGTAGCGGTCCTGCCCCTCGGTGGATATGATCTTCAGGGAGAGCGGGATGTGCCGCCGGGTCTGATGGGCCAACCGCAGCGTCCCGGCCACCTTTGCGCGCGCGTCCTCGCGATGCAGGCCGAGCAGATCTCCCTCGAAGAGTCGTTCCCGGGGAGTATTGGCGAAGATCAGAAAGATCATGCTGCTGATGGAGGAAACGGTCAGATCGTTGTTGAGAATAACGACGCCCGGCTCCAATTGTTCGATCATACTGATGAGGGTACGGCTCATGGGCGCGTTTTCCTTTCAAGCAGGGCTCTTGGCCTTGGGATGGGCCTTGTCGTAGACCTCCATCAGGCGGTCGATGCCGACGTGGGTGTATTTCTGGGTGGTGGAGAGGGAGGCGTGGCCCAGCAGTTCCTGGATCGACCTGAGATCGGCTCCCCCCTCCAGCATGTGGGTGGCGAAGGTGTGCCGCAGGGTGTGAGGCGAGATGCGCTTAAAGGCGGCAACCCGCAAGACGTGGACATCCACGATGCGCGTCACGCTACGGCGGTTGATGCGCCGGCCGCGGGTATTGAGGAAGAGCGCCCCGCTTCCGGCCAGCTCCCCGCGCTGGGCCAAATACTCCCGGACGGCCTGGATGGCCCGGCTCCCCACCGGCACGATGCGCTCCTTGCCACCCTTGCCCATCACCCGCACCATGCCGGAGGCCAGGTCGAGATCGCCGATATCCAGGCCGGTCAGCTCGGAAACGCGCAAACCGCTGGAATAGAGCAGCTCCAGGATGGCCCGGTCCCGGAGGACATGCTTCTCTTCCGCCGTGGGGGCCTCCATCAGGGCGGTAGTCTGATCGATATCCAGATGAAACGGCAGGCGTTGTTCTTTCTTGGGCGTGGCCGTCAATTCGGCCGGATTCCTGCCGATCTCCCCCTGGCGCAGTAAAAAGCGGAAAAAGGTCCTCATGGCGGCCAGCTTCCGGCCGATGGTGCTCTTTCCGGCCGTCTTGCCGAGCAGGGCCAGGTAGCGCCGCAGCAACAGATGATCCACCTCCCCGGCGGAGACATCCTCGCCCCGTTCCTTGACGGCAAAGAGCGCCAACTGCTGCAGGTCGCGGCGATAGGCAGCCAGGGTATGGGGCGAAACGTTGCGTTCCGTCTCCAGGTAGTCGCAAAAGGCTGTTATCTGTTCGGCAAGACGTTCCATGGTATCACCGGGGTACAACGGAGAAAATCACTTGAAAGGCGGCAGGTCGCTTTTCACTTTCCAGCTCTTATGTTTGTCGATGTCGCGATAGACCCAATCCTGGTGGTAGTTCTGGGTCTTGATGCGGTTGGAGGGGAGGATGTAGTAGTCGAACTCGGCCGTGACCTCGCCGGTCCCCTTCTCCGGAAGGCATTCGGAGGTCAGGATACGGAAATCGGTGATGGTGACCTCCCGCTTTTTGATGTCTGCGGCGGCTTTCGTGAATTCATTGCGCCGTTCCGGTTCCTGGTAGAGCATGCCGGCATTCTCGATTTCATGCCAGCGCAGCAACTTGTTGTAATCCTTTATGCTCTTCCCGAACTCCTCGCGGATGGTCGAATTCGGTACGCTGCAGGCCGCCGTCATCAGGCAGCAAAGCAGGAGCAGCCCTAACTTGAGCATATGTGTCATCGTCATTCCCTTTCGCGTGCGTGAATGTAATCGATCAACTCCAGGGCCAGTTCACATTTCCCAAAGGGAGGAATCAGGTAGTAGCCTCCGGCGGCGGTGAACGTGGCGTCGATGAACTCCTTGGCAATGGCCAGTCCCTCCCGCCTCCCGGCTTCCTTCTCCAGCCCCTTCATGCGGGCGCGGATAGCGTCCGGCACGGTGATGCCCGGCACCTCGTTGTGCAGGTACTCGGCATTGCGTTCGCTGACCAGCGGCATGATTCCCGGTAAGAGCGGAATGCCGCAATCGCGGGTCTGTTCGAGCGCATCCAGGAACAGGGCCGGATCATAGACCGGCTGGGTCAGGGCAAAGCCGGCGCCGTTGGCCACCTTCTTGCGCAGCCGCCCTGCCTGAACCGCCATATTCCTTGTATTGGGATTAAAGGCCGCTCCGATGGTGAAACCGGTTCCGCTGCCTATGGGATTGCCGATGGCGTTCACCCCGCGGTTCATGTCGGACAGCAGCTTGATCAGGGTGAAGGAGTGCAGGTCAAAGACCGAAGTGGCCCCCGCATGGTCGCCCATGGCGGCCGGATCGCCGGTCACCGCCAGGATGGTGCGCAGGCCCAGCAGGCTGGCCCCCATCATGTCGGACTGCATGCCGATCAGATTGCGGTCCCGGCCGGTGACGTGGATGATGACCTCGATGCCGACCTCCCGCCGGATAACGCTGCCCAGGGCGATATTCCCCATGCGGGGGCGGGCCAGCGGATTTTCGGCCAGGTTGATGGCATCGGCTCCCGCCTCTTTCAGGCGCCGGCTGTTCTCGACAATCCGGCGGCAATCCATCCCCTTGGGCGGATCAAGCTCAACGGTGATGACCTTCCGGCTTCCCCACTGGTCCAAAAACGATGCCCCGCCGGAACGGGCGCCTGCCAGCGGCCCTGCAGCCGCACGGGCTTGGGCGGGGATGCGCGGGGCGGGCCGCCTTCCCGCCAGGGTACGTGCGAGAGCGGCGATGTGTTCCGGCGTGGTCCCGCAGCAGCCGCCGATCAGGTTGGCCCCGGCAGCAGCCATCTCTTCCGCCATGGCGGCGAAATAATCGGGGGTGGCGCGGTAGATATAGCGCCCGTCGTGGTACTCGGGGAAACCGCTGTTGGCGTAGGCGGAGATCGGCTTTGCGGTCAAGGCCGCCAGCCGGCGCACTACCTTGACCAGTTCCAGGGGGCCGGCGCCGCAGTTGGCGCCCAGCATATCGACCCCGGCAGCTTCCACGGCAGAGCAGAATTCCTCCACAGTCGTTCCGTCCCCGCTGTGCCCCCCCTCCATGAAAGCCATTGAGGCACAGACCGGCAGGCCGGTTTCCCGGGCCGCCCGCACTGCGGCGAGTAACTGCTCCAGGGAGGCGAAGGTTTCCAGCAGGAGCAGGTCCGCGCCCTCCTCGGCCAATGCGGTGCACTGGGCCCGGAAATATTCTTCCATGGAGCCGGAGTTCAACTCCTGCTCTTCTCCCTTCATCCGCACCAGCGGCCCCACCGAACCGGCCACCAAGAGATCGCTCCCGCCGGCCGCCTCGCGGGCGATGCGAACCCCGGCCCGGTTGATCTCGCCAACCTTGTGGCCCAATCCGATGGCGGCCAGTTTGGTATAGTTGGCGCCAAAGGTATTGGTCTCGATCACCTGGGCTCCGGCGGCGGCGTACTGCCGCGCCAGTTCCAGGACCAGGGCCGGGCGCACAAGGTTCAGGTGCTCGAAGTTGCTGTCGAGCCCGATCCCCCTGGCGTAGAGCATGGTGCCGATGGCTCCGTCCCCGGCAAGTATCGCGGTTTTCAATCGGTCGAGCATGTTCATGATCGGTTTTTCCTGGGCTACGCGGGCGAAGGTACATCTAATGTTGCCCGAACCATCATAAAAGAGTAGTATATAAAAGTTAAACGGGAATCTGTGATGTTATCCAGGTTCGGGAACGGAGCTTTTTCATGCATGCTGTCATACAATGGCTTCTTGATACCATCGGCACCATGGGCTACCCCGGCATCTTCCTGCTGATGGCGATGGAAAGTTCGGTGATTCCGGTGCCGAGCGAACTGGTCATGCCGCCGGCCGGCTATCTGGCCTTCCAGGGAAACATGAACCTGGGCATCGCCATTCTGTGCGGCGCTCTGGGAAGCCTTGCTGGTGCGTACGCAAATTACCTGATCTCCCATTACCTGGGGAGACCGCTGATCCTCAAGTATGGCAAATACGTCCTGATTCCACCGGAGAAGTTTGAAAAGGTGGAGCGGTTCTTTTTACAGCACGGCGAGATATCGACCTTTCTCGGCCGGTTGTTGCCGGTGGTTCGGCACCTGATTTCCATTCCGGCCGGATTGTCCGGCATGGGCCGCCTCAGATTCTCGTTCTACACCCTGGCCGGGGCGGGCATCTGGTGCTGCATACTGGCCTGCATGGGTTATTTCATCGGCGAAAACCAACAGATGATCATGCAGTATTCCCACAAGGCCCTGGCCTGGATCATTGTGTTCAGCATCGCCTTGATAACCGTCTATGTGCGGCGCCAACGCCAGCGTAACGGTATTAAAGCGTAAAGCCGGCGAGAAGGCAAAGTAAAAAAAGCGTGGAAACTGTTTGGCACATTATGGGAGCGTAGGCTTCCAGCCTGCGTTTCAAACGGGTTTATCGCTTGAATATGTGTCCAGTCCACTCTTATCAGGCTGATGAAACATCGCCTGATGACAGGCAGGATGCCTCTCCTCCGATGTTGATGTTGAATATTTACAAATCGCGAATGGTTAACAGGAGTCATTTTATATGCAGATGAAGCGCTCGGGACGCATCCATTACCTGGCCGTTGATTTCGATGGTGCATGCCGGTCCGTCCAGGGCTTTACCACCCGGCACGAAGGGGTGTCGCGTCCTCCCTACAACTCGCTCAACCTGGGGATGAACACCCAGGACCAGCCTTTCAACATCGAGGGCAACCGCAGCATCCTGACGCACGCTTTCGGCATCAATCAGGATGACCTGGTCAGCGTGCGGCAGGTGCATGGCAGCGATATTCTTGTCATCGACGAACCCAACGAGGACTACGGCCATTTTTCCAGTGTGGAGAGCGATGCCGTCATAACCAATCAGCCCGGCGTCATGATCGGCATCTGCGTGGCGGACTGCGTTCCGATCCTGCTCCGCGATCCCGTGAAGAGGGCTGTCGCCGTGGTCCATGCCGGCTGGCAGGGAACCGCCGCCAAGCTGGTTGCCAAAACAGTTGCGGGGATGAAGTCCCTTTTCAACAGCGACCCCAAGGAACTGCAGGCAGCCATCGGCCCCGGCATCGGCAGATGCTGCTACGAAGTCGATGCCCCGGTCAGACAGGCTTTTCTCCAGAACGGGATGCCCTGGGATTCGTTTGCCGAAGAACAGGGCGAGGGAAAATGGCGGCTCGACATGGCCGCGGCAAACAGGGATCTGCTCCTGTCCGCCGGCGTTCCGGCTGCTGCGATACAGGTCTCCGACATGTGCGTCTGCTGCCGGAAGGACCTGTTTTTCTCCTATCGCAGGGATAAGGGGGATACCGGCAGGCAGATGGGCTTTATCATGTTGACGGAGGATTAGGGGCGCTGCTTGCCGCGCCCGGATCTTTTCCCCCTCCTTGATAAGGAGGGGGCCAGGGTGTGGTCGAATAAACTGGGGTTGGCTACCACCCCCGGCCCCTCCTAAACTAGGAGGGGAGCTTAAAGTCCCTCTCTTGTTTCAGGAGGAACCTCTGGGGTCTAAAGGGCCTTTTGGTAAATTGTTAGTGTTATCGGGATATTAGCGAGCCGGCGCGGCCGGTGTGAGCAAGGGTCTGCGGGAACCTCGCGGGCGAGTAAAAGGAGAGATTCACATGAAGTTCGATATCTGCAAGACGTTGATACTGGCGGTGGCGATTCTGGGTGCCGGATGCGGCAACCTCACGGAACCGAATGGTTTTTCCTTTGCGACCCAAACCAATGTTCCCCTCAATACCAACATACAATCGAACGTGGTAACCATCGAGGGTAACCAGTATGGCGCCTCCATTGCCTTCGCCAATGCCAGTAGCTCGGCATACTCGCAATATTCGATCAACGGTGGAGGCTTCAGCGGCGGATCGTCCAGCGACCTCCTCCATCCGGGGGATACCTTGCAGTTGCAGCAGACAACATCCAGCAATCCGAGCTCGACGCGCACGACAACGATCACGGTGGGTGGTTTTACCACGACCTTCACCACGGTCACCATTGGTACCATCGTCCCCATTACGGCCGGCCCCGATGCAAACGGGAACGTTGTCACGATTTCCAGTATCTCGGCGTCCCTGACCGCCGGCAACAACGTTGTAGATTATTCGATAACCGCCAATACAAACGTTACGAATAATACGAGCGGTATCTCGGGTAATACTATTCCGGCGGCCTTTACCCTGCAGGCCATATCCAGCACCGGAAGCGTGGTCTACAGTACCAATGCGTCCCAGGTTTCGATACCATTCGGTCAGCAGGCGGGTATTGGAATATTTTCCGGCGCCTTGCCGACCACCGCCACCGGCAATCTGCCGAACGCCATCAACGGCTATCCGATAACCACTAAGAACTACTGGTCTTCGCTCATATCGTACTGGAAGATAGTGCCGGGGTCATTGACGATCCAATAGTAAGAAGACTTCAGGCGGGTTCCAGTTTCCGGAACCCGCACGGAAGGAGATATTCACGACCCATGCTTGCCAAGGTCTTCAGCAGCGCACTGATCGGAATCGACGCCATCCTGGTGGATGTGGAGGTGGATCTCGCCCCCGGCCTCCCTGCCTTTGCCACGGTAGGACTGCCCGATGGCGCCGTCAAGGAGAGCAAGGACCGGGTCAAGGCGGCCCTGAAGAACTCGGGCTATGACTTCCCTGCCCGGCGCATCACCGCCAACCTGGCGCCGGCCGACATCAAGAAAGAAGGGGCGGCCTTCGACCTCCCCATCTCCATCGGCATCCTGGCCGCTACCGGCGTGCTCAAGGAAACCCGCCTGCGTAACTACATCCTGGTGGGCGAACTCTCCCTGGACGGCGGCCTCAAGGCGGTGCGGGGGGCGCTCTCCATAGCCGTTGCCGCCAAGCGGGCAGGGCTGGCGGGCATCATCCTGCCGGCGGAGAACGCGCCCGAAGCCGCGGTGGTGGAAGGGATCGACATCATCGGCGCCGCCACCCTTTCCCAGGTGGTGGAATTTTTGAGCGGCCGCGAGGGCATCGATCCCTTCCGGGTCGATCTGCAGGAACTTTTCAGCAACGGCTGCGACTACGGCGAGGACTTCAGCGAGGTCAAGGGGCAGGAGCATGCCAAACGCGCCCTGGAGGTGGCTGCAAGCGGCGGGCACAACATCCTCATGATAGGCCCTCCCGGTTCCGGCAAGACCATGCTGGCCCGGCGCATACCGACCATTTTGCCGCGCATGTCGTTCGAAGAGGCCATCGAAACGACCAAGGTCTTCAGCATCAGCGGGCTTTTGGAAAACGGCCGGGCGCTCATGGCCGTAAGGCCGTTCCGCAATCCCCACCATACCATTTCCGACGTGGGGTTGATAGGCGGGGGCACGACGCCGAAGCCGGGCGAGGTCTCCCTGGCCCATAACGGCGTCCTCTTCCTGGACGAATTGCCCGAATTCAAGAAGAACGTCCTGGAAGTGCTGCGCCAGCCGCTGGAGGACGGCCGCGTCACCATCTCGCGCTCGCTTTTGACCCTGACCTATCCCTCACGAATGATGCTGGTGGCGGCCATGAACCCTTGTCCCTGCGGCTATCTTGCCGATCCCACCCATCCGTGCGTCTGTTCCCCCATCGGCATCCACCGCTACCGCTCACGTATCTCCGGCCCGCTTCTGGACCGGATCGACATCCACATCGAAGTGCCGGCCGTCACCTACCGCGACCTGTCCGACCGGGGCGAGGCCGAGAGCTCCCTGGAGATCGCCCGCCGCGTGGAGAACTCCCGCGGGTTGCAGCTTGAGCGTTACCGAGGAACGAAGATCCACTGCAACGCCCAGATGCCGCCACGCTTCATCAAAAAATACTGTGAACTGGACGCCGCCGGCAATCGCATGCTGGAACTGGTCACCGACCGTCTCGGCTTCTCGGCCCGTACCTACAACCGCATCCTGAAGGTCGCACGGACCATCGCCGACCTGGGCGGGAGCGAGCATATCCGCGAAGAGCATATTGCCGAGGCGATCCAGTACCGCAGCCTGGACAGGAAAGCGTCGTAGTGTTTTGGACAGTTTTCCCCCTCCTAAACGAGGAGGGGAGTAAAAGCGCCCGGTTCTTCCCCCTCCTTGATAAGGAGGGGGTCAGGGGGTGGTCGAATAGCGGCTGGACGGCTACCACCCCCGGCCCCTCCTAAACGAGGAGGGGAGGAAAATGCCCTGATCCTCCACCTCCTTTCCAGATGGAAACCAAATGGGAGGTTATGTGATATGGGTCACCCATGTGCGACGCCAATCGGATCACCCGAGTTTATATTACTTGACAGGATTATCATAATTTCAACATAATTAGAAAACTGGGTTTTCAGGCTTTTTTGTCGCAAAAAAGGAGATTTATCGAATGGTGTTGTGCATGGGCAGTCATCGTTCCGCCGGGCAGCAGAAAAAAGCAGCCGCATTTCTCCGCATCTTCATCTGCATTTCCCTCATGTCATTCATGGCCATCCCGGCGCAGGCAGCCACGCCCCAGGTCTCCGCAGGTTCTTACCATACCCTGGCGCTGCGGAGCGACGGCACGGTCTGGGCATGGGGCGATAATACGTATGACCAGTTGGGGCAAGGTACCTCATCAACTCTTGAGAACAGTACCAAACCGGTTGCGGTGACCGGGCTCACGGGAACCTTCACTGCCGTGGCGGCCGGAGACGAACACTCCCTCGCACTCAAGAGCGACGGCACGGTCTGGGCCTGGGGATATAACACATACGGCCAGTTGGGGGATACGGTCCTCGATACCAATACCGGCGCCCCTATCGCCTTTACAGAGGTGCCGGTAAAGGTCACAAACCTTACGAACATCAAAGCCATTGCCGCCGGCACCGGTTTCAGCATGGCCCTTGACACCAGCGGAAACGTCTGGACCTGGGGGCGCAATGACTCTGGGCAACTTGGCAACGGAACCGCCTACACCTACACAAACACTCAAAACGGTCAGCTCGTGCCCACATCCGGGCAACTTACCGTTGAAGTGACTCCCACGAAGATTACCACTCTTTCCAATATCACGGGGATCGCGGCGGGGGAGCACCATGCCCTGGCTGTGGACAGCACCAATGCGGTCTGGGCCTGGGGGCTGGATAATTGCGGCCAGTTGGGGGACAATATCCCCTCAAGCACCGGCTCCAGTTGCATCTTTGCAACAACCCCGGTGATAGCGACGCCTCAGTTGGTGCCGGCCATGAGCGGAGTTTCATCCGTGGCGGCGGGAAGCTATCATTCACTCGCCATCAAGAGCGACAACTCCGTGGAGGCCTGGGGAGCAAACGCTGCCGGACAATTGGGGATAGGCACATCTTCCGACAGTTCCCTGCCCGAAGCGTTAAGCGGCCTGACCGGCGTGACCGCGCTGGGGGGCGGCTCGGGTCATTCCGCGGCCCTCGGCGGTACTGCCGTCTCCACATGGGGGGTGAACACTCTTGGCCAGTTGGGGAATGGCAACACGACAAGTTCCGATGTCCCGATAAGCAGCGTGCTCACCGGAGCGGCCGGCGTCACCGCAGGGGAGTTTTTCACGGTCGCCTGGAAAAGCGACGGCACGGTCTGGGCATGGGGGGACAACAGCGACGGGCAACTCGGTAACGGGACATCCGTCGCGTTTGGAACAGCGAGTCCGACACCAACCCAGGTGGCCTCCTTCAGTCTGACCACCCTGCTGGGGGACTGGAACAACGACGGCCAGGTCTCGGCCGTGGACGCCCTTCTGTGCCTTCAATACGCAGTGGGGATCAACACCTTGAACCTGACCAGCGTAGTGGCGCTTGAACGCGGCGACATGAACGGCGACAAGCAGATAAACGCGACTGACGCCCTGCTGATACTGCGCAAGGCGGTCGGCCTGTAGATCCTGATGCCCTTCACCACGTCTCAAGTCCCCCTTTAACAAAGAGGGGAACAATATGGCGGAAGATGAGCGCTAATCGGGAATTTAAATGTTAATTCAGATGTCGCTTTGCTTTGTATTGGCAGCTTCACCATCCGGAAGAATGCCTTCCGGGAATACTTCACGTTAAAGCAATACAGTTATAAATTCCGGAGGCGGGTACCGTATAATGAAAAAAACGATCTTGTGGAGCATCCTGGCATTCATGTCATTTATTGTCTATGGCTGCGGCAGCGGCGATTTTTTTACAGGCACGACAATCAGCGGGGTGGCATCGAAGGGGCCGATCACAGGTGCGAGTGTTGCCATCTTTGCCGTGACCACCTCCGGACACAGAGGCATATCGCTAGCTACAGCGCAAACCCAGGCGGATGGCAAATTTTCCGCCAATATCGGCTCCTACACCGGCGCCATTTTCGCGACCATGTCCGGTTCGAGCGCCTCGTATACCGATGAAACGTCGAATGCCACCACACCGCTGGGGACCACGAAGTTGCGTGCCGCGACGGTCATCACGGCGGGGGGATCGTACAACCTTGCCATAACGCCCTTTACGGAGCTTGCCTGCCAACTATCGTATAATCCAAATACCGCCACGTTTACAAACATCACAGCCAACAACACTCAAGTGAGCACTTCCTTTCTCCTTCCGAACATCATCACCACTCTGCCGGCGAATATTCTCAAGACTGCCTCGGCGGTCACCAATCCGGACACAATCAATTACAGCCTCGCTCTGGCGGCATTTTCCGAACTCATCTATAACTCCGGTTCGCCAATTACAATTGCAGCCGGTGTTTCTCAACTGAGTACCGCCATCACGAACAATAACGGTAACGTATCAACCGTCTGGAGCCCGGCTGTCAGCAGCCTTGCGTCCAATACCAATATCCAGGCGGGACTGACAAATGTTCCGGTGAACATTGCCTTCTCTTCGCCCACCTATTCGGCGATCATCAGCCAGCCGATCACCATCACGGCCAAGGTCACTAAATTTGACGGAACTCCCGTCGCGAGCGGCACCACAGTAACCTTCACCGCCAGCAGCGGGAGTCTCGGCACCCTCACCGCAACGGACGTCAACGGCAATGCAACCGTGGTCCTGACCCCTTCCGCCATCGGGACGACAACCGTCAACGCCACCGCCACCGTTTCCGGAGTTACCGTCTCAACCAAGACCGCCGCCTCGGTGACGGTGGTCAAGAACCCCAATGACCCCGGTTCAGTGACGCTTTCGAGCTCGGCCTCTTCGGCTGTGGTCGGTCAAACAATGACCCTGACCGCCAATGTCGGAGTGGTCGGCGGCGGGCCCAGCAACGTAACACCGGGCAGTCCCCCGGCAGTCGGCACTCCAGTGACCTTCACGATCGTCCACGGCACCGGAACGTTGGGTACGCCGACCACAACCGATGCCAACGGCAATGCCACCGTCACCCTGACCAGCGCAACGGCAGGCAACATCACTTTGAGCGCCAGTGCCGGCACCAGCCCCGTGGTCACCAGCAACCCGATTACCGTCGCATTCACCCCTAATCCGGCTGCCCCGGCGACGGTTACCGTCAGCGCCTCCAGCACGTCCTCACCAGCCGACGGCGTCACCCCGATCACCTTTACCATCACCGTCAAGAATTACGCAGGCACAGCTCTTCTGAACGTGCCGCTCGCCATCGGCAATTCAGGGGTCGGGACATTGGGGACCGCCCCGGCCACAACCGGCAACACTGGCAGTGCCCAGATTACCCTGACAAGTTCCACGGCAGGCCCGGCAACGGTCACCGCCTCCGCCACCGCTTCCGGAGTCACCGCAACCGGCACGGCCCAGGTCAACTTTACGGCCTTTACCCGGCCGACCACGGCGATCGTCAAGGTACTCACCTCCGGAACGCTTGCTTCCGGCACAAAAATAGGATCTATTCAAGCTGATGTTACCTATACGACCACCAAGGGTCTTACCCCGACATCCGCCGTTGCATCCGGATTAGGGACCGCCAGCGGTATTTTATTTGAACAAAATTTAAATTATGCCGTCGGTGATGTTAGGCTTGGTCTGGCAAGCACCGCCGGAATTACGACCGGAGAATTTGCAACGGTCACCTTTACTATTCCAGCCTCCGGGACTACTCTCCCTGTTTCCGGAGATTTTGCAATTACGGGCGCTTCTGTTACGGATACCAACGGCGCAACGCTTGCAGGCACCATCTCTGTCATCTCAACCGTCACCTTCCAGTGATGCCGGTTTTGAATCCAGTATGGGCTCAAGTCGGCAAGGAGGGTTAATGAAGCTGACGCACCTACTTGTCGTACTTGCCTGTGGAATGGCGGTGCTGGCGTCGTGTCAGGGCGGCACCGGCAGTGGCCAGGGCGCCGCCCAGGGCGGGATCGTCAACCGGGCCAGGTTTGCGTCGCTCAGCACGGGCTATGGGACGTTTATCAATTTCACCGGGAGCGACTCGAACGGGTTGAAATATACCGGCAGCACGCAAACTTTCGTAAACGGACCGGTGATTTTCAGCAATGGCTCCAGCGCCATCGAGAAAACCTCCACGCTGACGATCACCTTGAATAAAATGGGCGACACCCCGGCATTGTCCCCTTACTTTTACGGATATACCGCACCGGTGACATATACCTTGACGTATGTCGCCAAATATTTTTACCATCCGGACAAAACCCTTTATAAGGTTTTTTATACGCCGAGCGGTCTTTCCGCGACACCGGTCAACAATTTTTCCTACCCGGCGAACCTGACGTTTCAGAATGTCACGAGCGGCCTTGCGCTGCATTACAGCAACGGGAATTCCTGGACAAGTACCTGGGGTGTGACGGACAACGGGGGCGGCACTGAACAATTCCAGGTTACCTGGTTCAATAACGGCGCGCTGTCCGAGATCGATACCTACATCATCAATTCGTCCGGCATTATTCTGGGGTACAACGGCCTTCTCCAGAATTTTCCGACGCCGGGTGTAACCACCACCTTCAGCAGTTACTGACTACCTGTGCCGTCTCACACATGCCATAGATGCACTCATCCATTGAGTTCATGAGTTTCCTTCCGGAAACTTATTACAATGTGCGTTCAAGCTGAAACCTTACCACCCCCGGCCGCTCCTGAAGCAGGAGGGGGAAGAGGACCTTCTGGGGCCTGAAGGGCCGTGGGCGGTCGATTTTAGTGTCAACTTGGTTGCAACATGGAAACAGGTTTGTCGCCGGCTGCCCGGCGTACTCGTCATGTACGCCGGGGAGCCGGCTCCTCGTTATGATCTCGCCCAGGTTTTCATGACGGCGCCTTTGCGCGTGTACTTTGCATCCGGGCCGCCCCCCCTTGATGTCACCGGTGCGGGGTTCCTGAAATATTCTGCTGTTAATAATTCGCTTTTTATAGTAAAAATTAGGACTTGGCGAGAAACGGGAATGTAATTGCGCCGATGGTGACCGTATTCATGAATGTTATGCCGTTTATTTTCATCCTGGTAATGACAATGTCCCACGGAGCTTACGCTGCCGATGTCTCCTGCCGGACCGCTGAATGCCATTCCCGGGTTGGGGGAACGGAGAACTTTCATGAACCGGTCAAGGATGGGGACTGCCAGGCGTGCCATAAACAGACCAACCCCGCCCATCCCCTGAAGGAAGGTAAGAGTTTCGTTCTGACGGCGAAGGATGAGGCGTTGTGCTACCAGTGTCACGATCGTTTCGGCAAAAAGAAGGTTATGCACCCCCCCGTAAAAGATGGCGAGTGCGCCTATTGCCATAAACCGCATGGCGGCGCCAAACGGTTTCTGTTGGGGGTGGGCAGCAACCAGTCGGAACTCTGTTTTGGTTGTCACGAATCCGCGGCATTCACGCAGAAATATCAGCATGGGCCGGTGGCCGTCGGGACCTGCACCAAGTGCCATGCCCCGCATGAAGCAAATCGCAAAGGACTGCTCAATGGTCCGGTATGGGAGACATGCCTCAAATGCCATGTGGATTTCGTCAAGCCGCTCAAGGAGGCTGCGTTCATACACTCACCGGTGAAGAACGGCCCATGTACGGCCTGCCACAATCCGCACAGCTCCCCCAACGCAAAGCTGCTCTATAAGAAGAGCCCCGACCTCTGCCTGGGATGTCATAAAACGATGGAAAAGAAGCTCAAGGCCAAGCTTGTCCATAAGCCGCTGACACAGGAAGGGGGCTGCACGTCATGCCATTCGGTCCATTTTTCCAAGAAAGCCAAGCTTTTGTCCAGCGACGGCGTGGGACTCTGTCTGGGATGCCATGGCCGCGACAACCTGGGCAAGCCGCCCCTGAAAAACATCAAAAAGGAGCTCGCGGGAAAGAAATATCTTCATGGCCCCATTGCAAAGGGGCAATGCCAGGCATGCCACGACCCGCATGGAAACGACAGGTTTCGCCTGCTGCGAGGGAATTATCCGTCCGATCTCTATACCCCCTACACGGAGAACACCTACGAACTGTGCTTGTCCTGCCATGAAAAGAATATGCTCCGCTTCAAGGAGACGACGTTGTATACCAAATTCCGTAATGGGAAGAGGAATCTCCATTATGTGCACGTGGTCAGCGAGAAGGGGCGCACCTGCCGCATCTGCCATGAACCCCATGCCAGTAATGGTGAAAAATTGATCAACGTGAACGGTTATAAATTCGGCGACTGGGATATTCCACTCAACTTGAAATTCACCTCCACCGGAGGTAGTTGTGCTCCCGGATGCCATCGTCCTTTCAGCTATGACCGGGAAAAACCGGAGGTCTATGGAAACGGCATCACTGGTTCCGAATGACATTTGTGTGGTTTTGCGCTATTTCAGCAACGAAACTCAGTAGTAGATAAGGAGCTTTGCATGGCACTTCACATCAAAGTAAGCATTATCGCAAAGACAGTGATCAGGATGCTGCTGATCGTATGCATTGGCGCCGCTCTTGCGGGGTGTGCCCAGAAACTGGTCTGCTCGACCAAGCCGACCTTTTTCCCTCCTGCGCCCGACGAGCCGCACATTCAGTACCTCACCGGAATAACCAATTCCAAAGATGTCGGGGAGAAGGCCTCCCAAAGCAGTTTTTCCCTGGTGGTCACCGGGAACGAGACCCAGGAGATAATCCGCAAGATCGGCAAATCGTTCGGCATAGTGGCATACAAAGGAAAACTGTATGTGGCGGAAAGCGCCGGCTCCAGAGTCGTGATCATCGATCCGGTCGCCGGGACCTTTGACTATCCCAGGGGAATGTCCACTCCGAAAGGTGCGTTAAAGGAGCCGATCAACCTGGCGTTTGACCAGGACGGCTACATGTACGTGGCGGACACCGGAAGGAAACAGGTGGTGGTCTATAATCCCGCCGGCGACTATGCCCGGGAGTTCAGTTTCGGCATTGAGTCAAAGATCGTATCCGTTGCCATCTACGGCGGAAAGCTTTATGCTCTTGACCTCGGCACCAGCCGCATCAGGGTGCTTGACCGGAAAACCGGCGAAGAGCTCTCGGTGTTCGGTTACAGCGAAACGCCTAATCAGAGCCTGAGGGCCCCCGGTAATTTCGCCATCGATTCCGACGGCGCAATCTACGTATCCAATATCGGCAATAACAAGGTCATGAAATTCGACATCGACGGAAACTTTCTTCAAGCTGTCGGCGGCGCCGGCGACCAGCCCGGCCAGTTCGCCCGCCCCAAAGGGGTTGCCGTCGATGATGCCAAACGCCTGTATGTCGTCGATGCCGGCCTGAATGTCGTCCACCTTTTCGACGACAAATCCCGTCTGCTCACCTTTTTCGGTTGGCCGGGACTCGAAACTGGTTCCTTGAGCCTGCCGGCCGGGATTGCGGTCACGAAGGATAATCTTCAATATTTTCAAAAGTATGCAGTTCCGGGATTCCAGTTGGAATCGCTGATTTTTGTTGTGAACCAGTTCGGGCAGAACATGTGCATCCCGAGAATTTCCGTGTACGGTCTCGGGGAAATGAAAAAATGAAGGCAGTTGAGAGTTGAGGGATGACACTCAACTCTCAACCTTCAACGTTCAACCGCTTTGTGTTGACAAGGGGTGCGGAGACATTGCGTGAATATGGTGTGGAAGGATAAAATTGGCGCATTCATGGTTGTGGGGGGCTTGATCTGCCTGTTGTGCGGTTGCGATCCGCTTACCAGGTACAAGGTTGCCACAACCGTTTTCGACGGTGTTCCCCGAATGCCGCCTGCTGACCAGTATTGCCAGGAGTTCCACGAGCAGGCAACCGTACAGGAGCGGGAAGCCGAGGCCAGGAAAAAACTGGAGCAGAAGGATACGGAATCCGTCCATCCCCCCTATGCGGAGAAGCGCTGTGACGCCTGCCACGACAAGAACACCGAGTCCGGTTTCGTGGTGCCGCGAGACAAACTCTGCGGGGTTTGCCATCAGAATTTCATCAAGGGGACGTTCGGGCATGGCCCGGCAGTCGTCGGCGCTTGCCTGAGCTGCCATGTCCCCCATAACTCGAAATTTCCGAAACTACTGAAGGTGTCCAAAGATGAGCTGTGCAAGACCTGCCACCACGAAGAACGCTTGAGCAAAGGCATGCACGACAAAGTAACCTCGAAAAATATCGCCTGCACGGACTGCCATGACCCGCATTCAGGAAACAGAAAATTCTTTCTCAAATAACCATGCCAGATGCTGATGCGGATACTGCTCATATGCGTGTGTCTGCTATTCAGCTTCCGAACGGTCGGCTGCGCGGATGACAATATCGAAATTGTCCAGAAGAAAGGACTGTTGCTGTTGCAGGGCTACGATCACTGGCTCGACACCAGCTACCAGTTCACCGACAATCATTCGACCGGCTCCCTGAACACCTCGCAAACCGTGACGGAAACGTATAATTTCACCACGACCGCCGCTCTCATGGACCAGAGGGTCTTCCAATTTACACTTGGCGGATCGATCGGCCTGCAACAGGTCATGAACGACTTGAACTCAACCGGCTCCTCCTACGGCAGCGGCCAAATCTACCAGTATTCCTTCAGCGGCACCGCATTTGAAGAGTCGAGATTCCCGCTCATAGTGCAAAGCTCGCGGACACTGAATACGGTTACCCCTCCCTATTCTCCGACCTATACCACCGATACCACGACCAACGCGGCCGAGTTATCGCTACTGCATGACGTATTACCGCTCAAATTCAGATACGAGCGTGACGCAACCACCCTCGAAAGCGGCAGCAGCACATCCAATTCCATTTCCAACAATTATTCGATCACCGCGACTCATAAAGTCCGGGACTTCAGCCAGACCAGCCTGTCCCTCAGCATGACCAACGCGGAAGATTCAAGCAATTCCAATGTGGTAAGCGCAAACAACCTGAACAGCAACCGGTTTTCGGCCAGCCTCGCCAATGCACTGCTCATGGGAGCCAACGGGAACCACACGCTGCAAACCTCGTTGCAATGGACCGAAGAAAATCCGAGCGGGGTGCAGCAGCAGCTTGCAACCATCGGCAGCACCCTGCTCAGTCGTTTCGGCAAGGCGCTCGATACGCAACTGGCCTATCAAAGCAACTTTACCCGCACCACCGACGTTACCGGCGAAATTCAGTATGAGAGTTCGAACTCCGTCACCGCATCGTTGCACCATCACCTCTTCAGTAACCTCGATACCCGGCTGCGCGTGCTCTATATCCAAGACTTGATCCTGGGGGGAGAGGAAACCCGCTATTCGGGGCTGGCCGGCATTAATTACCACAAGCTGCTTCCCGCGGCGTCGCGATTCTCGTTTGATGTCAGCGGGGAACATTCCGTCATCGATCGAAATGTGGTTTCAACGATCCTGACCATCCGCAATGAGCAGCATACGGTCGCGCTCCAGGGCGAAAGCATCCCGATCAGCAATACCGAAGGAAACCTGCTCTCGGTCGTGAGCGTGACGAGCATAAACTTCGGCATCACCACCCTTTACGTGCCGGGTGTGGACTACACGGTGGACACCGGCCTGGGGAGCATCCTGATCACTCCGGGTGGAGCCATTGTTCCCGGCACGCTCATCCTCGTCACCTATACCGTCAACTATGCGCCGTCGATAAAATATGCGACCGATACCGTGACGCTTGGCAGCTCCCTTTCGCTGCTCGATGGGAAATACCTTCTGAGCGGGACATATATGAACCAGGAGGAGAGCCTGTTATCGGGACGGTCGCAGAACAGTCTGCTGAATACCCGTGTCGGTCAACTACGCTTCAAAGGATTCCTTCCGCCTGACCAGAATTACACCATCACGTATGAAAACTTTGACTCCACGAATTCAAGCTACCGGTTTCTTGAAGGGCTTTGGCAATACAAACACCTGTTTTCCCGAACGTCGCTTTCCCTCCAGGCAAGGGAACACTATGAAATATACGATCCGCAGGGCTCGCTTCCCGGCCACGACCAGATCACTTCGGATGGCTCGGTGGCATTGAGCAGGCCGGTGTTGCAATTCATGCAGATGACCCTGATGCTCGACATGTCGGATCTGTGGGACAACAAACAGGGCCGCACCGATCTTCTCTTTTTCCGATCGAACCTGTCTGCCCGGTTCAACAAACTGACCGTTACCCTGAACGGCCAAAGCAGTTGGCGCTTCATCGGGACTTCGCTGAGCCGTGACGATTATGTGCGTCTCGATGTTGTGAGGTATTTCTAGAAAGGCTGGGGCAAATTCCCCCCTTTGATAAAGGGGGTAGGGGGGATTTGCTTCGAGTCGTGCAAATCCCCCTCGGTCCCCCCTTGTCAAGGGGGAAGAAAACCAACACCTTTGTTTTGGTTATAGTTCCGAAGAAGAAACGAGACCGAAATGTTGATTCACCTTTTTCAATGTTTATCCCAATGTCTCCGTGGCTCTGTGGCGAATGCCGTTTTCAGGTTGAACAGACGCCTTGGAATCTTTTTTTTCATAGTAATGCCGGCCGTCCTGCTGCCGGCCGGATGCGCAACCCAGGCCCCCTATCAGACGTCGCGCCCCATCGCCCGGCTTCAGTGGCCCCTTTTCTCGTCCCGCCCCCAGGTGATATGGCAGAAGAACATTGCCACCTACCAGGACGCCGGCATTGCCAAGGGATTCTGGAAGAAGGCCCTCGAACTGTTGACGGGGAGCGAGGAAAATCGTATTTCAAAGCCCTACGGGGTCCTGTCCGATGACCGAGGCCGGCTTTTCATAGCCGATCCGGGCGCCGGATGCGTGCATTTCATGGATATAAGGTCAGGCCGCTATACGATCATAGGCGACGGCGATGTCCGCCTGCGCACGCCGGTCGGCCTTGCGGAAGACGAACAGGGAAACCTGTACATTACCGATTCCACCGCTGCCGTGGTCTATGTTTACCGTATCGGAGAGAAAACCCTCGCGCCGTTCCTCAAAAAGCTCGTACGGCCGACCGGCATCGTCTACAACAGTTTCAACAAGCTCCTCTATGTGGTGGATACCGTCGCCGGCACCGTGAATGTCGTGGACGGGGAGGGGAAGTTGCAGCGCAGCTTCGGTTCACCGGGAGAGGGAAGAATGAACTTCAATCATCCCACCGACATCGCGGCTGATCGCAGAGGGCAACTCTATGTAACCGATCCCCTCAACTACAGGGTCATGATATATTCACCCGAAGGGCAGGTGGTCGGCCAGATAGGCAAGGCCGGCGACGTTCCCGGAGAACTGAACAAGCCCAAGGGGGTGGCCATCGACAGCGACGGGCATATCTATGTCTGCGACTCCCTGCAGGACACGGTCCAGATGTTCGACAACAACGGCGCGCTGGTGCTGAATTTCGGCTCCAACGGCGGCGATGACGGCGAATTCTGGATGCCGTCGGGGATCTTCATCGATGCGCATGATTACATCTACGTCGCCGACACCTACAACCGGCGTATCCAAGTATTCCGCTACATCTCGAAAACCCGCCGGGAGGGGTTGGAGGAACCTTGAAATCTGCTTCACGCGGATAACATCGGATAAATTCCGATAACAATCTGATTTTAAGTCAACATGCGTTTGATCTGATTTTAATCCGAAGTTATCCGATTTGACCCGCGTGCGATGTCCCGGAGGAACCTTGAAATGTGCTTCACGCGGATAACATCGGATAAATTCTGATAACAATCTGATTTTAAGTCAACATGCGTTTGATCCGATCTTAATCCGAAGTTATCCGATTTGATCCGCGTGCGATGTCCCGGAGATTTTATGCTCCATATAGAGCTGACCGACAAAATCATCGGTGCTTTCTACAATGTCTACAATGTTCTTGGCAGTGGCTTCCTCGAAAAGGTGTACGAAAACGCCCTTGCCATTGAATTCAAGAAATACGGCTTATCCGTGTCACAACAGGAACGTGTGAAAGTTTATTACGAAGGTGTCCAAGTCGGCGATTACTTCGCCGACATAATCGTAGACAGCTTAGTGATACTGGAATTGAAGGCTGCTGAATCGTTGAGGAATGAACATTTTGCCCAACTGACCAATTACCTGAAGGCGACCGACATGGAAGTGGGATTGCTGTTGAATTTCGGCAAGAAGCCTGAATTCAAGAGAATCGTTATGGGAAACAATTCAAAGGTATGTTTCAAGCGGACAACATCGGATATATTCCGATAACGATCTTATTTTAAACATAAAATTCATTTGATCCGATCTTAATCCGAAGTTATCCGATTTGATCCGCGTGCGAGGGAGTTGAATCATGAACCGCATCCTGAAAAAAGTATCTGCCGCCGTTTCCAGGTACATTGCCGCCGCCGTGCTGATCGCGTTCGTCTGCGGTACGGCTCACGCGAAGATGAGCGTGCTCGACTCGCCCCACAACCTCTCGGCCAGCGGCAGTTTCAATGCCTTTTATTTTGGAGAGGAGGAGCGCGTCTGCATCTTTTGCCATGCCCCGCACAATGCCGCTCCCAACACCCTGCTCGGCAGCATCCCGTCGCCCCTCTGGAACCACGAGCTTTCGTCGGCGACCTATCAACCCTATCGATCGACGACCCTGAATTCGAAGGTCCCCACAGCCCCTACCGGGGCCTCCAGGCTCTGCCTCAGTTGCCATGACGGCACCATCGCCCTCAACAATTACGGCGGAAGTCAGGTCACCGGCAACATCTTGCTGCCGCCCGGGCAACCTTCGAATCTCACCACGAACCTCTCGGACGATCACCCGATCTCCTTTGCCTATAACGATACCCTGGCCGGCCTGAAGAAGGGAGACCTGGCGTTTCCCGAAACCATTTCCACCGTTACCAAACTGGATGAGAGCGGTTCCCTGCAATGCACGACCTGCCATGACCCCCACGACGACGAGTTCGGGAAATTTCTGGTCATGGACAACACGCCGACCGGTTCGCCGCTGTGCATCACCTGCCATACCTATACCGCAAACGCCTCCAACCGCGGCTGGGCCGGATCGGCCCACTACGCGGTCACCGGCAGCGATTCCGCCACCGGCTGCCTGAACTGCCACCAGACCCATACCGCGCCCCAGCCGCAGCGGCTCCTTCGCTACGTAACCGCGGAAGACAACTGTTTCTTGAACTGCCACAATGCCGAACCAAAGAATCTGGTCACTCCTTTCAACCAGATATACCGCCATCCGGTGCAGCTTTCCAGTTTCGTGCACGACGAAGCCGAGACGCTTCCGGCCGTTACGTACCACGTGGAATGCGTCGATTGCCACAACCCCCATCGCGCGGCCGCGCCGGCCGTGGTCCCCCCCGCGGCGCCGAATGTGGACGGCCCGCTTTACGGAGTCAGGATCGATATTCAGGGCAATATCGCCGTCAACGAGTTCGACGTCTGTTTCAAGTGCCACGCCGGCACGAACGCTTACAAGTTCAGCGGTGTCACCAACACCCCTCCCAATAGGATGATCGCCGATTACAACCAGGCAAACCGGTTCAACTTCCAAAATCCTTCGATTCACCCGGTCACGACTACCCGCACTACGTCAAAGGGGAGCCAGTCGCTGATAACCTCGATGAGCCGGATCTACTGCAGCGATTGCCACGGTTCCGACCAGAGCGTCAAGGCTGGTCCCGGCCAGACCGGCGCCAACGGCCCCCATGGGTCCCGGTACGAACACATTCTTATCGCCGAGTACGACATGCCGCCAATCAACCAGTATCCCTACAAAGGCAATGACGCCTCCTTTTACGCCCTTTGCTACAGGTGTCATCAGCAAAGCTTCATCATGAGCAGCGCCTCCGGCTTTACCAATAACGGAACATCCCTCCACCAGACGCATGTGCAGAACCAGGGGGTGCCGTGCTACGTCTGTCATGACCCCCACGGCGTGCCCCAGTTTCCCAGCAGCGGGCCGGGCGGCACCACCACCAACAACGCCCACCTGATCAATTTCAACAAGGATTACGCCGGGCCGTCCGCGCAGTACGAAACGCTTGCGCCGGGAACCGGTTCATGCACCGTCAGTTGCCACAGCGGAAACAACTATACGCCCCAGGTCGCCGCAGCGACTTCACGGTCGCTGCTCCTTCAAAACAACAGCGTTCGTGTAAAGCGTTCCTATTCCCACTGACGGTTCGGTTTTTCCCCCTCCTTGATAAGGAGGGGGTCGGGGGGTGGTCGAAGATTCCTGAATCAGGCGAGGGATACGGCTCTCGGTCATATCACCGGAAGAATACCGGCGATATGACTTAACCGTCATTTCGCCCCCCTCTTGGCTGTGCGCATTCCGCCGTGTCCCATTACGGGACGCGAAAATTTGACGTTAAATAACAGCATATTATGCCGTTCATGACAGGACAAAGTATTCTTTTGGGAATGTTTGCCTGTTGGCGTGTTTATTGCACAGTCAATTAACGCGATTCAGCCTTAAAAATTACGGAAAATACATGACCGTATGTTACCAGTGGTAAAAATCTGAACGGAAGGAGGCGGAAGATACCGGAGAAATTAGGAAGACGCAGTAAAAACACTCAGTTGGCAGTAGAAATACACTTCAAAAAGGAGACAAAGGAATGGTGAAAAAACTAATAAGCATCCTTGTCGTAGGTGCTCTGGCTTCATTTGCGAGTATCGCAATGGCCGGTACCTCACCGCAAACAGGTGTCAATGGTTCGTTCCATGATATCACGTATCTTGG
>JARLHN010000001.1 GCA_031292255.1 Oryzomonas sp. | reverse complement strand
TTGGATCTTCCTCGGCTTCGGCGCCATGGTTATCATCGGGCAGGCGGTACCGGCAGTGTTGATGATGATCGGCCTTGTCAGGGGATTGGTCGGAAGGGAGACGAACCATGTCGCATAGGGAGGGGATCGTGAAGCAAACGCTGCAATGAAAGGGCCGCTCGGGAAGCGGCCCTTTTCCAATCTGTTGCAAGAAGTATTATTTGGCAGTAGGGGCAGCTAAACCTCATTCAACCTCGCAAGCCCATATCAAGCTGCCGCATTATTCATCTTAGCTGCTGGTGTGCCAACAAATCCAATGCCGCTGCAATTCCCAAGATAAACCGCAAAATGTTGATGCTACCCCGACTGTCCCCTGCTGGAACACAATGTCCCATTTAGGGACGTTGTGTGATGATCAAAGTGGCCCAACTTATTTAACTTGCGTTCATTAGTGATTTGGCATATTTCCTGTAATATTATGTCACGCTCGCATATTTTTAAGCTGACTGTCCCATTTTTGGACACATGAAACCGTGAAAGGGTCACTTTGCATTGTGGATATAAGCGTTTTTTTCATAAGTTTTGTACGAATTTTTCCCTCTGAAAAAATTTCAATTTATACGAATTTTGTGATAGATGCGCGATGTGATGACAGAGGGCGCCATGCGGGACCGTGATCCGCTTTCGATACTGTTGGTAGATGACGAAGAGGCTTTTCGCGAATCTCTGGCCTCCATGCTCGCCTTGAAATATCCGAAATTCAGGTTCCATACGGCCGACAACGGCAGTACCGGCCTGGAATGTTTCAGGAAATACGCCCCTGACATCATCATAACCGACATTACCATGCCGGTCATGAATGGGATGGAGATGGCGGCTGAGATCAAAGTGCTCGACCCGGGAGCGGTCATCATCGCCATCAGCGCTCATTCCGATACAAACTTCCTGCTTAAGGCCATCGAAGTCGGCATAAATCATTACCTCCTCAAACCCATTGACCTGGAAAAACTTTTTGCCTTTGTCGATGCGGCCGGCGCCCAAATCGCGGCGTCGCACCACCTCCGGATGTTGAACGAACACAACCGCACTCTTTCCATAGCCGTTGACCAAAGCCCCGCTTGCGTAGTCATTACCGATAGCCTGGGATGCATCCAGTACGTCAATCCCAGATTCTCCGAGCTGACAGGCTACGTTTTCGATGAAGTGTTGGGACACAACCCGCGTATCATGAAATCAGGACTTACGCCGCCTGAAACCTACAAGGCCCTGTGGAATACCATCACTGCCGGAGCCGTTTGGCGAGGCCATTTCCATAATCGAAAGAAAAACGGCGATTTATACTGGGAATCGGCTTCCATTTCACCGGCACTTGACGGGGTAGGAGCCATCTCACATTTCGTAGCGGTCAAAGAGGATGTCACCGAGTCGAAGCAGATGGCGGATGAGTTCCGTCGGGCTCATGGGGAGTTGGAAAGGATGGTCGCGCAACGCGGTGAAGAGTTGACGCGCCCTTTCGATGCCCTGGCAAAAGAGATGGCCGAACGCAAAATGAACGAAGAGGAGCAGGCAAAGTCACAATCCCTACTGGCGGGGATTTTCAACAGTACATCGGACATGATCTGGTCCGTCGATTCCGTAACGTTCGAACTCATGTCGTTTAATCGCAGTTTCAGCGACTATTTCCTTACGACATGCAATCTGCGGATTTCCGCCGGCATGCACCCGGAAGCGCTGCTGCCGGAGGAATTCACCCCCAGGTGGCGTAATTTCTATCAGCGCGCCCTGAAGGAAGGCCCCTTTACGATCGAATATGAGACGCATACCAAGGACCTTACATTACAGCTCAGCTTCAATCTGCTCACCGCGAATGGCACGGTATTCGGAATTTCGGTATTCGGCAAGGATATCACTGGGCTGAAGGAGGCGGAGCGGGCTCTCCGCGAGTCGACCGCTGAAATACATGACCTGTACAATAACGCCCCCTGCGGGTACCACTCGCTGGACAGGAACGGACTGATCATCCGCATCAGCGATACAGAGCTGAACTGGCTGGGGTACGAGCGCGAAGAAGTGCTCGGCAAGATGAACTTTCAGGAAATCGTCACCGACGAAGGCCGGAAGCAATTTGAGAGTATCTACGAGCAATTTATGGCGCGGGGATGGGTGCATGACCTGGAGTACGACCTGCTGCGCAAGGACGGCTCAAACATGTCGGTGCTCTTAAGCGCCACGGCGATCTACGACGCCGACGGAAACTACCTGATGAGCCGTTCGACCCTGGTAGACATTACAAAGCGCAAGCTTGCCGAACATGAGATGCGGCGCAGCCACCGCCTCTTTGAAACCCTCTACAAGGTTAATCAGGCCATTATTCGCAGCGACACCCCCGAGCGGCTGTTTCAAACGGTCTGCGACATCATCATCGAGAATTCGGGATTCCGCATGGCCTGGGTCGGCCTTCTGGACAGGGAAACCGAAATGGTCCGTCCCGTGGTCGCCCGCGGGAGGGGGACGGACTACCTGACCAATATCAGGATTTCCGCCGCCATGGTGCCGGAAGGCCAGGGTCCGACCGGCACCAGTATCCGCACGGGGAAGAGTTTCATCAGCAACGATTTTCAGAACGACCCCAACACCGCCCCCTGGCGTGACAATGCGGTGAAATTCGGTTTTAACTCTTCTGCCGCCTTTGCCCTCAAGAGTTTTGGCGAGCCGGTCGGCGCCTTGACGATCTATGCCCGTGAGCCCCATTATTTCGACCGCCACTTCAGAGAGCTCTTCGAACGGCTGGCGGAGGACATTTCCTTTGCCATGGATAACCTGGAGCGGGAACAACTGCGCAAGGAGGCGTCGAGGGAGCTCAAGGAAGCCCAGCGGGTGGCGGGCTCCGGAAGCTGGCAATACTACCTGAAATCCGGTCATGTCGCCTGGTCCGATGAGTTGTACAATATCCACGGTTTAGACCGGCAGGCGCCGGTCCCCGATATCAGCCAGCACGACCGCATCTTTACCCCCGACAGCATGATAAAGCTCCGGGCCGCGATGACTCATACCATTCAGACCGGTGAGCCGTATCAACTTGACCTGGAGATCGTACGCCCTGACGGCACTACCGGTTGGATTACGGCCCACGGCGAAGCGGTATACGATGACGACGGCGTTATCAGGAAGCTCCGGGGCACCTCCATCGACATTACCGAGCACCGCCAACTCGAGCAGCAACTGGTCGAGGCCAAACGGCTGGAGGCCATCGGTCAGCTTGCCGGAGGGCTGGCCCACGAGGTCAGAAATCCGCTGAACGCGATCCTTTCCATCTCCGAGGCCCTGTTCAAGGAGCAGGGGGTGGGGGATAACCCGGAATACGAGCCCTATATTCAGCATATCCGCACCCAGGTCAGCCGTCTGGCTCACCTGATGAATGACCTGCTGGAACTGGGCAAGCCGATTCCCTCAGCCAGCCTGGCCCCTGTGTGCCTGCACGAGGTGTGCGTCGAGGCCATCAGGCTGTTGGAGATGTCCGGGGTAGCCAAGGGACACAACATCATTCTGGACGCGCCTCCGGTACAGTCAGTGCCCCTGGTGCTGGCCGACGGCGTCAAGTTGCAGCAGGTACTGGCCAACCTTCTAGAAAATTCCCTGCAGCATTCCCCTCCCGGTGGCCGGGTGACGTTACGGATAGCTGGATCCGAATGCGGCAGGTCCGACAAGGGGGTGGCCGTCATTCAGGTGGGGGATGCCGGGCGCGGGATTCCGGAGAAGGTGATCGGCCGGGTCTTTGAGCCGTTTTATAGCGGCCGGAGAGGAGGTACCGGCCTGGGGCTGGCGCTGGTCAAACACTTTATTGAGTACATGGGGGGAACAGTGAGGATATGGAACAACGATTCGGCGCCCGGCTGTACGGCAGAGGTGCGCATACCGCTGGCCCGTGAGGGGCAGCTATGACGCCGAGGATTCTCCTGATAGAGGATGATGCCGGTAGCCGCTTCGGTTTCGTCAGGTATTTTTCCAAGGAAGGATACGCGATTCACGAGGCGGCAGATCTTGCCGAAGCAGGCAAAGCGGTGGCCTCGCAACGTTTCGACGCCATTATCCTTGATGTCAACCTGCCGGACGGCAGCGGCATCGACTTCATCACTACCGTGCGGGCAACGGACGCACATGTCGCCATCATCGTCATTACCGGCTCCGGCGATATACCGTTGGCCGTGGACGCCATGCGCCGGGGCGCGGACAATTTCCTCGTCAAGCCGATCAATAACGCCGGCCTGGCAGTGTACCTGGAAAAAAATCTGGAGGTCGGCGACCTGAAACGTTCACAGGCCGCCCGACAACGCATGGAAAAAGGCCAAGAAACCTTTTTTGGCAACGAACCGTCCATGTGCCGGATTCATGAACTTGCCCGGCTTGCCGCAGACAGCGACTGCCCCGTTTTGCTCACGGGGGATACCGGCGCCGGCAAAGGGATGCTCGCCCGCTGGATCCATGCCAACAGTCCCCGGTCCCGGTACGAATTCGTCGAAGTGAACTGCTCTGGTTTGCAAGGTGAGCTGCTTTCCCGGGAGATCTTCGGAAATGTCCGCGGCGCCTTTACCTCTGCCGATCAGGACCGTAAAGGACTTCTGGATATCGCCGACCGGGGGACCCTGTTTCTCGATGAGATCGGCGATATGAATTCCGGTGTGCAAGCCCAGTTTCTGAAGGTGCTGGAAGAGAAGAGCTACCGGCGGCTGGGCGACGTCAAGCTGCTCAAGAGCGATTTCCGCCTGATCTGCGCCACAAACAGGGATATCGGCGAACTTGTTGCGGCCGGACAATTCCGACAGGACTTGGTTTACCGCATCAATCTCATGCCAATTCATATCCCGCCGCTCCGGGAACGCAGGGAGGATTTGCCGCAGCTCGTGTCCCGCCTCCTTCTCGCCCTGGGAACCGTAGAGTCCACGATCTCCGACGAAGCCCTGGAACTGCTCATGTCATATTCCTGGCCCGGCAATATCAGGGAGTTGAAAAATATCCTTGAGCGTGCTTTGTTGCTTGCCCGCGGAGCACGGTTGGATGCCATCCATTTTCCGGGCCTCGGAAGGAGTGCACCGGCTGTTCCCCGGAACGCCCCCGTGCACGACGCCATGGACAACTATATCCTGACTGTTTTCAACCAAATGGGAGAAGATGCGGACCGGGCAGCAGCCCAGCTCGGCATCTCGCGGGCTACGCTGTACCGCAGAATCAAACGGCTCAGATCGTGACCGCCGGCTCCAACCGCGGCAGGGTTGTGCGCCCCTGACCGGCGGACCGCTCTTTTGATCCAGGCCCTTTCACACATTTTATGCAGCATCTCGAATGCTTTGTCATCTTGAGAGAAATGTATAAGGATACCACCTCACCCTCTTCACACCCCATTCCTTGTTTTTAGTCTCAATAGCAAGACGGAATGTCTTGCTATTGAGACAACCCACCACATGCATTTTTTGTAACATATCAAAAACAAATACTATTTTAATGATTGTCGCGCTGGCATACATCTTGATAGGGCCACTGTATCAAGATCCGGAAGGATCCGTACGACAACGGCAGTCTTCAGATCAGGAGAGGGGGATATCATGACATTGCCATGGCACAGAGGCCTTGAAACGGGCAACGCCCATATTGACAGTCAGCACCGGGAACTGTTCGAAAGGATCTACGCCCTGATCGCCGCCTGCAAGGATAGAAGGGAACGGCAAGAGATCGGAACCCTATTCACATTTTTGAAGCAGTATGTGCAGAAACATTTCGCTGCCGAAGAGGAGTTCCAGCTCCGGCATAACTATCCGCACCACCGTGAGCATGCAAAGCTGCATGAGAGCCTGATGCAGCACCTTTTCGCCCTGGAGGCCGTCTATCTCCGGGAAGGAAGCTCGCTGCCGGTGGTAACCAACTCTCTGATGTTTACCTATGAATGGCTGACTGACCATATTCTCCACTGGGACAGACAGATGGCAAATTTCGTAGCCGCCTCGGAACGTCCTGCGGCTGCCGGGCCCATAAGCGAATCGATTCCTGTTTGCGATCCGGCGCTTGGGGGAATAACAAATCATAGGGGGATGGTAAAGCCATGACGAACGGGAAACTGCACTACATGGCGGCTGCCGACGGCCTGCTGAGGGGTCGGCACGAAGGGTTCACCCAGCAGATAGGGCAGCTTTCTGTGCTACTTGTTGACGGAAAAGCGTGGGCCGACCTAATCAGTGACCGGATCGTCTATCTCAAATTTTATGCCATTGACAGCTTTCAGACGGAAGGGGCTCTCATGCTGCTTCACACCTATCCGGATTACGAAGTGCACCGCAAGGAACATGACAGCATCACGACGGAGATGCGTGCGATACTGGCACAAATTATTGACAACGGCGCCTCTATGCCATTGCTGACGCAGGCGGGAAGCCGCCTCGTGCAGACGTTGCAAAGCCATGTCCTCCATCACGATGGCAAACTGTTTGACTACCTTGACCGCTCCGGCATGCGGCGAGAACGGTCTGCCGACAATGACACGGCGGCAGAGTGGCTCCCGGGTCGTATCCAACAGGGTGTGTGACCCCCGTTGTTCCGGGGTTGTATCGGGAGAAGGGACATCATGGCAAGAGCCATTGAGCAACATGACCACCAGCGTGGCACATCGCAGCGAACGATTCTACCCAGTGTACTGATCGTTGATGACGAGGCGGCGATACTGTTTGCCTATCGGCGATTGATTGAGAAGGACGGAGTTGCGGTCGATACGTGTGAGACCCTTGCCGGGGCGATCGAGCATATCGAGAGCAAGACCTACATGGCCATCATCGTAGACTTGCGACTTGAGGGCACTGACAACGACGACGGCAGAAAGATCCTGGAGTATGCCCGGCAGCTCGTACCGGCAACACCAGTCATCGTGATAACCGGCTACGGGACCAAGGAATCAAAGTCGGCCGTCCGAGCCATGGGGGCTGCGTATTATTTCGAAAAGCCGGTGGAGCCGAGGATTATTCTCGAAAGCATAAGGGATATCCGCTCGAACAGGAGCGGCACCACACGTAGCGATGAATGACGGCACTTTTACCATCCAGCCGGAAAGGCAGGGTGGTTTCCATCCGGAAACTCCGGATGAGCAACTGTTGTTGCTTCCGTGATTGGCGTTAAGAACAATCCTGATCCTATTAATCTTTTAATATGATGTTTAATGTGATATTAGAATGAAAACAATGAGCCAAATGTCGCATATACTGACCGATAAGAGCAAGATATCATTATGAATCAAACACATAACTCATTGTTGCGATCCTTGTTAGACAGCAGCCCCGACGCTTGTCTTCTGATCGAGAACAATCGCTTTATCAAGTGCAATCAGGCAGCGGTTGCCATGCTGTCTGCCGATTCCAAAGACCAGGTATATAACACCCATCCTTCCGAAATATCCCCTCCCGTTCAACCGGATGGACGTAATTCCCATGAAAAAGCCGAAGAACTGTTGACGCAATTGGACACCGCCGGCTCGCTCCGTTTCGAATGGATGCATAAACGACGTAATGGGGAGCCCTTCCATGTCGATGTTTCCCTCACGCTTCTCAGAGACGGCGATCGGAATCTCATCTACACGGTGTGGCACGACATAGCAGGTCTCA
>JARLHN010000003.1 GCA_031292255.1 Oryzomonas sp. | reverse complement strand
CGTACAAAATGGTGTCGTTGTCGTTGGCCTTGCGGATGCTGGAAATGCCGATCAAACCGATTACTCCGGCAATAAGCGCCAGCAGGATGAAACTTGACATCAGTTTCGTGCCGATTTTCAGATTGTAGAACTTTTCCATGTCGATCGCTCCTTCTGCCAGTTGGATTTTGGTTTCAATTGCGTTCCTCTTGTTGTTTTTACGATCAGTTAGCCTGTTCCATGACCTGCATCTCTTCGCTGCTCATCAACCTTTCAATGTCCACCAGGATCAGCATGTGGTCGTTCAGGGTGCCGAGGCCGGTGATGTAATCGGTGTCCATCGATGAGCCCATTTCCGGCGCCGCCTTGAACTGCTCGGGATTGAGCGCCACTACGTCGGAGACACCGTCAACCACCATGCCGATGATTCTTTCGAGTACATTCATGATGATCACCACGGTAAATTCGTTGTACGTTGGCTCACCGAGTTTGAACTTGATCCGCATATCGACAATTGGAACAATCACCCCCCGCAGATTGACGACACCCTTGATAAATTCCGGGGCGTTGGCAATGTGGGTGACCACATCGTAGCCTCGAATCTCCTGGACCTTGAGGATGTCAATGCCGTATTCTTCCTTTCCCAGGGTAAACGTAAGATATTCCAAGGCGTTCTTTGTTCCGTTACCGTCAGTGTTCTCCGGACCCGTCTGCATAATGTGCCTTACCTCCGTTTGATCAATTTATGAATTGGCCATGTTCTGCTTTCGCATCTGAAGCAATGAATTGACATCCAGGATAAGGGCGACCCTTCCGTCTCCGAGAATTGTCGCTCCTGCAGTTCCATCCACCTTGCGGTAATTTGTTTCCATGCTTTTAATGACTACCTGGTGTTCATCCAACAAGGCATCCACAAGTACTGCCGCCTTTTCGCCATCGACATCGATCAGGATCAAAACCCCCTTTTCCGGCTCCTTTAAAAGCGAATCAATATTGAACAATTCATACAGCGGTATGATCGGCAGGTAATCGCCGCGTATATTGACGACGTGTTTGCCGTTGACGGTCTTCAGGTTTTCCACTGTCGGCTGGAGTGATTCGATGATCGAGTTGAGCGGGATAATGAACTTCTCTTTACCGACAGCCACCGAAAGACCGTCCAGTATGGCGAGTGTCAGGGGAAGGCTTATGGTGATCCGGGTACCTTTGCCTGGATCGGATGAAATATCCACCCTGCCATTCATGGATTGGACGTTTCGCAATACGACATCCATTCCCACCCCACGGCCGGAAATATCCGTTATTGCATCAGCAGTGGAAAAACCCGGCGAAAAGATCAAGTGCCAGACATCCTCGTCAATCATGCTGTCGGATGCCTGAATCCCGCGCTCGGCTGCTTTCTTGAGAATCTTATCCCGATTCAGCCCTGCGCCGTCGTCAATCACGTCGATGACAATCCGGCTGCCAAGCTGCGAAGCCCGCAAGGTGATTGTGCCGCCGGGTCTTTTCCCGGCTGCAATCCGTGCATCAGGCGTCTCCAGACCATGGTCCATGCAATTACGCACCAGGTGTGTCAATGGATCGGTAATTTTCTCGATCAGTCCCTTGTCCAGCTCAGTCATATCCCCAATCGTTTTCAGCTCTACCTGCTTGCCGAGTTTTGCGGCCAGCTCACGTACCAATCGGGGAAATCGCGAGAATACGATACCGATCGGCACCAACCGCATCGACATGACACTCTGCTGCAGGTCGCGGGTATTGCGTTCCAATTGCAAAAGGCTGCGGTGAAGGTTCTCGTACAGGACCGGATCGAGCTTGGCCGCAGTCTGGGACAGCATGAGCTGGGTAATCACCAGTTCACCGACCTGATTGATCAATTGATCCACCTTGGTGACGCCTACACGGATCGACGACTCAGCATCACCTGCGCGACGGCCGTAGGCCGCAGGAGTAGTTCCGTTCTTGTCGTAAGCCCTTCGACCGGCCGTAACAGTGCCAGGATGATCAGCAGATGCGGCCGGGGCAGAGGAATCTTCTTCGATCCGTAGCCCGCACTGCGCCGTCTCCCCGTATTCGGCATTCTCTCCGGTTGCCGAGGCGCCGTCGGTTACGTCCAATACCTGCAGTTGATCCTCGTCAGCCACAAATTCGAAAATTTCCCGTATATCAGCCTCACCGACGCTCGTTTCCAGGCAAAGCCGCCATGAAGTGATACAACCTTCCGGGTCAAACGTGCTGAAATCGCCGGGAACAGACACCTGGGCATGCGCGGTCAGCATGCCCAATTCTTCCAGATCCGCCAGCAGATTATCCAATCTGACGCCGCGCTTGAATGTATCGGGATCGGGCGCGAAGGTCAGTTCGTATCGATGAACAGTAGTATCCGCAGATGGAGCGTTGCAATCCGTCACGATATTCCCTTGGTGCACATAGGCAGGCAGGAAGGCGGATTCCGATTTAACGGCTGCGGTTCCTCCTTCGATAACCAGTTGCAGCTTGCCGCGTATCAGGTCAACCGCTTCCTGGTTTACTTCCGAACCGTCGCGGTGTCCGGACAATTGCATGCTGATCACATCGCCGGCTTCAAGGAACAGATCGATCATGGAAGGCGAAAACGTTATTTCGTTATTTCGCATCTTGTCGAGCAGCGACTCCAATACATGGGTAACGAGTATCATGTCCTGAAAACCGAACATGCCCGCCCCACCCTTGATTGAATGTGCCGCTCTGAAAATGGCATCCAACTGTTCATCATCCGGTTCGCCATCGTCGAGCGATACGAGAATACGTTCCATTTCCGCCAGATGTTCGCTGCATTCTTCGAAAAACATCCGGTTGAAACGGGCCGTATTTATTTCAAGCACAGTAGGGTCCTGATGGTTCATGGACACCTCCCGTTAAAAATTTCGTCATCAAAACCAAGGTTATGGATTTTTATCCGATGGGCATCGTTCAGCTTGAAAGCACAGGCCGTGGTTCCGCGCTGTCGAAGGTTGTTGAGGAAGACGGCGAGCAACTGGCATCCGCATGCATCGAGTTCCCGAACCCCGTCCAGATCGATTTCAAGGGGCGCATTTTGTTCACGGCCGGCAGCCACGGCTTCAGCCTGACTTACAGCGTACCGTTCCATGTGCCGATATTGCTCCTTCACTCCAACCATCGACAGGTCGCCTGTCAGGGTGATTCTGTTCACGTCATTCCAATCCATTGTCATGTTTCCTCCCGTAGTCCTGATCGTCATTTAAACGTAGTAGGTGACTCGGCAGTCGATGGAAAAAGAAAACCCCCTCTGAGGATTCAAAGGGGGCGCAGTATGACTCTAAGATCATTTCGGCGGCCCCTCGATCCTACATAATCAGGACAGGTAGCTTTGCGTCGCCAGGTTACCCTGGTTTTGCCATTTCGATGAAAATTGTATATGAACAATGTTGATTTTTGTATCAACTTTATTACAGTTTGAGTTAATCACATAATTGTTGATTTAACAATATCAAAAATATTTATAACTAAAAAGGTTAACAACACAGACTATAGTTGAATATCAAACTGCTGATAATTAATCTGATATTATTAATGTACTTCATTTCCCACAATTACATTAATAATAAATAACTATTTATAGTTACTGTAAGCCTGGTTTTTATATGTTAAATTTTTAATTTTCACGATTTCAGGCCATCGCAAAGAACGTATGCGTCAGACCTACACATTTTACAAAATATTGAGTTATTATTTTGGGATATGAAAGACATTATGAATTTGCAAAGAGTGTAGGCCTGAAACCGTAATACTCTTAATGTAGTCATGTCACAAAGCACATTAATTCGACACGGAAAATCGGCAATGCCATCTCAGTTCAGAGCACAACAAGAAGAACTACCGCAGACAAAAAAGCTGATGACCAAGCGGGAGGTACTCCCCATAAGAAGAGGAAACCCCGCCAATCCGGCCATCAATTGAATTGGCTTTAATACGTCAGAAAAATGTGCTATTGAGGTGATGCATTTGTATAAACTCATCGTTTTTTGCGGATTCTATTGATATGGTCATTTATCAGCTATCCATTGATAATCCCTCTATTTTGAGTATGTATCAGTCGCATTTTTTCCGACAACTATGTAATGGATATCATTCAGATATGAATCACATAGTTATAAAATCACACAGTTTATTACTTCCTCCCCGTACGTTTATCTACTGAGGTCGTTACTTGTAATAACCACGATCAATATCTTTGCATCCGGATCGGCAGCTTTATTTCTGTACAAAAGCCGGTTACAATAGAAAAGTCGTATTGAACGCTTATAGTTCAGGCCTACACCTGACTTGCACCCCCGGCTCCCTTTCAGTACTTTGTTTTGGTGTGGAATTTTTACCTGGAATATAAGGTCGCCGTGGCATGGGGTTATCATGAAGAGAAAACATGTGATACTGATCGTAGACGACACCCCGAGCAACCTGCAGGTGCTGGGCGACCTGCTGGAGCTGGAGGGGCATGATGTACTATTGGCTTCAAACTCATACGAAGGCTTGGAAAAGGCCAGGATGAGCCCTGCTCCGGATTTGATCCTGCTAGATGTGATGATGCCGGGCATGGATGGCTATGAGGTCTGCCGCCAACTCAAGAGCGCTGTTGACACCAAAGATATTCCCGTCGTCTTTATTACCGGAATGTCCGATAAAAGCAACGAAGAAAAGGGGCTGAAACTTGGAGCTGTGGACTATATCCATAAGCCGTTCAGCCTGTCGCTGGTAAGTGCTCGGGTACGCAATCAGCTGGACTTGCAATCACACAGGAATCATTTGACGAATTTGGTAGAGCAACGCACTGCCGAACTCGCTGCGTTGAACGCAGAACTTGAACAGCGGGTTGCCGATGAGGTTGAAAAAAGCATTCAAAAAGATCATCTGATGTTTCAACAGGCGCGCTTGGCGGCTATGGGCGAACTGTTGAGCAATATAGCGCATCAATGGCGGCAACCGCTTAACCATCTTGGCCTGGCGATACAGACTTTGCCTATGGATTTCGAAGACGGTGACCTTGATGGCCACAAGCTCAAACAATTTGTAGATGATACAATGGGTATCTTGGACCACCTGTCACAGACCATCGATGAATTTCGTAATTTTTTCGCAATAGAACACAGCCGCACGAAGTTTGATCCATGTCTGATGACCGAAAAGACTATTTCATTGGTTCGTGCAGGCTTTGAACAATTGGGGATCTCGGTGATACTCGTCAAACAAGGTTCAAAACCGATCATGGGATATGGTGACGAGTTCTCCCAGGTTGTTATTAATCTTCTGACCAACGCCAAAGACATATTGCTTGAGCGGCATATCCGCAAACCAATGATTGAAGTTCGCTGTTACTGCGAAGACAACATCACTTGCGTCGCGGTGAGAGATAATGGTGGCGGTATTCGGGAGGAGATACTTGCTAAGATTTTTGATCCTTATTTTACAACGAAATTTTCCTCACAGGGGACTGGTATCGCCCTCTATATGGCCAAAATGATCATTGAAAAACATATGGGGGGAAGTTGTACCGCCAGTAATACCACGGATGGAGCCGAGTTCGTTATAAAACTACCTTGTCCAACATTCGATTGACGTTAACTCCTGCCACTCGACCATGAAAAAAGGCCCCACATTTCTCCGGGGCCTTTTGGTGACGACGGGGGTTGCGACCTCAGACCTTTTTCACATTGGCGGCCTGAAGCCCTTTCGGACCCTTGACGACGTCGAACGTTACCTTATCACCTTCGGCAAGGGATTTAAACCCGTCGCCGGTGATTGCGGAGAAATGACAAAAAACATCCTCTCCACCTTCCTGTTCAAGAAAACCAAACCCCTTGCTGTCGTTAAACCATTTTACCGTTCCCGTTACCATGTGCTTGTTCTCTCCTGACCTTTTGATTTTATCCGGGACTACTGTGGATATAATTTAATTTTATCTCTTATCCTGACTATGTCAAGCTTACTGCCGCGTTTCTCCATGGTTTTTTTCTCTATGCCGGGTGCCGACCGTTCGAGGCATACTCATATGGAGGCAATTGAACATCTCAATGGCAGGGCGGCGCTTGCTCCGCCCAATCGGGGCGCGGCAGGCAGCGCCCCCGCATCATGAGTTATAATGTTTAATTGCGTAGTAATCCCCGCCTCTACCTCTCCCTGGCAACGACCACCAACCCCAGGGCCAGCCAGACGGCCTCCCTTACGCGCCTGATGATGCTGAAGGCCACTCCCAGGGTTGCCCCCAGCCTGAATCCGAGCGCCAGCAGCAGATTGCCGCCGTCTTGCACCCCCAGGGAGGCTGGGATCATGAAGCCCAAACCGGTAAAGAGCATGGCAAGGCCGTCAAGACAGAGGGCCACCCCCCACCCCAGCGGATGTCTCATCAAAGTGAAAATCAGGAATACCTCAGCCGATTGGGCCGACCAGCTCAGGAAAAAGAGCGAAAACGCCGCGAGGATGCGGCCGGGATGGGCTCGATAGAAGCCGGCCAACAGAGCATCGAGGGTTTCCAGGTCCGCCTCCCTTCCCCTGACCAGGCCCGAGGTGAGGCCGAACCGCTTCATGCATCGTACCAGCAAGCTGCAGGGGTTGCTGCGCTGTACAACGACAAAGGCCACCCCCAGCCCTCCCAGAACGAGCACTCCCAGGAGGAGGCTGCCCAGGCGGGGGTGGCCGTCGGGCAGGACGAACGGGACAAGGGCAATGGCGATGAGGATGTACAGGACGAGGCTCAGGACCAACAGCCCCTTCTGGATGACCAAGGATGCAACCGCCTCATGCCAGGGGACGCCATCGGCCTGGAGGCGGAGGGCCTTGAAGGGTTCGCCTCCCAGGGATGCCGTGGGAGTGAGCTGATTGAGGGACTCGCCACCCAGGCGGAGCAGCCAGAGGCGCCACAGAGTGGGACGGTTTTCTTTCATGGGCAAAAGCACTTTCCAGGCGAGGGCCGCCAGGATGGAGCTCACCCCGTAAGGCGCCATGATCAGGGGGGCATAAGAGCCCACCTGCCGGATATAAAGGGCAGGGTTGGACCAGCCGATCCCCTGCAGCATGGCGAACATGAAGCAGAGGGCGATCACCAGTAGGATAAGGTTAAGGTGGCGTATCGTGAGTACTGCCGCTCCCTTCAAAAATGGCGTTCCCGACAGGTTGCGGACGACCTGCCACAAGCCCGTTCTGCTGCGTTGCCGCTCGCTTGCGTCTTGCATGCCGGCCTCCCCGGGACGATGTTCAAAGCCTGTCAAACCGGGTCACGCCTCCGGCGCAATCCCGAAGAAATCCGTGTAGAACCGGAACCTGCCCCGCTCCGCGTCGCGATCCAGGCCGAACTCCTCCAGGGTGTAGCGGTGCACGCCATGGCCATCCTTGGGATTGGCCGCAGAAAAGCGTTGCATAGCCTTCTCGGCATCCGGGCCAAACTCCCTGCCGAAATAGTCGTAGATCCCCCTGACAACCGCCAGCGGATCCTCCTTCAGATCCGGATACTGCACATCATAAAAGCGTTGACGAAGATCGTGGTGTTCCTCCCTGAACCGCATGGCATACCGGGTGCTCCCCTCCCAGCGGTTGCTCACCTCGCCGCCGATCTCCTCCCCACGCAGCCGGTTGGTGAAGGGGGCGCGCAATACCCGCGTCAAGCTGGCACATGAGGGGAGCACCTTGAGCGGATCGCGGTGGGTCACGACGATATCCGCATCGGGATAGACCGCCAGGAGCGCCTCCAGCGCCATCAGATGGCTGGGCGCCTTGAGGACCCAATGGCTCCCCGGACAGCGCCATTGCAACTGTTGCAGGAAACGGCGGTGAAACTCGTAAGCCGGGCGCTTGTCCTGCTGGTCATGCCAGTCGCGATAGCTCGATACCTGGTACATGGTCTCGAACACATAACTCAGGAAGGCATGATCCGTGATGGCGATGCATTCCTGGGGATAGCGGGCATGGATCAGGTGGAACTTTTCGAACTCGGGCATGAGGATATCGAGCCACTTCAACTGCCGCTCGGTCCGGCCGATGCGGGGGTCGGAATCGTAGGTACGCCGTTCGGGCGGCGGAGAGGGTTGCATCACCTCCCAGATGCGGGGCGTACGGCAGCGGGGGTCCTGGGCCAGCAGCGTATGCAGAAAGGTGCTGCCGCTACGGGGAAGCCCGGTTATGAACAGGGGGCGTTGGATCTTTTCTTCATGGATCTCGGGGTTGCGCCCGCAGTCGGCCACCATGTACAGCCGGTTGCAGAGCATGCGCGTGATCTCGGAACGCACGCAGACACGCCCCACCAGGTTCAGGTCGGCGTCCCGTTCGAATGAATCCAGCAGGATGCGAAGCGGCTCTCGGAAGAGGTCGTCGTGGAAATCGTCAAGACCCGTCCGTCTACGGCTCGTTTCCAGCAGATCGGTCTCATCCAGCCTGACAAAGGGGCGGCCGTCGGCCAGGACGCTGCGGCAGACACCGTTGAGCCCGGACAACGCGGCCGAGCCCAGGGCACAAAGAGTCTTATGCAGGGATTTGGGAAAGATTCCGTGTGTTTCGTCGGCACCTGGGACCTCTTGGAGCATTGGCAGCCTCTCTCATGGGAAAATGCCCCTGTTACCCGGGGTGGTGGTTCCCCCCTTTGTTAAGGGGGGACTGGTATTAATGATATAGTGTACCAGATTATCGCCAATGTTCCACCCCGCCGCCTCCGATATTTTCAAGTTCGGATAAATCAAAAAGGATACCCCAGCCCCACGAACACCGCCGGCCCTTCCTTGCCGAACCCCACATCGATGCGGCCGACGATGTTGGGGCGCACAACCGCCCTGACGCCGATGCCGGGGTTGAATTCGAAACTCGCGGGATTAGCCCTGTTCAGGGACGCCATAACCGATCCGAAGTCGATAAACGGTGCCACCTCCCAGTCGGCCAGCACGTTGAACAGGCGCCAGCGGAACAGCCTGATGCGCTCCTCAAGGTTGAGCAGCAGATAGCTGTTGTCGATGAACCGGTTGCGCCCGTAGCCCCTCAGGGTCGTTTCCCCGCCCAGGCTCGCCCTTTCGAGAAACGGAACGTTGTCGCCCGTCACCTGCTTGTAGGCCAGACGCAACACCGAGATGTAGCGGGCATCCTGAAGTGGGATGTACTCCTTGGCCTCCGCTTCGAACCCCTGATAACTGGCGCTGCTACCCAATGCCTCGGCACTGTTTTCCACGGACACGCTGGCATCGAGACCGGAGGTGGGGAGATCCGGCGAGTCAAGGCTGCTGTAGATCAGGGACAGCTTCTGGGCATTCACGTTGAAGCCGTTGACGCCGGGGACGGCCGCCGCCGGGAATAGGTCGGTTATGAAGGGAAGCCCCGCGACCGCGCCGTGCTTGATGTTGACCTTGAGGAGACGTTCGCCGGCCACCAGCTTGAACCCGTCAAAAAAGCGGTATCCGAGCGAGAGGTCCAGCCCCATCTCCTGGTCGGCGTAGTTGGCTTGGTCCTCTTCCCGAGCTGTGGACTGGAAGCCGAAGAAACGGGCCGAACCATCGGTAAACACGGCGGCTTTAAGACTCAATTCCAGTTTATCGTTTATAAACGCCCGGTTGAGGTACTTGACCCGGTATTCTTCGTTGATATTGGAGGACTTGGAGAGGTTGATCTGCCAGTGTTGCTCGGGCGCGGGATAGAATGCGGCGTACAGGGCGGGCGTTACGCCGAAATTTTTGTTGTAATTCACCTGGGTCGAGACCAGGGTGCTCACCTCGTCCTTCTTGTTGTTAAGTAGAAAAGCGCTCAACGCACCGACGGTAATCCCTTCGTTGGGGCTTGAGGCGATGATCGGCAGCGGCACGGTGACGACCTTCACCTGTTCGCCGAAGGTATCGTTGGTCAGCGGATAGGGGAGGTTTTTACGGGCAACCGTGCTCGTACAGGCACTCAGGAGGATAATCCATATCAAGGTCGCTATCAGTCGGCACACAGTGATTTTGATATTCTCATCATGGGCAAGGGGGTCAGGCCAGGGCCATCTTCAGCCCCACCAGCAGAAGCACGGCGGCCAGTGCGTTGCGGACCAGGGTTTCCGGAGCCCTGGTAGCGGCCAGGGAGCCGAGTATGATGCCGGGTATGGAACCGGTAAGCAGCCCGCCAAGCAGTTCCAGGTCCACGTTCCCCATGAACAGGTTGCCGACCCCCGCCACCAGGGTAAGGGGAATGGCATGGGCGATGTCCGTGCCGACCAGGCGCGCCGCCCGCATCCTGAGCGGGTAGAGGTAAATCAGCATCACGGTGCCCAGTACGCCGGCGCCGATCGAGGTGAGGGAAACCAGGACCCCCACGACCGCGCCGGCCGCAACGGTAAACGGGACTTGATGCTTCATGGGGGAGCCCTGCCGTCCGGCCCACTTGATCAGGCCGGGGCGTAGCAGCAGCGGTTTGCAGCACAGGCCGACAGCGGTCAGGATTATGGCCGCGCCGATCAGACCGATGAGCGCGCCGCTCCGCTGGGGCGGCAGCGGGTGGCCGTACATCCAGAGGCCGGTGGCCAGGGCGGCTGGGATACTGCCGCAGCTCAGCCGGCCCAGCACCTGCCAGTCCACCGTGCCTTGCCGGCCGTGGATCGTCAGCCCAACGCTCTTGGTGACGCATGCGAAGAGCAGGTCGGTGCCGATGGCGGTCTGAGGGGCGTAACCGAACAGGAGTACCAGGATGGGGGTCATCAGCGATCCCCCTCCCACCCCGGTCATGCCGACGACACCACCCACCAGAAACCCGGTAACCGTATAGGTCGTATTCATGACAGGCCCCCTTGCCGTTCTTCCCGCACACCTGCTGCAGGATCATCCGTTCGCGGATTTTTCTTTCCCGGATATTTCAGAACTTGTCCGTAAACAGGTATCGCGCTCGGATTCAGGGCTGCTTTTCCTGGCCTGACAGAGTAAGACCACAGGCGTAGCAGGGCTACGTCGAGGAATTTTCGACTGAAGGGCAGGGAAAGATGCCTTGAAGACGAGATGCGGGGTCCCAAAACATATTTGCGGATAAGTTCTCACTATAGTATGACCGAATCCCGCTGTTTGGCAATGGTCATGTAACATGGAATATTAATACAACCACATTTTTACTGATCAACGGCTTGGACTGTCGATAGCCGTATCGGGTTTCATGTTGATTTTCACGGCTTGCGACTGGTGCCGTATCGCCTCGACCGGATCGACAAAAAATCACTCATTGACCGCTACAAGGAGATGTGCGTAAAAAGATGGTATGCATTTCAGATGGAAAGGCATATCGTATGCGGGCGTGCAATAGTTCCTCATCCGGAGTTGCCGGAGGGAAACTAATGAGCGTTCCAGACGGCGGCACCGCATCCGCATCGATTCCAAATCAAGGATGAAATGAAGGCGGCGAGGATTGAGGCGACGAGGGCGTATAGATAGTACGTAGAGGAGCCGAAGACAAACCAACGCAGATGGCGCCTTGATTTGGAATCGGTATTAAACGAGAGGGGCCGTGAAGGTGTCACGTCGGATTCAGATCATTGAGATGGAGAGCCCGGATTGAAACGCCTTCTGCTCTGCACAATGTTTGTTGCTGCTTTACTGCTCATCGCCTACCACCCCGTCTATCCCACCAAAAAGCTCGGCCCGGCGGCCGCCGCCGCCATTCGCAAAGGCAAGACGACGAGATATCAGGTGAAGGCACTCCTGGGCACCCCCCAGTTTGTCGAAAGACAGGTGCCCCTGCGCCGGACCCCCGAGACTGAATCCCTGCCGGCAAAATATCTCGCTTCCGAACAATGGACCTACTGGACGTACAGCAGGCATGGGTCGGCGACCGCCAAACCCGGTGTCAAACCTGCACGCTTTTTCATCGTTGTCTTCTTTGATGCCCAAGGGACGGTGCTCGATTGCGAAACCGAACTTGAGGATTAACCCCTGCCGATAGCTGTCCAACTTACATCAAATGCAACAATTACGAGTACGAACCAATTGCACGGGACACTTGGGAATCGGGCGGTTGTACATGTCCTGTTTTTTGCTATGATTAAACCAAAATTGGTCGGAGGTCAGTTTGGCGATCATTGCGATCATAGCGGGCGTTGCCATGATCCTTCTGGTCCTTTGGGAGGGATTCGAGACCGTGGTCCTGCCGCGCCGGGTAACGCGCCGCTTCCGCCTCACCAGGTTCTTCTACCGGAGCAGTTGGCGCCCGTGGGTGAAGATGGTCACGCATCTGCTTCCGGCCCGGCAGCGGGAAACCTGGCTGAGCTGTTTCGGCCCGCTGTCGCTCCTGCTGCTTCTGGGCTTCTGGGCGTTCGGCCTGATCTGCGGCTTCGCACTCATCCACTGGGCGCTCGGCTCGGCGATGCTGACCATGGACGGGTCAAGCGGCTTCCTCACCGACCTCTACCTGAGCGGCACCACCTTCTTCACCCTTGGCCTGGGGGATGTGCTCCCCCGCACCTCCCTGGCGCGCCTGCTGGTGGTCGTGGAATCGGGGATGGGATTTGCCTTTCTCGCTCTGATTATCGGCTACCTGCCGGCTCTCAACCAGTCCTTTGCCCGCCGCGAGGTAAGCATCTCCCTCCTGGACGCCCGCGCCGGCTCCCCCCCCACCGCCTCGGAAATGCTCCGCCGGCACGGCTACGAAAGAGGGAAAGAGGCGCTTCGCCAGCTCCTGTTTGAATGGGAACGCTGGTCGGCCGAGTTCCTCGAAGGGCACCTCTCCTATCCGGTCCTCGCCTATTTCCGTTCCCAGCACGACAATCAGTCATGGCTGGGCTCCTTGACCGCGATCCTGGACACCTGCGCCCTGATCATGGCCGGCCTGGAGGGGGCCTGCGAACGCCAGGCGGAGCTGACCTTCGCCATGGCCCGCCACGCCGTCGTCGATCTGTCGCTGGTCTTCAGGACTGGTCCGCGGGAACCGGGCACCGACCGGTTACCGCCGGAGAGGCTGGCGGAGCTGCGCCTCCTGTTGGCCGACAACGGGCAGAAACTACGGGAAGGAGAGGCCTTTGACCGGAAACTGTGGGAGCTGCGCCTTTTGTACGAGCCGTACGTCCACGCGCTGGCCACCCACTTTCAGGTCAGGCTGCCCCCCTGGCTTGCCAAGGAAAGCTGGGCGGACAACTGGCGGGGAAGTTTCTGGGAGCAGACCGGCAAGGGGAGAAGAGCGGCAGGCAAAGGCAGGGCCGACCATTTTTGAACAACGGATATAATTTGCATGGTGGGACCAGTCAGCAGATTTCTACGTCTTTCTTCGTTCCTTTCCTTCAAACATCTTCTTGCCGGATGCCCCCCGCAAGGAATCCTTGTCGGTAACCCTGACCCATGTGCCCGTACGGCGAAAGCTGAGAATCCGCCTCTTCTCTATGTAGGAATCGAGTTCGTCCGCACTGACGACGCCCATCGTCCCATCTATGAATATCACTGGAATCTTCATAAATTATTTTTATCAAGTTTTTTCATAAATATCAATGTCATCCGTGTGAAAACAGCGCGAACTGGTTCTTATTGCACGGAAATTCCCGTACAAAATATACTTGTGCATGCTCCGGGAAAACAATATGATCTCCCGTAAAAACTACATCAAGGAGCCGTTCGTGACCCGAAAACCAATGTGCCTCGAAGATGCCGAACTCCAGTCCTGAGGCCGCGGTTGCTCCCATCGCCGTCGGCGTCAGCTCCTGCCTGTTGGGAGAGCGGGTCCGCTACGACGGGGGCCACAAACATGCCCCCGCCATCACCGGATGCCTGGGGCGTTTCTTCCGGTTCGTGCCGGTCTGCCCGGAAACGGGGTGCGGCATGCCGACGCCCCGCGAGGCCATGCGCCTGGAGGGAGACCCGGACGCTCCCCGCCTCGTGACCCACCAAAGCCGCATCGACCTGACCGACCAGATGCTGGCCTGGTGCCGGCTGAAGGTGAAGGAGTTGGAAGGCGTGGATCTATGCGGTTTTATCCTCAAGAGCAACTCCCCCAGTTGCGGCCTGTTCCGGGTCAAGATCCATAACGACGGCAAAGCGACCAAGAACGGCAGCGGCCTGTTTGCCGTGGCCGTTGTGGGGCACTTTCCGCTTCTGCCGGTGGAGGAGGAAGGACGCCTGAATGCCCGCTGCTGCCGGGAGGAATTCATCGAACGGGTCTTCGACTATTGGCGCGGAAAAGCTTTATAGATCATGGGAGTCAAAGGCCCTGCCGATTAACGTCGATTTTCCGCCAACCATCAAATCCCCCCTGCCCCCCTTTTAAAAGAGGGGAACCATGTGGCGGAAGATGATCGCCAATCAGGAAGGGCCTTCTATCCAATAGACCCTTTTGATCCCATGGTCCTATGGAAATTTACGAAATACAGCCCCGGCTATTCTCCCTTGAAATTCGGTTTACGCTTCTCATTGAAGGCGTTTTTCCCCTCCAGGTAGTCGTAGCTGTCATAGACCTTGCGGCGAAGCCCCTGGATGCGCTCGAAGGTCTCGGGGCTCAGGGGATGGGAGTTGCCCAACAGCCGCAACTGTTCCTTGATGACTGCAATGGCCAGGGGCGAGTTTTCGGCGATTTGATGCGCCAGGTCGTAACAAAAGCGTTCCAGTTCCTCCGTGGGCGCCAGGTGGTTCAGGATGCCGATCTGGAGGGCCCGTTCAGCGTCGATCGGCTTGGCGGTAAAGAACATCTCCCGGGCTATGCGCGGCCCTACCACGTTAATGAAATGCAAAATGCCGGTGGAGTTGTAGGGAACCCCGATCTTGGCCGGGGTGATGGCGAACGAACAGGCGGGGCACCCGATGGCCATGTCGCAGATAAAGGCCAGGTCGCAGGCGCCGCCCCAGACGCTCCCCTCGATCATGGCGATCACCGGCGCCGGGAAGAGTTGTATCGCCCTCAAGGCTTGCTCCAGGGGATCGTTGTAGGACAGCGGATCACGTCCCGGCACCGGCAACTCGGTGACATCGAAGCCGGACGACCAGACCTTGACTCCCGGCAGGGCACGGATGATCACGGCCCGGGCCTTGCGTTCGGCAAAAAGCTGCAGGGCCTCGATCATGCCGCCCAGTAGTTCGTTGGAGAGGCTGTTGCGGGTTTTCGCGTGGTTGAAGGTAATGGTGCCGATGTGATCGTTGTAGGATGACAGAATAAGAGACATGAGAATCCTTTCAAGGTCAGAGAGCTTTCCTTTATACATGCAGACGGCAAAAAAGCAAACGGCCAACTGGTGGAATGATTCAACTTTTCGTTATGGTTTTCGCCCTGAATACAGTTTCCAATAGAACAGGATCGATATCATGGGAATGGCAATCATGGCCGCGATGATATACGGCACGACAATATCGATATTCGTATCAAAAAACATGCTGCGCAGATAGGGGGAACAGGAAGGAATCAAACAGATGGACGAGAGGCAGAACCCGATGCACATGGTGATGATTGAATTGAGGATCAACCAAAAGAATATGGTCCTGCATCTATCGGATTTCATTGTCGTGCCTTTCTTTATTCCAGAGTGGCATCAACGAATCGCACCGTATGCTTCCCGCCACGGCGCCGATCGACCGTCATGTAATTTAAAAGCATTTAATATGCCAATTGCCACCGCGAGCATAACAAGACTTCAACATCTCGATATCACGCCAAAACTCCCCTACCCCCGTATCTCGCCCCCTCCGGCACTGCATAACCCGCATATACCGAGTAAATTGATCAACAATAAACGTCGAATACGGCCGCATTTGAAAATTCATTACCTATCCGTGCAGTTATTCTGATCTCGCACAGGATACGCCCGCCATTCTCCCGATATCCGCACCTGCCACTTGACTTGCGATGACAAACGCAGTATGTAGCCAAGCATGATTATGGTTGGATAATCGTTCCACTCCGTACGCAAAGGTCATCCATGCACCTGCGCCTCTCCCTCATCGTCAAACTCACCCTCGCGACCTCCCTGATCCTGGTCGGCTTCATGAGCATTCTGGACTACATCAATCTCAAAAACTTCAGGAGAGCGACCGTCGAGTATGCCGTCTCCAATGCCGACCAGTTGACGGAGATCATCAACCAGAGCGCCTATGACGCCATGATGAAGAACGATAAGGCCGAACTGTACCAGATGATCGACCGGATCGCCCAGAGCAGGAGCATCGAGCATATCAGCCTCATCGACCGTTACGGCACGATCGTCTACTCCAACCACAAGGGGGAGATCGGCACGGTGATCGACAAAAAAAACGCGGCCTGTGCCTTCTGCCACCAGACGGGCAATACCCGGCTCTATTCCCCGACCAACAACAGCAGCCGGCTGTACCGCATCGCCAACGGCACGGAGGTGATGAGCTACACCAAGGCGATCTATAACCAGCCGGAGTGCTCCTCCGGGGCCTGTCATTTCCACAGCAAGGACCATCACATCCTCGGCGTGCTGGACATCACCATGTCCCTGGAAAACCTGTGGCAGAAGTCCCATGAATACCGCATGGAGTTCATCGTCATGACCTGCCTGCTGCTGCTGTTCATCGGGGTGCTGATCACCTCCATGACCCAGCGCCTTGTGGACCGCCCGGTGCAGCGCCTGGTGCAACACACCGCCCAGGTGTCGGCTGGAAACATGAGCGCCCGCATCCCCATCACCAGCTCCGACGAGTTGGGCGACCTGTCGGAGGCGGTCAATGAAATGACCGAAAACCTCGCCAAGGCCCAGGAGGAGTTAAAGGAGTGGGCCGGCAGCCTGGAGATCAAGGTCGAAGAGCGCAGCCAGGAAATCGCACAGATGCAGGCCCAGCTTAACCGCTCCGAAAAGCTGGCCTCCCTTGGCAACCTGGTGGCGGGCATTGCCCATGAGATCAACAATCCCCTGAGCGGCATCCTGCTTTACGCCTCCATCGTTGACAGCGACAAGCGCCTCGATCCGACCCTCAAGCCGGACCTGGAACGGGTCATCTCCGAGTGCCGCCGCTGCGCCGAGATCGTAAAACAGCTCCTGGAGTTTTCCCGCGAGGCCCTGCCCCACAAGGAAGCGGTTTCGATCAACAAACTTCTCGACAAGGTAATCGGCCTGCTGCAGCACCAGCCCAGTTTCCAAAATATCAGCATCAAGCGCTGCTACGATGAGGATCTGGGGCCGGTATTCGTCGATGCCAACCAGATGCAGCAGGTATTCGTGAACCTGTTCATCAATGCCAGCCACGCCATGCCGGAGTGCGGGGAGATCGATGTAGTCACCTCGCGGTCGGATGACGGCGGCTCTGCCCATGTGAAGATCTGCGATACCGGCTGCGGCATCCCCGAAGAGGACCTCCAACGCATCTTTGACCCATTTTTCACCACCAAGGCCGAGGGTACCGGGCTGGGACTATCCATTTCGTACGGTTTCGTGGAAAACAATGCAGGGAAGATCGAAGTGAGCAGCAAGGTGGGGGTGGGAACAACCTTCACCATCCTGCTGCCGTTTCAGGATGGCTGGGGGGACGACCAGACGTCCGCTTGATCACCGGGGTCAAACATCAACAGGTCTGTAACCCAAAGAAAGGCTGGGCTAATTTACCTCTTTGGCAAAGGGGGAAGACAAACAGCACCTTTGTTTCGGTTATAACTCAGAAAATTTAAAAGGCATTTTTCGAAATCTATTTATCGACCTGAGCCTTCACCGAGATCCCCAACCGCTTGAGCATCCCCTGGAAATTTGGGCGCAGGATGCCGGTTTCCTCCGCGGCCCGGGTAATGTTCCAGTGGTTGCGTTCCAGGGCACTCATGACAAAGGCCTTTTCGACCGTTTCAACCGCATGGTCCCGGATATGGCGTTTCATCTCCTTCAATTCATCCCCGGTTTGCGGGATATACCCTTCCTCCCCCTCGGACGATCCGGCGGCGGCAGCATCCTCCGCCGACAACTCCAGATCCTCCTTATGAATGATTTCTCCCGCCGCCAGCACCACCGAGCGCTCGATGGTATTCTCCAGTTCACGCACGTTGCCGGGATAGTCGTAGGACTCCAGGAAGGCCATGGCATCCGGCGAAATACCCCGGATCGTCTTGCCGACCGCGTTGGTAAACTTCTTCAGGAAGTGGTTGATGAGGAGCGGGATGTCCCCTTTGCGTTCCCGCAGGGGGGGGAGTTCGATGGGGATGATGTTGAGGCGGAAAAACAGGTCCTCGCGGAAGGTCCCCGCGCTGACCATGGTCTTGAGGTTCCGGTTGGAGGCCGCAACCAGATGGATATTGATGGGGACCGGCTGGGTCCCTCCGATGGGGGTCACCATACGTTCCTGAAGCACCCGCAGCAGCTTGGCCTGGGTCGCCAGGCTGATGTTGGAGACCTCGTCCAGAAACAGTGTGCCGCCGTCGGCTACCTTGAAAAGCCCGGTCTTGGCCTGGACGGCTCCGGTAAACGATCCCTTGACGTGGCCGAACAGCTCGCTTTCCAGGAGGTTATCCGCCAGGGAACTGCAATCGACGGCCACAAAGGGCTTACCGTCGCGGGAACTGTTCTTGTGGATGGCTCGGGCGACCAGTTCCTTGCCGGTGCCGCTTTCGCCGGTGACCAGCACCGTGCTGTCGGTCTTGGCCACCTGCATGATCCGGCGGTAGACCTTCTGCATCTCCTTGCTCTGGCCCACGAACAGGTCAAATCCCTGGGGGGGAATCGCATCTTTGCACCGGTTGAGTTCCTCCCTCAGGAGGACCCGCTGCTCCAGGGCCCGTTCGACCTTTTCGAGAAACTGATCGGGGGAAAAAGGCTTGGCGATATAGTCCACCGCCCCGTTCTTCATAGCCTCCACGGCCGTATCGACCGAGGCGTAACCGGTAATCATGATAACCGGCGCCTCGGGCTGGAGGGTCTTCACCGCCTTAAGGACCTCGATGCCGTTCATACCCGGCATCTTCAGGTCGGTGACGATCAGGTCGAAATCCCGCTCGTGCAGGGATTCAATGGCGCTGTGGCCGCTCACGCACGTTTCCACGCTGAAGCGCTCTCCCTCAAGAATGCGTTTCAGAGCGTCCCTGATCACCGCCTCGTCATCCACCACGAGCACCCGGAACTGTGCCATCCCGTTCCTCCTTACCACCAGGTTTCAGAACCAGCCAATCGACCAAAACATAATCACAATTTTATTTGAACACGACGAGAAGACAATACCCTAATTCGAAAAATCTTAAAACGTATAATTTCGCTATACTGTCGTTTAGCACCACTGTTCCATCATAAAACGCATATGATACCTGCCTGCTGGCGCGTAGATGCTTTTATACACGGTTTCGGCACTGTATGGATTTGCTATACAGGCGGCCGTGTTTTTCCTCTTTCTCCGCCGGACCGCTACGGCGGTTTACGGAAAAACATCCTGTTATCCAAGCATGTTACCATAATACACCACGCCGGGCGCACCTTATGGCACGGTCAATGCTATAGATTGGATAAGAAAACGCGTCGGACAACCGATACAGGAAAGGAGATAGCCATGAGAACCTTATCAACAACATTATTGTCCCTGTTGATCACTGCCGGCGTGGCACTGGCGGCTGGAGGGGGAACTGAGGGAGAAGGCATGAGCATGTTGGCCACACTCTTCATCGCATTCGGCGTTCTGATCGTCATGTTCCAATTCATCCCCGGCATCATACTGCTGGTGGGAATGCTCAGGGGGATCTTCTCGGCAAGCGAGAAAAAGACGCACGAAACCACAGTCAACAAATAATCTCGCATAATGATTAAATTGGGGCTAAAGTACTACACTAATTTGCGGGAAAATACCACACCAACCAAGGGGGATGCCATGAAAACCACACCAATGAAATACGCTCTCATGATGACCATAGGCTCCACATCCAGCGCCTTTGCGGCAAGCGGCGCGCGGGAAGACAACAGCGGGTTCTTCGTGTGGATTTTTCTGGGCTTCTGTGCCCTTATCGTCGTCGCCCAGCTCATGCCGGCAGTTCTGATGATGCTCGGCTTTGCCAAGGCAATGGGCAAGGAGAAGGTGGCCGCACCGCAGACAGTGACCCACAAATAGCGCAAACCGGATCAAACTCGTATACTTATACTCCCCAGCCCCACAAGAGACGGGCTCGCCAGGGAGAAGGAGAGCTAATGTGAAGACAGATGTCTGCAAAGTGATACTATGTCTGGCTGTTCTCATGCCGCTTGCCGGAGCCGCTTCGGCAGCCGGCACGGACAATAGCGGCTGCCTCACCTGCCACGGCAAGAGGGATATTGTCCAGAAGGGAGGCGAACGGCTTTATCTGGATGCGGGCAAGTTTGCCTCCACCCCCCATGCCTTGATCGGATGCACGTCATGCCATGACTCGGTGACGGCGGCGCATCCCCGGGACGGCTCCCGACCGTCCAAGGCCCGGTGCAAGGAATGCCACGCCCCCATCCAGACGGAATACGCCGCAAGCCTCCATGGCAGCAAGGCGACCTGCAACGACTGCCACAACCCTCACGAAGTCAAACCGGCCATCGCGGTATCGGGTGAATACCTGAACAGCAAGTGCGTAAAATGCCACGACAAGGGCAAAACCATCAAAAGCCATGCAAAATGGCTTACCCAGGCCGATCTGCACCTGGATTCCCTCCCCTGCATCACCTGTCATACCGGCTCGAAGAACTACGTCATCAACATGACCATCGAAAACAAGAAGCCGAATGATCCCTACGGCGAATTCAAGAGCGCCGATTATGGCGAGCTCTCCGCCCTGCGGCCCATAAACGGGGACATCAGCAGGCTGATCGACAAAAACGGCGACGGCATCATCTCCCTGGCCGAACTGAGGGAGTTCAACTATGATGCGCGCGGCAAGGGGATGCGGCTGTGGGGGATGATGACCCCCGAGGTACTCACCCACACCTACCAGATCAACGAGAAATGCTGGGACTGTACCTTCTGCCACGCCTCGGGGTCGAAGGCGATGCAGACCAGCTATGTGGAATTCCCCGACAAAAACGGCGGCGTGACCAGGGTTGCGGTTGAGAAGGGGGCCATCCTCGACATCCTCTATGGGACACCCGATTTCTACATGCTCGGAACCACCCGCAGCACCGCCCTCAACATCGTCGGCGCGCTGATCATCGCCGGAGGAATGATGATGCCGATCGGGCACGGCACCCTGCGGTTCCTGACCAGAAAAAACCGGAAGGAGCACGAGTCATGAAACATACCGAACAAATCTACCTCACCCCCATGCCGGTCAGGATCTGGCACTGGCTGAACGCCTTAGGGATCGTTACCCTCTGCGTGACCGCCCTGCAAATCAGGTTTCCCGATTATGTGAACGTCTTCGGCACCTACAAGGCGGCCATCCGTCTCCACAACACCGCCGGCGTCGTGGTCTCCATCTCCTACGCGCTCTGGCTCATCTACTACATGTTCGTGACCCGCACCCTGGTGAAGCTCTACGTCCCCACCCTTGACGACATAAAGTACGGCCTCTTCCGCCAGGCGTTCTTCTACTTTTTCTACTATTTCCTGGGGCGCCCCAACCCGCACCACAGCACCCCGGACAGCAAGTTCAACCCGATGCAGAAGGCCGCGTACCTGATGATCATGCTCGTACTCCTGCCGCTTGTTGTCCTGACAGGTTTTTTCCTGATGTACATCGCCCCGCTTCGGGAGATATTCGTTCTGGTGGGGGGAATCAAGACCCTGGTAAGCGCCCACTACCTGATCGCCTGCTGTTTCTGCGCCTTCCTTTTCGTGCATATCTACCTTGCTACCCTCGGCCACACCCCGTTTGCCCACTTCAAACCGATGTGGGTCGGCTGGGAAGAAGAGGAAGTGGAGGACGGCACCCAGGAGCCGGCACACGGAGCAGGGCCGGTTCTGCCGATCCATTCGGTGGGGCATACGGCCGAAACGGCGGAAACAGCATCAACGGGAGGGATCCATGTATCGTAACGTCATTGTTTCCATTACCCTGGCGGTTCTGCTATCCGGCATGACCGCGTATGCCCTGAATCTAAAAAATATCACCTTTGCAACCGACAATGCCGGCGTGGTGGTCTTCAGCCACAAGAACCACATCCGGCAGAAACAGATGGCCAATAACTGCAAGTCCTGTCACGACACTATCTACCCTTTCAAGATCAAGGCCAGCTACACCATGGCCGACATGGAGAAGGGCAAATCATGCGGTGCCTGCCATGACGGCAAAAACGCCTTTGCCCTGAAGAACTGCGTCCGCTGCCATCAGGTGAAGGAAATCACCTTTGCGGTACAGGCCACCGGCCCGACCCGTTTCAGCCACAAGATCCACTTGGCCGCCGAGCCCAACTGCAACGCCTGCCATCCGGCCCTGTTCGCCGCCGGGCATAACAATCCGGTCACCATGAATGAAATGAAACAGGGGAAATCGTGCGGGGCGTGTCATAACGGCAAGACGGCCTTCAGCATCGATAACTGCATCGCATGCCATCCGGTCAAGGATCAAAAGTACACCATCAAGGGCGCCGGCAAGGTCACCTTCAGCCACGCGACCCACATGAGCCGCTACCAGTGCAGCGGTTGCCACACCAAGCTCTATTCGCTCCCCCGCAGCAAGTCGAGGGTCTCCATGAAGGCGATGGAAAAGGGGAGATCGTGCGGTGCGTGCCATGACGGCAAGGCGGCCTTCAGCGTAAAGGCCAATTGCGCCACCTGCCACAAGGCCACGTAGTAGCCCTCCTCCTTCTCCCCTTTTTGACTTCAGGCACCATGGGACCTGAAGTCAAAAAGGGGGGTCAGGGTGGGGGCAAAGTCGGAACAATACTACCCCAGGGAGAGATGAGACATGTTCAATAGCCTCGCAGGCCGGGCTCTGGTTCCGGTCGGGATAGCGGTCACGGGATTCGTTGTCGTATGCTTCCTGCTCCTCTATTCGGTCATCAAGAACGTAGTCAACCGGGACACGGTCGGCCATGCCACCAACCTGGCAGACACGATCCTCAGATCGACCCGCTACGCCATGCTCAAATCCGACCGGGAAACGCTCACGACGATCATTCAGAATATCGGCCAGCAGCATGGGGTCGAGCACATCAGGGTGTTCAACAAGGAGGGGATCGTTCAGATCTCCACCAAGACGGAGGAACTGGGCCGCCAGGTGGACAAGAAGGCAGAGGGGTGCATCGGCTGCCATGCCGGCGCCATCCCTTCATCCACCCTGGGCAGCATGGAGCGGGCCCGGACCTTCACCAACGGCGAGGGCCGGGAGGTGCTGGCCGTCATGGCCCCAATCTACAACGGGCCGGAATGTTTCAATGCCCCCTGCCATTTCCACCCGCCGTCACAAAAGGTGCTGGGTACGCTCGACATAGGACTCTCAAGACAGATGCTCCTCAAATCCCTGGCCGCCATCCGCAACCAGATGATAGTCTTCACCGTCATGATCCTCGTGTTGACCGTCGGCGGGGTCACGGCGCTTTTGCGCAGGAGCGTCTTCCTGCCGCTCCTGAAACTGCGCCGCGTGGCCGAGCAGGTGGAGGCAGGGGAGCATCCCGAGGCCCATCCGTCCCACTTCCCCCGTGAGCTTGACAGAATCGCCCAATCCCTTTATAACCTGAGCCAGAAGAATCACAACGCCGGGGAGGATCCGGCCGCCATCGAAAAAGGAACCGTCCCGAAGGATTTATAGGTGCAGCTGGAAAATGACAGCCGGGGCTCGGCCCCGGTATGGCGCACATCGGGTCATGCAATGACACAGACCATCGACCATCGGCCGGTACCCGGCCTGGCGCCGCAGCAAAGCCAACCAGAGTTGCTCGAAAAGCAGCTCAGGACTGACATCAAGCGCCTCAACCGCCTCTCCAATCGAGGGTTGTGGGCCTTCTCGCTGTTCATACTCGTCAGCCTGACCGCCTGGCGCGACTTTCCCATGCTCCCCCTTCCCGACACGGTCGTGGCGGTCCTCGGCCCACCCCCTCCGCCCTATGTCATAAGCATCGTCCTTCTGTTCTACACGTTCTCCGCCATCATCCTGAGCCTCTCGCGCATGACGGCCGGGCTGGAACATAAAAGCAGCTTCTGCCACGTAGGGTACCTGACCTGTTTCTTTCTCTTCTATCATTTCGCAAAGGCCCTGGACGACAACTTCTGGCCCGTGTTCGGTGCCGGGGTTACCATACTGGCGGTGGAAAGCTACCGAATCTGGAGCTTCTGCCGGGATGCCCTGAGCCGAAGGCATGAGCAACTGGAGTTCCTGCAGCGGACCGGCAGGATGCCGCCGGAGGAAGATTAAGGCAGCCGGCGAGCCTCAAGAAAAGCCCCCCTCCCTTGACGGGAGGGGGTTAGGGGGTGGGCGAAGCCGCCAACCGGACTCATTTCATGGCAACCTCCCCCCACCCTAACCCTCCCCCGCAAGGGGGGAGGGAATCACCTTCAATCCCCGGGAACCAACATGCACATCGTCAGCATCGACTCCTCCTCTCACCTCGCCAGCATCGCCCTGGCGGCTGATGACACGATCATCGCCGAATCCCTGTTCAGCGCCAACAAGGCCCTTTCGGCCCGCCTTCTGCCGGAACTGGAGCGCATGCTGGCCACCGCGGGCCTGACCGTGGGCAGTATCGACCTGTTTGCCTGCGCCGTCGGACCCGGTTCCTTCACCGGCGTACGGGCCGGCGTCGCCACTATCCAGGGACTGGCCCTGGCGACCGGCAAGCCGTGCGTCGGCTTCTCCACCCTGGCGCTTGTGGCCATGAACTTTCCCCTGTCCTCACTGCCGGTCTGCCCCATGCTGGACGCCCGCAAGAACGAGGTCTACGCGGCCCTCTACGACTGTTCCTCCCCCCTCCCCTCCCCTGTCATCCCAGACTGCGTCATGGGGCCGGAGGCGTTTTTGGACAAGCTCCTGGCCACGACCGACACGCCGATCATCCTAGCCGGGGACGGCGCTCTCCGCTACAACGAAGTCATCTCCGGACGGTTGGGCGGGCGAGCCCTCTTCGCCCCCTCCTTCCTTAACGTGGGCCACGCCGCCAACGGCGCATTCCTGGCCCTCCATGCCCACCGAAGCGGCCAAGACCTGGAGCCGGGCCGCCTGCTGCCGGTCTACCTACGCCCTTCCGAGACGGAATACGCCAAGCTTGACAGCCAGAAAACCCGGCAGTCACGCTGTTTTTAATCATAGTAAAAAAATTCAATCACGGTAAATTCACCTTGTTTACACTATTTTTCCTGCTATAATCCCCAAAAATCTTTACGGACGGAGCTTGCCATGAACATTCATGAGTACCAGGCCAAGGAGATATTCAGCACATTCGGCATCCCCGTGCCCCGCAGCCGGGTGGCGCTGACCGCCGACCAGGTGGAGCGGGCCGCCAAGGAGATGGGGGGCCACTGCGTGGTCAAGGCCCAGATCTATGCAGGGGGGCGCGGCAAGGCGGGTGGAGTCAAGATCGTCCACCACCCGGAACAGGCCAATGACGTGGCCAAGGAACTGTTCGGCAAAAAGCTGGTCACGCCCCAGACCGGGCCGGAGGGACTCAAGGTCCGCCGCATCCTGGTGGAAGAGGCGGTGGAGATCGCCCGTGAGTTTTACCTCTCCATTACCCTGGACCGGGCCACGTCCCGCTATTGTCTGATCGCATCGCCGGAGGGGGGCATGGATATCGAGGAGGTGGCCCACCGGTCCCCGGAGAAGATCCACGTCCTGACCATTGACCCGCTCATGGGGCTGCGCCCTTACCAGGCCCGCAAGATCGCCCTGGCCCTGGGCCTGACCGGCGTGGTGTGCGAGGACTGTGTGGAGCTGATCCTCAACCTGTACCGCTGCTGCATTGAAAAGGACTGTTACCTGGTGGAGATAAACCCCCTGGTGGTCACCAAAGCCGGGTGGCTGTTGGCCATGGACGGCAAGGTGGCCTTTGACGACAACGCCGTGTACCGCCACCGGGAATACCCTGACATGGTGGACTACTCCCAGCTCGACCCGCTGGAGATCAACGCCGGCAAGTATGACCTGGCCTACATCAAGCTGAACGGCTCCATCGGCTGCATGGTCAACGGCGCCGGCCTGGCCATGGCCACTCTGGACGTGTTGAAGGAATTCGGCGGCGAGCCGGCCAATTTCCTGGACGTGGGAGGCGGTGCCACCCGCGAGAAGGTCACCGAGGCTTTCAAGATCATTCTGGAGGACTGCGACGTCAAGGCGGTCTTCGTGAACATCTTCGGCGGCATCATGCGCTGCGACGTCATTGCCCAAGGGATCATCGAGGCGGCCAGCGAGGTGAAGTGCCACCTCCCCATCGTGGTGCGCATGGACGGCAGCAACGTGGAGGAGGGAAAACGCCTCCTCATGGAATCCGGCCTCAATGTGCAGGTGGGCGACAACCTGGGGGACGGCGCCAAGAGGATTGTCAAGATGCTGGGTCAAGGAGGTTAATAGGACATGTCCATACTGATCGATAAGAACTCGAGGATAGTCGTGCAGGGGATCACCGGCCGCAGCGGCCTGTTCCATACCCAGCAGTGCCGGGCCTACGGCACCAACATCGTGGCCGGCGTCACCCCCGGCAAGGGGGGCATCCATATCGACGGCATCCCGGTCTTCAACACGGTGGAGGAAGCGGTACGCTACACCAAGGCCAACGTCTCCATGATCTTCGTCCCGCCCCCGGGGGCTGCCGACGCGATCCTGGAGGCTTGCGCCGCCGAGCTGGACCTGGCGGTATGCATCACCGAGGGAATTCCGGTACGGGACATGGTCCTGGCCCGGTCGGTGCAGGAGCGGAGCAAGACCCTGCTGGTCGGCCCCAACTGCCCCGGCGTCATCACCCCCGGCCAGTGCAAGCTGGGCATCATGCCGGGGTACATCCACAAACCGGGCATGGTAGGCGTGGTCTCCCGCAGCGGCACCCTGACCTACGAGGCGGTGAAACAGTTGACCGACATGGGGATGGGACAGTCCACCTGCGTCGGCATCGGCGGCGACCCGATCATCGGCATGAAGTTCATCGACGTGCTGGAGCAGTTCAACAACGATCCCCAGACCGAGGCGGTCTTCATGATCGGCGAGATCGGCGGCGGCGCCGAGGAAGAGGCGGCCTACTGGATCAGGGAGAACATGAAGAAACCGGTGGCGGCCTTCATCGCCGGCGTCACTGCGCCTCCGGGCAAGCGCATGGGCCATGCCGGCGCCATCATCACCGGCGGCAAAGGCAAGGCCGGGGACAAGATCCGAATCCTGAACGAGTGCGGGGTGGTGGTGGCCGAGAGCCCGACCAAGATGGGACATGCCATGAAGGAAGCGTTGCAGGCCATGGGTAAGGCGGTTCCGAAGGCGGCGGCGAAAAAGGCGAAGTAGTAGCGTTGCGATCACAAGGCAGTGAACTGGCCCCGTTTCCCGTAAGGGAGGCGGGGCTTTGTATCGAGGCCTCCTGTGCGGGCGCATGGGAATCGAATCATCGATAAGGACACGCGGGGGACCAAAAGGAAAAAAAGGGGCATCCATGAGCAGCCTGCCCATGTATTGATATTCCAAGCTTCAATCCATGAGCGCTATTCACGACACCGGGCCGGCTGGCGTGACAACGCAGGGCTGGCTGATGCCTGATATCGTTATTTAAGATTTATTTCGCTAATTTCATTAATAATATCAATTTGACTCGCTTTGATTTATCCCCCATATATATAAAATCAATTCAAAGAAACCCTTGAAAGCAAACGTTCAAGGGTTTCTTTGTGCTTGGCGCAGCTTTGAGCTGAAATAAGAACCATATGGCCAGGCTACACATGCATGGAAGGAACCGAGACATGACGATGCCTGATCAGATGACCGCGTTGGAACGGTTTACCGCCTATGGGAAAGGTGAGTCTATCGACCGTCTTCCCTGCGTGCCTATCGTCGGCAACGGAGCTGCCCGGGTTCTGGGGTGCAGGATTTCGGAGTTCCGGGGTAACGGCAAGCTGATCGCCGAGGCGCACCTTGCGGCATACCAGCGGTTCAGGTACGACACCGTTCGCATCTTCACGGATCTGTATGTCCTGGCCGAGGCCATGGGGGCAACGGTCCGCTATCCTGCCGACGAAACCGCCCACCTGGAGCTTCCGGCACTTGCCGACATGAAGGAGATCGATCGGCTGCGGCCCGCCGATCCGAGACGGGACGGCAATCTCCCTTCCTTGCTGGAGGCGCTTGAGATCGCCCGTGATCGTGTAGGTTCCGAGGTGCCGGTGACTGGCGCCATAATCTGCCCTTTTACCACCGCCTCGTTCCTGATCGGCGCCGACAACCTTATCCGTATGACCTATCGTAATCCGGAGGGGGTACACCGGCTGTGCGAGGTGGCTTTGGCATCGGCCCTCAACTATGCGGAGGCGGTGATGGATATGGGCTGTTCGGCCGGCCTGACCGAACCGGTCTCCTCCAGCACGATCATCAGCCCGGCGCAGTTCAAGGAGTTCTCCTACCCCTATCTGAAGCGCCTGAGCGACTTCATACACAGCCGCAACAAGCCGGTGACCCTCCATATTTGCGGCAAAACGGAACGGATCTGGGGACTTATGGCAGATGCCGGGGCCGACTGCATTAGTATCGACGAGGTTCAGGACCTGGAAGTCGCCAAGCGTTCCGTCGGGGACAGGGTACGGCTCATGGGGAACGTGAGCCCTGCGGGCACCATACTCCAGGGAACACCGGCCGATGTCCGCCGGGAAACCCTGTCCTGCATCCGCAAGGCCCACGACAACCCGAAAGGTTTTATTGTTGCATCAGGGTGCAGTTTGCCCACCGAGGCTCCCTTTGCCAATATCCAGGCTATGATTGACGCGGTACGGGAGGTGGGATGGCCCGTTACAGAGGAAAAACTGACTGCTTTGGCTTGATGGAGCAGGTCTGTCGCAAGGGTGTCTCGACAAGAGCAGGATCACATGAAAGAGGAGTGGGTAATGAAAAAGATTGTTCTGCTGACAGTACTGATAACCCTTATTGCGGCCCTGCCGAGCTGGGGCAAGGAACTCAAGAAGTTTAACGCCGGATATCTGGCCAGTCCCGGCCATGTCCTTTATTTTGTGGCCAAGGAAAAGGGCTTTTTTGCAGAGGAGGGACTGGACGTCAACCTCTTCCTGTTCACCAACTCCGGCGAAGGGATGAATGCCATCCAGTCCGGGAAATTGGATGCCGGCACCTTCGGCACCACTGCCCCGCTCAAGTTTGTTGCCAACGGCGGCCAGTTCACCATGTTTGGCGGCCAGATGGAAAACGGCGGCAGCGGCTTGGTCGCGAAAAAGGAGCGGGCCGGGGAATTCAAGAACCTGAAACATCTGAAAGGAAAGAAAATCGGCGTGGTCCGCCTTTCCACCGGCGATGTGGTCTTGCGTGGAGCTCTCCTGCGGGAGAACATCGACTGGAAGAAAGACCTTACCATAGTGGAACTGGAATCCCCCGGCGCTGTCCTTGAAGCGGTCAAAAAGGGGAGCCTGGACGCGGGGATGGTCTGGGCTCCGCACCTGAAAAACTGCGAAAAACAAGGGCTCAAGACCGTGCTTTATACCGATCAGATGGAGAAGGATCACTCCTGCTGCCGGCAGACCGCTCTTACCAAAAGCCTTCAGGAACGGCCTGACGACTATATCCACTTCCTGCGCGCTCTCATCAAGGCCTATCGCTTTTACCAGACCCACCAGGACGAGACCGTGGAGATCATCGCCAAATACGTAAAGGTGGATAAGGACGTGATCAAGGAGGAAACCTACGGCGGGCACTGTGCCAGCCACCCCGATCCGGGCAAAAAGGGTTCCGTCCGGTTCTGGGAGAACACCAAGAAGGTCGGCTACGTTGATCCGGCCAGTAAAGTTGACATCGCCAGACATCTCAATATCGACCTCTACCAAAAGGCTCTCGCGTCCATACTGAAGGAGAACCCCAAGGATAAGATCTACCTGAAGATGAAGAAGGACTTTAAAGCACGGAACCTCGTCTGACGGCACCATTATTCATCTCTTGTCCGGCGGGCTCGAAGAACCGGAATGAACCGCACGGGACACGAACATTATGGGACGGCTTCCGGGCCGTCCCTTCGCTATTTCCGAGGTGCACAACAACATGGATGCCATAAGTTTTCCTGAAAACATCACCCTGAAAAACGTCTCCTTCAGCTATGGAGGGGCGGAGAACACCGACGTGCTCGGGGATATCACCCTGTCCGTCCGGAAGGGGGAGTTCGTCAGCATCGTCGGGCCCTCCGGGTGCGGCAAGAGCACCCTCCTCAGCCTGGTTGCCGGCCTCAATCGGCCAACCGGGGGGAGCATCGCCATTGACGGCGTACCGGTGAGCGGCCCGGGCCGAGACCGTGGGGTGGTTTTTCAACACTACTCTCTCTTTCCCTGGATGACGGCACGGGCCAACATCGTTTTTGCCTTGCAGCAGGCTCGGGAGAGAGGTTCCCACCGGGAACTCGCCAAGACGGCGGACCGGTATCTGGAGCTTGTGGGGCTCAAGGAGGCGGCAGACAAATTCCCCTGCCACCTTTCGGGCGGCATGCAGCAACGGGTTGCCATTGCCCGGGCCTTTGCCGTGGACTCCCCCATCCTCCTCATGGACGAGCCGTTCAGCGCGGTGGACACACGGAACCGGGTGGCGTTGCAGGAACTGCTCTTAAAGCTCCGGGACAATGGCAGTGACCGCAAGACCGTCCTCTTCATTACCCATGACATCGACGAGGCGATCATCCTCGCCGACCGGGTAGTAGTCCTGTCGTCACTTACCGGTTCCGTTCGGGAGCAATTCAAGGTGCCCTTCAGCCGGCCGCGCCACCGCACGCCCCTGTTGAAATCGCCCGATTATGTCACCCTTCGCAATGGTATCATCGATCTCTTCCACAAGGATGAGTCGGAGATCCTTGCCGCAGGAGATACCGATGCCTTCGAGGCATCGGCCATTGGAGGAGTGCTGTCATGAAGCGTCTCGTCAGCGCGGCTAACTTTTTGTTCATGCTTCTTGTCGTACTGTTTGTCGCAATCCCGTGCCGACGGCCGGATAACGCTGTCGAGACCCCGCTCTTGTGGCTCGTGGGGGGGATCCAGATCTTTTACCTGCTCAACCTCGTTTCCCGGAAAGAGCCGCAGAAGGCCGAAACCGTGGGTGACGTGACCGCCATCGGCTATGCCGTGCTCCTTGCGTGGGAGCTTACCACGGCCCGATACAATCTGGTCGATCCGATGCTGTACCCCACGCCGTCGGCTGTTTTGCAACTCTTCGTCAAGGACCGCGCCGATCTGGCCAAGGGGCTCCTGAGTTCCCTGCAGTTGCTGGCCGGCGGCTACGCTGCCGCCCTTATTGCGGCGATCCCCCTTGCACTGGTCATCGGCTGGCGCAAGCGGCTCTTTCGTGCCGTCAGCCCGGTGACCAAGGTGTTGGGGCCGATCCCGCCCATTGTCTATATTCCCTATGCCATCGCCATCCTGCCGACATTCAAGATGTCCTCCATCTTCATCATCTTCGTAGGCGCCTTTTGGCCCATCTTTATCAACACCCTGAACGGGGTCTTCACCGTGGACCGGAAGATCATCGACTCGGCCCGCGTTCTCAACGTGCCGGAGGGGACCATGCTTTTCCGGGTCATCCTGCCGGCGACCATGCCCGCCATTATCAGCGGCGCCAACATCGGGCTGGTTCTCTCCTTTATTCTCCTCACCGCCGCCGAGATGATCGGCGCCACCTCGGGTCTTGGCTGGTACGTAAAATACTTTTCAGACTTTGCCGACTACTCGCGCGTCATCGTCGGCATCATCTTTATCGGCTTGGTCGTGACGGTCATCACCTTTGTCATGGATAAACTGGAAAAACGGCTGTTGCGCTGGCGCAGTTGAAGAAGAGGCCTGAAGGAGGCGTTGCGGGCCATGGGCATGCCGGTCCGTAGGCGGCGAAAAGGGCGAAGCAGTAGCGCTACGATGACAAGGCAGAGAACCGGCCCCGTTTCCCGTGAGGGAGGCGGGGCTTTGTCGTTTGTTGGGTAAGGGGAGATGAATGTAACCATATTTGTTGACAACAGGATTGTTGCGAAGGGGTATTCGGAAGGAGCCGTTTCGGGCCGGAAACCGGATTTTAGAAGGGATTTTTGAAGCAATACATGATATTTTGGCTAACTATGCAACTATCCGCAACCACCTCAACCATCCACCCCAAAAACATGAGCCGACGCCAACTGGCAGGGTTTGTGCTGATCCTGGGGGCACTGACCGCCTTCAGCGCCATGTCCATTGACATGTACCTGCCCGCCTTCCCGCAAATTGCCCGGGATCTCGGCATACCGCTCGGCATGGTGCAGCTCTCCATCTCCGCCTTTCTGTTCGGCTCGGCAGCGGGGCAACTGTTTTACGGCCCCCTGGCCGACCGGTGGGGAAGGCGCATGCCCCTTCTGATGGGGCTGTCGCTGTATGTCGCCTCGACAATCGGGTGCGCCTGCGTCCGCACCGGTGAGGGGCTTTTGTTCTGGCGCGTGGTGATGGCGGTAGGTGGCGGGGCCGGCATGGTGATTTCGCGGGCCGTGGTGCGCGACCTCTACGATACCGCCGAGGCGGCCAGGATGTTTTCCCTTCTCATGCTGGTCATGGGCGCTGCGCCGATTCTGGCGCCCCTGGCGGGAGGGCAACTCCTCTTGATTACCGGCTGGCGGGGTATTTTCGGCTTCCTGGGTGTCTTTGGGCTGCTCTCTCTCTGCGCGGTAGCTGTGGGCCTCCCCGAATCGCTTCCGGCGGAACGGCGCATCCGCCGCAGCTTCGCCGAAATGATGGCCGTCTACGGCCATCTTCTCCGCAACCGCCAGTATGTGCGGTATGCCATAGCCCTGGGGTGCGTTGCCGGAATAAACTTCTCCTACATCTCGGGCGCCCCGTTGGTCTTCATCGAACTGCACGGAGTGTCCCCCCAGCACTTCGGCCTCTTCTTCGGCGCCAACGCCTGCGGCTTGATCGGCGCCTCCCAGATCAACCGCCGGCTCTTGCACCGCTTCACCCCCCGAAGGATACTGGATATCGCCTTCACCATCAATGCAGCGGCAGCGATTCTGCTCACAACCGCGGTACTGACGGGGATCGGCGGCTTCCCCGCCCAGGCCGCGCTCATCTTTGTCTGCCTCTGCATGACCGGACTTCTCTATCCCAACGTGACCGCGCTGGCCATGGCCCCCTTCGACAAGGCGGCAGGAAGCGCGTCGGCGCTCCTGGGGACGATCCAATATACGCTCGGCGCGACTGCCGGTGCTCTCGTGGGGATGTTCCACAACGGGACGGCAGTGCCGATGACCGCCACCATGGCTTTTTGCGGGGTGGTGGGTTTGTGTGCCGTGGTATCGAAACGGGGATAGGCTGCCAATAATATGGCCAGTCAACAATTGCTACACGGCCCCAAACCCAACCTCCCGCCGTTACACACAAAATATTGCTCCCCTACCCTTTCCTTGACACCATATCCCGGCAGAGGCATAATCTTCGACGCATCGATTCGGCAGGAGGCCGCACCCCATGGAAACGCCCGGTAGTACTGAAAACAGCTCATCCGCACCCCCCTTCGTCCATCTCCACCTCCATACCCAGTATTCCCTGCTGGACGGCGCCATCCGCGTCGAGGACCTGGTCCACAAGGCCGAGGATTACCACATGCCAGCCCTGGCCATCACCGACCACGGCAACATGTTCGGCGCAGTGGAGTTCTATCTCAAGTGCAAGAAGGCCGGCATCAAGCCGATCATCGGCTGCGAGGTCTACCTGGCCCCAGAATCCCGCTACTCCAAGGATGCCAAGGGGATCTCCGACGCGGCCTACCACCTGATCCTGCTCTGCCAGAACATTGAGGGGTACCGGAACCTCTCCTACCTTACCTCGGCCGGCTTCAAGGAAGGGTTCTACTATCGTCCCCGCATCGACCGGGAGATCCTGAAGGAACACGCCGGGGGGCTGATCGCCCTGTCCGCCTGCCTCAAGGGCGAGGTGTCCATGCAGTGCGGCCGGGGGAGGATGGAGGATGCCGTGGCCACGGCCCGCTGGTACAGCGAGGTCTTCCCTGACCGTTATTACATCGAATTGCAGGAAAACACCCTGGCCGAGCAGGAGGTGGTCAACAAGCGCCTGTTGGAGGTGGCGGGCGAGCTGAAGCTGCCCCTGGTGGCCACCAACGACTGCCACTACCTGAACCGGGAGGATGCCCGGGCCCATGAGGTGCTGCTCTGCATCCAGACCGGCAAGACCATGAGCGACCCGACCCACATGAAGTTCACGGCGGACGAGTTCTACGTCAAGACGCCGGAGGAGATGGCACGGGCCTTTTCCTACGCGCCCGAGGCCATCGCCAACACCATAGCCATTGCCGAGCGTTGCGACTTGGAAATCCCCCTGAACAAGGAATATTATTTTCCTCACTTCGAGCCCCCTGTCGGCAAGAGCCACGACGAGATGCTGGAGGACCTGGCCTCTGAGGGACTCAAGGAACGCATGATCACCATCCTGGCCAAGTATCCCGACATGCCCCTGGAGCGGCAGCAGGCATACTTCGACCGCCTGCGCATCGAGCTGGACTGCATCCGCCAGATGCAGTTCCCGGCCTACTTCCTGATCGTGTCCGACTTTATCAACTGGGCCAAGAACAATGGGATCCCGGTCGGTCCGGGCAGGGGTTCGGCAGCCGGCTCGCTGGTAGCCTACGCCATCAAGATCACCGATCTCGACCCCATGCCCTACAACCTGCTGTTCGAACGCTTCCTCAACCCGGAACGCATCTCCATGCCCGATATCGACGTTGACTTCTGCCAGGACCGCCGGGAAGAGGTCATCCAGTACGTGGTGGAGAAGTATGGGCGGGAGCGGGTCTGCCAGATCATCACCTTCGGGACCATGAAAGCCAAGGCCGTGGTGCGGGACGTAGGGCGGGCGCTCAACATGACCTACGGGGACGTGGACCGGATCGCCAAGCTGATCCCGGACGACTTGAAGATGACTCTGGAAAAGGCCCTGCAGCAGGAGCCGCAACTGAAAGAGATGGCGGCGGCCGACCCCCAGGTGAAGGATCTGCTGGAAACCGCCGTCTGCCTCGAAGGCTTGGCCCGCCACGCCGGAACCCATGCCGCCGGGGTGGTGGTGGCCCCCCGGCAGTTGGAGGAGTTCCTGCCGGTCTACAAGGACCAGAAGACCGGTTCCATCAATACCCAGTACTCCATGAAGTACGTGGAGATGGTGGGCCTGGTGAAGTTCGACTTCCTGGGGCTCAAGAACCTGACCGTGATCCAGAATGCCGTCAAACTGGTGCGGGAGGGCAAGGACCCGGATTTCGACATCACCCGCCTGCGGGACGACGACCAGGCCAGCTACGAGTTGATCTCCTCGGGCAATACCACCGGCATCTTCCAGCTCGAATCCAGCGGCATGAAGGAGATGCTGGTCAAGCTCAAGCCTTCCTGCTTCGAGGACGTGATCGCCGCCTGCGCCCTGTACCGGCCGGGCCCCCTGGGGTGCGGCATGGTGGACGAGTTCATCGAGCGCAAGCACGGCCGCCAGAAGGTGGTCTACGACCTGCCCCAACTGGAGCCGATCCTCAAGGACACCTACGGGGTCATCGTCTACCAGGAGCAGGTCATGCAGATTTCCCGCACCCTGGCCGGCTATTCCCTGGGGCGCGCCGACCTCTTGCGCCGCGCCATGGGCAAGAAAGACCCCCTGGTCATGGCCAAGGAGAAGGAGCCGTTCCTGGCCGGAGCCAAGGCCCAGGGCATCGACCCGAAAAAGGCCGAGGCGATCTTCGACCAGATGGCCAAGTTCGCCGAATACGGCTTCAACAAGTCCCACTCGGCCGCCTATGCCCTGATCGCCTACCAGACCGCCTACCTCAAGTCCTACTACCCGGTGGAGTTCATGGCCGCGCTTTTGACCTGCGACATGGACAACACGGACAAGGTGATCAAGAGCATCGGCGACTGCCGCGAGCAGGGGATCGAGGTGCTGCCGCCGGACGTGAACAAGTCCGGCCATTCCTTTACCGTGGTGGGCAAATCCATGCGCTTCGGCCTGGGCGCGGTCAAGGGGATCGGTTCCGGCGCCGTGGAGGCGATCCTGGAGGCGCGGCGCGACGAACCCTTCAAGGATCTGTACGATTTCTGCGAACGGGTCGATATGCGGCGCTCCAATAAGAAGGTGCTGGAAGCCCTCATCAAGTGCGGCGCCTTCGACTCCACCGGCGCCATTCGCGCGGCCCTGATGGAAGGGTTGGAGCAGGCCATGGCCTACGGCCAGAAAATTCAGGAGGAGAAGGCCAGCGCCCAGGTTTCCCTGTTCGATACTGCCGAAGTGGTCAGAAACAACGGCAACGGCGGCATGAAGCTCCCCAACCTTCCGGAATGGCAGGACAAGGAAAAGCTGGGTTACGAGAAGGAGGCCCTGGGCTTCCTGATCACCGGCCACCCTCTGGACCGCTACGTTGACGACATCAAGCGCCTGGCCAACTCTGAGATCGCCAACCTATGCGAGCTGCCGGACGGCTGCGAGGCGCGCGTCTGCGGCATCGTCTCCGCCTTCCGGGAGATCCCCACCAAAAAGGGAGACCGCATGTGCTTCGCCACCATCGAGGACCTGACCGGCTCGGTGGAGATCACCGTGTTTCCCGACACCTATGCCGAGACCGCCGGCCTGCTCAAATCCGACGACCCGCTGCTGGTGACCGGCAAGCTGGAAAAGACGGAAAAAGGGGCTAAGATCCTGGTCAGCCGCCCCAGCGCCGACAACGGGCGCAGGGGGGGTCATCAGCGGGACCCCGGCCCGGTGGGCGACATCAAGCTGCTCCAGGAGGCCCGGGCCCAGACGACCAAGCGGGTCTGCTTCACCCTGCGCACGGACGACGTGCCGATGGAGCGGCTGGACACCCTCAAGGGGATCATCCAGCGCCACCACGGCAGCGTTCCGGCCTGCCTCCAGTTCATCATACCGGAGCGGAGCCGTGCGACCATGCCCCTTCCCGCTGATTTCAATGTCATGGCCAGCGATGATTTAAGGCTGGAAGTGGAGCGACTGTTCGGCTATAATGCCGCCACTTTTGAGTGACATGTATAAAAATCGAATCTGCCACAGAGACACGGAGGCACTGAGAAAGGCTGATCTCCAGCTAATCTGTTGATACAGGTATCCTCCCCCTTTAGGCCCCAGAGGGTCCGCTGGGGGGAGGAGCTATTATCAATCCTCCCTGTAAATCTGTTTTCTCTGTGAACCTCCGTGTCTCCGTGGCAGGTGTCAAATCTGAAATTCAAACTTGAGGTATCAATATGGCGACCCCGTTTCATCTTGAATTCGAAAAACCTATTGTGGAACTTGAGAAAAAGATCGAGGAGTTGAACGCCCTGGCCGCCGACGGTCTGGATATCGGCGCCGATGTGGCCACCCTGGAAGGGCGCGTGGAGGAGATGCGCAAGGATATCTTCTCCAACCTCTCCCGCTGGCAGACCGCACAGGTGGCACGCCACATCAACCGCCCCTTCACCCTCGACTATATCAGGCATATGTTCACCGAATTCGTGGAATTGCACGGCGACCGCAACTTCGGCGACGATCACGCCATTGTCGGAGGCCTGGCCCGCTTCGACGGCCAGCCGGTTATGGTGATCGGCCACCAGAAGGGGCGCGACACCAAGGAGAAGGTTTACCGCAACTTCGGCATGCCCAACCCGGAAGGGTACCGCAAGGCCCTGCGCCTTATGCAGATGGCCGAACAGTTCAGGCTGCCGGTCATCACCTTCGTGGACACGCCCGGCGCCTATCCCGGCATCGGCGCCGAGGAGCGCGGCCAAGCCGAGGCCATTGCCCGCAACCTGCGCGAGATGGCCAGCCTGCGCACCCCGATCATCGTCTGCATCACCGGCGAAGGGGGCTCCGGCGGAGCCTTGGCCATCGCCGTGGGGGACCGCATCCTAATGCTGCAACACTCTGTCTACGCCGTCATCTCCCCGGAGGGATGCGCCGCAATCCTCTGGTCCGACGGCACCAAAGGGGAGCAGGCCGCCGAAGCGCTCAAACCGACCGCCAAGGACATCCTCGGCCTGGGGATCATAGACGAGATCATCACCGAGCCCATAGGGGGTGCCCACCGTGACCCCTTGGCCATGGCCGCGACCCTGAAGGAGGCCATTGCCCGCAACCTGGCCGAATTGAACAAGCTCTCCCCCGACGACCTGGTGGAGCAGCGCTACCGGAAGTTTCGCGCCATGACGCGCTGCGAGGAATAGGTACTATATTGGAACGCCTGCAAAAACTCATTTCCCAGGCCGGCATCACCTCCCGCCGGGCCGCCGAAGAGTTGATCCTGAACGGCCGGGTGACGGTCAACGGCACAGTGGTTACCGAGCTGGGAAGCAAGGCCGACCCGGCCGTGGACCGCATCGCCGTGGACGGCAAACCGCTCCAGTTCAGCGCGAAGCACCTGTATATCCTGCTCAACAAGCCGACAGGCTACATCACCGCCCTGAAGGACTCCCTAGGGAGGCCACTGGTGACCGACCTCCTGAAGGGAGTGGAAGAGCGGGTGTATCCGGTGGGCAGACTGGATTACAATACCGAGGGGCTTCTACTCCTGACCAACGACGGGGAGTGGGCCAACCACCTGATGCATCCGCGCCACGAGGTGGAGAAGGAGTATCACGTCAGGGTCCGGGGCAAGGTGATGGAGCAGCAGTTGAAACGCATGGCGGGCGGGGTCGAGCTGGAAGAAGGGGTCACCGCGCCGGCAATAGTGCGGCTGGTGAAGGGCAGCGACTTAAACGACTGGATCTCGGTGACGATCCACGAGGGGAGAAACCGCCAAGTACGGCGCATGTGCGAGGCGGTCAGCCTCTCCGTGGTGCGCCTGCGGCGGGTGCGCTACGGCTGCCTGGAGATCGGGGTGCTGAAACCGGGGCAGTTCCGGTACCTGACCGAGGCAGAGGTAAAAGGATTGCTTCAGCCGGAACCGGCGTCACAGCCTGAGCCGCAGAAGGTACGGAAGTTACAGAAACCGCGCAGCACGGCGGAAACCGGCACGACCGTGGGGCGCCCACCCGCCCTGACGCCCGATAAACAGACAAGAAAACAGCCCTCCCGAACGAAGCCCGGAGAAGCCCCGCGACCACGACGGTAAGCCGTTTTTAGATTGAAAAAATTCAGGCGGCCTGTTTCCAGGGATTGATTCGAGCCAGATCCTTCGAAGCCCCCCGCTCCGCTTCCTCTGTGTCGAAATCCGCCTGCAGCCCCAGCCAGAACACGGCGCTCGTTCCGAAGAATCTGGCCAACCGGACGGCCGTATCAGCCCCAATCCCCCGCTTTCCTTGGCATATCGCCGAGATCCTGGACTCGGGCACGCCGATCTCTTTTGCAAGCCGATACTGGCTAATACCCATGGGGACCAGGAATTCCTCTTTCAGCACTTCTCCCGGATGGATGTTTGGCAGTTTGTTCATACTCATTACCTCAAAATGCATCGTTGTTAATGATAGTCACAGATCTCGACGCGAGATGCGGCACCGTTTTCCCAGACAAAGCAAACACGCCATTGGTCGTTGATCCTGATGCTCCATTGCCCTTCGCGGTCACGACAAAGCTTCTCCAATTTGTTGTTGGGCGGGATACGGAGATCCTCGATCACTCTCGCGTTGTTCAGCATCCCGAGCTTGCGCCTTGCTGTTGCCTGGATGTCATGGGGCAGTTTACGAGAGAATTCACCCTCCCACACTTTCAGCGTCTCGCTATCATGGTAGCCCTGGATCAGGGAAAGTCATACTACCGCATAACGGAAGTATTTGCAAGAATGGCAATTCCGGTCCGGGGCAAATCCAGCACAGCGGCTCGGAGTTGCGGAGTCCAAGGGTTTAAATATGGACACTCGCTATTTTTAATCAGGTATTAAATAGGAATTAACCCTACTTGCCCCCTGGGGCAATAAAAACCGTGCTACTTTGGCAGCGGCTCGCAAACTGCTGAAATTCATGTTGATGGTTGACCTTTGGGGGACCAACTCCTAAAGGTTGAATGAAGCGGCTTAGTAAAACACACTTAACCTTCTTGCAGTACGATCTTCCCGCCGGGCCTTGCAGTTCTTGACTGCGTGAGCAGATTAAAATGGTTGGAGAGCAGAAAGGAGCAAAACACGTACTACCGGTGGTAATTCGGGAAGTTATTGGAAATTTTTGTTTTCCTCCCGACAAAACTTATTATGGATGTCCCCGAAATTCCAGAGGCAACGACTACTGATTAGCAGCTTTATGAGATAATTTCTCTTAAAAGTTGACGAATTAGATTTGATGATGTATTTATTAAATAGTAGGCGAGAAAATATATCTTTGAGAGGGTGCCAGATATGATCATCAAGTTTTCAGTAGAAAACTGGATGTCGTTCCGTGACCAAGTTTCATTTTCTATGGTTTCTAGCCGGGAACGGCAACATGGTAAGAGGGTACCACAAATTGAGAAGTATCAAACACGGGTGCTTCCTATCGCTGTAATATATGGCGGGAATGCATCGGGGAAGACAAACCTTTTTAAGGCGTTAAGTTTTGCCAAAAAATTTATTGTAAAAGGAACACGTCAAGACAGTTTTATTGCTGTTGAACCATTCTCTTTGAATTCTCAGGGTGCTAAATTACCATCAAAGTTTATTTTTGAACTGCTTATAAATGAGACTATATATGAATATAGCTTTGTAGTGACACGAAAGTCTGTGCTAGAAGAAAAATTAATTGAAATAACAAGCACCAAAGAGAAAGTTATTTACGATCGTAGAGAAAATAAACCTCATTTCCATGATTCCTTAGAAAATGATCAATTTCTCCATTTTGCGTTTCGTGGAACACGAGACAATCAGTTGTTTCTAACAAATGCGGTATCCCAAAAAGTCACTAATTTCAAACATATTTATGATTGGTTTAGTAATAATCTTGAATTGATTGCTCCAGATTCAAGATTTGGGCCATTCCATCAATTTATTGATGAAAAAAATCCATTGTATAAGATAATGAATAAGGTGCTATATCAATTAGATACTGGCATATCAAGCCTAGGAAGTGAAAAAATTGCCATTGAAAATGCGCCGTTTCCTGATGAAGTCAAAAAGCAACTCTCTGAAGATATAAGTGATAAAAATATGGCATGTATTCGCTCAGTTCATCCGAATATGCTTTTTGTAGTAACTAGTAAGGACGGTGAGCTAAAAATTAACAAATTAATTACAAATCATCATAAGGATGATGGTACTAATGTTAAATTTGAAATGTTTCAAGAATCTGATGGATCTCAAAGAATTATAGATATTCTTCCAGTTTTCCTCAAATTATCCGAGTATAACTCTAAAAAAGTATTTGTAATTGACGAATTGGATCGAAGTCTTCACACTCTATTAACTAGAAAATTATTAGAGTTATATCTTGCAACATGTTCACCTAACAGTCGAGCCCAGTTATTGGTTACCACTCACGATGTATTATTGATGGATCAGCAGTTATTACGCCGCGATGAAATGTGGATTGCTGAGCGTGACCGTAATGGAGCCTCAAAGTTATTAGCTTTCAGTGAGTACAAGGATGTCCGTTATGATAAGGATATTCGAAAGAGTTATTTACAGGGCCGATTAGGTGGTATACCACGAATTCTTCTTAGTGGCCCTTTGTCTAATCAACACAGCGAGGAAGAGTGTAGAGGAGACCGTTAATGTCACTTAAAAGGAGAAAATTCCAGCGACCTCTGGGGCAACGACACTATCACAAACTATTTGTGATAGCAGTTGAGGGTGCAAAAACAGAAGATCAATATTTTGATATTTTTAAAGGAGAACAATCAATTATTAGAGTAAAGTGTTTAAAGGGGCATCATGATAGTTCGCCTCCACAAGTACTCAAAAGGATGGAAGATTATCTTAAAAAACAATCTTTAAAAAAGTCAGATGAAGCATGGTTAGTCGTTGATAAAGATAGTTGGACAGAAAACCAGCTATTATTGCTCAATGATTGGGCTTTATCGCAAGAAAATTATCGATTAGCACTGAGTAATCCGAAATTTGAATTCTGGCTACTTCTGCATTTTGAAGATGGTGGCGGAGTCACAAATTCGCGTAACTGTTCAGAACATTTAAAAAGACATATGCCAGACTATGACAAAGGAATTGATATCAGTAAAATAACTCATCATAGAATTATTTCGGCTATAAAAAGAGCAACTAAACGTGATAACCCACCTTGCGTTGATTGGCCAAGAAATACAGGTACGACCGTATACAGGTTGGTTGAAAATATTATCAATAGCAATGTTATTAATTGAAACATTTGTATCAACTAAATTAAATAGCTATTAATGTTTATAAAATATAATTATATGTGTCATACGCAGATTAAAATAATCAAATAAAGCTGTTACTAAAATGTTCCCATTCTACCTGAATACATACAAGTTCACTTGAACTAAACTATGGACACACCGAAGAGCATGGCAACTATTTAATATATTTACTATTTATTGCAATCTGATTTTTAAATTTATTCATATATCTATGCCTTCGAATCCCGTTCCCTCCACAAGAGAAGACCGCCCAATCAACCCGCGTTGACTAACACAACCTTTGCAATAAAACGAATGTCCACGTTCAGAACGAAATCATCCCCCCTTCGCCCATGTTCTTTCTACTTCATCGCCTGCGCCTTCCCGAGATTCTCCTGGAACACCTGCGGCGTAAAGCCGTGCATGACGATCTCATTTGGCCCAGTGCCGAACACGATCACCGGGATGGACTGGCTCTTGTATTTGCCGGTCAAGAGCGTCATGGCCTGGGCATCCTGTTCCACGTCGCGATTGGAGAAGGGAATGTTGTTCTTGGCGAGGTACTCCTTGGCCTCACGGCAATGGGGGCACCACGAGACCGAATAAAGCACTATCTGGGGGTACTTCCTGGCCTCTTGCGCCTTGACGGGGTTAAGTTTGCTCTGGGTATCCTGCCCGGCGGCCACAGCCCCGGAAACGAGCAGCAACGACAGCATGACGACAGCCAAAATCCTGTTGATCATCGTTTGCCCTCCTTGGGTGCGGTTACCACCAGTTGTTGTCGCTGCAAGGTAAAGATCAGCACCTTCTCCTCGCCCGGCCGCCGTATCTTCAAAACAACCGGAGTACCGGCGACCCCCCGCAGCCGTTTGTAAACCATCTCCCGGAAATCGCTTCCGCGGGTCGGTTTCCCGTCGATGTGGGTAATGACATCCCCCATCCTGATCCCGGCCACATGGGCCGGCCCGCCGGCCACAAGCTGCCTGACCGCAATCTGGCCATCGGACGCAGCCACACCGTCGATGCCGACGCCACCGAATTTTTTCTCGCTGTTGGCCGCCAATGCCGGCAGCACCGTCATGGCCGCAAACAACATCACCATCAGGGTTTTCATGGTTATAATGTATCACAGGGCACAAGTGCGGTCAAACGAACAAGGTCTTGCAACTCTCGCCTCATTGCACGTATCATCTGATATCAGTGTTGTCCGGCTAGGTCCTTGTTTTCGCCGAAAATATGTCGTCGCACGCGGATCAAATCTGATAACTTCGGATTAAAACCTAACGTATTTCGGCTTGAAATCAGATTGTTATCAGAATCTATCCGATGTTATCCGCGTGATGAGGATTTCAGTTTTCTGCCATAATTCCGCCCCCTTCCTTTGCGGGAGGGGTTACTAACGGCAAATGCCAAGCCGGACATTGTTGATCTGATATAATAATGCATCTGTTTTCATCCGGACAAAACTAACCAAGTGGAGATCGACAACTATGAAAACTCGGATACGGACACTTCTGGCCAACGGCGCAAGCGGCCGGGAATGCATGGTTGCAGGATGGGTGCGCTCGGTGCGCGCCTCAAGGGAGGTGGCCTTTGTCACGCTGAACGACGGCTCCGACATGGCCGGGCTCCAGGTGGTGGCCGATCAGGGTCTGGCAAACTTCGACTCCGTCTGCCGTCTCGGCACCGGCGCGGCCCTGCGGGTGCACGGCACGCTGGTGGCATCCCCGGCGGCCGGGCAGCAATGGGAACTGCACGCCACCATCGTCGAGATCATCGGCGAGGCCGACGACGCCTATCCGTTGCAGAAAAAACGCCACACGTTCGAATACCTGCGCACCATCGCCCACCTGCGGCCGAGGACCAACACCCTTGGCGCCGTGTTCCGTCTCCGTTCGCGCCTGGCCCAGGCCGTTCACCGTTTCTTCGCCGAGCGGGATTTTCTCTATGCCCACACGCCGATCATCACGGCCAGCGACTGCGAGGGTGCCGGCGAGCTGTTCCGCGTGACCACCCTGGATGCGGTTGCGCCGCCGCTGGCGGCGGGACAGCCTGACTTCGAGCAGGACTTTTTCGGCCAGAAAACCGGCCTCACGGTCAGCGGCCAACTGGAGGGGGAGCTGCTTGCCCTGGCCTTCTCCGACATCTACACCTTCGGCCCCACCTTCCGCGCCGAGAACTCCAACACGCCGCGCCACGCAGCCGAATTCTGGATGATCGAGCCGGAGATGGCCTTTGCCGACCTGGCCGACGACGCCGAGCTGGCCGAGGAATTCATCCGCTATCTGTGCCGCTTTGCCCTGGAAGAATGTGCCGACGACATGGCGTTTTTCGACAAGCAGATCGAAAAGGGGCTCTTGGAGCGTATTCGACAAGTGGCCGAGGCCGACTTCGTCCGCATGGACTATGGCGACGCCATCGAACGGCTCCAGCGGTCCGGCACGGCATTTTCCTATCCGGTGGAATGGGGACTGGACCTGCAAACCGAACACGAACGCTACCTGAGCGAGCAGGTGGTGGGTGGGCCGGTCTTCATCCTCAACTACCCCAAAGAGATCAAGGCTTTCTACATGCGGCAAAACAGCGACGGCCGCACCGTGGCCGCCATGGACCTGCTGGTGCCCAAGGTGGGCGAGATCATCGGCGGCAGCCAGCGGGAAGAGCGGCTCGACCGGCTGACAACACGCATGGCCGAGATGGGTATCTCCCAGGAACCGCTCTGGTGGTATCTGGATAGCCGCCGCTGGGGGAGCTGCCCCCACGCCGGCTTTGGCCTGGGCTTCGAGCGGCTGGTGATGTACCTCACCGGCATGGACAACATCCGGGACGTGATCCCGTTCCCGCGCACGCCGCGCCACGCCGAGTTCTGAACCGTAATGGGAAGAACGGCAAAACGCCCCCGGTTTCCCAGGGGCGTTTCCACGCAGGCGGGGTGGGGAGAGGCGCCCGTTACGATGGCTGACGTTATCCTATGCGTTGGTGAACGCTGCCGGAGGGAGGCCGGTTGCCACCGATGCCGCCGCATTTATCTGTGACGCGATATCAACAGGGATGATACCGGAATTTGCGATTGCCGATGCCACGGTGGCCAGGGCAATCGTGGCCGTCTGTTGCGTGGCTCCCCCTGCCTGATGCTGCTGGATGGCCTGGTCGATGGCCGGAAGTACGTTGGCGGCCAGTTGCTCGGCCGGTTTTGCCTGGGCCGGGGAAAACAGTTCTGCTACGGGCAACCCCAATTCCGCCAGTTTGTTGAACTTCAGGGTTACATTCTCCACATCTGCCACAAAATCACTCCACGTCATGGTACTGCTCCTTTCCGTCGGTTGCGCCGGCGTCACTGCCCGGCTGGTTGGTTTGGGCTTTCAGTGTCCGTGGTTGCCTCTTCCGGTTTCGGCGTCAGTATCTGGATGACGCCGTCAATGATATTGCAGACGAGCTGGAACGTGCTGTTCGACTTTAGTGTTGTGTTGGCCAGCACCTGTTCGATCAGCAGCCAGAACGCCGCAATTTGTCCCCAATGATTTGTTGTCCATTGCCAGTCGATCATGACGCCTGAACCCCCTCGTTGATTTTGAACCTGAGCGCCTGCCACGCGGTCAGGTGTTTGTCGAGCCAGTCCGCCACATCGTTCGGGCTCATCATGGCAGCCACCATGTTCTGGAACAGGCCGATTGCCTGAAGGGCGGTAACGACAACCTGGGAGCAGAAGTATTGCGTCGGGTTCTGATGGATGAGGGGTTGAGGGAGGAAATTAAGCGCTATGCCCTCCTCATTGTAGGTGGGCGCCGATCCGTAAATCATTTCCTGCTGCAGGATCATCCGCGCGGCCTTGAGCACTATAGCGGCATCCGGGCCGATGTCGCCCAGGTCGATTACACGCCAGTCGCTCATTGCCTGGCTGATCAGCTTGTCGAATGTGGTGAAGCGGGGTCCCGTTTCCAGTGTCGAGGAAAAGAACGGTTTTTCAAGCCCGTCGAATTCCAGTTCCGTATGGGCGTCCGGTCCTCCGGTCACGATCTCGATAGGAACAGCCCATGGCTGCTTCCCGTGGTAGCAATAGATTTTCATCTCATACCTCCTGTACGCCTCACGGCGTTGATATGTGGGTCATGCCCGCGCTTGGATCATCTCCTTGAGTTCGGTCACCTTGTCATAGGTCAGACCGTCCCTGGCGGCCCGCATGACCTGTCGGATCTCTTCATCTGATACCCCGTCGCGCCGGAGCCACGACGGAAGGAATTGGAGCTGTGAAAGGTCGGCGGAGGCCCGGTCCAGCCGGTAGAAGGCCGCCACGTCGCAGGCATCCCGGAGGAGTGCTTTCGGATCAACGGCGTTGATCGCCTGGATGGTTTGCGGCCCGATTGCCCCGTCCGCCTTTACCCCCACCGCTTCCTGGATCCACATGGCGCCACGGCCGCCGCCGTTGACCACGTGGTCATAGATCCAGGTTGCAACGGCCTGGTCGTTGACCTCAGAGAGCCGGTACTTGTCCCAGAAGTTCCTTTTGTAGAAATCCAGCACCAACTGTTGAAGGGATGTGAGCCCACCCAGGCACCGGTTCAGGTATGCCACATAGTTTTGATGCGCCTGGGTGCCGGATGCAGGCGGTTCGACCGCATTGGCCTTGACCCCGTCCACGAACTTCCACCCTCCCCATTGCGGCCAGAACTTGCGGGCAATCCCCTTGTAGGTCTCTCCGCCGGCGTCGGCCGGGTTGTTGGAGTACCCTCCTTCGTTTCCCATCACCTGCCGAGATGCTGCATTAAAATCCGCCATTACTGCCTCCTTAACCGAATTTTTAACTTCAAAACATCAAAGGCTGTCTCTCACAGAGCTCACAAAGGCACAAAGGAAAGACAATAATTTTTGGAACTATAACCGAAACAAAGGTGCTGCTTGTCTTCCCCCTTTGTTAAAGGACCCTCTGGGGCCTAAAGGGGACTGAGGAGGATTTGTTCATAAAGATCAAAGGCAAATCCCCCCGAACCCCCCTTTGTCAAAGGGGGGAATTGGCCCCAGCCTGCGACCAGGGATATTGCGGGGTATAGTCACCGGACAACACGTCATAGATATATCGGCCAACTGTGGAACCGGCCTGGTTCGGCAAACCCGTTGCTCCGCCCGCCGCCTTGGCATCCTGCATAACCGCTCTGTTCCATCCCCCGTCGCCGGTTGTTGCCTCTACGGTTTTTGTGAAGCCGTCAACGGCATCCTTGCCCCACTGGAGAACGGACGACGGTCTCATCTCCTTGCCCTTACCGCCTGTTATCCCGCTTTCAGCATACCCGTCCATATCCCGCATGAGCGGGAAACCATCGAACAGGCCAAGCGTGAGCCGCGCCAGGATCCATGACGGCAGATTGTCGAGTTTATCTGTCTGTTTCCCGCTCATTATCCCGGAAATAATGGCATTGGCCACGTACCCGACCATCAGGGTGGCAAGCCCGGCCTTGAAATGGGAATCGTTCGCCTTGACGGAAACAGGAGATTCAACTACCTTTAAATCAGATACCCCGCCATCGTTTCGGACGTTGGGGCCAAGGCTGGAGAGAATACTTTCAGCACGAGTTGTGGCGGGGTATTTCCTCATCGATACCGTAGCGGGATCAATATCTGTAGCAATCCTATCCAGCGCATGGGAAGCGGATTGGTAATAAACCTCTTCGCCGGACTGCTTGAGAGCATCATTGGAAAATGGTCTAGTACTTTCAGAAGGCTTAAGAATCTTGTCTATTCGGTCGCTAACAGTGGGCTGCAGAACTGCCAACCATTCTTGAGCCTTTTGTACGTCGTACCACGCTTTGTGTCCGGATTCCGGACCGATCCCGGACCGGTCAAGGTAGTCTTTCATCATCGGGCCGATTAACCGGGCCAACTCCTTCATGTACGTGTCGCGTGGCGCGGCGGAGGCATCCCCGCCCCGGCCCGCCCCCTGAGTCAGGCGGCAGACGGAATCGGCATTCCTGACCGCTGCGTTGCCTTGAAGCCCTTGCTCTTGGGCGTCGATATACCCGGCGTGCCAGGCCATGGCGGCACCGATCTTTAGGAAGAAGGTACGGGCCGCAATTGACCAGTGGCGGATATCGTCGGCAACGCTGTGAGGCCCGGCCAAGGGATGTAAAGCCCGGGCAATGTCGCGGTCAAGGCTATCATCGATGTTTCGCAGGTAGTCGCTGGCCTGGGTTGCGAACCTTGTTGCCTCCACCGGATTGCGTATGAACTGCATGATGCCCTTGAATGCACTTGCGATCTTTACCTGCTTCATCATCGGCGGGATGTCGACGGCCATCTCGTTGACCGCGTTGGCCACCTTGAAGCCGAGCGCATAGGTGCCCATATTGTTCCTGATCTGCCTGCGGAATTTTTCGATCTCGTCTGAGGCCTCCGGCGCTACGTCGTCTTGGTTGACCGTATATCCGACCCAATCCAAAAGGTTTTTGTAATACGCGGAACCCAGGCGGTCATTGATGGCGTCCTTGACCTCGGGGCGTTTGAGCAGGCGCAGGGTATCGGTGACGAATTGCCAATGGGAGATTTCGGTAATCACCTCGTCAAGGTGGCGGGAGACAATGGATTGCCAGTCGAGCGACAGGGGAGCCGCGAACGCGCTACGTTCCTTCAGATACCCCTGGCGCGTGGAGCTGTCGGCATATTTGTCGAACATCCGGTCGAGCGTCGAGGAATCGGCTTGAGTCTCTCCGGCTGCGCCGTAACGGGAATCGTATTGCACCGGGTAGTACCCCCCTTCAAGGGTCCCGTTCTTGACCTCCATCGGCTGGGCCTCGATCCAGTTCGGCTCGACCCCGGTACGTTTGCGCGCCGACTCGGCGGCTTCCGGCTTGAGCAGGTCGATGGTTTTCCAGATGCCGTTCACCGCATCGATCTCTGTAGCCGACAAGTGCGAAAGTATCTCTTGAAGGGCCTCGTTATCGAGGGGCGTGGGGGCTTCATCCCCCCTGAATCGCAGGCCCCCGCGCATCAGCTTGTCAAGGTTGCTCCCGTTGCCGCAGTTCAGGGCGATGGCAATCATGTCATCCTTGACCAGATCGGCGTCGAGGGCATCGATATGGATCTTGCCCATGCTCCGGTCGATGTCATTGCCGTGGGCATACTCCATGATCTTGGGAAAAAGCATATCCCTCAGCCTGATCTGGTGATCAACGGCGGCGTTGTACCGGTCCCGGATGAATTCGTGCCACGGCCCGGTTTTCTTCAGCCCGTCGAAGCGCCCGAACATGAACTCCGGCAACAGCACCGGGATATCCAGGTTTACGTCCTTTACCCGGTCCAAAAGGGCTCCTGCGCCGTCGCTCCCACGCGCCATGTCAGCCGCGACCTTGATCGAACGGAGCAACGTATTCGACAGGGAAAGAGCCGCCTCGGCGACCTCCACCTTACGCCCCCCGGCGTTGACCTGGGTGATCTGCCGCGCCGCATGTTCCAGCATTCGCATGGAGTCATAGACTCCGCGCAGCTCATCCATGGACAGGTTGCGGTAATTTGTGCGCCGGATCTCCTGACGGACTGCGTCCGGGATCGGCAGTTCCACCCCCTCCTCATCCTTCATGCGGCGCAGGAAGGCGTCCAGGGACTCCCTCTGCTCCATCCGTATGTCGGCCTCTTTATTGGTTGCCCGGTCGAAATCATAACGGTCCAGGATCGCCCGGATCTGATCGAGGAACTGGTTACCTGCAACGAACTTGCCCAGTTCCTTCCCGGACCCCATCTTGGTGGCGTAGGCCCGCACCTTGTCAGCAAAATCCTTTGCCCTGTCCGCCTCCCTGTAGAGATAATGGTTGAGCAGTTCCCGGTATTTTGCTTCGCCCGCTCTCCGGTAATCTCCCTGTGCCGCCGCTTCGAACGCCTCCCGCGCCGCTTTCCCGGCGGCATGGGCATAGAGATGCGGTTGGATATCGGCCACCCGTTTCGCCCCCATGGCCTCGGAGGCGGTCATTTTGAAGAACTTGACGGGTGGTATGGCCTCAAGCATGGCGTTACGCTCTGCGCGACCCCGGGCTGCCTTGGCACGTCCTTCCGCCGAGAACCTCCGGGTAGCGGCTTCGGCATCGGCGGTGCCACTCTCCTTCGCTGCCTTGACGGCCGGCCCGACCACCCCGGCCTTGCGCCGGATCGCCAGCAGCTCTGCCCGCATGACCTTAGCCTGGGCGTCGTTGTGCACATCCTTCAAGGCCTGTTCATGAATGGAACCGTCCGTCATCATGTCGCCGTGGCGTTCGCGCATGCGCCGGTCTGTTTCGGCCTTGACGTAATCCTTCAACTTGGGGGCCCTGGCCATCTTGCGGACCATCTCATCACCGGAACCGAACCCGGCCATCTCGGCAACCGCGTCCGGATGCAGTCCGCCTTCCTGAGAATAAACGCGCTGAAACGCCCTCGGCAGCTTCTTGACGAAGTCCTCCCCGTACATCTTCACCAAGTCCGGGCGGGAAAGCTTTATATCGCCCATTGCACGGCCGTCGAAGGTCTTGCCGGTGGTGAGCACATGGTACGTTTGATAGACCGGATCATCCTTGGCTTCGCCCTCCACATCGGCCCCGGTCTTTTTGCGCTCATCCTTCCACCAGGACTTTTGTTCCCGGTCCTTCTCGGCCATCAGCGTGCGAAGCAATTGTTCCTTTGCCAGTTCCCCAGCCTGTTCGGCATCCTTGCGGTACAGTTCGAATTCCGCCTGGGACATGCCGCCATCCTCGCGCGTGGCAAAGAGCGGCTTCATATCCTCCATGTCGCGCATCCGCCCGATCTCGGTGTCGGTTGCCAGCATGCGGTCGAATACGTCCCGGATCTCTGGGGTCAATTGGACATTGAGAGCGGTCATGTCCTTGTAGACGCTGATCATCCAGGCTTTCATGCGTTGGAAAACAGAGTGCAACCCGACGCTCGGGGCGCTTCCTTCCCTGATGTACGCCTCAAAGGCCCTGGCAAGCTTTTCGTGGTGTTCCGCCTGGATTGCGTCACGGGATTCCACCCCGGCAAATCCGAGCAGGGCGGCGTAATCATCCTTGATCTGCCGGGGGGCATCGGGACGCTCGGCCAGATCGCCAAGGATCTCGGTGAAGAAATGGCCGGATTCGTGGATGAACGTGGAGAGGTTGGCGTCTTTCAGCAGGCCGATCTCGAAATTGCGGCTGTTGTCGAAACGGATGTAACCGCGCCTGACATCACCACCCTGGTAAAAGTGGTTCAAAATTTCAGGCATGCGGCCGGTATTCTTGAATGAAAGCCCGTTCCCGGAATAGATGACATCATTCAGTGGCGCGTCGAACTTATTGCCAAAGGCTGCCAAGTTCCGTGCCGCAGCCTGGCTGCCGGGAAGAGCAGGGACAATCATGATCATTGACGCGCCGTTCCCCTTGTGAAAGGCGGACATGATCAATGATGAACCAGTCGTGGGGTCGCCGGTTTTCAACTTAGCCATGTCTGCGACTGACATAGGGACAAAAGAAACCGGCTTCATTTTGCCGTTGAGAATAATAATCCCGGAATCGCCGTCCCCAAACGATCGGGCGTAATCAATCACATGTGCCACATCGGTAATAGCTTTGGACGAAGGTAATTTGACAATCTCCCTATCATAGGTTTGTATCTTCCGGGTGCGCTCTTTGTCCATGTTCAATGAACCAAGCGGTATACTCTCACCCCTGTCACCTTTCCCCTTGGTCCAAAACGCCCCTGATTCCTGGCCGACAACAACCATGCCCCTTGATTTAACCCCTGATCCATCAAGCAACGCGGTCAATAATGATGTTATCTCCCTGTCAGCGTGTGACGGCGATGGATCACCGGACGGATGATTGTGGGCAAACCAGACTTCGGCCGCACCGGGGAAATCGTGTACTACCCCCAGGAGATCCCTCGGCGACAAGGTAGTGCTGTCCATCGCACCGGTGGAATGCTGGACAACACCGAGGACGTTGCCATTTGCATCGGTAACGATGGCAATGGCCGCCTCTTGCGCTCGTTTGGTGAGGGGAAAGGCGATGTGTGCGGCATCGGCGGGGGTCTTGATTCTGGTGATTGCAGAATGCAGGACACCGGTAACAACTTTTTTTACATGGTCGTCGCTGTTGGGGGGTGTGGTTGATGCGGTTATTTCAGTTTGCTTATTATCGATGATTTTGATATTGACATGATCCCTCGTATTTGGGCTCGTTTGATTGAGGTTAGACAACGCGTCACCTCTTGAAGACTCCGCCCCCCGGGCTTCCGACCCGGGTACACATGGTGCCTTTAATTTTGCCCACAGTGCATCCGTATCACTGCCGAGGTTATATAACTTGTAGAACAGATTCCTGAATGTGTCCTCCGCGACTATGACCCCTGTTGTGACCCGCTTCCCATCCAGAAGGACGTCACCGGTAAAAAAGTGAAACGCAACCACGTCGTCTTTGCGCTTCTTATAGATGTCTTCACGCCCATGATATTCACCGTTCTTGATGATGTCCGGAATTGCGGGCATCAACCGTGCCTTTATCAGATTGGTTTTTAATCCCCAACTTACTTTTTCCAATCCCTTATCGCTGACGCGCACGTCTCCGAAACCATCGCGGGAAATCAGCCGGTCTTGCAGGTTCTCCTTGAAATACGCCCGCGCCTTCTTAATCACGTTGTCGGCGTCAAGATAGTCTGAAAGTTCTTTGCCGGTAATCTCTGCAACGGGCGGCTTTTCAGATTGATACAACTCCTTGACCCCATCGGCGGCAAGGTGATTGACAGTAGACTGGAGAAGAGTAGTAACATCGGATAGCTTTGAATTGGTACTATTGCCGTCGAGACCGATGAAGCCGCCCTTGACATTTTTCTGTAATTGGAGGTAAATTTTTTTATCAAGAGCTTGGCGAATCGGAGAGTCCGATTCAGTAAAACTGGAGGCGCCGGCCCTCTCTCCAGTGCCAAGCTCTTCATCTTTTCTCAATTCAGTCAGCAGCCACTTTTTTTCCTGCCTATCCCAATCAAGCCTGACAACAGCCTTGTGGTCTTTACTTTCAAGCACCGAATACGACGTAGTACTTTTACCATCGTCTTTTTGAAGCGTATTTAGAATATCTTGAAGGTTGTCTACAACCTCTGGATGCTTCTTAATAATTTTAGACAGACCATAACCATCTTCATATTCTTTGCCTGAAGTCCCTTCCTTCCCCCACACTAGATCAATATCACCTACATCAGGATGATGAAGGGCTCCGACCGCTTCACCTGTACGATGTTGCATAAGGCGTTCGATTGCCCCTTTGTCATTGTGCACCAGATCACGCCACACCGGCCCAAAAGAGGACTGCTCATCCGTGTTGTATTTCTGCATCAATTCTTCCGGAGACCAGGTTGAGCCGTCGTGGTACAGCTCCCTGCCCCCGTCAGGAGCACGATGACCGGCAACGGTCTGGAACGGTGACTTGACATCATCCCCAGGGTGAATTATCCTGAGTTTAGGATTCCCGCCGTCGCTTCGGGCGTTAGAAAGCAGGGTTCGGGCAACTGAATCAGAATCTTTCGCGGCGGGATACTTCCTTACACTCGCCATTGATAATGTTTTTCTCCCCGTCCTCACCTCTTCCACGACCAACAAAGTCCCATCCGGCATACGCTTGACTGAAGCGATCAAATCCTGGCCACGGCTGTTCTTTACTCCATAGGCAATTGAGTCGGGCGACAGCACTGTTTCAGGTATAGAGAGAATATCGTTCTTCGTGATCTGCAATTGCCCGCGTTTTAGTTCTCTGTCACTGTCTCCGTGCTGTCGCAACGTGTGTCTTATGGAATACGCATCCACCTGATGCCTGTACCGTTTCTTCAGCCATGGTGCTTCGCTCCTGTCGTCGCGACGGTGCAGTTAATTACTGTCCCAGCAGGGTCTTCGTGGCTGTGGTGGCCGGAGCGGTAACGCCCTGCGGCCCCGTGAGGATCGTATTGCTTGCGGCCTGGCGCTGGCGCAGTTGCTCGCTATTTCTGGCGGCAACGACGTTGGGGTCCTGTTGTTGGGGTGGCGGCGGCGGTGCCGGCGGCGCGCTGGGTACGGATGGTGCGCACATGATGTGACCTCGCTAGAAGTAGTTTGTTCGTAGCGCCATCAAAACAAAAAAAAAGGATTGCGTCCATGCCGCAACCCCCATGTCTTTCCCCAAAAGTGTTGGGGCGGGTGGGAGAGAGTCGAGTTTTTTCCAGGTCTATGACAAGAAATGCCGGGACCACTTCCCTATTTTTGTCAAAGGGAGACCTGATCAGCACCGTTCCTCCGCAGAATGAAGAATGTTCAGCCGGGGGAGGGAACCAAAGTAGCGGGATAGGGATTCAACTCAGGAAAGAAAAAGACATACAACACCTTTGTTTCGGTTATGGTGCCGTTTTTTAAAAGGATTTAAAAAGAGTTTTCGTCATTTCTGAAGCTCGATCACCAGACCGTCAATCTTCGCCGCCATGGCAGAGCAAGCCTCATGCTCCTGCATGTAAGGAAAGTCGTGGATATGCCAGTAATGCAGATTGTTCGGCGCCATGCCCGGGAACTGCTGTTCCATCATCGGCCGATGCTCCTCTTCGTCCAGAATCACGACATAATCACTCGTCAGAAGATCCTGCCTTGTGAGTTGTTGCGGGTCAGAGATTGTTCGGCTGTCCGGGACTCCCATGATTGCCAGTTCCTGTTGAACCGTTCGAGAAATGCCTTTCCTTCCCGGTACCGGCAACAGCCCACGTGATACGGCCTGCCACGGAAGGGCGGAATTGGCTGCCTTCCAGTTGAAATAAGACTCGGCAAAACGGCTGCGGTAATAATTACCTGTACAGACGAAAAGAATTTTCTTGTTCGGTTTCCGCACCTCTGCCGAGGTGTTACAGGCAAAGCAACTCACCATCAATATTACAAGAATGGTCATTATCTTGGTCAACTCTATCTCCTTTGGAATCAGTGCAAAGTACGGCCACGCATGCAATCATGGCGAAAGTACGAGGGCCGGTTCCACATTCCACGGAAAGCGAAAAATAATACGGATCTATAACCCAAAGAAAGGCCGGGGCCAATTCCCCAAAATAATACACGGATTCATGAACTTCCACATCCCCTTCCACACGTCTGAATGGGGAGGAAACGCTTCATTGAAAAAATTGCGGGGCATTTGTTTTTTTCTTGACACCCCTCCTGCCAAAAAACCCGGCAATGTAACCGGACCGTTACAAAATCAACATGTTACCGAACTACTCCCCATGTTTTTCCACAGCCGTCTGGGGAAAGTTCATTCCCCCCTGAGCGCCTCCCGCTTATCGCCGAAACGAAGAGAGAGCCGGGCTTGTATTCCCGACCCTCTCTTCGTTCATGGAGCCTGCCGGTCATTCACGACGTAGTTACCGCCGCTCATCACGGTGTTCGTCACGGTGTTCGTCACGGTGTTCGTCACGGTGTTCTTCGCGGTGTTCGTCACGACGTTCGTCACGACGTTCGTCGCGCATCTCACGGTGTTCTTCACGCCCTTCCCCTCCGGCGCGGAAGTATTTCCCCCGGTAGTGGCCGCGGTCTCTCGCGTACACACGGTATTCCCGGTCGCGGAATTCATGGATCCGTCCCATCCTGTACCTGAGGAATACGGGAGGGATTTCACGAGGCCCAACCCTTATCCAAGGGCCGCCAATGACGGAGGTGCGGTACCAGCCGCCCCCCCTGAAGATATAATATACGCCGCCCAGGTAAAACATGTCGTAGGGCACGCCGACCGCTACTCCAAAGCCCAGTTCAGGCGGGTAGAGAAATTCGGGGGGCTGGGAGACGACGATCGGTGGCCCGCCCACGTTGATGTTGAAAAAGACGCCGCCCGCCCAAGTCACCGAAGCCCCCTGAAGCAGGAGCACTGCCACTGCCATTGCCATGAGTTTTCTCATATTGTCTCCTTATCGCTTGTCCGAAGCGCCGAATGCGCCGGAATGACAAAAAATGGCCCGCCGCTCTCAGGATACTAGACGTTCGAGCTGCGGACCAAAGCCGTTTGCCGGGTCAGGACTTTCCGGTCCCTCCAGCTCGATCCTTGCGTCCTCACCGGATCGCGCACGGAAGCGGCGCCGACCATTGCCCATTCATCTGAACGACGGAAAGCTAAAACGGCTTTCTCCTGCAATAATTTATCAAGCTCGTCGCTGCTGACAGCGCCCATGGAACCGTCTTGATAGATTACCATTATCTTCATCGTTTGGCCTCCTCCTGCGGAAGGAGTTTCCTCCTCCCCATGATTCAGCAGTTCCCCTCCCCTGCGATTTGATTATATCATATACAGATTCGCAGGACCACGCAGAGTCACATTGTTCATCGCGTCCGCGCAATCCGTGATGAGCAGGCATGGGCTTTATGGACAGTCTTGAGCTTTAAATACAGCATAGCATGGCTCTTTAAACCGTCAATTATCCTGAAAATTATTTCAGGCTCATTGAACATATCACGCCTCTTGATCCTTGACCCCCGGCGCCATAATGCTACTATCAAAGCTAGGAGTCTGTCGGACTTAGGAAGAATCTACTGCGAAAACGGTAAATCGGCCCGAATTCCCGGAAATTTTCGGCAAATAGGTCCACTATTCGTCCTCAAATTTCCAAAAATCCGGTCTCAATTTCCCGTTTTCTCGCTACGACACCCTAAGT
>JARLHN010000038.1 GCA_031292255.1 Oryzomonas sp. | reverse complement strand
GCGCGCTTCGGTTCTACAACATGGGCAAGAACACCCTGAGATCGGGGCGCATGGCCGAGAGCGCCGAGATGTGGTTCAAAAAAGCCATTGAGGCTGATCCGAACTTCGTCCTCCCCCATATCAGCCTGGGCAGGTTCTATCAGCAGCGGGGCGACAAGGAGCTGGCCGGGTCCCAGTTCAAGGAGGCTCTCGCGAAAGAGCCGAACCAAGTCATTGCCCTGTGCGAATCGGCGCTGCTATTGTTCGACGACAATCATCTGACAGAGGGCCAGGCCTTGTTGGAGAGCGCCCTGAAGGCGGACGAATCCTACACGCCCTGTTACTACTATGCCGGTTTCGCCTACGGCAGGCAGGACAAGCTGGAGCAGGCGCTGAAGATGTTCGACGAGGCGGAGCGGATCAATCCGTTGGACTATAACCTGTATGTGTACAAGGGGCGGGTGTTCGAAGGGCAGAAGAAGCCGCAGGAGGCCGTGGCCGCCTACCGGAAGGCACTGGAAACCATCCTCCGGATACACTGAAATTAGCATTGCACCCCGCCAAACGGTTCCCCCCTTTGAAAAGGGGGGCAGGGGGGATTTGCCCGTTAGCTGAAGACCGACGCTTCACTATCTTCTTTGATATTCGAGGATAAAGGCCTTCTCTATATCGGAGGCCTTAACATCCAGACTGGTCAGGGAGAGATAGCGAAGCCCTCCTTCGATCGTGTTTTCACACACGCTGAGCGGTCCGTCGAGCGGTTCCCTGACCTCCTCGTTCTGGTTTCCGATCACCAGCAAGGTGTTATCGTAGAGCGTCCCTTTGATATTGATCTTCTGGTTGGCGCGCCCATCGGCCTTTGAGCGGATGGCCATGATGCGGTCCGTCAGAGTTGCCCTTTTCCGGCGAAACTCCTCGATCTCCTTAAGCGATGATGTCTGTCCGAGCTGCTTGTGATTTTTTGCAAGTTCATTCATGAGGCTTTCCAGTTCTTCTGCGTCATGATAATCGACGCCGACGGTCAGAGATGTCCTGACCGAGGCCAGCGATCCGATTTTTTTGGCCTCAATCCCTCCCAAGGCGATATAGGAGCCTCCGGCAATCGCCCCTTTGTTGACAATGATCCTGCCCTGGGTCTTGACGATGCAGTTATGCAGTTCCACCTCGACAATGAGATCACCGGCGCATTCGATGATGCTGTCATGGATGAATTGTGCCTTGATGCCGCCGCCGCACACGATGGTCCCTTTGCTTTGGCCATCCATACCGCAGAGTGCGATGTCTCCACCGCTCGTTATGGCGCAGTTCCCGATATTTCCGCTGACGCTCAGTCCTTTGGCGGCACTGACGCCGAAATCATCGAGCACATCGCCCCGCACCTCCACCACGCCGTTGAAAGTGATCGAACCGACCCTGAAGTTGACGTCTCCGGCCACAACGTACTCTTCTTCAACGGATATCTCCCCGGAGACCAAGCAAACCCTGCCGGCAGCGGCGGAAACAAGCCGCTTCCCGTTGTCCTCGGCGGCGACGTTTTTGCCGATCTTGAGAGTAAGGGGCTTGCCGGGCAGTTGTTGAAGGCTTTCGCCGGTCACTCCCCTGCCGGCGGCTCCGGGTTCGGGGGGGACGATGCGTGCGATTTCATCGCCCGGCATAACGTTGATAAAGGTCTGGACCTGGTGCAGGTCAATGTCTCCCGTTTCGTCGCCATCCGATTGGATTGGGACGGATGGTTGCACCGTATAGGACAGCCGGCCGTCGATGCCGTTGACGGCCGGAATGCCGGTTGCCATCACCACATTGCGTAGTGATTGCCCGGCAGCGGCATTGACCGCGAAGGCGTTGAGGGCGTCATCGTCAAGGCCTTCTTTCACGCCGGTTGCGGCGAGGTAGCCATTCAACTCAGCCCGGGTCATCATGGAACCTTGCTGGCGCGGCACGTAGCTGCAACGGCATTCCAGTTTGTCCCCGGATATGGCAACGAACAGGCTGTAACCGAGTTTTTTGTATTCTTTGCCCGGAATACTTTCCTTGGCCCCATCTTCTGCGGAGGTGTTGCTCACCATGAATGTAGCTCCGTTTGTTGGAGTGACCCTTGGTTATTAACGTACCAACATTGTAAGCATTAATGCCGTCCAGGTGCAGAACGTGTCAGGAATTCTACCTGAATCCGTGACGCGGTACAGACGTGCTCTAATTAATATCGGCACAATGCGTGCACAATTGAAGAACTATTTGAATTTGCATGGTGGGAGGTCAGGAGGGAGAGGGAGTGAAGGCATGGCTCCCCCGGCCTTGCCGGGGGAGCCGGAGTCGGTTATTTCCCGGCAGCTTTGACCATCAGTTCGCTGACCAGCCTCGTGAAACGAAGCGGGTCCTTGATGGGCGACCCCTCGGTCAGGAGGGCCTGGTCGTAGAGCAGGTCGGCATAATCACCTATGGTTGGGGCATCCTTTTCGTTTGCATGGAGGTCAGCCATGGCCTTGAGGATGGCGTGGTCCGGGTTCAGCTCCAGGATGCGTTTGGATTCGGGCACGCTCTGGTTGAGCGACTTCATGATGCGTTCCATGTTGGCGTTCATGCCATATTCATCGGCCACCAGGCAACAGGCGCTGTCGGTCAGCCGGTTCGAAAAGCGTACCTCCTTGACCTTGTCCTTCAGCCGGTCCGTCATGAGTGAAATCAGGCCGGAGAACTCTTTCTGGGCCTCTTCGCGTTTTTTCTCATTTTCTTTTTTCTCCTCATCGCTGTCAATACTGATATCACCGCGGTCAACCGCCTTAAGCTGTTTGCCGTCGTACTCGGTGAGCGATTGAACCACCCACTCGTCAACCGGGTCGGCCATGAACAATACCTCGAAACCCTTTGACTGGAAAACCTCCAGATGCGGCGATTGTTCCAGGGCCTCGCGGCTGGAGCCGGTGATGAAGTAGATTTCCTTCTGTGACTCGGGCATGCGTTCGACATACTCTTTCAACGACACATAGGAGCCGTTTTCGGTCTTGGTGCTTTCGAACAGCACCAGGTCCTGGAGCTTCTCCTTGTTGGCAAAATCGAAATGGACTCCTTCCTTGATTACTTGGCCGAATTCCTTCCAGAACGCCACATACTCATCGTAGCTCTTGTCCTTTACCTCGGCCAATGTGGAGAGGACCTTGCCGACCAGGTTCTTCTGGATGCGCCTGATCTGCGCATCCTCCTGCAGGATTTCGCGGGAGACATTGAGCGGCAGGTCGGAAGAGTCCACCACCCCTTTGACAAAGCGCAGGTAGTCGGGGATCAACTCCTCGCACTTATCGGTGATGAACACCCGTTTGACGTAGAGTTGCAAACCCTTTTTGCGGTCGGCGAAGAACATGTCGAACGGTTTTCGGGCCGGCAGGTACACCAGGGCCTTGAACTCGCTGGTGCCCTCTGCCGAAAAGTGAATGGTGCGGAAAGGTGCGTCGAAGTCATGGGAGATATGCTTGTAGAACTCGTTGTACTCCTCTTCGGTCACATCGCTTTTGGAACGCGCCCAGATGGCCTTCATGGAGTTGAGGGTTTCCTCTTCCGTCTTCTCGATGGTGCCGGCCCCTTCGATCTCCTTGCCGTCCACCCCCTTGGGCACTTCGGTACGGGTGACGTCCATCACCACCGGGTACTGGATGTAATCCGAGTATTTTTTGACGATAGAGCGGATCTTCCACTCGTCCAGGTACTCTTTGAATTCTTCCTTCAGGTGCAGGATGATCTCGGTGCCGCGACGTTCCCGGCTACATTCCTCGATGGTATAGGAGCCATCGCCGGTGGATTCCCAGCAGCATCCCGCCTCGATGGAGCCGGCAGTGCGCGTGAACAGCGTAACCTTGTCGGCAATCATGAATGATGCGTAAAAGCCGACTCCGAACTGGCCGATCAATTCCGGATTGTCGGAGGATGCCTTCTCCTTGAGGTTCTGCATGAATGCCTTGGTGCCGGAGCGGGCGATGGTGCCGATGTTCTCTTCAACCTCCGCCATGCTCATGCCGATGCCATTGTCACGGATGATCAGGGTGCCTGCATCCTTATTGGGGATGAGTTTGATCTTCCAGTCGCTGTTTCCCTCCAGAACCGTTTCGTTGGAATGGGCCTCAAAGCGTACCTTATCGATGGCATCGGATGCATTGGAGATCAGTTCCCGCAAAAATATATCGCGGTTGGAATAGAGGGAATGGATGACCAGGTCGAGAAGTTGCTGTACCTCGGTCTGAAACTGCTTGGTGGTCTTGGACATGCGTATATGCTCTCCTTTATGGGATGGGATCGATACAAAAGCAACCTAATCATCATTGAGGAATTTTTCAAGGGGGAAGTTTTCATAATACGAGCCGCGAACTGAGGATGACTACCGCCATCGGCCCTTTAGGCCCCAGAGGGTCCTCCTAAACTAAGAGGGGAAAACGCCCAGATCTTCCCCCTCCTTGATAAGGAGGGGGGCAGGGGGTGGTTGATTGCGTCACAAGCGGCGCACGCATAGTATTAGCCTTTCACCTTTTTCCTGATGGCCTCCACGACGTGGTAGGCGTCGTTGATGGCGGTGTAGATCAGGTTGGGATGTTTCTCCTCGGCAATGGAGCCCTCCTTGATCTTCATATATGAGGGTGAGATGGCGCCGCCGATGACATAGACCCCCTTGCGGGTGGATTCGAATTCGGCGGTCAAAAGCACCAGACGATCCCCCTCCCTGGCGATCTTGCAGACCCCGGCCGCACAGGCGATCATCTGGATGCCGAGCTTGTCGAAAATCGGCATCGGTCCCTGGGAGCCGATGCAGGCGATCACATTCTCCATGGGAAAACTCAGGGAGTGGTTCAGTCCGATGCCGTCTGCCTGCTTGAATTCGTTGATGCGGATGACCAGGCGGTCGACACCTTCTTCATCCACCTCGCCGATGCGCGGCGTGGCGCCGGGCAGCAGGCGGATATTGCCCCCCAGCAGGATCTCCTCACCCAAACGCTGGGCCGTCTCCTTGTTGACATCGAATTTTTCCGATTTGTGGGCCCAGTAGACCGACTGGTTATCGTTCACTTCACGCTTGGCCTTGAGTATGGCGATGACCACGTCGGCCGCGGTGTTGCCGCCGCCGATGACCAGGGTCTTGATGCCAACGAATTTACCTGCATCTTCCAGGTTCTTGGCCACCATCTTGGCGTCGCCGTACACCGACAGCTCGCGTGGGATGCTGTTACCGAAGGCAAGCACGACTTTGCGCCCGCGGAAGACCCCCGTATTGGTGACAACGGAGAGTACGTCCCGCTCCTCCCGGATATCCTCAAAAGCGACCTCGGTCTGCACCTTGAGGTTCTCATGCTGTACAAAATGCTGTACGTATTGGATATAGCTCTCCACCGTGACCGGTTTGTCGGGGGGTTTCAATTCGTCCACCAGGAACGGTTCGGGTGCATCCTTGGGTTTGGAGGCATACACATGCTTGCCTTCGGGATAGGTGTTGGCGATCCCCTGAAACACCGCTTTGCCCGATTCCAGCACCAAGTGGGAAAGGCCGTGCTTGTGGCACAGATAGGCGGTGGCAAGCCCCGCAGGTCCGCCGCCGACGATGAGAACATCGTATAATGATCTCATTTATTGTCCTTTGTCTTGAAATGAGATGAGTGTATATGATTTTATAACATGACTTCCAGCCAAGATGAAAGGCATTCGAAAAAATTGTATGATACCGAGCCGCAATCAAACGCAGAGTTCGTTGGCTTCGTCGTCGGCTCATCAACGTTAGTATGGAACGCCTGCGTCGCCTTCTCCTTGCCGCCTGCTCATCATTTTGATTGCGACTCGGTATGACAGCAGGGGCGGTCGAAGAGTGGATTTTTTCTTACAATAGGGTACAATAGTTCCAATACGCGCAAAGGAGGGTGATCATGGAAGAGTGTGATAAAAAGTTTGCAGGTGCGGCATTGCTGATAGTGGCGGGCGGCATCGTGGGGGCCGGGCTCGCGTTGCTTTTGGCCCCCCAGTCCGGCCGGCGCACCCGCCGGGATATCTCGCGCTATGCCGGTCGTGTCAAGACCCGGGCCGATGAAGCCGTGGAGGACCTTACCACCAATATCAACGACCTTGTTGAGACCATTGGCGAAAAGACCGATGAACTTGTCGAAAAAGGCAAGGACGTGGCCGGCGGTGCCCGCAAGGATCTGATACGACTGATCGAAGAGGGTGCATCGCGTCTTGAGAGGTTTCGCACCAAGCTGAGCAGGATGTAGCTTACTGTCGGCCGTGGTTATTTGGACAGTGTATCCTGTTGTTTCGACTCCTTCGACTTCGGCTCTTCCTCCTTGGCAAGCGGGAGCAAGGTTATGTCGCCGTAGTAGCCGGTTGACGACTCATGAGTGTTGTCGCTGTCGGTCATGATGGCAATTGCGCCGGCCTTGGGGGGGTCTTCGCCAAAAGCCGTGCGGTAGTCATCGGCAAAATTGCGACTATGGACGATCCAATGTCCTGCCTGTTCATCACCGCCATCCACCGCGATCATGGCCGCATTCTTCGAGTAGGGGCTGCGGATGCTCTCTCCCTTGCGCAAGACATTCCCCCAGACATACTCAATAGCCCGGGTGTGGGAAAATAATCCTCTGGGAAACACCACGTACAGGCGGGCGGCAAAGTCGTGTCCGTCCTTGATCCTCTCGTTACCCTTCCTGACCGTGTGATCAATCTTCCATGACCACCTGATGATCGGATAGATCTTGGGGTCGAAATCGACCTTATAGAGCAATCCAGAAGCCGAATCGTTGCTCTTCCCCTGCAGAACGGTTTTTCCGTTGTCCTGGACAAAGGAGTACGTTGATTTCTTTGAACCGAAAACGGTCTGTTCTTTCCATCCCGCGAGACTTGCCGAGCTGAACTTGCCGACACGCAGTTCCGGTTCGGCTGCCGGGGCGGGTAGACTGGCGAGGAAAGAAACCATGATAACGGTTATGCATATTGTCCGGTAAGAAATCATGTGGTTAACCTTTCGAGATGGTGACGGTTGTTTCACCGGCACTGGGAATCAGGGCACTGAAGTACTCGATCGAGGCGAAGGCGAGTGAAGGTTTCGGCTGAACCGCGGAGCTGAAACGGCTTATGTACACCAGGTAACCGATGCCGTACTGCTCCGCCGTGGCAAGGTTGGTTTCACTGTCTTCCCCCAGCAGGGTTCGGCCGGGATCATAGCTGACGAACTTCTGGAGCGCCTCCCAGAAGCGGTGATCTTCCTTGGGCAGGCCGACCTGATGTGCCGAGACGATGCCGTCGAAGTATGACCCGATACGGGTGGTTTTCATCTTCAGGTCCAGCGTTTTGGAATGGGCGTTGGTCACCAGCCAGATGTTTTTGCGGTGCTGCCTCAGAAACAGCAGGAATTCCACCACAAAGGGATGAACGGCTATCAGGTGCTCTACTTCCCGCTTGAGCCGAGGGATATCGAGACCCAGGCGTTGTGACCAGTAGTCCAGATCAGTCCAGTTGAGGGTTTGTTCCTGGGATTTGAACAGGGCATGCAGCAGCGTTCGGGCATGGTCGATACTCGTGCCGTTTCGGGCGGCCCAACGCTTGGGAACGTGTTCCAGCCAGAAATGGTCGTCAAAGTGTCTATCCAGCAGGGTCCCGTCCATGTCCAAAAGGACGGTGTCGATGGTGTTCCAATCAATAATCATGGCAGTAATGGGCGTGTTATTATTCTTATATTAAGGGTTTAGTTAGTATTCATCCGGAAAAGAACCCTTTGCGGCCGGAAACCAGTTAGTCAGCGTCTGCCGTTGGCCATTTTCAGGCTTTCGGGAGAGCGGCGGAGCCGCCACATGAAGAACGGGCCGGCCAGGCCGCCGATTCCCACGCTGGCAAATGCCAAGCCCCAAGCGCCGTTGATGCCGGGGACCGGTTGCCACCCCCTGAAGGTATCCAGCGCCCATCCAAACACCGTTGGCGAAATCGTGGCCAGGGAATAGCCGACCAACGACTGGAGTCCCATGGCTGCCCCCAGATAGCCGGGAGCGACCAGTTCCGTGAGTCCGGTGGAGAAAACCGGAGATTCAGCCACTACGAGGTAACCGTACAGCAGGCCAATGGCCAAGGTCAACAAGAAGTTGGTGTTGATCAGCCAGCCAAAGGAGAAAGAAAGCACGGCGCTGGAAAGCATAACCATGCTGATGGTGGCGGTGCGGCCGAAACGGTCGGAGAGGGTACCGGTAACGGCGGTCGAAAACGCGCCGATACCGACCAGAAGCGCGGCTATGGTCGAGGCGAGGCCGGTGGCGCGTCCCTGCCCGTAGCCCCATCCGATCAAGGCCGAGGTGAAAAACGGCGCCAACCAGCTCCGCATGCCGTACATCTCCCACATGTGGGAGCCGTAGCCGAGGATCATCAGGCGTGCAGGCCGGTTCCTGGCCACCTCCGCAGTGTAGCCGCTGTCGCTCCGTGGCCGGACGGCGGGACGGTAGCCGTGAAAGATCGGGAATGATAGCAGCGCTCCGGCAAAGACCCCAATGGAACAGCCGATAAAGGCGACCCGCCAGCCGTACAGGCCGCTCATCCAGCCGGTGAAGGCCAGGGAGAGTGAAGAACCCAACATCAGCGATCCGACGTACACGCCGATGGCCCGCCCGCGTTTGGCCGGGGCGAATCGCTCCGCAACCAGCTTGAGCCCCGGCATGTAGGTTCCGCCCATGCCGATGCCGGTCAGGGCGCGCAGGATCAGGGCGCTGGTGAAGTCATGGGCGTAAAGTGCAAACAGCAGGTTGGCGGTGGCGGACCAGAGCGCAGCGCCGATGAAGATCACTTTGGTGTTCATGCGGTCGGTCAGGGTCGAGAGAATGACCCCCGAGGCGATGTTGCCCAGTTGGTAGACCGAGAAGATCATGCCGGCCCGGGTATTGCTCATGCCCCACTCCTGCCGCAGGATGGGGAGTACGGCCGAATAGTTGATAAACACCAGCATGATGAAGAGTTGGCAAAGACACACGAGCAACAGCCAACGGGTATTCTTTTGCTCCTGGGCGGTGCCTGGGCAGCTTGCCGGGCTGATCATGGAAACAGATCCGCTTCCTTGAATCGTTTGCCGACGCGGTCCTTGGCGGAAACGGTCGGCGCTTCGTTGGCAATGGGCCAAGCGATTGCCAGGTCGGGATCGTTCCAAACGATGCAGCGTTCGTGTTCCGGCGCCCAGTAGTCGGTGGTCAGATAGAGAAACTCGGCATACTCCGAGGTGACGCAGAAGCCGTGGGCAAATCCCGGCGGCACCCACATCTGGCGCTTGTTTTCCGCGGAAAGGCGGATCCCGTACCATGCGCCGAACGTGGGTGAGCTGCGGCGGATATCCACTGCCACATCGAAAACCTCGCCGGAGATGACCCGCACCAGTTTTCCCTGGGGATGCTGGATCTGGTAGTGGAGCCCGCGCAGGACCCCTGCGGCAGAACGTGAGTGGTTGTGCTGGACAAAGGTGACGTCGAGTCCGGTCAACTGACGCCAGACCCGATCGTTGAAGCTCTCGAAGAAAAACCCGCGCTCGTCGCCGAATACCTTGGGTTCGAGGATAAGGACATCGGGAATGGTTGTTCTGATGATGTTCATGGGTGCTCCTGAGGCAATGAGATAATGAACCTTTCTAACAAATTTCCGGAGCATGCCGCAAGAGATACTTTTTTGGGAAGCATGCCCCTAACAGGGTGGATTTTTTTGAAAAAAACGGTATGATAGCGTCATGATAAATTTTACAATCCTTTCCAACGGCGTCAGGCTCATCAGTCAGCGTGTCGAACATATGCACACCGTATCCATCGGCATCTGGGTGGCCAACGGCACGCGCCACGAATCTCCTGACCATAACGGTATCGCCCATTTCATCGAGCATCTCCTCTTCAAGGGAACCAAGCGGCGCACCGCACGGCAGATATCCCACGAGATCGACTCCATGGGGGGCATCCTCAACGCATTCACCGGCCACGAATATGTCTGCTATTACGCCAAGGTGCTGGCCTCTTTCCTCCCCAGGGCGGTGGACCTGCTGTCCGATATCTTTCTCCATTCGAATTTTCCGGTCGACGAGATCGAGCGCGAACGGAGGGTCATCCTCCAAGAGATCAAGATGCGGGATGACGCGCCGGAAGAGTGCATTCACGACCATTTTCACCAGAGCTTCTGGAAGGGACATCCGCTGGGGCTATCGGTGCTTGGCTCGGAAGATACCATCAACCGGATTTCCCGTGACGACATCGTCGCATTCAAGCAGAGCCGTTACCGCCCCGAGGATATCATCATCTCGGCTGCCGGCAACGTGAACCACAATGATTTGATCAATCTCATGGAAACGGCATTTTCGGAGGTTTCATCAAGCTGGGCCCCCCCGGGGCATGCCGGAAAGATTGTCACTTCACCCGGCCGGAGTATCAATCTTATCGAGCGCGACCTGGAACAATCCCTGATCTGCATGGGAACCCGGGCCCTGCCCCAGGATCATCCCGACCGCTATGCCCTGTATCTGCTCAACACCATTCTTGGGGGCGGCATGAGTTCGCGTCTCTTTGAAGAGGTGCGCGAGAAAATGGGCTTGGCTTATTCGGTCTACTCCTATGTCATCTCCCACGCCGATTCGGGATCGCTGGTGGTTTACGCCGGAACGGAACATGTACATTGCCGTGAGGTCATCGACATTGCCCTGAGGGAAATGGGGCGGATGAAGCGTGAAGCGGTTCCGGCGGACGAGCTCAATTCCGCCCGGGAGCAACTCAAGGGGAAGATCCTCATGTCCCTGGAAAGCACCGACAGTCTGATGACCCGCCTGGCCAAGAATGAAATATATCTCCAGCGTTATCAGCCGGTTGAGGAGGTCCTGGCCGGCTTTGACGCTGTTGGCGCCGATGATATCCTGGCCTTGGCGAAAGAACTGTTTGACGGCAGCAGGCTGAATCTCGAAGTGATGGGCAAAACGGCCGCACTTGATCTGGACGAGGAACGCCTGGTCTTCTGATGCCTTTTCCGCTCAATCCCTGCCGGTGTGGCCAAAACCTCCTGCGCCGCGTGAACTGTTCTGGCCGAACTCTGCAACAATGCTCAATTCCGCCTGCGCTACCGGCATGAACAGCATCTGGCAGATGCGCTCACCGGGCTCCACGGTGTAAGCCGCCGCGCCCCGGTTGAGTATGCCGATACCGATTTCCCCCTGATAGTCCGAATCGATAACCCCGACACTGTTTGCCAGCACAACCCCGTGTTTGATACCCAGCCCGGAGCGTGGCACCAGCAGGGCCACCATGCTCCGGTCATGGATGCTGATGGCAATGCCGCTGGGGATCAGCACGGTTTCACCCGGCTGCACCGTCAGGGGGGCGTCCAGGCAGGCCCTCAGGTCCATGGCCGCCGAACCTTCGGTGGCATAGCTGGGGAGCGGGATGCGCGACCCCATCAGGGGGCTCATGATTTTGGTTTCAATTTTGTGCCTGTTCATGATAGTTTTTCCGCAAATCCGAATGAGTGTGTTTGGCTGCTACCATAACCAGAGCAATGGCCAAGCGCAACCAAAATCTGACGGTGCAAAGGAATCGTAGGCGATGAAAGATCCTAGAATCACTCAGTTCGCTGAGATATTGGTGGATTATTCAACGCGGGTGAAAAAGGGCGATGTGGTGCTGATCAACGCCGCCGGACTCGAAGCGCTTCCCCTGGTCAAGGAACTCCACTCCCTTTGCCTTAAACGTGGCGCCGCGTATGTCGAGTATGTCTTCTCCGTTCCCGAGATCGACCGCAATTTCTACAACTTGGCCAACAAACAGCAGTTGGACTATTTCCCCCGGCACAAACTGGACTTCTTCAAGACGTTGACCGTCTATATCGGCATCGGGGCCGGCGACAACTCCATGGTCATGGCCAATGCCCGCCAGGAAGCCATGGTGGCCTACCAGAAGCTCACCAAGCCGCTGGTGGACCATCGGGTCAAGCATACCCGCTGGGTTGTTACCCGCTATCCGACCCACGCCGCTGCCCAGGAAGCGGGGATGAGCCTGGATGAGTACGAGGATTACCTGTTTTCGGCCTGCTGCATCGACTGGAACGCAGAGTCGAAAAAACAGGCCAGACTCAAGAAGCTGATAGACAAAACCAAAGAGGTCCGTATCGTTGCGCCGGATACGGATTTGGCCTTCAGCATCGAAGGCCTGCCGGGGATCAAATGCGACGGACGTTTGAACATGCCGGACGGCGAGGTGTTCACCGCACCGGTCAGGGATTCTGTCCAGGGGCATATCACCTATAATTGCCCCAGCATCTACCAGGGCAAGGAATTCAACGGCGTACGGTTCGAGTTCAAGGACGGCAGAATCGTCGAGGCCTGTGCCGAGGCCGGCATGAGCGGGGCGCTCAACAAGATCCTGGATACCGATGAGGGAGCCCGCTACATCGGAGAGTTTTCCTTGGGGATCAATCCGGGCATTCGCCGGCCGATGCGGAATATCCTCTTTGACGAGAAGATCTTCGGCTCGATCCACTTCACCCCGGGCCAGGCCTATGATGAGTGCGACAACGGCAATCGCTCCGCCGTACACTGGGATCTGGTCAGAATCCTTTCCGACGGCGAGATCCGGTTTGATGGCGTCCTGATCCAGAAGCAGGGCACATTCGTCCATAAGGACTTGCTGGAACTGAATCCGTGACAGGAGTTACCTGGTTCATATGAGTGAACTGAAGCAGCCCGAAATAGTATTTGAACACGATGATTTTGAGCGTGTGTCTTTCGACGATGAACTCCGGCTGGATGAGTGCTGCCGGGAGTTGCTCAAACGTTTTTACCTGAACCTGGTCAAAAACGGCATGACGCAGCAGCAGGCATCGGAGATGGCCTTCAGCGCCGATCTCTATCTGCGGGACTTTCTCGTTGATTTCGCCCGCCGGAATGTGGTTCGGCCGCAACCGGGCATTGTCAGGCGCTTTGCGGCGACGTGGTTCATCACCCATACGCTCGATCCGGAGATGCGCATTCTGGAGCGGCATCTTGACGGTATCCGGGAGTTGTATCGCTTTCTGCACGGCCAACACCTGATCTCAAGGGAAGAGCTGGATTTTCTTGAGGATGAAGCTGCGCAGACCGACTATTACCGCCGGCGTATCGAAAGCTTCCTTGCCATAGTCGGCGACGGCTATTTTGCCTGGGAGGCGGAGTGTCCTCTTCGGGACTGAAATTTACTTGTAAAGGGATAGACGGACCATGGCTGGCAAACGATTGAAAGAGATGACCATAACGATCCTGGCCCAGGAACACGTCCGAAAGGAGTGGTATTTCGACTTTGACGCAGAGGTCTTTCGGCATTTTTACGAGAATCTGTCGCGGGACATGAAAAGGCTGGGCGTTGCGCTCAACATCGTGCATAACCGTGATACTACCATCAAGATAACAAGCTATGCCGACCTGTTGAACAGCGTCAGGATCTCCTCGCCCGATGACGGTCATGCCAACCAGTGTGTCGGGCATATCATCGGTAAGAGCGAACATCTCGATATCATGAATGATATCGGCTCGGCGGTGCGGCGGGTCGCCTTTGCCCCGGAAACCATCGCGCCGTCCAGCGAGTTTAGAAAGGTATGCCACAACTGTGGTTGCGGGTGCTGAAAAAGAGCCATGAAAGATAGCGCGGACAGATTCGAAGCATTGCTGGAAAGGGTGGATCGGCTCATTGAAGGGATGATGCCTGCCGCACCCGCCCCCCCTGATTATGAACATTTTCTGGCGTTTCGCTGGGAGCGGACGGGTGAGCAGGGCCGGCTGGCGCCGGTGGTGAACCCCCATCTTTACGACATGGACGAGTTGGTGGGCATTGACGACATCAAGGAAGAGGTCATTCGCAACACCACCCAGTTCGTTAATGGGCTGCCGGCCAACAATGTGCTCCTGTGGGGCGAACGGGGGTGCGGCAAATCGTCGTTGGTCAAGGGGCTTCTGAAGCCGTTCGCCTCACGGGGATTGCGGATCGTCGAGCTCAAACGCTGGGACATCATGTCGCTCCCCCACATCACTTCCCTGCTGCGGGGCACGCAGTACCGCTTTATCCTGTTCTGCGACGATCTTTCGTTCGACGAAGGGGAGGGTGATTTTCGCGCCCTCAAGACCCTGTTGGACGGTGATATCGAGGAGCGCCCCGGCAATGTGCTGATCTATGCCACCTCAAACCGCCGTCATCTCATGCCGGAACGGATGGAGGACAACACCGGCGAGCTGGAGATACATCCCGAGGAGGCCGTGGGGGAAAAGCTGGCTTTGTCCGACCGCTTTGGTTTGACCTTCGGATTTTACAGTCTCGACCAGGATGAGTACCTTGACGTGGTCCGTTATTATGCGGCCCGCAGGGGGCTTCCGGTAAAAGACCCGGAATTGTGCGACCTGGCGTTGAAGTGGTCGATGTATAATGCCCGCCGCAGCGGACGTTCGGCCCGCCAGTTCGTGGATGATCTTGAAGGGCGTCTGGGGCTGTCAAAAAAAGGCAGGCGAATGAAACCCACTTCCTGACCGGTTCGTGTGCTGTTGACGACGTGATCAACCCTTGGAAAGTAGTAGCTTTATGAGATATTGTGGTGTATTTATTAAAGTTATCACACCGAGTGAACACCAGATCCCGGTAGCGCCATGATCGTCTGCCGGCATGAAATTCCGGCGTAACAGGTTTCAGGCAACTAACTAAGCGGTTGCCCTCAACCCCCTTTCTGCGAAGGAGATGCTGTTTTATGACCACCACCGCCATACCGGATACCGTCAGGAAGCTGCTGGCGTCACAACCTATAGAGCTGCCGATCTTTCATCCTGTTGCCCTCAAGTTGCAACGCATGCTTTCCGATTACGACTTTACGGTGGATGAGGTCGCCCACGTGGCGATCGAAGACCAGTCCTTGGCGACCCAGATGCTGAAAATGGCCAATTCGCCTATGTACATGGGGCGCACCAAGGTCGCCACCATCAAGGAGGCCGTCATCCGCCTGGGGGCGCAGCAGGTCATTAATCTTGCCATCGCCGCATCCCAGGCTACCGTGCACACATCCCGGAATGATGCGCTCGACCGTTACATGAAGCAGCTTTGGCTCCATAGTCACGGCTCGGCCCTCGGCGCGCGTTGGCTTGCCCATGCCTGCGGCATGCGCGGGGTCGCGGACGAAACTTACCTGGCAGCCCTTCTGCACGATGTGGGCAAGCTGTACCTGCTCAAGGCTATCGAGCGTCTGGTGGATGCCGGCGTGATCAGCTCCATGTTCGATGAAGAACTGATCGCCGACATCTTCGAGGTCATGCACGTCGAACAGGGCTACCGCCTGATGCAGCACTGGAACTTCCCGACCATGTTCTGTGATGTGGTGAGGGATCACCATATCGAAAATTGGGATGTGGTCAACAAGATGCTGACTATCGTCCGTTTCGTCAACCTGGCCTGCCACAGGATCGGTCTCGGTCTCATACACGAACCCGAATTGGTGCTGAGTGCGACCAGAGAGGCTGAAGTCCTCGATCTCAGCGATTTCCAGATTGCAGAGCTTGAAGCGTTGTTGGAAGAATCCCGGGAAGTCGGGTTTGCCTGATCTTGGTCCGGTGGGTGTTTGCCCGTCAGCGCATAAAACGGTGTCGCACGTCATGCCTTTATTAACCCGCCTCCGCTGCTACCTTTCTCTGCTTCGGCCGGCACAATGGCTGAAAAACCTGATGATCTACTTTCCGCCCTTTCTGGGGGGAACGTTATTCACGTCCGTTCTGCGTCCCGCTGCGCTGATCCCGTTCACATCCTTCTGTTTGGCGTCGAGCGCTACCTATATCCTCAATGATCTTCTGGATATTGAAAATGATCGCAATCATCCCGATAAAAGATTGCGATCGTTGCCGTCCGGCCGTGTATCATCCACCTCCGCCGGCACGCTCGCCCTTGCACTTGCTCTTGTCGCCGTCATCCTTGCCTGGACGGTATCCACATCGTTTTTGTTGTTTTTGCTGTTATACGGTCTCGTCTCCAGCGCCTATTCGATCAGATTGAAAGAATATGCGCTGGTTGACATATTTTGCATCTCGGCCGGATTTTTGCTGAGACTCGAAGCCGGGGGAGCTGCATTCGGGGTGACGATCTCGGAGTGGCTTTTTCTGAGCGTGTTTCTGCTGGCGATCTTCCTCAGCACCGGCAAGCGCCTCAGCGAGAAGAACCGGCTGGGAGCAACCGCCGCCAACCATCGCAAGGCTCTTGCCACTTATCCCGAAGGCTTTTTAAACGGAACCATGTACATGACCGGAGCCGCCGCGCTGGTGACCTACACCCTCTATGTGATCACGCGCCACTCGGCGGTACTCATCTACTCGGTTCCGCTCTGCTGTTTCGGGCTATTGCGCTATATCCTCAGGATTCAGTCCGGAAAAGGGGGTGACCCAACCGAGTCGCTGCTCAGGGATTTACCCCTCTTTATCGTTGGGCTTGCCTGGGCGATGATGGTAGGATGGGGAATATACGCTCCATGAGACGGTTTCTGCTTAAGTGGCTCTATAAGCTGTTTCCCTTCGATTTGTCGGGGGATTGTTCCGTGCCGCCGGCACGGGATGGTATCCGGATATCCTGTATCATCAATTTTTACGGCCGGCTCGACTTGCTTTCCGGAATTCTTCATTCTCTTGCCCAGCAGCAATACGGCAGGGAGCGTTTTGAAGTCGTTCTCGTAGAAGATCGAAACGGCACGGATGGAGGCAGACAATTAGCGGAACATTTTAAAGACGATCTTCCCATAGTCTATCTCCCCCTTGACATGAACTTCGGGAAAATGGGGTATTCGAGGAACTTCGGTTTATCCCGGTCACGTGGAGAGATCGTTCTTTTCCTTGACGACGATACCACTATATTGCAGCGGGATTTCCTTAAGGTCCTTGACAATCGATTCGAACAAAAGGCGGGCTTGGATGCGGTGATACCCCATGGCCATGCCAGCTTTGCCCTGATCCGGGGACGCTACGGTTTCCATGACCCCTATTTCATGACCAGTCGTTGTACCGCCTATCGACGGGATGTTTTGGCTGAATTGGGGGGATTCATGGCTCACTTTATCGGCCAGGAGGACGTGGAGTTCGTCATCAGGTTTCTCATGGCCGGCAAGCACTCGGAAAACGTTGCGGATCTGAATTATTTTCATCCCCCGCTGCTGGTGCCGAATTTTCGCAAACCAAGGTCCGTGGGGCATTCGTTCTATGGCTTGCGGTCGAAATATCCGCTGGTTACCTGGCTCATCGTCATTCTCAACTGTTCCCGGCAGGCGCCGTTATATCTGCTCCCCATCAGGCGATGCCGGGAAATGGGGCGCTTCGGCATCGGCTTTTTTGCCGGGGTGTTGTCATCACTATACAAAAAAGATGGTTTTCATTATACTTGACGCCATGAAACAGTCAAAGGCCGTCATAAAATCATTCACCCCGAATTGTTTTCGAATCAGGTTCTTCCGTGCTTAAGCGCCTATATACTTATAGGGACCTTTTGCTTGTTTTTGTCTGGCGGGAATTTCTGATCCGTTACAAACAGACTTCAATTGGCATACTTTGGGCGATACTACAGCCGGTCAGCCTTATGTTGCTGTTTACCTTTATTTTTGGTGTTGTTTTGCAGACGAGCCATAAAGATTATCCCTACGTTCTTTTCTTTTATGCTGGTGTCCTGCCGTGGACATTTTTTTCCGGATCAACCAATTTTGCGGTTACCAGTCTTTCAAGCAATTTCAATTTAGTTACCAAGATTTATTTCCCTCGCGAGATCATTCCCCTCTCCGGGGTTGCCATTAACTTTATTGATTACCTTATTGGCCTTTTGGTTTATTTTATATTATTGATAGTTTATCGGACGCCACTAACTTGGAATTTTCTCTGGTTGTTTCCTCTCATGGTGATGTTGGTTACGTTCACAACCTCTATCTCTATTTTTCTGGCTGCCCTCAATGTTTATTATCGAGATGTCAAACTGGCCTCCGCTTTTTTGTTACAGTTCCTGTTTTTCGCTACACCGGTAATCTACTCTATTGATACGGTCGAAAGCCGTTGGAAAGCCTTACTGTTTCTTAATCCTCTGGTGTTCATCGTTGAAAATATGCGGCGGGTTACCATTGAAGGTAGGGGCATCATTCTGTGGCAGATGGCCATAGAGTTGTTTGGCATTATCGTCCTCTACATGATAATTTATCGCATATTCATTCGTATAGAGAGGGCATTTGCGGATGTCATATGAACCGGTTATTGAGTTCAACCATGTCTGGAAGAAGTATTCAAAACAACAGGTCTTGAACAACTCGTTACGGGATGAGCTGGTCTCGGTTATTACCGGTAAAAAATGTCGCGATGAGTTGGCCGAAGGTGAATTTTGGGCGCTTAAAGATGTGTGTTTATCGGTATATAAAGGACAATGTCTCGGTTTGAGCGGTCATAATGGTTCCGGAAAAAGTACAATCCTTAAATTAATTTCAAATGTTACCTATCCCACTAAAGGTACTATCAAAGTCGATGGCAGAGTGGCTCCGCTTATCGAACTGGGTGCTGGCATGCATCCCGATCTTACTGGTTTTGAAAATATCTATATGAATGGTACCATACTTGGGTTGTCCATACGGGAACTGAAAAGACGCATCGGAGAGATAGTAGACTTTTCGGAGTTGAATGATTTCATAAATGTCGCTGTAAAGAAATACTCTTCCGGCATGTATCTGCGTCTGGCCTTTTCCATAGCGGTTCACAGTCCTGCTGATATCTTTCTGTTTGATGAAGTTTTAGCTGTGGGGGATGAAAGTTTTCAGTCAAAATGTCTTAAAAAAATTGAAGATATCCGATCTGATAACGGTACAATTATAGTGGTAAGTCACGACAAAATTGCTCTTAACAGTATTTGTGACCATGTTATTACGCTTGAACATGGGATGGTCGCGTCAGAAATATAAGTATTATTGCTCCAGCAATTATGCGTTGAAATGATACGGTAATGGGACCATAGCCTGGATATTTGCTTGCATGTCGTCTCTTGTGCTTATTGGTTGGGTGTTCTTGCATCGATTATTTTATGCATGAGCTGTATCATAAATAAGCTCAATTAATTATATTTATTTGCCGTGGTTATTGACGTGTTAATTCAGTTATATAGAGGGAACCATGGAACGCAATAATTTTGTTGTTTATATTGATTGTACTGAAACCATATGTTCTGGTATTAATACTGGGATTCAGAGAACAGTTAGAAATATCATCAATAGGCATGCATTAATTTCGAATATTTATGGTATCAAAGTTATTCCTGTTGTGGCATTAAATGGTAAATTTCACAAATACAATGTAGATAACGATAGAAAAATGTGTGCCCGCTTCTTGAGTAAAGTTTTCGGATCAATGAGAAATTTGCTCGATAAGATCTGCTATGGTAAGAAAGTGAATGTCGATGCTTTGCGCTCAATTTCCTTTTTTGATCCGGTTTCCAGTGCGAATACAGGAGTGAAAACAAAAACATCAGATGTGTCGTGGGTTAACGGAATTCATCTGCACATCATTGAGTACTGCCGAAAAATCCTTCCTTTGTTTTTTCTATGCGCATTTTATCTGGATAATGCTTTTGATGAATTTAAAGAAGCTGATATTGCTTCTGATGATATTATTTTTTACCCCGATGCCTTTTGGCACAGGTGTACGCATCTTACGTTTAAACGATACGATGCTATTAAAATACTGTTGTTGTATGACATCATACCGATAACTATGCCGGAAGTATGTGATGTTGTCCACATAACGTCGTTCAAGAGAAACCTCTTTGTTGTATTAGACAATATTGAAGGGGTCGTTTCTATTTCCAAGTCAGAGTTAGCAAACATACAGTCGTATCTTGCCGCTAGCGGGTTCAATAAAGATTTGCTATTTGATTACATCTACTTGGGGGCCGACTTCGTCGCAACTCAGCCTGATCCTGGAAGTGTAGACCCGTGTCTGATTAAGGCTTTTTCAGGGCAGCAAACGTTCGTTATGGTAGGTACTCTTGAGCCTCGGAAAAATCATGCTTTCGTGCTTGACGCCTTCGACCGGTTTTGGCGAGAGGGAGGTGAAGCCTCTCTTTGTATAATTGGCAAGACAAGTTTGCTTTGTTCTGATTTGAAGTCACGAATTGACAGGCATGAATATAATGGCAGTCGACTTTTTTGTTTCCAGGATATAAACGATGCCGGAGTTGCATATAGTTATGAAAAATGTGCAGGGGTTATATTTGCGTCACTTGCCGAAGGGTTTGGGTTGCCATTAGTTGAGGCCATGTGGGCTGGTCGTCCTGTCTTCGCAAGCGATATTGCGGTGTTTCGTGAGATTGGAGAGAACTATCCCCACTTCTTTTCGCCTGTCGATGTACATAGTTTGGTTGAGTGCCTTCGATCATATTTAGAAAAGCCTTCGGAAAATTGTCAACCAAAGCAGTGGGTTACTTGGGATGAATCAGCGCAGAACCTGTTTGGTAAGATTGTGCATATGTCGGAATCGGTAAAACAGAAGAAAATGCTGGCATGAAGATGCTTTTTAACTTGACCTGTGCCCAATCATCCCAGGCGACAGGAATCGAGCGTTTTGCATTACATATGGCTCAAGAGATTGTCAGTCTTGATTCTTCTGTCGTTGTTGTTGCTTCGGAACATATCCCGCAGATATCTAATGCAACTGTTATTAAGACACTCACGTGGTCCCGGTCACTCTTGCGTCATCGTGAGTATATCATTCGAGCCTTGTGGGATCAGATTGGTTTGCGCAGGCTTGTTGCGAAACACCGGCCGGATATTGTTTTCTTCCCTATTCAGGATGGCTTGTTTTTTCCGTCTGTAAGACAGATTGTCACTGTTCACGACCTTCACTACCGGTATTTTGCAAGTTCCATCCAGGATTGCAAAAATGAAATCAGTCGGTGCAGAACAAGCCTGTATCGGCACAAAATGCCACATATTCTGGAACGCTCTGTAGCCGTGGTTGCCGTTTCTGAATCCACAAAGCAGGATATTGTCGCTTCATTTGACATTAATCCTGATAAAATTCATGTCATTTATAATGGTTACGATGAGATCCGATTCCGAATAATTGAAAACCCGCAACCGACACTTGATCGTTACGGGCTGCAATCCGGTAACTATTTTTTGTTTGTTGGCAGTATTCTAAAGCACAAGAATCTCGCACGTCTTGTGCAGGCATTAGCCCGTCTTGATAGCAAGGTCGTACTGGCTATTGCGGGTGTCTGTAAGGATGCCGATTACCTTGAAGAGATGAAAAAAGTTGCTGCGGGGATGGGGATTTCTGAAACCAGGCTACGCTACCTTGGATATGTCTCGGACGATGATCTTCCGTATCTATACAATGGGGCGATCTCATATCTGCTACCATCTCTGCATGAAGGTTTCGGGGTTCCAATAATCGAGGCAATGGCTTGCGGAACACCGGTGATAACTTCCAACTGTTCTTCCATGCCGGAGATTGCCGGAGATGCTGCCCTGCTGGTTGATCCCTATTCGGTTGAGAGTATTGCCGCTGCCATGCAGGAAATCCTCTGCAACCCCCAACGCGTAGAAACTTTGAAGAAGGCCGGGTTGGAGAGGGCCAAGATGTTTAGGTGGTCATATTCGGCGCAGAAGCTTTACGATTTGTGCAGATCCGTGAGTGAAGCATGAATATCCTCATCCTCGGCACCGGCCCCACCGGACTCGGCGCCGCCTACCATCTCCATAAACTCGGCCACACCGACTGGCAGCTCTTCGAACGCAACGGTCATGTCGGCGGCCTTTCCGCTTCTTTTCTCGACGATTCGGGCTTTACCTGGGACATTGGCGGCCATGTCCTCTTTTCCCACTACGATTATTTCGACAAGGCCATTGCTGATGTATTGGACGACTCGTACTACGAGCACCAGCGGGAGAGTTGGGTCCGCATCCTGCAAACCTGGGTGCCGTATCCCTTTCAGAACAACGTCCGCCACCTGCCCGACGATGCCTTGCAGGAATGTGTCGAAGGCTTGCGTTCTCTACAGGGGGATCCAGCGCAGGCAGCCAATTTTCGCGCCTGGATGGGTACGGTCTTTGGCAGCGGCATCGTCAAGCACTTCATGGAGCCCTACAACCGCAAGGTCTGGGGCGTGCCGCTGGAAACGATGAGCAAGGAATGGATCGCCGAGCGTGTCAGCATGGTGGAGCTGGCCCGCATAGAGCGAAATATTGCCGAGCAACGGGATGACTTGAGCTGGGGACCGAACAATACCTTCAAGTTCCCGAAACAGGGGGGGACCGGAGCGATCTACGAAGGCGTGGCCGATTCGTTCAGAGACAGGATTCATCTGTATCATGAAATGCAGGCCGTCGATTTGGAGGCGAAGCAGGTGAGGTTTGCCAACGGCAGGGTCGAGTCATACGATGTGTTGATCAATACGGCTCCTCTGGACCGATTCGTCGCATCGTGCAACCCCATGCCGGAAGCTGTTGTTTCCGCCACCGAGGGCCTGGTTCATAATGGCGGGCTGATTGTAGGATTGGGGTTTGAAGGGCGTCGGGAGGACACAAAATGCTGGATGTACTTCCCGGAAAACAACAGCCCTTTCTACCGGGTGACAAATTTTCATAACTATTCTCCCCACAATGTGCCGCACGGAGACACGCAGCACCATTTCTCCCTTATGTGCGAGACTACCTATTCCGCGCATAAGCCTGAATCTTCATTGACGGTCATGGATACGACGGTCCAGGGGTTGGTCAACAGCAAAATGATCGCACATGAACAGGCCAAAGACATAATCAGTCGCCATCTTATCGATATTCCCTACTCCTATCCGGTTCCGACTCTGGGGCGCGACAGGGCGCTCAATCTCATTCAACCGTATCTTGAATCATGTGATGTCTACTCCCGCGGCCGCTTCGGCGCCTGGAAATACGAGGTGGGCAACATGGACCATTCCTTCATGCAAGGTGTTGAAGTCATTGATCGTCTGCTGCTTGGCACGGCCGAACAAACGGTGAATGGCATTTCCCGATGACTATCGGCGTGATGAAATCTCTGGACGCCGTGATCGGGCGGCTGGCAGCGTCGTTAATGACCCGGCCGGGCATGAAGGCCAAGCCTGATCCAATCAACACCATCCTCCTCATCCGTCCCGGCGGCATCGGCGACGCCGTACACCTGATACCCGCAATCAATGCCATCAAGGCCGCATACCCGGACGCGGTTATCGACATCCTCGCCGAAAAACGCAACAGCGCCATCTTCAGGCTCTCCACCCATGTCCGCCATGTTTTTCATTATCACAGGCTAGCCGAGCTGTTCCACGTCTTGCGCACCACCTACGACGTGGTCATCGATACCGAACAGTGGCACCGCCTGTCGGCCGTGGTTGCACGCATGACCCGCGCACCGCTTTTGATCGGCTATGGCACCAACGAGCGCGCACGCCTGTTTACCCATCCAACGCCTTATTTCCAGGACGATTATGAGATCGAGAGTTTTTTCAGGCTGCTTGAGCCGTTGTGCATCGAGCCGCGTGAGGTTTCTCGTCCCTTTCTCTTTGTGCCAAGCGAGGCAACGAAACGGGGGGACACACTTCTGGGTGAGATCAAAGGGAGGGTCTTCGTAACGATCTTCCCCGGAGCCAGTATCCCGGAACGGCAATGGGGAGCGGATAAATTCGGAAAAGTGGCAGAGATGCTGGCTGTCCTGGGGGTCGCGGTTGTCGTGGTGGGGGGCCGGGACGACAAAGGGCAGGGGGAGGTGATCGTTGCCGGTACAGCGGGGCTGAACCTGGCGGGCCGGACCTCGTTGTCCGAAACCGCGGCGGTTATTCAGAAGAGCGCCCTGTTGTTAAGCGGCGATTCCGGGGTGCTGCACATTGCCGTGGGGCTTGGTGTTCCCACCGTGTCCCTGTTCGGCCCTGGGAGGGCCGGGAAGTGGGCACCGCGGGGAGAGCGCCATGTGGTGATCAACAAGAGGCTACCCTGTTCCCCCTGCACGACCTTCGGCACCACGCCGCCTTGTCCCCTTTTTGTGCAGTGCATGAGCGACATTACGGTCGATGAGGTCTTTAACGCCGTAACCGCACTTATGAAACACTAACGCCTGCTGCAAGAAAGAGCGGAGCGAAGTCTCAAGCGTCTCTTGGCAGCTTGTTGAAAAATTGAGGTTGTTCAAAATGGTCAGATCGTTGCACCCGCAGAATGCCCTGAGGAGGCGTAGCAGCGCTACGCCGCACGAAAGGACTTTCGAGGACGAAGGCCTGATGACTGTTTTTCAACAACTTCTTAGGCCTCGATGGGAGCCGGTTCACAGAGATTCTCGGCGCAGTTCGCCTCAGCGGCACAGGTGAAACAGTAGAATTTGGGATCGGTGGTGATGCGTGCGATCTCTTCCGTTTTTCCATTGCTTCTGAGCATGCACATGTGGCTGTGACCGGTCTTGCCGCAATGGCAGGTTGCTGATGTCATGGTTTTCTCCTCCCTGTTGTGGTATTTTCTCTATTTTATATACCAACTTCATCACACGGGCAAGCGTCGGGCTCTGCCGCTTGTCCCGCAAATGTTTTTTTATTCGCAGACCAAACGCAATTATGATACATTTCTTTGATTGTATTTTTTGTCCTTGAGGGGGAATCGCCGAGATGCCATTCAAGCCGACATCCATTCTCGTGACCGGGGGCGCCGGTTTCATCGGCTCCAATTTTATCCATTCCTTTATTGCCGCCAATCCCGGATGCGATGTGACCAACCTGGATTGCCTGACCTATGCCGGCAACCTGAAGAATCTGGCTGCGGTCGAAGGCAATCCCCGCTACCGCTTTGTCAAGGGCGACATCTGCGATGCCCCGCTGGTGGCTGCGATACTGAAGGAACGGACAATCGACGCGGTCGTCCATTTTGCAGCCGAATCTCACGTGGACCGCTCTATTACCGGACCGGAGATCTTTGTGCGCACCAACGTGCTGGGGACGCAGGTCCTGCTGGAGGAGAGCCGCCGGCACTGGCAATCCGGGGCAATGCCGGATTTCCGCTATCTCCAGATATCAACGGACGAAGTGTACGGTAGTCTCGGCGAAACCGGCTTTTTTACCGAAGAGACACCCCTTGCCGCCAATTCTCCCTATTCGGCCAGCAAGGCCGGCGCTGACCTGTTGGTACGGGCCTATCATGAAACCTACGGCATGCCGACCCTCAACACGCGCTGCTCCAACAACTACGGCCCCTACCATTTTCCTGAAAAACTGATTCCGCTCATGATCCACAATATCATCACCAGAAAACAGTTGCCGGTCTACGGTGACGGCCTCAACGTGCGCGACTGGCTGCATGTTCGCGATCACGCCGTGGCGGTGGAAACGGTCTTGAAAGATGCCGCGCCCGGCTCGGTCTACAACATCGGCGGCAACAACGAGTGGAAGAACATCGATATCGTCCACCTGGTCTGCGACCTGCTGGATGCACGGCTCGACCGTCCTGTCGGCGAAAACCGCAACCTGATAACGTTTGTCAAGGATCGCCCCGGCCACGACCGCCGCTATGCCATCGATGCCTCAAGGTTGAAGCGCGATCTGGGCTGGGGACCGGCCTACACCTTTGAACAGGGCATTGCCGAGACCATCGACTGGTACCTCGCCAATCAGGAGTGGGTTGCCGGGGTTACCTCCGGCGCGTATCGCGAATACTACACGCAGCAATACGGAGGCAAACCATGATCCTGGTCATTGGAGCAAATGGCATGCTGGGCCGTGATATAATGGCCCTGCTCGGCGACCGCGGACGGGGCGTGGATATCGACGGGATCGACATCACCGAGCTTCAGTCCACCGAGCGCGTTCTCACGGCATTGCGCCCGTCCGTGGTGATCAATTGCGCCGCGTACACCGATGTGGACGGTTGCGAGAGCAACCGGGAAACCGCCATGCAGGTCAACGGAGAAGGGGTGGCGCATCTTGCCATGGCAACCCGCACGCTCGGAGCGCGTCTGGTTCAGATCAGCACCGATTATGTCTTCGACGGCAGCAAGGGAATGCCCTACCTGGAAGACGATGCCCCCCATCCCCTCAGTGTCTACGGCGAATCCAAGCTGGCCGGCGAGATGAATGCAGTATTCAACCCCGATCACTTGATTGTCCGCACCCAGTGGCTGTACGGCCTGCACGGCAAGAACTTCGTCGAGACCATGCTGCGCCTCGGCGCAGAGCGGGACGAACTCTCGGTGGTTGACGACCAGATCGGCTCACCTACCTGGACCGTGGACCTGGCCCACGCCATTCTGGCGCTCATTGAAAAGGGGTGCCATGGCGTATACCATGCCGTAAACGGTGGGTACTGCTCGTGGAATGCGTTTGCCCGTACAATTTTCCAGGAGGCCGGGATGTCGGTAACGGTCAACGCCATGAATACCGAGCAACTGAACCGTCCGGCGCGGCGGCCGCTTCAATCGCCGCTGGATTGCGGGAAGCTGGCGCATGATTGCGGCCATCGTCTGCAACCGTGGCAGGATGCGTTGCGGACATATTTGAGATTGAGACACTAAGAACAAGGAGAAGACATGGAACGAGGAGAACGCCCTTGGGGGTCATACGTCGTGCTGGACGAGAGTGCCAACTACAAGATCAAGCGCATCGAGGTCAATCCGGGACAACGTTTGTCGCTGCAGAAACACCACCACCGCAGCGAGCACTGGATCGTCGTGTCCGGCATTGCCAAGGTCACTCGTGGCGATGAAGAATTTTTTGTCAATGTCAATGAATCGACCTTCATCCCGATCGGGAAGAACCACCGCCTGGAAAATCCGGGGAAGATTCCCTTGGTAATCATCGAGGTTCAGAACGGCGAATACCTGAATGAAGACGATATCGTCCGTTTCGATGATGATTACAATCGTTGCACCCAACCCGATGCTTCCTAAAGCTTTGCTGCGGCTATGCATGTCTAACTGTTCAAAATATATTGCTATATTAGTTGTAATGCTGATGCTGTCGGCCTGCGCTGCCTCATCCACGACGGTTGTGGATGAGGAGGTCGTCACCAACAAACAGCCGATGGCAACCTATAAATCGTTGGTCATCCGCAACTTCGAGCTGAACCGCGGGTTGTACACCAGCGTCCCGGAAGCGCGCATGAGCGAGCGCGAACGGCTATACGCCCGGATGCCCGACGAACTTGCCGAGCAGATAAAGCGGTATGTCCTTTCCAGGCATATCTATCAGGATGTGACTCGCGATGGCCAGACGACCGGGACGGCGCTCGTGCTGAAGGGCCGTTTTACGCGGCTCGGACGTTTCCGGATCTCCATCACGGCGACACTTCACGATGGCGTTACGGGCCAGGAGGTCGCCTATTTTCGGCAGACACTGTGGGACGTCTTCGATACCAGCCAAACACTCAGCAATCTGGCCCGCGAAGTGGCTGACTTTATAGATCGCATTCAATACAAGTAAGGAGGCTAGCAATAATACGTTTGCTGGCCTCCCAAGGAAGAGGTTACCGTGTATATCGTGATCCTTGCCGGCGGTTCCGGCACCCGCTTCTGGCCCTTGTCACGGGTTGTGCGCCCCAAACAGCTCATCTCCATTACCGGGGACAGGACCATGCTCCAGCGGACGGTCGAGCGGGTGCTGCCGCTCAACCCCAAGCGCATCCTGGTAATTACCAACCAGGTCCAGGCAGAAGAATCCGAACTCCAGCTCTCCGGTTACCGGGGTGTTCCTATCGATGTTATCGCCGAGCCGTCTGCCAGGAACACCGCTCCGGCCATCGGGCTGGCCGCTGCCATCATCGCTGCCCACGACCCGACCGGGATCATGGTCGTCCTGCCCGCGGACCATTTCATCAAGGACGAAGATGGGTTGCGTAATACCCTGGTTAAGGCTTGCCATGCAGCACGTAACGGCTATCTGGTGACGCTGGGCATCATGCCGTCCCGTCCCGAGACCGGCTACGGCTATATCGAGGCCGATCTCGAACTGCGCGGCGACGGACCGTTTCCGGTGCGCCGATTCGTGGAGAAACCACCGTTGGAACAGGCGGTCCGTTACCTGGAAGAGGGAAATTTCTTCTGGAACAGTGGGATGTTCATTTGGCGTTGCGATACGATCCTGAGCGAGATAGCCTTCCACCAGCCCGATTTGGGACGAGCCCTGGCAGACCTCTCATTTACCGGCGATGTCTGGGAACTCTCCGACCTGACAACGCAGATCGAAGCGATGTATGACTCAATTGCAAGCGTTTCCATAGATTATGCCGTCATGGAGAACTCCTCCAAGGTGCAGGTGGTGCCGGTTGAAATGGGATGGAGCGATGTGGGGAGCTGGAGCGCCTTATCCGAGGTGGTTGCCCCGGATGCCTCCGGAACGGTGTGCATCAACGCAGCCGGCCACGTGGCGATTGATTCATCGGATTGCCTCATCTACGCCGATGGCAAGGTGGTGGCCACGGTCGGGGTAACGGGGCTGGTGGTGGTTTCAACCCCCGATGCCCTATTGGTGTGTGACCGGGACCGTGCCCAGGACGTGAAGAAGGTGGTTGAACAACTGACAGCACGCGGCCTTACGTCCTGTCTGTAGCAGGCTGTTGGAAGTCTGCCGCAGACTGGCGGCCTGCCGCACTGCCGCTCGCTTAGGACGAGGAGTACCCCATCGGTACGCCTCGCTTACTTGCCTGCTATGTCAGTGTTTTTTTATCATCATTGTTAACCCGTGCGGCGGTTGGAGTTGACCATTGGAGGGTGTGTGAAAGGTTTCATTCAGAAGGAGTTGGAGCAGATCCGGGAGCGGGGGATGTACCGCAGAACGCGCCTCATTCAGGGGCGCCAATCGGCGTGGGTGGAGATGGCCGGAAAAAGGGTGTTGTTGCTTTGCTCCAACAACTATCTGGGGCTTGCCGACCATCCCGCCCTGATTGAGGCGGCGGTTAACGCCGCAACGCAGTTCGGCGTTTCAAGCGGGGCCTCGCGGCTCGTTTCCGGTACCATGGAGTTGCATGAACGCCTGGAGACAGCGCTTGCCCACTTTAAACAGACCCCGGCGGCGCTTGTCTTCAACAGCGGCTATGCTGCCAATACCGGCATAATTCCGGCACTGGCCGGGCGCGGCGATGTCATCTTTTCCGACCGCCTCAACCATGCCAGCATCGTTGACGGTGCCCTTTTATCCGGAGCCCGGCTGGTTCGCTATCCCCACAACGATCCTAATGCCTTGGCCCGGTTGCTGGAAAAACATCGCGGTACGGGGCGCGCCCTGGTCGTCACGGACGGCGTCTTCAGCATGGACGGCGATCTTGCTCCGCTCAGGGAGATTGTCAGGCTCAAAACCGACCATAAAGCGCTCCTGATGGTGGATGACGCCCACGGCAGCGGGGTCCTCGGGGAACAGGGGAGGGGGGTCGCCGAAATGCTCGGCGTCGCGGACGGCGTCGATATCCAGATGGGCACCTTCGGCAAGGCTTTGGGGAGCTACGGCGCCTATGCCGCTACTTCGCAGGAGTTGCGGGAACTGCTGCTCAATCGTGCGCGCAGCTTCATTTTTTCTACCTCCCTGCCGCCGGCGGTGCTGGCGGCGTCGCTGGCGGCGATCGAGTTGGTTCGGTCGGAGGAAGGCGCTTGCCTGCGGAATCAACTCCGCAGCAATTGTGACCAATTCAGAAACAGTATGTGTTCGGCCGGGTTCACACTTTCCGATGGCAACACCCAGATCGTTCCACTTATGACCAGGGAGGCCGACACCACCATGAGGTTTTCCGAACTGCTGCTGGCTGAAGGGCTGTACGTCCAGGGAATTCGACCTCCCACCGTGCCTGCCGGTAGCTGCCGGCTTCGTTTCACCCTCATGGCGACCCATGGACATGACGATCTGGCCTGGGCGGCCGAACGGATCGTCGCGGTCGGCAGGCGAATGGGGGTTATCTGATGCCTTGGTATGAAGCTTCCTGCGGTGATCGTCTCTGGTACCGGGAACAGGGGCATGGGCCTGCACTGGTGCTGGTTCATGGCTGGTGCATGTCCTCTGAGATCTGGCGCTTCCAGCTTGATCGGCTGTCTGCCGGATTCCGCGTGATAGCCCCGGACCTGCGCGGCCACGGAGACTCCCCGTTGGGCTCCGGCGAGTGTTGCATTGAGACGTTATCCGATGATATTGCTGCGCTTTTTAACCATCTCGATCTGCACGGCGTCATCCTGGCGGGCTGGTCCCTGGGCAGCCTGGTGGCGATAAGCGCTTTACCCCTGCTGGAGGGGCGGGTGGACGGTTTGGCGCTGATCTGCGGAACGCCGCGGTTCACCATCAGTGCGGATTTCTCCCATGGGCTGGCTCGGGTCGAGACCGACGGCATGGCACTCAAGGTGCGACGCAACCTGAAGCGGGCCCTTGAGGGGTTTGTTGCCCGCATGTTCGTCCCCGGAGAACTGGCCGGGAAAGGCCGGGAGGACGAGATTCGCACCCTCTTGGCAGCGTTGCCGGTTCCGGAGACGGATGTGGCGATTCAATCACTGGCCTCGCTCGTGGCGACCGACGTGCGTAAACAGCTTCCAGCCATTAACCGGCCGACCCTTGTGATCAGCGGCGAATGTGATCCGATCTGTCCCTCTCCGGCATCGTCCTATATGGCGGAGAGGATTCCCGTCTGCCGCCATGTAATATATGCAGGTTGTGGCCACGCCCCCTTCCTGACCCACTGCGAGGAGGTTAACGCCTGTCTGGCGGATTTCAGCCGGGAGGTGCGCGTCACGTATGTTTGACAGGAGCAAGGTCGGCAGGACATTTCACCGGCATGCTGATGCATACGACCGGTTCGCCTCTGTGCAACAGCGGGTGGTGCGGCGTCTCATGGAATTATTGGAGTCGCATGTCGGGGTGGAGCCCCGCGCTGCCCTGGATATCGGTTGCGGCACCGGGGCTTTGTCGATCGCTCTTAAGCGGCGCTACCCGCAAACGCTTTGCTGTGGGCTCGATCTGGCGTTCAACATGGTTCGTCAGGCCAGTGCCAAGAGCGGCAATGATTGCCTGTTTTTCAACGGGGATGCGGAGCAGATACCTTTTCGAGCGGGTTCGTTCGACCTTGTCGTTTCCGCGTCCACCCTGCAGTGGCTGGATTCCCTGGATGGCTGCCTCGAAGAATGCCGGAGGGTCGTCAATAAGGATGGGTTGATCGCCATGGCCTTCTTTGGAGGCACGACGCTGTGGGAATTGCAGGAAAGCTATCGCGAAGCGCTCGCCCGGAGGGCGTCGGGTGATGATCCGCGTATCGGACGTTTGCATCGGTTCATGAAGGTTGAGGCGGTTCGGCAGGCGTTGGGCCGCCTTGGCGCAGGACAGGCGCTGGTGGCAAGCGAGATCGAGATGGATTTTCATCCGGATGTGCAGGGGCTTCTCGCGTCGATCAAGGGTATCGGAGCCGGTACGGCATCGCGGGGCGGAGCGGGGGGGCTCGGCTGGCGGAGAATTCTGAACGATATGTCCGAGATCTACCAGCGGCGTTTTCTTACGGATGGGATGATACCGGCAACCTATGAGGTGATCTACCTCATAATAAAGCCGGCCTGAATCCTGACCTTCAAATGGAGGCGATGATCTTTTTGGCCAGGGGATGAATAACGCTGTAGTGCACCTCGACCCCCTCCCGCTTGCCCTCGATGATCCCCTTGTGCTTCAACAGGGCCAGGTGTTGGGATACCGTGGCTTGCGGCAGGTTGAGGCATTCCCAGATATGCTTCACATTGCATTCCTGAGTGCAGAGGCCGGCCACGATCTTGAGTCTGATCGGGTGTCCCAGTACCTTTAAAACCTCCGCCTCGGCTGCAAATTGCCTATCGACGTTGAATTCCATTTGTTTGCCTCGTATGACTAGATCCTGAATCCATTATACCAACTAAAAAAATATATATATAGATTTTTAGTGTGTCAAGGAGAAAGGAGGCGAGGCAGTGTCTCAGTTTGAATTTTGCCCCTCTTGAAATACTTTTGCGGCCATGATAGGCCCTAAGCGTGAAAAAGAAGCATTATGTGGCTAAATAGGGACATCCCCATTTAATCAATCCGATCGAATCTGGCAAAAACGTTTCCATTCGTGCATCGTCGAAAACAGCCAGTACTTCTGGGCAGTCGCTCGCTATATCGAACGCAATCCCCTGAAGGTGGGTTTGGCGGAAAGCGCGGAAACTTACCGATGGTTCAGCGCCAGTGCTCATATTGTCGGTGCAAAAGATGCTTTATTGGCGGCAGATTCATGGTTATCGCATGGGGAACAGTGCGCATACGCCGAATTTGTCCGCACCGGGGACGACGAGACGGATTGTGAAAAAAATGGGCCCGCTCAGCGGGGAAAGATATCCTTGCTCAGATGACAGGCCGCAAACTGGCCGTCCCGCTTCTCTTCCAGCGGCGGCGAAGTGGTGCGGCATATTTCTGCGGCATAGCGGCAGCGGGGATGGAAGCGGCAACCGCCGGGAATGGCCAGGGGCGAAGGGAGGTCGCCGGACAGAAGGACCGTTGCGTGCCGATGCCCTCCGGTGATGCGCGGGATGGCGGCGATCAGCGCCTCGGTGTAGGGATGTTGAAAGTGTTGGAAGAGTTGGGCAGCCGGCGCGCTCTCGACGATTACTCCCAGGTACATGACCAGCACCCGGTCACAGACATGCCGCAGGACCGAAAGATCATGGGATATGATGACCATGGTCAGGTGGTGTTCGGTCTTCATGGTCTGGAGAAGATTGATGATCTGGGCCTGGATGGAGATGTCGAGGGACGAGACCGGTTCGTCGGCGATGATGATCTCGGGTGACGAGGCCAGGGCACGCGCAATGCCGATACGCTGGCGCTGTCCGCCGGAGAATTCGTCGGGGAAGCGGTCGGCGTGCTCCGCCTCCAGGCCGACCGCCTCCAGAAGCTTGAGCATTGCCGCGCGTATCGCCTGCCGCGAGTTGTTTCCGGCAATGACCAGCGGTTCGGCAATGGAATCGCCGATGCGCATGCGCGGGTTCAAGGACGAAAAAGGGTCCTGGAAGATCATCTGGGTCCGTTGCCGGAATCGTTCCCGTTCTGCCGGGGGGAGTGCGTGGATCACCCCGCCGCGGTAATGGACCTCGCCGCCGTCGGGAGGCAATAAGCCGGCCAGGAGCTTGCCCAGGGTCGATTTTCCGCATCCGGACTCGCCGGCAATGCCGACGGTTTCTCCCTTGCTTATCTCAATGTCAACCCCGTCAACCGAGGTGAGCACCCCTGTCTGCGAGGCAGGGCCGGCACTGACACGGAATCGTTTGCGGAGATTTACTCCGTTTAGAAGCGGCGGATTCGAAATCATAGGTGTTTCCAGCAGCGTACGTAATGGCCGGAAGAAACTTCCTCCAACTCGGGGACCCGGGTTCGGCATGGAGGGGAGGCAGCGGGACAGCGTTCGCAAAAGCCGCACCCGGACAATTGGTTCGTCAGGCCGGGCGGCTGCCCCGGGAGGGTGGTAAGCGGTTCTCCCGGTTGCGCATTTTGGGGGAGGGACGCCAAAAGCGCAGCGGTATAGGGGTGCCGGGGGGCGCCGAGAAGTTCCGTTGTCGGGGCCGATTCCACGATGCGGCCGGCGTACATGACGCAGGTCCGTTCCGAGCGTTCGGCCACAATGCCCAGATCGTGCGTGATCAGCAGGATGCCCATCTCCTCGGACCGTCTGAGGGAGTCGATCAGTTCAAGTATCTGGGCCTGGATGGTGACATCCAGCGCGGTCGTCGGCTCGTCGGCTATCAAGAGCGATGGGCTGCAGGCCAGGGCCATGGCGATCATAACCCGCTGGCGCATGCCGCCGCTCAATTGGTGGGGATAGTCACGCATGCGGTCGCCGGCTGACGGTATCCCCACCTTGCGCAGCAACTCCGCGCCGTAGTCGGAAGCCTCGCGACGCGACATGCCGCGGTGCATCCGGAGCGGTTCCGTAACCTGCTCACCAATGCGCAGGACCGGATTGAGGGAGGTCATGGGCTCCTGAAACACCATGGATATCCTGCTGCCCCGGATGGAGCGCATGACTTCCTCCGGGAGCGGGACGAGGTCGGTGCCGTCGAAATTGATCTCGCCGGAGCGGATGAAGCCGGGAGAAGGAACGAGCCGCATGATGGACAACGCTGTCAACGACTTGCCCGATCCCGATTCGCCCACAAGGGCGACGGTACTCCCCTTGTCAACCTCCAGGCTGACGTCGTTGACCGCAGTAAGAACCCCTTGGGGGGTCCTGAAGCAGGTGCTCAGGTTTTTGATCGAGAGCAGGGCGCTCACCGACGTGCCCTGCCGGGAGGGGCTTGGGGCCGTGACGACGTAAACGGCGTTATGTTGGTATCAAGGAGAGCCATTGCGGCAGCAGTGTACCCAGTCTCCAGCCACATTTCAATGGTAAATTTGGAATCCGCCGCCCTTGGAGACATCAGTGGCCGGATGTTAAAACAAATTGACAGGTAGCCTGTTTGTGTGGTCTTATCATCAAGTTTTGCGGCTTATAGAGATACGCATATTTCTGGTTGTGTTTTTGGTTGTGGCTGCCTTTGTTGTTTCAGCGGGACACAGTAGCGATGCTGCGCTTCCGGCTGATACGATCAGGGTCGCAATTGTCAAGAATGCCCCTGGTATCACCGTGGACGGTGACGGTCTCCTGGCGATGCGGGAGAACGGTGCCGCCGTTGCCTTGAAAACCCCCGCTGTCGTTAAAGCGGGCCGGGACGAGGTGGTGGTGGGCGGCGTCGCCTGCCGCCGACTGGTCTTCTCGGCGGCTTCGGCGGTCTACATCAACGGGAAACCGTACCGCGGGATTGTCGAGATAAGTTTTTACGATAAAGGGTTAGTGGCCGTCAACGAGTTGCCCCTTGAGGACTATCTCGTCGGACTGATCAATTGCGAGATATCCTCCACCTGGCCAATCGAGGCGATCAAGGCCCAGGCGGTGATCGCAAGGACCTATGCCGTCAATCGGCGGGAAACCCGGCGTAATGCGCTATTTCATCTTGAATCGTCGGTTATCGATCAGGTGTATAACGGCTGCGAAATCGAGGACAACCGCGCCCGGCGAGGGGTTTCTGAAACGGCCGGAATGGTGCTGACGTACGACGGTGCCGTCATTCAGGCATTCTATCACTCCAGCTGCGGCGGCAAAACCGAAGCGGCGGAGAATGTGTGGGGAACGAGCATCCCCTATCTCAAGGGTGTCGATTGCCAGTACTGTCAGCTGTCGCCGTCAAGCGCCTGGGACCAGAAACTGTCCCTGAAAGATGTGGAAGAACGGCTCAAAGCCGCCGGTTTCAAGGCAACGGCCCTGATTGATATCCGGGCCGGGGTCCGTAACAGCCGCGGCAGGCTGAAAAACGTCATCGCCGTGACCCCGCGGGGCGAGGTCGCCATACCCGGCGACCAGTTTCGCAAGGCGGTCGGCTACGGGATCATCAAGAGCACCAATTTCACCGTCAGGGTGGCAAACGGCGATGCGCTCTTTTCGGGCCTCGGCAATGGACACGGTGTGGGACTCTGCCAGTGGGGCGCCAAACAACGAGCCCTGGAAGGTTTTTCGTACTCCGAGATACTTTCCTACTATTATCCCGGTACAGAACTGAAACAGCTCTCTGATATTCGCTGAACGGTCGTTCTGATATGCTTGTCAAGGATTTCAATTATTACCTGCCCCAGGAACTGATCGCCCGCTATCCGGCTCCCGAGCGCGATGCGTCGCGCCTGATGCTGCTGGATCGCAGTTCAAAAACGATCGGTGAGGATATATTCGCCCACCTGGGGTGTTATCTGCTTCCCGGCGACCTGCTGGTGATGAACGATACGCGGGTCATTCCGGCCCGGCTGTTCGGCGCCAAGGAAACCGGCGGAAGTGTCGAGTTGTTCCTGGTGAAGCGGCTGCCTGGTGATGGGAATGAGTGGGAATGCCTGTTGCGCGGCTCGAAACGCTTCCGCGAAGGACAACCGATCCTGTTCGGCGCGGGGATGACGGCAAGGGTGATCGGCCGCCAGGGGCCGGAATCGTGGCGGGTGGCGTTTTTGGGCGAGGAACCCTTCGAGGCGTGGCTTGAGCGGGAGGGACACATCCCGCTTCCTCCCTATCTTCAACGCGATGATGACGAGCAGGACCGGGAACGCTACCAGACGGTGATCGCCTCCGTTGCCGGGGCTGTGGCAGCGCCCACGGCTGGTCTCCATTTTACCCATGGACTGCTGGCCTCCCTGGCGTCGAAGGGGGTCGCCAGCGCGCGATTGACCCTGCATACCGGCCTGGGAACCTTTCAGCCGGTGCGGGTGGAACAGGTGGAAGAGCACCGTATCCACCGTGAATGGTACACAATCCCCATTGAAACCGCGGATGCAATTCGTTCCACGAAGGAACGGGGGGGCAGGGTGGTGGCGGTTGGAACCACCAGTGCCCGGGCGCTGGAGTTTGCCGCCGATGATGACGGCAATGTAAGGGCCGGTACCGGTGAGGCCGACATCTTCATCTATCCCGGTTATCGCTTCCGGGTGGTGGATAGTCTGGTAACCAATTTTCACCTTCCGGAATCGACGCTGCTCATGCTGGTGGCGGCCTTTGCCGGCCGAGAGTTCGTTCTTGATGCCTACCGGGAGGCCGTTACCCGAGGTTTCAGGTTTTACAGCTACGGCGATGCAATGTTACTTGTATGAGCATGAGAGGGCGCGTGTCCGGTCATTTTTCGGTTATTCATCGCGATACCTCGTGTGGGGCGCGTCTCGGTTCTTTGAAAACGCTCCATGGTGAGATAGAAACTCCGATCTTCATGCCGGTGGGCACCAACGCCACCGTCAAGGCCATGACCCCTGAGGACCTGCAGGCGGTTCACGCGCGGATCATTCTGGCCAATACCTACCACCTGTACCTGCGTCCCGGCCACCGGCTGGTGGAGAAGCTGGGCGGCCTGCACCGTTTCATGAACTGGCAGGGGCCGATCCTTACCGACAGCGGCGGTTTTCAGGTCTTCAGCCTGGGGGAGTTGCGCAAGATCAGCGAGGAGGGGGTCAAGTTCCAATCGCACCTGGACGGCTCCTATCACGTGCTGACCCCGGAGCTTTCGATCAAGATCCAGGAGGCGCTGGGTGCGGACATCATCATGTGCTTTGACGAGTGTCCGGCGGCCACGGCCGATTACGACTACGTCAGCCGTTCGCTGGAGATGACTACCCGTTGGGCGCAACGTTGCAAGGATGCCCATCGCCGGGAGGGGCAGCAGCTATTCGGCATCATTCAGGGGGGCATGCATCACGACCTGCGCGCCCGCAGCCTGAACGAGATCTGTGCCATCGGCTTCGACGGCTATGCCCTGGGGGGGCTTTCGGTGGGAGAGGAAAAGGTGCAGATGTACGGGGTGATGGAGTGCTGTGCCCCGCTCATGCCCCAGGATGCCCCCCGGTACATCATGGGGATCGGCGCTCCGGAAGACCTTGTGGAGGCAGTCTGGCACGGTTTTGATATGTTCGATTGCGTCATGCCGACCCGTAATGCCAGGAACGGCATGCTCTTTACCAGTGAGGGACGGATCAACATCAAGGCCAAACCGTACGAGGATGACGCGGGGCCGCTTGACCCGGCATGCGACTGCCATGTCTGCCGCACCTATTCCCGCGCCTATCTGCGGCACCTTTACCGGGCCGGCGAGATTCTGGCCTCGCAGTTGAACACCTATCACAACCTGTATTACTTTCTCGATCTTATGCGCCGGATGCGTGAGGCGATTCGTGAAGACCGCTTCAATGAATTCCGCCGGGAGTTTTACGGCAGTCAAACGAATAGTCACGTTCAAAAAAAGGAGGATAGCTAGATGTTAGGATTAGCGTTTGCAATGGCAGGCCCCCCAGGGGGAGGGACAGGACAGGCAGGTGGATTGGCTGCTTTTCAGCAGGTTATTCCGCTGGTTTTGATGTTTGCCATTTTTTATTTTCTGCTGATCCGCCCGCAACAGAAAAAGGCCAAGGAACACAAGTCGCTGTTGGATGCGCTCAAAAAAGGCGATCTCGTAATCACAGCCGGCGGGGTGCACGGCAAGGTTACGTCCGTTGACGACACCATCGTGACCCTGGAGATTGCATCCGGCGTCAACATTAAGATCAGCAAGAGCTACATAGCTTCCGTCAAGAAGGACTAGTACCGTTTAACATTTATTCTTTATGTTACATGGAACCGGTGTCCTGTACGGTTAGTTCGCTGAATTGGCAGGACAGGACACGATTGCAGGGCACGCGCACAACGCGGTATTCAATGTCATTACATCGAAGGGAGAATGAGCCTCATGCCGAAGGGAATTGGCTGGCGTATTGGCCTTATAGGCATTTTCATCCTGCTGTCGTTTCTCTACCTGACCCCGACCCTGGTTTCCAACTTGCCCTCCTGGTGGAGCGGACTGCTTCCCAAGGACAAGATCCACCTGGGCCTTGACCTGCAGGGCGGCACGTACCTTGTGCTGGAGGTCGATACCCAGAAGGCGGTCGAGGGTACTCTGGACATCGTGGCGACCGACCTGGAGGATACTCTGACCGGTAAAAACCTCCACTTCAAGCGAATCGGCCGGACCGGTTCCGACAGGGTGACGTTGGTCCTTTACGAAAAAGGGACTGCCGATACGGTGCAGAAGCTGCTCAAGGACAAGTATCCCACCTATGAACAGGGCCCTGTGCATGACGAGGGCGGTTTTGTCGCCCTGGATCTGCTGATGAACGAAAAGGATGCCCAGGACCGCAAGGACAAGGCGGTTCAGCAGGCGCTGGAAACCATCAGGAACAGGATAGACCAGTTTGGTGTCTCCGAGCCGGTCATCCAGCGGGAAGGCATCGATCATATTGTCGTGCAACTCCCCGGTATCAAGGACCCGCAGCGTGCCATCGAGTTGATCGGGCGTACGGCGCGGCTTGAGTTCAAGATGGTTCGGGAAGACATCCAGCCGTCCGCGGCCACGATCCCCGACGATACCGAGATTTTGAAAGAGAAATCCGCCGATCCGGCCACCGGCGCCGTCAGTGAGACGCCGTTCGTGCTGCAGAAAAAATCGCTCATCACTGGCGATCTGCTGACCGACGCCCAGGTGCGCATCGATTCCCAGTTCAACCAGCCCTACGTGGCCATTGAATTCAACTCCTTGGGCGCCAAGCTGTTCGATCAGGTTACCGCCGCCAACGTGGGCAAGCGCTTTGCCATCGTGCTGGACAACAATGTCTATTCCGCGCCGGTCATCCGGGAACGCATCTCCGGCGGCAGCGCACAGATATCGGGCAACTTCACCGAAAAAACCGCCTCCGACCTGGCAATCGTGCTCCGCGCCGGGGCGCTCCCCGCGCCGGTCAAGATCATCCAGAACGTGACCGTCGGCCCGTCCCTGGGACAGGACTCCATCAACAAAGGGTTGATGGCCGGCCTGATCGGCGTGGTCCTGGTGGTGGTCTTCATGACGTTCTACTACCGGTTGTCCGGCATAGTGGCCAACATGGGCATGGTGCTGAACGTGATCTACCTTATGGGAGCACTGGCGGCCTTGGGCGCCACCCTGACCCTTCCGGGCATCGCTGCTATCGTGCTGTTGATCGGTATGTCGGTTGACTCCAACGTTCTGATCTTCGAGCGAATCCGCGAGGAGCTCAAATTGGGCAAGAGCCCCAAGGCTGCCCTCGATGCCGGCTATGACAAGGCCTTTCTGACCATCATGGACTCCCACATCACCACCCTGATTACGGCGGCGGTGCTGTTCCAGTTCGGCACCGGCCCGGTCAAGGGATTTGCCGTTTCACTCAGCCTGGGTGTCATCATCAACCTGTTTACCTCGCTGATCGGCACCAAGGTAACCTTCGACCTGTTCCTGCACAAGGGGACTGTCAAGAAAATGAGCATATAGGGGGAGCATATGGAACTTCTGGGCAAGACCAACATAGATTTCATTGGCAAGCGCAATATTTCGTTCGTTGTGTCGTCGATTATCGCCATGCTGGGCATCGTCGGCATCATCCAGATCTCCCGCGGGGCGGCCAACATGGGGATCGACTTCTCTGGCGGCACCTCCATGCAACTCAAGTTTGCCAAACCGATAGCACTGGCGGATGCGCGCACGGCGCTTCACAAGCACGGCATCGCCAGGGTTGACCTGCAGGAGATCAAGGATGGCAACAAGCTCTTGGTCAAGATAGACAGGAAGGCCGGGGCTACTGTCGGCAAGTCCGCCGATGCGGTCAAGGCTTCCTTCACCAGCGAGTTTGCCGATAACCCTTTTGTCGTTGAGGGCACCACCGAGATCGGTCCCTCCATCGGCGACAAGCTGCGCAAGGACACGCTGGTTGCGGTAGTTATTTCACTTCTGGGCATCATCTTGTACATTGCCTGGCGTTTTGACTTCAAGTTCGGCATCGGCGCCATTGTGGCGACTATCCATGACTGTCTGGCAATGTTTGCGGTCTTTTACCTGTTCAACAAGGAGGTCAACCTCCTGTTCATCACAGCCGTGCTTACCATTGCCGGTTATTCGCTGACCGACACGGTGGTCGTGTTCGACCGCATCCGCGAGAATCTGCACAAGAATCTCAAGGGGTCGATGCAGAACATATTCAACAATAGTATCAACGAGGTGCTTTCCCGAACCATCGTCACCTCGCTGACCGTTTTTCTTGCCGCAGCATCGCTGTTCCTGTTTGGCGGCGAAGTGATCCACGACTTCTCGTTTGCCCTCCTGATCGGTGTGCTGGTCGGCACCTATTCATCGGTCTTCGTTGCCAGTCCAATCGTGGTCCTGCTCGAAAACCGCGCTCTGGCTAAGCATGGCGAGAAGGCCTGATCGACTCAAGGATCGAAATACCGAAGGAGAAACAGCCATTGAAAAACGAAACTATTCTCATCGCTGTTGTAGCGTTGATTGTCGGTCTTTTGGGCGGTTATCTCGTGTTCAGCATCAGTACCAGCAATAAGGAACAGCAGGCCATGCCCGCTATCCCGGCCGGCTCCGGCACCCCTACCGATTATGCCCGACGCATAGCTGAAGCGGAAAAGATCGTGGTGCAGGACCCCAAAAATGTAACGGTCTGGATATCTCTGGGCAATGACTACTTTGACACCGACCAAGCTCAGAAAGCCATTGGCGCCTATGCCAAGGCACTGGAACTGGACCCGAACAACACCAATGTGATTACCGACCAAGGGGTCATGTACCAGAGAGTGGGTTGGTACGACAAGGCGATCGCCAATTTTGAAAGGGCATTGAAGATCGATCCCAAACATCTTCAGAGCTTGTACAACATTGGAATAGTCTATGCCGTGGATTTGAAAAAGCCGGAAAAAGGAGTGCAGTACTGGAAGAGATACATCGAGGTTGACCCGAGCAGCGCCACCGGCATCCAGATCAAGGGCTTGATCGAACAGTACAGTAAAGGAACGCCGCCGGCCACGAAATAGACATAAGGGACATAGGCAAATTCCAAGTTCCTAAAATCCCCCGCCAGACGGGGGATTTTTTTTACCCTGGCTCAGCAATGTCCGGTTAGGAAATTGTTTTAACTGAAACATGCTATATAATCCCCTCTCCCCTTGCGGGAGGGGAAGCTAACTTCAAATACCAAACGGGACAACGCTGATCCCGGCTAGAAAATGGAAGTTCCGTTGTGCACAAAAAATGGACCATTAAACATGTTGACGCACTAACAGTCGAACGCCTGGCCAAGGCCCTTACCCTGCACCGGCTCACGGGAGCCGTTCTAGCCGCCAGAGGGATCGAAACTGCCGGCGAGGCGAGTATGTTTCTTGCCCCATCGCTGTCGGACATGCTCGATCCCCAGCTCCTGCTAGGGATGAAAGGGGCGGTCGGGCGGCTGTTGGCAGCGCGCCGCAACCGGGAAACCATATGCATTTACGGTGATTACGATGTGGACGGCATCACCGGCACAGCCCTCCTGGTCTCCTTTCTGCGGCAGACCGGTTTTTCCTGCCGCTATTTCATTCCCAACCGTTTCGATGACGGTTACGGATTGGGCCGGGAGGCTATCCAGGGTATCATAGACCTGGGTGCCGAGCTGATCGTGTCGGTGGACTGTGGCATAACGGCGGTTGACGAGGCATTGTTCTGTGCCGGGCAGGGGATCGACTTGATCGTTGTTGACCACCATCTGCCCAAGGATACGCTCCCGGCCGCCGTTGCAGTGATCAATCCCGTGCAGCCCGGATGCCCCTATCCCTTCAAGTCGCTGGCCGGCGTCGGCGTGGCCTTCAACCTGCTGGTGGCTCTGCGCGTGGCGCTACGTAACGAGGGGGCTTTCCAGGGCGGCAATGAACCGGACCTGCGGGAATGGCTCGACCTGGTGGCTTTGGGCACCATCGCCGATGTGGTCCCCCTGACCGGGCAGAACCGTATCTTCGCCTTTCACGGCCTTAAACAGCTCACCAATTCAACAAAGCCCGGTATTCAGGCGCTTAAGCGGGTCGCCGGGGTGACGGACGGCGTGAACTGCGGGCAGGTAGGCTTCCGTCTCGCCCCGCGCCTGAATGCCGCCGGCCGCATGGAAAGCGCCGTTCCGGGTGTTGACCTGCTGTTGAGCGCCGATCAGGCAGAGTCCCAGGGGATTGCTGCGGTACTGGATGCCGCCAATACCGAGCGGCAGGCCATCGAACGTCGCATTCTGGATGAAGCGTTACAGATGATCGAGACGTCCGCCGGTTATCCCGGCTGCCGCAGCATCGTGCTGGCCTCCCCGAGCTGGCATCAGGGGGTGGTGGGGATCGTTGCTTCGCGCGTGGTTGAACGTTATCACCGGCCGACGATCCTGATCAGTCTCGATGATGAAGGTGGCGCCAAAGGTTCGGGCCGCAGCATACCCGGCTTTCACCTGTTGGATGCCGTCAAATCATGTTCCGCATTCCTGAAAAGTTTTGGCGGCCATCGTTACGCAGCCGGTATAGGCATGCGGGCAGACGCCGTTACTGCCTTTGCTGCCGCCTTTGAGGCCGAAGCGGCCCGATTGCTGTCGGACGATGATCTTGTAGCGCATCTGGATATTGATGCCGAGGTACTTCCGGACGATATTACCCCGGAACTGGCACGGGAACTGAAACGGCTGGAACCGTTCGGCGCCGGCAATCCCGAACCGGTGCTGCTCATGCGTGCTTTGCAGGTCATGGAGCGGCGGGTGGTGGGAGATGGGCACCTGCGCTTACGCCTGGCCGGAGGGGGGCGCCACTTCGACGCCATCGCCTTTCGCTTTGCGTCCCGCCAGGTCTCTGGTAAGGTTGATATAGCGTTTTTCCCCGAGATGAACGAATGGAACGGCAATTCTACCCTGCAGTTGCGGGTTAAGGATCTGCGCCCCGCGGAGTGACAGATGCAGCGCGATGAACGTTTTGATAGGGCCGAAAGTGTCATCCGTATCGGCTTCTGGGTCAATGCGGTATTGATGGTCTTCAAACTGTCCGCCGGTTATTGGGGGCGTTCTGACGCCGTGTTTGCCGATGGCATCGAGGGCGCCTGCGATTTTATCGCCCTGTTTGCCACCATGGTGGCGCTCAAGTTGAGCCGCAAGCCCTTCGACGAGAAACACCCCTACGGCCATGGCCGGGCTGAAAGCCTGGCGGCCCTTCTGGTCTCCCTGGTTATTGTCGTAACCGGCGTCTGGATCATGGTTGACTCGGTATATGCCGTCATTGGCCACGACTTCAAATCGCCCAGCCTGATCGCCGTTTTCGCGGCCTTTGTCACCATTATCATCAAGGAATGGCTCTACCGTTTCTCCCACAAAACCGGCAGCAGCCTGGAAAGTCCCGCGCTTCTGGCAGTTGCCAAGGATCATCGCAAGGACGCCGTGACGTCGATCTCAACCCTGATCGGCGTGGGAGGCGCCTATTTCGGCTATGGGATCATGGACCCCCTGGCGGCAGGGCTGACCTCGCTCTTCATCCTGCACGTCGGTTTACAGACCTTCCGGGAATCGGCACACGACCTGATGGACGGCAGCGCTCCGCCGGATTTTGTCGGCGAGGTCACCCGCCTGGCGGAGAGCGTTTCGCGGGTGGAGCACGTCCATGGCATCCGAGCCCGTCGTTCCGGACAGTACATGATCATTGACCTCAAGCTGGATATGGACCCCGCCATGACGGTTAAGGAGTCCCACGGCGTGGCCACCCAGGTGAAGAAGCTGATCTTCAAAGGATTTCCCAATGTGGGGGACGTTATGATCCACATCAACCCCCATGACGAGGAACATGAGGATCTGAACAGGCTGTGACGACCACATTTCTTCCCATCGACGAGGTCCTTCCCGACCTGCTCCGCACCATCCGACATCATCCCAATACAGTTCTGCACGCCCCGACCGGCGCCGGCAAGACCACCCGCGTGCCCCTGGCGTTGCTGGATATTGTCCAGCCCTCTGCGGGCCGCATCGTCATGCTGGAGCCCCGCCGCATAGCCGCGACGTCGGCAGCCCGATGGATGGCGCTCACCCTCGGGGAAGAAGCCGGCCAGACGGTGGGCTATTCGATCCGCTTCGAGAGCCGTGTATCGCCGATCACCCGGGTCGAGGTAGTCACCGAGGGCATCCTGACCCGCCGCATCCAGAACGACCCGCTGCTGGAAGGAGTGGGGATGGTGATATTCGACGAGTTCCATGAACGCAGCATTCACGCCGACCTGGCGCTGGCCTTTTGCCTTGACGTGCAGCGCCAGGTGCGGCCGGAGCTGAAGATTCTGGTCATGTCAGCCACCCTGGATGTGGCGCCGCTGTCGCGTCTCATGGGGGATGCCCCGGTGATAAGCTCGGCAGGTCGATCCTTTCCGGTGGAAGAGGTCTATCTGGATGAACGTTCCCATGAGCGGCTTCCCGACCGTATGGCCGCCGCGATCCAGCGGGTCTTGCGTGAGACGCAGGGGGATCTCTTGGCTTTTCTGCCCGGCAGCGGCGAGATACGCTCCTGCGCCTCCCTCTTGGCCGGAGGCGGACTGGTGGATCAGGGGGTCTTGGTTCATCAGCTTTACGGCGATCTTCCCTTTGAGGAACAACAGCGGGCCATCCAGCCCGGCAGGCAGCGCAAGGTGGTGCTGGCTACCAGTATCGCCGAGACCAGCCTGACCATCTGGGGAGTGCGGGCGGTTATCGACAGCGGCCTATCAAGGCGGCTTCGCTTTGACCCGGCCAGCGGCATGAACCGGTTGGTCACGGTGCGCGAATCCGCCTCCTCTGCCGAACAGCGCAAAGGAAGGGCGGGCCGGCTGGGTCCGGGGGTCTGTTACCGCCTGTTCAGCCGCCATACCCTGAGCGCCATGACGTCCCACACCCCGCCGGAGATCCTGGATACCGACCTGTCGCCCCTTGTACTGGAATTAGCCGCCTGGGGCGTTGACGATCCCGGCACCTTGGCGTGGCTCGACCCGCCCCCGGCGGCGGCCCTGGCCGTGGCCCGGAACTTGTTGGCCGACGTGGGAGCGCTCGACGCCAAGGGCCGCATCACGCCCCTGGGCGGGTCAATGATCCGTCTGCCGCTCCATCCGCGCCTTAGCCGGCTCTTGCTGCGCGCCAGGGAACTAGGCTGCCCGCGGCTCGGCTGCGACCTGGCGGCGCTTGTTTCCGAACGTGACATCTTCCGCATGTCCGGGGATGATCGCCCCCTCCGTGTCGGGCCATCGGATATTCTTGAGCGCCTGGAATGCCTGCACGCTTGGCGCCGCGGCAGTTCCGGCGGTCAGCGGGCGGATGCGGCCGGCTTGAAAGCGGTTGAGCGGGTAGCCCGCCAGTTGGAGCGCTTGGTGGCGCCATCGACCGGTGGTGATGGGGGGGGTGACGAGGATGAGGCGACAGCGCGGCTGCTGCTGGCCGCCTATCCTGACCGGCTGGCCCGGCGCCGTGGAGACGAGGAGGGGTGCTATCTGCTGGCGAGCGGCCGGGGTGCCCGGCTTTCGCCACGGAGTGTGGCACGGAAGGCCGAGTTCATCGTGGCGGTGGATGTGGACGGCGGCGGCCAGGGGGAAGGTATCATCCGCCTGGCCTCGGAGGTCGGCCAGGGGTTAATTCACCAGGAATGCGCCGGCCTGATCGTCCGAAGGGGCGAGATCGCCTGGAGCGAGCGGGAAAAGCGGGCAGTGGCGGTAAAGGAGGAGCGCATCGGCGCGATTCGGCTGTCGTCATCAACCTACACGCCCACCAGCGAGGAACTATGCCCGGTGATTCTGGAGGCGGTGCGGGCATCGCGCCTGGAACTGCTCGACATGGGCGAGGCGGTGCGCCGCATGCAGGGGAGGGTGGCGCTGCTGCGCAGGGTTCTGCCGGAGGAGGGGTGGCCGGACCTGTCGGACGGAACCCTGCTGGAGACGCTGGACGAGTGGCTGATGCCCCATCTGGAGGGGGTGCGCACCGCCCAGCAGTTGCGGGCATTGGATGTGGCCGCGCTGCTGCTCGGGCTGTTGGACTATCGCAGCCAACGGCTTTTGGACGAGCTGGCCCCCACACACCTGGACGTACCCAGCGGCTCCCGCATCAGGCTCGATTACGCTGCCGGTGATTGGCCGGTACTGGCGGTCAAGCTGCAGGAGCTGTTCGGGCTGGTGGATACACCCACCATCGCCAGGGGAAGGGTCGGGGTGCTGCTGCACCTCTTGTCGCCCGCAGGGAGGCCGATACAGGTCACGCGGGATCTGAAGGGCTTCTGGAACGGTGCCTACCACGAGGTGAAAAAGGAGTTGAAGGGGCGGTATCCCAAGCATCCCTGGCCGGACGATCCCTGGAGCGCCCGGCCGACGCGGCGGTTGAAACCACGGGGCACCTGAATCCGGGAACGAAAATCCGGCACCGGGCACATATTCAAAAAAATCAGACAGAGTGTCCGGGTGCTTTGAACGCAAAAGTGAAAAAAGCTGCGAATGCAAGGAAAACAACGGCGACAAAATGATTCCAGGCGAGTTTCTCCTTCAAAAACGTGATCGCGAATACGATGAAGACGACGAGAGTGACGACCTCTTGAATAATCTTGAGTTGAAACCCTGAGAACTCGCCATAGCCAAGGCGATTCGCCGGCACCGCCAGACAGTATTCGAGCAGCGCAATCCCCCACGAGACCAGAATCGCTTTCCAGAGAGGCCAGTCATGACCGTATTTCAAATGACCGTACCAGGCAAAGGTCATGAAGACATTCGACATAACCAGCAAAAGGATTGTGCTCATATGGTTGTTTCTCCCGGCATGGGTTAAAAAATCTACCTCCCAATGCTGCAATATGCCCCTTTTCCAGCATAACGGGCTGCTTTGCCCAGTTCCCTCTCAATCTGCAGCAGGCGGTTGTATTTGGCCAGCCGTTCAGAACGGCAGGGCGCCCCTGTCTTGATCATGCCGGTCAACCTCCCCACACAGAGATCGGCGATGGTGGTATCTTCGGTTTCACCGCTGCGGTGGGAAACCATTGCGGTGAATCCCGCCTTTTGGGTCATCTCGATGGCGGCCAAGGTCTCGGTTACGCTGCCGATCTGGTTCAACTTGATGAGCACCGAGTTGAAACAGTGCTCACTGATGCCCCGATTGATGAGTTCCGTATTGGTGACGGTTAGATCGTCGGCGGTGATCTGGATCTTCCCGCCGAGCCGGGAATGGAGCGCAGGCCAACCGGCCCAGTCGTTTTCATCCAGGCCGTCTTCGATGCAGATGATCGGATAGTCGGCAACAAGACGTTCCAGGTAGCCTATAAGGTCGTTGGACGAGAGTGGTTCTCCGATTGACCCCAGGTTGTATTTCCCTTCAGTGCAAAAGTTGCTGGCCGCCAGATCGATGGCGATGAAGACATCTTCGCCCGGCCGGTAGCCTGCCTTCTCCACTGCCTCGATGATCAGTTTGAGCGGTTCCTCGTTGTCCGCAAGGTTAGGGGCGAAACCACCCTCATCCCCAATCGCCGTTGAGCTGCCATTCTTGTGCAAGAGCCCCTTCAAGGTCTGGTAAACCTCGGCGGCACAGCGCATTGCCTCGGCAAACGTAGGCAAACCGGCCGGTACGAGCATGTACTCCTGGAAGTCAACGTTGTTGTCTGCATGTGCGCCGCCGTTGAGGATGTTCAGCATCGGCACCGGCAAGAGATCGGCTCCTGCACCGCCCAGGTAGCGATAAATAGAAAGATCGGAACAGCGGGCGCCGGCGTCGAGCGCCGCCAGCGAAACACCGAGTATCGCGTTGGCGCCGAGCTGTTCCTTATTCTTGGTTCCATCCAGCTCCAACATTGTCTTATCGATAAGCCCCTGATCACGGCAGTCCATTCCCTGCAATGCATCCCGAATCTCTCCGCCCACATTGCCGCACGCCTTCAGAACGCCCTTGCCCTTGAAGCGCTTCGGGTCATTGTCCCGCAGTTCGCAAGCCTCACGCTCACCGGTGGACGCGCCGGAAGGGACGGCAGCGGTTCCGACTACACCGCTTTCCGTGGTGACGGAAACCCGCACGGTTGGGTTGCCGCGCGAATCAAGAATCTCCATGGCCTCAATCTTTTCTATTCGTGACATACCTTCCTCCTTTTAACCGCACAAGTTATAAAACCGGCGTTACAATAGGTACCGATCAATAGGCATAGCTCATAACCCTTTTTGCGACCGAACCAATCAACCATTTACGGAAAAAGGTCTTACCCTGGTGCCGGAGAGGAACTTGATGTGTAGCGAATCACGGTGGCTTTTTCCAGGGTTATCATGCCGCCGGCCATCATCTCGTCGATGCGGGGCATGATGGCATCGATCTTTTCCTGGGAGTCGACCACCTCAACGATCATGGGAAGGCCGGCGGAGATATCCAACAGATTCTGGGTGTGGTAGACGCTGTGGGCGCCGAATCCGCTCAGGCAGCGCAGAACGGTGGCGCCGGCGAAGCCTTCCTTCTGGAACAACTCCACCAGTGCTTCATAAAGCGGTCTGTGGTGGAAACGGTCTTGCTCGCCGATAAATATCCGCATCAGAACTTTTTCACCAATCATTTTTGTCATCACACCCCTCCTTGGATCATCGCTCGAACAGTAATTATTCCCAGCCAGGTGAACAGTAGACAGACTGCCACGCTTGCCAGGACGTTGGTGAATGCAACAATAAATTGCCCCTCCTCAAGTAGTTTGAAAGTCTCATAGCTGAAGGTGGAAAAGGTCGTCAGCCCTCCCATGAAGCCGACGGTAAGCCCCAAGCGCATCGTGTCGGAGATGGAGGTACTGCGCAGACTCAATTCCATGACCAGGCCGATGAAATAGGCACCGATGATGTTGACGGCAAAGGTGCCGTAAGGGAAGGCCCGGCCAAGCTGGCTGTAGATCCAACCCGAAAGATAGTAGCGGGTAAGCCCGCCGCCGGCACAGAAGATGGCAATCGTAGACGCGGTCTTCATCTGAAATATTCTCCTTGCATGAAAATTATAGCGGGCATTCCGTCGGTGTCACCATTGTTGCAAGGGTTCCCAAGTCTTTCACGGCCGGAACCTATACCTTCAGGGTCGCGACGATGCGTTTCTGGTTGAGTAGCAGCGACAATCCCTCGTGGATGCTGCGCACAAGAATGTCGGCGTTCAGCAATGCGTCCAAAGCGCATCCTTCACCTTCGGCCACGGCGATTGCGAGCTTCGACACTCTCAGCATGCACCGGTCATTGGCGCCGTTGCCGACAGCAACAACCCGATCCTTATCCAGGGCCATGACAAACCGTTCTTTTTGCACGTCCAGGTTTTGCCCGCTCAGAACGGTCAACGTGCAGGGGCGTCCGGCCAACTCCTCGTGCGCCCGGCCAAAGGTATCGGCCGTTACCACGTGGATTTTAAGCGATGCGGCAAGCTCATCGAGAAGCGCGCCGACGCCGGGAAGCAAACTGCCATCGACGGAGAGGGTGCCGGTGAAGTCGCAGACAAGGTGTTCCAGCTCCAGGGATCCGAAACCGGGGATATCAATAGACAGCATACCGACTCCTCCAGATATGGTTTGCTTAAGCATTGCACAATGGTGCGGAACGTCATGGCAAGGCTCCTTTTATGGGCGTCATTTGACATTTCGAACCTGCTGATGTTTCACCGTGAAAAATGAAAAAACTCCTGCCCTCGGTTTTGAAGAGCAGGAGTCATCAGCTTGTCGGCAAGCGGTTATGGCGAACTCCATCGCCGTCGGATTTTAAAAAAAATACCATTGTTCAGCCAAAATTTCAAGCTGGTTCATGATCCATCAGCATCTATTTTTCGGAACTATAACCATAATAAAGGTACTGTTGTCTTCCCCCTTTAAAAAGGACCCGCTGGGGCCTAAATGGAATCGCGGGGGATTTGCATCACTCGAAGCAAATCCCCCCTCTTTGTCAAAAGGGGGAATTGGACTCAGGTCTTTCTTTGGGTTATAGTCCCCTATTTTTTAATGTTGTAGAAGACATCATGTCCCCTGAACAGGGCCACGTTGTCCAGTTCATCCTCGATGCGCAGCAACTGGTTGTACTTGGCGACACGGTCGGTGCGGCAGAGCGATCCGGTCTTGATCTGACCGGCGTTGACCGCCACGGCCAGGTCCGCCAGGGTGGTGTCCTCGGTTTCGCCCGAACGGTGGGAGATCACCGTGGTGTAGCCGGCCCGCTTGGCCATCTCGATGGCCTCCAGGGTCTCGGTCAGGGTGCCGATCTGGTTGAGCTTGATGAGGATAGAGTTGGCGATCCCCTTCCGGATGCCTTCCCTGAGGATCTTGGGATTGGTGACGAACAGGTCGTCCCCCACGATCTGGATGCGCTTGCCGAGGCGGTCGGTCAGTTTTTTCCAGCCGTCCCAGTCGTTCTCGGCCATGCCGTCCTCTATGGAGATGATCGGGTACTTGTTGACCAGGTTTTCGTAGAAGTCGATCAACTGGTCGGAGCTCTTTTTCGGTTCAGCCTCGTTCTCCAGGGTATAGACGCCGTCCTTGAACAGCTCCGACGAGGCCACGTCCAGGGCCAGCAGCACGTCTTCGCCCGGCTTGTAGCCGGCCTTGACGATGGCCTCCATGATCACTTCCAGGGCCTCTTCGTTGGATTTCAGGTTGGGGGCAAAACCGCCCTCGTCGCCCACGGCGGTGTTGTAGCCTTTGCCTTTGAGCACGGATTTGAGGGCATGGAAGATCTCTGCACCCATGCGCAGGGCTTCGGCGAAGTTTTTAGCCCCGGCGGGCATGATCATGAATTCCTGGATATCCACGTTGTTGTCGGCATGGGCGCCGCCGTTGATGATGTTCATCATAGGCACCGGCAGTTCGCGTGCGCCGGCGCCGCCGATATATTTGTACAGCGGCTGTCCCGCCTCCTCGGCGGCTGCCTTCGCCACTGCCAGGGACACGCCCAGGATGGCGTTGGCGCCCAGGTTGCTCTTGTATTCGGTGCCGTCCAGTTCAAGCATCTTCATATCGATGCCGACCTGGTCGTCGGCTTCCATGCCGATGATCTCATCGGCGATCCGGTTGTTGACGTTGTCCACCGCCTTCAGAACACCTTTACCCTGGTAGCGGGCAACATCGCCATCGCGCAGTTCAAGGGCCTCACGTTCGCCGGTGGATGCACCGGAGGGAACGGCCGCCCGTCCAAAGGCGCCGGATTCGAGGAATACCTCCACTTCCAGAGTAGGATTCCCGCGGGAATCAAGGATCTCCCGAGCATAGACGTCTACGATTTCACTCATTGCTGCCCCCTTGCATGGAATAAGTTTGTCTGGAGATGGTGTTGTCTCCGTAAATACAAAACAGCATTTCTATAGCATACTAATTCCAATAAATACAGACCTCCCGGGAAAAAATGTGGTTAGACTGGAATATCCACAGGTGTCGGCGTATACCGATTTCAAATAAAAAATTACTCAGCAATGTCCGGTTTGATATTTGCATCACCTAAAAAGCCCCCTCATCCGCCCCTTCGGGGCACCTCTTCTCCCTGGGAGAAGGTGGTCGAAGGCCGGATGAGGGGATAAGGCAGGGTTTTAGTGGTACTGCAATGGCCTGACCGGACACTACCGAGAATTACTCGGACTTCACATTGTGATGGAATAATGGTATGAATTAGTATCCCATCGTTTCCGGTTGGAATCCCCCCGATCAACGGAGAACGCACTACATGTCATCAGGTTCACTGGACCGTCTTACCATCGATAAATCCCGCCAGCCTTCGTCCAAGCGGGGCAGGGCTAAACGCATGCGCTTTATCGCCGCCGCCTTCGTGGCGCTCTGCGCCGGGATGGTGCTGCTGGCGGTGCAGCGGCACGCCATCCCCATCGAGACGGCCAACGTTACCCAGGTATTTCCGACACAGTCGTTTACCCTGTTGAACGCGAGCGGGTACGTTGTTGCCCAGCGCAAGGCGTCGGTGGCTGCAAAGACCACCGGCCGGCTGGAATGGCTCGGGGTCGAGGAGGGGAGCCGGGTTACAAGTGGCCAGGTCATCGCCCGGCTGGAGAACAAGGACCTGGAGGCAACAGTGCGTCAAAACGAGGCTTCAGTCCAGAGTGCCGGATCATCCCTTGACCAGGCAAGGGCGGAACTGGTCGATGCCGATCAAGCCTTCAGGCGCGAAAAGGAGCTGTTGAAAGAGGGGATTGTTGCCAAGTCCGAATACGATACGGCCGACGCGCGCTACAAGAAGGCCGTTGCCGGCGTTGCAGGCGCGCAGTCCGGCATACGTTCCGCGGCTGCCGCACTGCGGGGGGCGAGCGTCAATTACGGCTACAGCCTGATCCGTGCCCCGTTCAATGCCGTCGTTTTGACCAAAAACGCCGATGTGGGCGACCTTATCACCCCCTTGGGGGCGGCGGCCAATGCCAAGGCTGCCGTGGTGACCATAGCGGACCTCGGTTCTTTGGAGGTGGAGGCCGATGTCTCCGAGTCCAATCTAGGGATGGTGAAGGCGGGGCAGCCCTGCGAGGTTACCCTGGATGCGCTGCCGAACGCCCGGTTCCGCGGTGTCGTGCATACCATCGTTCCGACGGCCGACCGCACCAAGGCTTCAGTCATGGTCAAGGTGCGCTTCGTGGATACCGACTCCCGTATTTTTCCGGAAATGAGCGCCAAGGTCGCCTTCCTGGAAAGGGAGGCCCAAAAGGCCGACCAGCGGCCGCGCATTGCCGTCAAGCCGTCGGCAATCGTCGCCTCAGGCGGCCGTGAGGGAGTCTATCTCGTTAAAGGGGATCATGTGGTATTTACGCCGATTACGCGCGGCGCACCCGTGGGCGACCTTGTGGAGGTCGGCGGAGTGAAATCCGGCGACAGGGTTGCGCTCAAGCCGCTGGATGAACTGAAGGATGGCGCCCGTGTCAGCCTGGCCGGGGAAAAATAGGGATATGTCCGGTTCCGGGGAACGGCGGATCGTCGTCAGCATCCGCAACGCGGCCAAGTCCTACCTGCGCGGCAGCCAAGTGGTGCCGGTCCTGGAGGATATCTCCTTCGATATCGAACAGGGGGAGTTCCTGGCGCTGATGGGACCGTCCGGGTCGGGCAAGAGCACCCTGCTCAACCTGATTGCCGGCATCGATTCCGCCGATCGCGGCTCCATCGTCGTCGACGGCGTGGATATCGCTACCCTGGGGGAGCGGGAGTTGGCGGACTGGCGTGCGGCCCATGTGGGCTTCATCTTCCAATTCTACAACCTCATCCCGGTCCTGACCGCGTTTGAAAATGTGGAGCTGCCGCTCCTTCTGACGCCGCTTAACCGCCGCGAACGCCGGGAACACGTGGAGGCCGCCCTGGAGGTGGTCGGCTTGGCCGACCGCATGGAACATTACCCCTCCCAGCTTTCGGGCGGCCAGCAGCAGCGGGTGGCCATTGCCCGCGCCGTGGTAAGCGACCCCTCCATTCTGGTGGCCGACGAGCCGACCGGCGACCTGGACCGGGTTTCCGCCGGAGATATCCTCGGTCTCATGGCGCGCCTGAACAAGGACTTTGGAAAGACGATCATCATGGTGACCCACGACCCGCGCGCCGCCGAGAAGGCCCATATCGTCAGGCACCTGGAAAAGGGCGTGCTCAGCGATGTTCCTTCTTAAGCTGCTCTCCAGGAATGCGTTGCGCCACCGTCTGCGCACCGGTCTGACCATCCTGGGGATCACCATCGCCATCCTGGCCTTCGGACTGCTGCGGACGGTGATCACCGCATGGTATGCCGGGGTCAACGCCTCATCGGCCGCACGCCTGATCTCGCGCAATGCCATCTCCCTGACCTTTTCGCTGCCGATCTCCTATCTGGAGCGGATCAGGCAGGTGGAGGGGGTCAAGTCGGTTTCCTATGCCAACTGGTTCGGCGGCGTCTACATCTCGGAAAAGAACTTTTTCCCGAATTTTGCCATTGAGCCGAAAAGCTATTTTGAGCTGTATCCGGAATTCGTGCTTTCCCCCGAAGTAAATCGGGCCTTTGTGACCGACCGCAAGGGGTGTGTGGCCGGGCGTAAGCTGGCCGAGCGCTTCGGCTGGAAGGTGGGGGACAATATTACGCTCAAGGGCACCATGTTTCCCGGCACGTGGGAATTCGTCCTGCGCGGCATCTATCGCGGCGCGGAACAATCGACCGACGAGAACCAATTCTTCTTTCACTGGGATTATCTGAACGAAACCCTGAAGAAGACGTCGCCGCGCCGGGCCGACCAGATCGGCGTCATCATCCTGGGGTTGAAAAACCCGCAAACGGCGGCGGAGACATCCCTGGCCGTGGATGCGCGTTTCAAAAACTCCCTGGCCGAGACCCTGACGGAGACGGAAAAGGCCTTCCAACTCAGCTTCGTCTCCATGACCGAAGCCATCGTGGTGGCCATCCGCATCGTGTCGTTCATGGTAATCATCATCATCATGGCGGTAGTGGCCAATACCATGGCCATGACCGCCCGCGAACGGATCGGCGAATATGCCATCTTCAAGGCCATGGGGTTTCGCGGCTACTACATTGCCGGCATGGTTTTCGGCGAGTCGCTGTTTATCGCCATGACCGGCTGTGCGATCGGCATTGCCCTGACCTTTCCGGTGGCTGCAAAGTTCGGTGAGGTCATGGGCGCGTTTTTTCCCGTCTTCCGGGTCGAACGCTCCACCCTGTATCTGGATGTGGCGTTCTGCCTGATTGTTGGCTTGGTGGCGGGCATTTTCCCCAGCTGGCGGGCGGTCAGGATCGGGATTGCCGACGGCCTGCGCAGGATTGGATAGAAGGGTGAGGCTCTTGCAAAGCTCTTTCAAATGGGCTCCCCCTCCCTTGACGGGAGGGGGCTGGGGGGTGGGTGAAGCTGCAATATGCAGATTTTGCGGCGAACTTTACCCCCATCCTAATCCTCCCCGCAAGGGGGGAGGAGCTTTTTAGATGTTTGCAAGAGCCTCATACGGCTGTAAATTAAACATATCGAGCAGCCCCTAAAGCAGACGAGGCATATCCATGAAAACCAGAATACTGATCGTCGATGACGAACTGAGCATGCGCGAATTCCTCTCGATCCTGCTGGAACGGGAGGGGTACGAGGTGGCGGTGGCGGGCAATGCGGAAGAGGCGCTCCGACAGATCGACGGTTCCCTGTTCGACCTGATCATCTCGGATGTGCAGATGCCCGGCCTGAACGGCATCGAACTGCTGGCCCGGATCAAGCAGGCGGCCCCGGAGACCGCCGTGCTGATGGTGACGGCATTTTCCACCGCGGAGCAGGCGGTGGAGGCCATGAAGCTGGGGGCCTACGATTACATCTCCAAGCCGTTCAAGAACGAAGAGATCAAGGTGCTGATCAGCAAGGCCCTGGAAAAACAGGGGTTGAAACGGGAAAACACTATCCTCAGGCAGGAGGTTGCCCAGCGGGACGGTTTCTGCGGGATCATCGGCAAGAGCGCCAAGATACGGGAATTGTTCGACATGATCCAGAAGGTCGCCCACAGCCAGAGCTCGGTGCTGATCCTGGGCGAGAGCGGCACCGGCAAGGAACTGGCGGCCCGCGCGATCCACACGTGCAGCCCGCGCAAATCCAAACCGTTCGTGGCGGTCAACTGCGGGGCCATATCCGAATCCCTGATCGAAAGCGAGCTGTTCGGTCACAAGAAAGGCGCCTTTACCGGCGCCGTGGCCGACAGGCCGGGTCTTTTCGAACAGGCCGAGGGGGGGACGCTCTTTCTGGACGAGATCGGCGAGCTGCCGCTTCTGTTGCAGACCAAGCTGCTGCGGGTCCTTCAGGAGCGCGAATTCCGCCGGGTGGGGGATGCCAAGGTGAACAAGACTGACGTGCGGGTGTTGGCCGCCTCCAATCGCGACCTCAACGAAGACGTCAAAAGCTCCGGCTTCCGGGAAGACCTCTACTACCGCATCAACGTGGTGCAGATCATCATGCCGCCGCTGCGGGAACGGATCGAGGACATCCCGCTCCTGGTGGAGCATTTCTGCCGCAAGTTCCAGCCCGAAGACCCGGCTTCCGTCTCCCCCGGCGCGCTCAAGGCGCTGATGAATTATGGTTTCCCGGGCAATATCCGTGAACTGGAAAATATCGTCGAACGCAGCCTGATACTGGACAATTCCCTGATTGTGGAGAACAACCTTCCCCAACAGGTCGTATCCGGCAGGACGCCCTCCCTGAGCGCGGACGTGACGATCCCCGATGAGGGGATGTTCCTGGAACCGCTGTTGGAGGCGTTGGAAAAACAGTATCTTTTGAAGGCCCTGGAAAAGACCGGAGGCGCCAAGAAAAAGGCTGCCGAGTTGCTGGGCATGTCGTTTCGGTCGTTTCGGTACCGGTTGGCGAAGCTGGGGATGGATAATGATTGATATGGCTGGATAAGTGTTAAGTTGCCCAGGGTGGTAATTTGATTATAACTGGGAGAGCCTTGTGAAAAAAGGACTGTGCGCCATCGGGGGTTTTACCCTTATAGAGTTGATGATCGTCGTCGCAATCATTGGGATCCTGATCGCCATAATATTACCAAATTACCAATATAACGTGAAACGAGGCTTCAACGCGGCGGCAATGGCAGACCTGAGGAATTTCAAGGTCAATATGGAGTCTGCTTATGTTGATAGTCACATGTACCCCACATTTTAAATTGTGACAAATATTGTCATTCAGGGTGACCATTATGTTCTTTGTCATTGGATGATCTTTTTTAGAGCACCAAAAAATGATAGTAAATCGCTCTGTTGTGACGTATGGTATTTTTGGTTTGCTATTTGCACTGGTTTGATTATATAGAGTTAATGCTTTTTTTATTTTTGCCTCTGGAAGGCATACACAACGAAAGGAGAAAAACATGCTTAACAAACTTCGTAGCAGAAAAGGTTTTACGTTGATCGAGCTGCTGATCGTTGTTGCGATCATCGGTATCCTGGCCGCCGTAGCCATCCCGCAGTTCTCCGCATATCGCATCAAGGGCTTCAACTCGGCTGCGCTCAGCGACTTGAGGAACTTCAAGACCCAGATGGAATCTGCTTTTGCAGATCAACAGGCATATCCCATTTTGTAATAGGTTGGATTTAATTAGCTGAGATATTCTATTATTTTGCTTTCAAAAATTGAAAGGAGACCTTTAATGAATAAGAATCTGTTTAAAATCTGTTTCGTGATAGCTCTCACCATGTGTGCGGTATCGGCATACGCGTGCATAATCTCAACTCCTCTCGTACTCGGCGGCGGCACCTTTGCCCCTTCAACCAAAGTTACCATTTCGGTTGAATCCGGGGGAACTGCCTATGGAGCAAATTCGCTGCATTCAAGCGGTGATCATGAGTATGCAACAAATAGTTCTCAACCGAATTTCTGGTATAAAACCGTTCAGCCCGGCGCGACTATTGATGGAGCATCTTCCACGACGATTTTAGTTTCCGGGACTTGGACTTCGATGTAATCCCCTTTTTTGCAGACCAAAGGGTTGGCGTGAGCCGACCCTTTTTTTTTGGTGCCTCATGCGTCTACGCCTTCCGTATCAACTTCTTCTGCTCTGCCTGCTTGTTTTGACGGTATTTTATCCCACTCTCAATGCGGAAGTATGCCTGATCGATGACCAGGAGATGTTGAATGGGATGTTTAATGCCGGTTCATTGACCCTCAAGAGTATTTTCCTGCCGCATATTGTGAACGGTGGTTATTACCGTCCCCTGATCGGGCTGAGTTATTATCTCGATAATACCTTGTGGGCGCTCGATCTGCGTTCCATGCATCTAGATAATGTTCTCCTGCACCTTGTCAATGTCCTGTTACTGTTTTATATCCTGCACATCGCCGTGCGCAACAAGAACGGCATCAAAAGTTATCTCCCCCTGTGCGGCGCCATCCTGTTTGCGGTGCATCCGATCGTCACCGAATCGGTTAACTGGATCTCGGGACGGACGGATATTCTGGCGGCTAACTTTGTGCTGGCATCGGCAGCGTTTCTGCTCCTGTACCGCAAATCCAGGGCGAGAATTTATCTGGTTCTTGCCGTAGTGTTCATCATCTTGGGGATACTGTCAAAAGAGGCATCATTCGGCATGATTCTGGCCGCATTTTTCCTTTTGAACGCCGACATTGACTACGGCCCTGAAAAGAAGAACGATATCCTGCAACCAGTCAGGACAACATCGGTCTTCAGGCCCTCGGGCCTGCCGTTTTTCCTGATGATGTTTGCCGTCATCGCAATGGAGATGATCTATTTCGGCAATTACTGGGCCGCCCTTGCGGGTTGCGCGTGTTACTCCATCGCCTTGCTCACGGAAGAGAGAGGATGGAAGGACCTGTTTCGTCTTGATTTGAAGAAAGCGCTATTGTTCGGCAGCTCTGCATGTGCCACGGCAGCTTCCTATTATCTGCTGAGAAGAATGGTATACATATCCGATGTCGGGAAAATTGGACAAACCGTCAAGCTGATGCTGCTGGATGTCAATTACAGCATCTCGGTTTTCCTTGGAGCGAGCGGGTTCTATTTCAAGAAATTTCTGTTTCCATTGCCGCTTAATTTCTACCTGCTTGAAATAGATCCCCTTTATGATCTGGCCGGCATTCTGCTCTTGCTGTTCTGCCTCCGGCTATTGACCAGATTGAACCTCCCGGCCGCCTTTTTTATTGCCGGCGTCTGCATGTTCCTTCCGGCTCTTCCCTTTGCTTTTGGAACTATTGCCTGGACCGGATATGCCGAACGTTATATCTACATTTCAACAGCATTCTGGATCGTCGCAATTATCATGTATCTTGACGGGCGCCCGCCCCAGCGGTATTCGGTTGCCTGCGCAACCGCTGCTATCCTTGTAACGCTCATGTTGTTGTATAGTTGGCAAACCTTCAGCCGGAATCTCGTCTGGCAGAAAAATGTGAGCCTGTTTGGAGATACCGTCAGGCAATCACCACAGTCCAGACGGTTGCGGGACATCTATATGTATGCCCTTTACAATGCGGGTGACATCCCAGCGGCAAAATGTCAATATGTTGTGGGTCAGACGCTTCATTCGCTTGGGTATGATGAAACCGCCGATCTGCTGATGGCTGAAATACTGAACAACGAGGGTAAGCCGGATCAGGCCCTGGAACTCTATGAAACCGTGATTAGAAAGACCCGGAATTCCTCGGAGAAAGCATTGAAGCGCATTATCCGGCAACTTGAAACCATGCTGAGCCAGTTGGGGGATTCCGGCAGGAGTGAAGAACTTTCTGCAAAAAAGAGAACCTATGAAACACAGCTCGGGGAACTGACAAAAGACCCCATGGTTATTTATAACCTCGGGCAAAAGGCTTTGGCTGCCAATGACAGGAAATCAGCCCTTGGTTTCTTTATTCGCGCCCATGGCGCCTTTGCCGGTACCAGCCCTTACAAAGCCTATTCGGCAAAACTGATGGATCGCCTGAAAGAGGACCATTGATGACACAGAGGGAAAAGAATGAACCGGATGGGTTGAATCGCCTCTGCGATGAGGCTTCTGCCCTGCACGCTGCCGGGGATTATGGGCAGTCCCTTGCCGTCTATGAACGTATTCTCTCAGAATCTCCGGAAAACTTGCGTGCCCTTCATGGCATTGGAGTTGTGCTCCATAAGCTGGGCAGGAGCGAGGAGGGGATTGCCTCCGTCAGAAAAGCGCTGGACTTGAATCCGGATTTTAGCGCTGCCTATAACAACCTTGGCAATATCTATGTCGATATGCAAAAATATGAAGAGGCGCTGGATTGCTACCAGCGCCTGACCAATCTTGAGCCCGGCAATTCTATTGCTTTCAAGAATATGTCGTTGGCATTGTTGAAATCCGGCCGACTCGATGAAGCATTGAGCGTCTGTTCCAGGGCCTTGGAAATCGATCCGCTGCAGCCCGAGAACTACATGACGATGGGGAATATCCATGGCGAACGCGGGGATTCAGAACTCGCCTTGCACAATTATTCCCGCGTCATTGAATTCGCGTCGCACTCTTCAAACGCCCATACGAATATTCTTTTTATGATGAATTACCTATCGAGATTTGATCAGCAGGCAATCTATCGCGAAAGTAAACGTTGGGGAAAGTCGCATGCAGCCGGCAAATACATCCGCAGGCCTTATCTGAATTCCTGTGCATCCGGCCGGCGCTTGCGGGTCGGGTATGTTTCCGGCGATTTTAAGATGCATCCGGTCAGCTACCATTTCAAGCCGGTTGTCGAGCATCACGATCGAAATGCTTTTGAAATATTCCTTTACAACAATTGTAACAGATTCGATGAGATGACGCGCAAGCTGATGGTTTGTGCCGAACACTGGCGCAACATAGAATCGCTCTCGGACGAACTCGTCGCCGAGATGATCAGATTGGACGGCATCGACATTCTCGTTGACCTCTCGGGGCACACCTCGCTGCACAGACTGCTGGTCTTTGCCCGCAAGCCGGCCCCGGTGCAGGTCTCGTGGTTGGGCTACTTCAATACGACCGGTATGACGGCTATGGATTATCTTATTTCCGATGCCGTTACCGTGCCCCCGGGAGAAGAGCGCTGGTTTTCCGAACAGGTCGTGCGGCTCCCGGACGGCCGTTTCTGTTATGAGCCGCCTGCGTATGCGCCGGACGTAACCTCTCTTCCGGCACTCGGAAACGGGTTCATAACTTTCGGTTCATTCAACAAAATTCACAAGATCACGCCGGAAACCGTGTCTTTGTGGAGCGCGGTACTCAAGGCGGTGCCAAGATCGAAAATTGTCCTTAAAACTATGGCGTTAGGAACCGGGAGCGTGCAGCATCGGCTTTTTGAACAGTTTGAACAGCATGGCGTGGCTACGGAACGTATTGAAGTCAGGAAAGAGTCTCCCCATCCGCAAATGTTGGCAGAATATGGCGATATAGACATTGCCCTCGATACGTTCCCCTTCAATGGCGGCGCCACGACCTGTGAAGCGCTCTGGATGGGGGTCCCGGTCGTCACCATAACGGGCGGAACACCCATCAGCAGACAAACCGCTTCTTTGCTTGCATCCTGCGGTCTTAAGGAATTGCTGGCGGCGGATTCCCGTGAGGATTTTATTGATAAAATCCGAAGCCTTGCCGGAAACACCGGCGTCCTGGCCCGGTTGAGAGCATCGTTTCGGGACAGGTTGTCTGTTTCGCCACTCTGCAACGGCGCGCTTTTTTCCCGCAGCCTTGAACATGCCTACCGGGAGATGTGGCATGACTGGTGCGGCAAAGGGAATGTTTTGTCCCTGAAGCGGTCTCATCACGCAATCAGCGGGAAAGAATATTATAATTCCGGCATAGACCGGATGGAGGCAAAGGAGTACGGCACGGCCGCGGCATTTTTCAGGCTGGCCGTGCTCAAGGATCATGGTTTTGCGGAGGCGTACAATAACCTGGGCATTTGCCGGTCCGCACTTGGCAAAGAGTTTTGGAGACAGGCCGCCGCCGGCTTCAGGAAAGCGATACGGCTCAATCCCGCTTTTGGGGACGCTTACAACAACCTCGGCCGGTTGCTGACAGATATGAAAAGCTATACGCGGGCAGTCGCAATGTGCCGTAAAGCAGTCGAATTGACGCCGGACAATCCCGATGCATACATAAATCTCGGCAATGCCGCCCGCGAAAAGGGGCTGTATCTTGAAGCCCTTGACGCGTATGAAACCGCTGCCCGAATGAGGCCGGATGATGCAACGGCATTATGTCTGTTATCCGAACTGAAGCTTTCGCACGGCGACGCGGCAGGAGCTGTCGAACACCTGAAACGGGCACGGGAGCTGGCGCCGGACAATCCCGGCATTCAATCCAACATTCTGTTTGCAATGAACTACATTTCGTCCTGCTCTCAAATGGATATCTATGAGGAGAGTTGCGCCTGGGACAAAACCCATGGCAAGCCTCTCTCCGGACTGGATTTCAGCGACCGGCTCAAGCAAGGCGGCAGGCTGCGCATCGGCTACGTTTCAGCCGATTTTCACCACCATGCGGGCGGGATATTCTTTCAGGCAATTGCCCGTAACCACGACAGAAGCAAATTTGAGATATTCTGCTACAGCAACAACGACATACAAGACGAGATCTCCAGGGAAATCATCAAATATGCCGAGCACTGGCGGGACATCAAAGAAATGTCCGATGATGATTTTTTTACCCTGCTGCAGCAGGACCGGATCGATATTCTCGTCGATTTGTCGGGACACTCCGCGGGCAACCGCCTGCCGGTCTTCTCCCGCCGCGCCGCGCCTGTCCAGGTTTCATGGCTGGGGTATTTCAATACGACCGGTCTTGCCACCATGGATTATGTAATCTCCGATTTTGACACGGTCCCGGACGGGTGCGAGCTGTGGTATCGCGAGACGGTGGTAAGAATGCCGCACAACCGCTTCTGCTACACGCCGCCGTCCATCTGCCCGGACGTGGAATCGCTTCCCGCATTTAAAAACGGTTATATTACCTTTGGCTGTTTCAATAATATTGCCAAATTGACCCCGGACGTCATTCAGGCCTGGTGCGAAATATTGAAGCGCGTGCCTGCTTCGAGGCTGGTGCTGAAATGGAAAACCCTGGATAACGGAGCGGTTCGGGATTATTTTCGCATACTCTTTGCGCTGCACGGCATTCCGCGCCGGCGAATAGAATTCAGGGGGCAGTCGCCACTGTTTATCATGAGGGACGAATATAACGATATCGATATCGCATTGGATCCTTTCCCCTATACCGGCGGACTCACCAGTTGCGAAGCCCTTTGGATGGGTGTTCCGGTGGTCACGTTGGCCGGAGATCGTCCCGTCAGCCGCCAGACAAAAGGTTTTCTCAAGATGCTGGATCTTGACGATCTATCCGCGGATACCGGTGCGGATTACGTGGATATTGCCGCGGGACTTTCCGCGGACCTTGACCGGCTTTCGAGACTCAGGCAGGGGATGCGCCGGAGAATGGCTGCATCGCCACTGTGTGACGGCGCCGGATTTACCCGAACGCTTGAGGATATCTATCGTCAAATCTGGCTTTCATGGGAAAAGAATTCCGAAGGGCAATCGGGCGAGCATACCGGATGAAGCCGGAATCAGGATCATATGCCCTTTTTCCATCGATGTCCTTGAGTGCTTTTTCCAGGGTGCGGTTGGATGGTGAAGTGACCATCGGCATCTCCGCCCACGGGAATAGCGACACTACCCACGCCACTCTGACGGCCCTGTTTTCGAGCGTCGAAGGTGATTTTGAGTTGATTCTGGTCGATGACTTTTCTCCGGACCAAACACTCGATTTGTTTTGTGAGGCCGCACTCTATCATCCGAACACGAAGGTGTTCAGTTTCCATAAGAATCTTGAATACAGCGGCAGCCTCAACGCCATACTTTCCCACGCCACCGGGAAATATGTCATATTCATTTCAAATGACGTGCTGGTGACGCCTGACTATATCTCCACGCTGCTGGCTGTTGCACGGCACTCCGACGAATTTGGCATTGTTCGCGGGTGTTCCAATTTTGTGGACAACGGATTTTCCTCCCACAATATCATACCGGACAGGGACCTGACGGGATTGGAGGAATTGTTCCGATTTTCCAGAATGATCTTGAATAATCATGGAGATGAACTGGGATTCGACAAATTTCTCACTGGCGATGCTTTCCTGGTTTCCAGAAAAGTGTTGAATGCGATTGGCGGACTTGATCCATTGTTCTATGGATATTTTGCCGATCACGATTTTGGCGTCAGGGTCCGACGGGCCGGTTTTCAGCTTGTCCTGGCGTGTGGTGCTTTTGCGCTGCACCGGCATATGGCTAATTTCGATTACCTTCCCGAGGAGGAGAAGAAGGCCAAAAGAAACCGGCGATGGGCACGGGTCCATGAAAACTGGGCCCGATTTAAACTCAAATACGGGCTTCCCGTCGATCTTCCCTACGAAGGGGTGAGGCGTATCGATTGGGATGGGCAGGTGGCATCCCCGGTGTTGGCCGGCACTCTGTACTGTCCGCCGGAGGATTATTCGCCTTACCTGATAATTGCAGGGGCCGGGCAGGGAAAATCCCGCTTGGAAGAACACAATACGGCGCAGAGGGCATTGAAATACATGATGCAGGCCAGGCTGACCGATGCCTCCGCACTCTGCCTGCGAGGAGTGGAGCTTTCTCCGGAACATGCCGAAATCATGACCGTATTGGGGTGCGTGAGGTTTTACCAAGGATTGTTCGAAGACGCGATTGGCTGCTTCAAAACGTCGATGGATCTCGACAGTAGCTATCTAAAGGCCCATTCCTGCCTGTTGCTGGCCATGAATTATTCGGAACGCTACTCGCAGAGGGAAATTTTTGCCGAAAGCAGACGATGGGATGCCTTGCATGGAAAAAGCGACCGCACTTCTCCGGTCAGGCCCATTCGAGGAGAGTCGCGTATTCGGGTGGGATTCATATCCGGTGACATGAGAAACCATTCCGTCAGTTATTTCCTTGAGCCGCTGTTGGCGACATTGGATCGGGACAGATTTCAAATCTTCTGCTACCCGGATGTTGCAACGCCGGATAACGTAACGGAACGTCTCAGGAAACTTGCCGACCGCTGGCTGGATATTTCCGGTTTGCCCGACAATGTGGTTGCCGACACGATCCGATCCGATCAGGTCGATATTCTGGTAGACCTCGCGGGTCATACCGGTTCACGGATACGCTTGCCGGTCTTTAGTGACAGGCCGGCGCCGATCCAGGTGAGCTGGCTCGGTTATCCGAATACTACAGGGCTTACGTCAATCGGCTATCGGCTCACCGACGGGATTGCCGATCCGCCCGGACCCGACGACAACCTGTACAGTGAAAAGCTGGTCCGGCTGAAGGATGGATTCCTCTGTTACCGCGCTCCCGAGGATGCCCCGGAAACGGTTCCTTCCCCCTCTATCGAAAACGGGTACATCACCTTTGGCTCATTCAACATGCTTCCCAAGATCTCACCCGCGGTCATTGCCGTGTGGGCGCGTATTCTCAGACGAGTCAAGGATTCCCGGCTGGTGCTGAAATGCCACTACTTCGCCGATCGTACGACAACGCAGCGTTTTACCGGTTACTTCGCCGATTTCGGCATAGCCGGCGACAGGCTGGAACTGCGCACTTCCACGCCGAATCAGAAGGATCATCTCGCCGGTTATCATGATGTGGATATCGCGCTTGACACCTTTCCGTACAATGGGACTACAACGACCTTTGAAGCGCTTTGGATGGGGGTCCCGGTCGTGACGTTATCCGGTGACAGACATGCATCGAGAGTGGGCGCAGATATCCTCACGCGCCTTGACCTGTCGTCCATGATTGCATTTTCCGCCGATGAATACATTGCACTTGCGCTGGGATTAGCGAATGATATGCAAAAATTATCTTTGTTGCGGGCTGAGTTGCGTAACAGACTTGCCAGGTCACCGTTATGCGATGCCCGATTGTTTGCCCGGGGGGTTGAGGATGCATTTTGTTCAATGCTGAATTTGGAACAGGTCACCTCGATAGACTGATATTTCCCTGTTTGCGTGTGTGCTCGGGCGATTGTATTCCCAGGAATCTATTGTGAATTTCAGGTCGTTTCCTGAGAAGATGCGCTGACAAGTTCGATTCTCTCCCCTGCGAGTTGAATATAGGCATTGCCGTAATGCTTGATCTCGAGGAAATTGGCATTTTGGGGTGAGGGTTTGTAAATATTGAAAGTTTTCATTATGCCGAGAGACGCGGCACTCTCCAGGGGGCCGATAAAGCCGGTGTCGATTTCGCTGAAATAGGGTTGTTTCGTCCAATATTCGAATTGTTCCGCATTGAGGAAATAACACCCGGAATGCGGATTCAACGGCTGGCTGAATTGGACATCCGTACCGTAGAAATTTGCCGTGATATCGGGGCCTTCGAAAGAATAAAAAGAAAGATAGTTGAAAATATTAGCTATCAAACCGTCGATATAGCATTTTTTTGCAACATGATTCGGCGACACCTCGAACCTGTTGGGCTGAAGCAGGTTATGGTTGGACGTCGATTTGGCAAACCATTGCAGCTTTTGAAAAAAATGTGGATCTGAGATGATAAGGTCATCTTCCATGAAGCAGAAAAAATCATAGTCATTGTTATGTTGTTTCATGAATTGTGCGCATTCAAAACCCAGCAACATGGGTTGCGTTTTTGTTGGTATATGGATGTAATCATTTTTGGGTAGGGATATTTCATCCAACAGATGACAACTGTCGGTTGTAAATACCATTATGTCTAATTGATGCTGGTATGAAAGGTTGGCTGGAAATGCCTCTTTGTTGAAATAGTCAATATAATACTGCGACGACCCGAATAGTTGATGAAGTGACGAAATGCATTGAGTCAATGCCTCAATTCGAGGGGCTGGATCTTTTTTCATTGATCCATATATGGCATCTTTCTGATAACGGTAATAGTGCGGTATTGTAATCAGTATTTTCATTTTACTCGAACTCCACAATAGGTTTGACGGAGCAATACATGCCCATAACGACTGTGATCAGCTATTGTACGAATGATTATAGATTTATCAAGTTTAATATCGAACAATGCCTCAAATTTACCGATGAGATCCTTTATCCAAAAGATGATGGGAAAGGTCTGCGGCTGGGGGCATAACCGGGATAATGGTTGGGTAAGATGTATCCATGAGGAGTTTGAGCATCCGTTCAACGGAACGAATTTTGTACATTGCAATCAGCAAGAAGTTGTTGACAACAAATTTAAGTTGTAGAAGTGTTGGCATCGTAGGGATTTGGAACGCAAGAGATTGAGAAACATAACTCATGAGGTGACATGCTGAATGAAAAAGAGATCGAATGAGCCAACGGGTGTCAGGCTTGACATCGCCTGCGGCAAGAACAAAAAAGACGGATTCACGGGAGTGGATATCTGGAATGGCGCCGATATCGTCTGTAATCTGGAAAAATTTCCCTGGCCCTTTGAAGATGGCAGCGTGGACGAGATATTTTGTTCTCACTATATCGAGCACACCCCGGATTTGATCTCTTTTGCCAATGAATTGTACCGTATCATGAAGGTTGGGGCAACGGCCGAGATCATTGCACCGTACTACTCAAGCATTCGGGCCTGGCAAGATCCCACCCATCTGCGGGCTATTTCGGAGGCGACTTTTCTTTATTTCAGCAAAGAATGGCGAGCCATGAACAAGCTCGACCATTATCCGATCGCGGTTGATTTCGATGCCGAGTGCCATTATATAATCGATCCGCAGTGGCGGGACAAAGAGGATAAAGAGCTGCAATTTGCGATCAGGCATTATATAAATGTCGTCAGTGATATTCATGTCATCCTGACAAAAAGAAAACCTGTCAATGATAAGGTTTACGACCTGCAAAAACAGGCAGCGGCATATTGGGATGACGGTGACTTTGAACGTGCGCTCGCTCTATGCAGGGAACTCATTGAAATTGATGACAACCTGGATGCACTTATTATGATCGGCGAGTACGAGCTGAAAAAAGAAAATTTTGATACGGCTATCACCACGTTTCTCCATGCCGTTCAGCTTGATGGGAAGTCATTTGAAGGTCATGCCGGGGTGGTGAGGGCGCTTGTCGCCTCGGGCCGGCCGGAGGATGCCCAAAGGCATATTGATACATTTTTGCAACATGATGCGGATGCTGCTTCATTGCTGAAAGTTTTTTTATAATTTTCGAATTTCATGCAGGAGTATTTATGTTGAACATCATGGCCATCAGTCTCAAAGGGATCTTCCGCGATCGCATCTTCCAAGGAATTATGGGGCTTGCCGTCCTTTTTCTCTTCATCCCGTCGGCCGCATCACTTTCCATGCGACAAGTAACGGAATTATCGATTACCCTTTCACTCTCGCTTATTTCGTTTATCATGCTCCTGTTGGCGGTGTTTCTGGGGGCGACCTCGATCTGGAAGGATATTGAGCGGCGCTACACCTATAGCATTCTAAGCCTTCCGCTGAGCCGCACTGCATATCTGTTGGGACGTTTTTTGGGTATTGCCCTGTTCATGCTACTAACGGCGTTGTTTCTGGGCGGAGTGGCAATGCTGGCGATCAAAGTGGCTTCCGTCCTCTATCCGCCGGCTCGGCCGGTGCTTTGGATCGCGGTTTTGGCCTCCATTCTCTATGGTACACTCAAATACATCCTGCTGGTCGCGGTTTCCATGCTATTAGCCACGGTCAGCACCTCATTCTTTCTTCCGGTTTTCGGAACGATATGCACATATCTGGCTGGCTCCATAACGCAACAGGTCTATGATTACCTGCACACGCCTGCTGCGGTGAAAGCGATCTCGCCCATTATGAAGCAAGCGGCCTTGTTTTTTTATTATCTGTTGCCGAATCTGAGCGCATTCGATTTAAAGGTCAATGCAATCTATGCTCTTCCGCTCAACGCGAGTGGATTGCTGATGACGGCGCTCTATTTCATCGTCTACACGTCTGTACTGCTGGCGGCGGGCGCTATCCTTCTGGGACGGAGAGAGATGAAATGAACAGAGTTCTCCGTCCTTCAGTTGTCATGCTGCTGAGTCTGGCATGTTATGGGGTCTTGCTCGGACCCTTCTGTGCCTATATGAAACAAAAACCGGTGGAAGAGAAACTAGGGTATGTGCCGAGCGCCACGCTGCTCCGTTACCTCGCGACCGATCAAAAGGAATTCGTCGCAGCCTCGCTGGTCATGAAGACCGTCATGTACTACGGAGGCATTGCCGAGAAACAGCAGACCAATGTTGTCGTCGCTCCCCCGGATTTGCCGGCGATGTCGCGACTTCTCCATGGCGCGGTAAAGCTGGACCCCTACAACATGGATGCCTACTACTTCGCCCAGTCTTTCCTCACGTGGGATGCCAAACAGTACAAACTCGCCAACAATCTTATGGACTACGGCATGAAATACCGCACGTGGGACTGGTATCTCCCTTTTTTCGCGGGGTTCAACAGTGCCTACTTCCTGAAAGACTATTCAGCGGCAGCCCGCTATTATCAAAAGGCAGGCGAGCTTTCAGGTTCCGATCTGTCAAGACTTCTGGCCGGCCGTTACCTGCAGGAATCCGGGCAGACCGGGCTTGCCATTGCCTATCTGACCGTCATGGAAAAGGGTGAAACGAACGAGGCCATGAAACGGAACTACCACATACGGCTCACGGCGTTTCGCGAGGTTCACCGGATCGAGGTGGCGCGAGACAGGTTCAAGGAGGCTAAAGGAATAGTGCCGACAACGGTGGAACAACTGATTCTAGGCGGTTTTCTCGTTCCCCCGCCGGTCGATCCCTATGGCGGAACGTTTTACCTTGAGCCGGACGGCAAGGTGGCAACCACGAGCAAGTTCGCATTTGCGGGCGTCAAGAATGAAAAACGGCAACATACTGGAGAATAAAATGAACGCCATTGATATATCTGGACTTTGTAAGCAATTTAAGGGAAAGAAGATGACCAGGGTGGATGCCCTGAAGAATTTGGATCTCCAGATCGTTCCCGGCGAGGTCTTCGGCTATCTCGGTCCCAACGGCGCCGGCAAGAGCACGACCATCAAGTGCCTGATGGGGCTGATCCGGCCGACAGCCGGCACGGCAACCATCATGGGCGAGCCGGTCGGAAGCGTTGCCTCGCGCACCAAGGTTGGTTTTTTGCCTGAAAATCCGGCTTTTTACGATTACCTGTCCGCCGAGGAGTATCTCCGTTTCGTGGGCAAGACCTTCAGGATGCCGGAAGCCCTCTTGTCCCGCAGGACGGACGAAACGTTGAAGCTCCTTGAGCTGTGGGACGCCCGCAAGCGTCCCATGCGGGGCTACAGCAAGGGGATGGTGCAACGGGTCGGCCTGGCGCAAACCATGATCCACGATCCCGATCTGTACATCCTGGATGAGCCGATGAGCGGCCTCGATCCCATCGGCAGGGCTCTGGTGAAGGAGATCATCCTGGATCTGAAGAAACGGGGCAAGAGCGTCTTCTTCAGCACCCACATCACCGATGACGTGGAAAAGGTCTGCGACAGGGTAGGGGTGATCGTCAAAGGGCAGCTTGAGGCCTTGGACAGCGTCGAGAATATCGTGCGGAAAGGGATCGAGGGGTACATCGTCCAAACTCGGCTGGGTCAGGGGGAACATGACAGCCTGAAAGGTTTCAACATCACGCGCAGAAATGAAACCTTTGTGGAGTACTTCGTACCGGTCGCTGGGTTCAATGAATTCATTGCGCTGGCTGGGCATCATTCAGTTGAGGTCACGCTCGTCGAAACAAAGCGAAAAGACCTTGAAAGTTTTTTCCTGGAGATCGTGAGAAAAGGGAATTCATAAGCACGTAGGCCTACCTGGCAACCCTCCTCAACGCCTCCCTAAGTTCATTGATCCGATACGGTTTGACCATCGCGCCACAGAAACCGTATTCTTCGTAATGGGCCATGATCGGGTCGTTGGAGTATCCGCTGGAGACAATCAGGCGCGCCCCCGGATCAAATGCGAGTATCTTCTTGGCCGTCTCCCTGCCTCCCATGCCGCCCGGTACGGTAAGGTCCATGATGACGACATCGAACGGCATGCCCGATCCCTGTGCTGTTTTGTACTGTGAAACCGCCTCTTCGCCGCTGGCGCAGGTTGTTACCCGGTATCCCAGGAGATGGAGCATATTCCCGGCAAGATTGAGAATCATCTCGTCGTCGTCCATGACAAGCACGGAACCGCCGCTCGGATCGGCGGTTGCACCGGTGTCGTGCCCCGTGCCGGGCTCTGCCGCCGCCTCCCGGGTTGAGGGGAGATAGATGGTGAAGGTGGCCCCTTTGCCTGCACCGGAATTGACGGAGATATGGCCGCCATGCCTGGTGATGATCGAATAAACCGAGGAAAGCCCCAGCCCCGTGCCGCAGGATTTCGTGGTGAAATACGGATCAAAGATCTGCTTCTGCTCTTCCTCCGGGATGCCGCACCCTTCATCTGAAAAAATCAGTTTGACATATTCCCCCGGCGCCAGTCCCAGGGTATTCATGCCGCTCAGCGCGGCATTTTCGGCCTTCACGGCCAACCTCCCGCCACCCGGCATGGCCTGTACTGCATTGATGACGATATTGTTGAAGGCCTGATTGATCTGGCCCGCATCCGCCTCGATGGTGTGCAGGTCATCGGGTATATCGATGGCGGCCACCACTTTTGTCCCCCGCAATACCAATGAAATCGATTCATCCACGAGCCGTTGCACCGAAACCGGCTTCTTGACCGGATCACCCCCCTTGGCAAAGGTCAACAACTGGCCGGCAAGTTCAGCGGCGCGATACGCCGCCTTTTCCGCCTGTTCCAGGGGGGAGCGTGCCTTGTGCGCCTCGTCCAAAAACATCTGTGCAAAGGAGATGTTTCCCAGGATGCTCGTGAGGATATTGTTGAAATCATGGGCGATCCCTCCGGCCAAGAGCCCAAGTGATTCGAGTTTTTGCACCTTCAGGATTTCGTGTTGGAGGAACTCGCGCTCGGTGATGTCGGTGAAAATGGCAAGGGTGTGACGGCGTATCAATTGGGCGTTGATGATGACATGCCGCACCGTGCCGTTTTTGCAGGTAATCTTTGCCTCCAAGGGGGGGGGCTGCATGCCTTCCGCCATTGCCGACAAGTCGTTCGTCCATTCTGCGACAATCTGGTCGCGGTAGGCCGGATCGGGATAGGCCTTTCGAAACCATTCATCGACCGTGGGGACGTCGTCGATGGTGTAACCGAACCGATTCACGAAGCTGCTGTTCAAATATTCAATGCCCCCGTGATCGTCCGTCACCCCGACCCCCACAGGTATCGCCTCTATGAGGAGTCTCAGCGTTTTTTCACTTTCCTGCAGCAACTTTTCCGCTTGTTTGCGCTCCGTAATATCCCGGGAAATGTTGAGGATGCAGGGAACCCCTTCAATATCGATGCGGCGCGCCGACATCTGGCCGACAATGATCGTTCCATCCTTTTTTCTGAATTCGGCCTCGTGGTTCAGTACAATCCCATGGGCAGCGATTTCACGTACCAGGCGGGCCCTCTCTTCGGGATTGACCCAGACGTCCAATGCGAGGGAAGATTTACCGACCACATCTTCCGGCAGATAGCCGGTAATAGCGGTGAAGCCTTCGTTCACTTCCAGATAGGTGCCGTCATCCAGGCGATTGATATTGATTGAATCCGGTGAGATACGAAATGCTGTGGAAAATTTTTCTTCCGAGAGGCGAAGCCTTTCTTCGGCCCGCCTGCGATCTGATATGTCGCGGACCATGGCCAGGATGGCGTCTTTATCATCAAGGGTCACCTTGCACAGTGTAACCTCCGACGAGAAACAGCTTCCATCCTTTCTTTTGCTGACCCAATCAAATACCTGCGGTGTGCCGTCCAGCGCACGATTCAGCCATTCCAGCGCCTCCTTGCCGGAGTAGGGCGAAACGTCGAGACTAATATCGCCGACGGACAGCGACAGCAGCTCTTCGCGGCTGTAACCCAACATGCTGCACGCGGTCTGGTTGGCATCGATGAACCTGCCAGTCTTGGCATCATTGATGAAAACTGCGTCGTGCATGTTGTCATAGATGGTCCGGAATCGTTCTTCACTCGTCCGCCCCTGATGCCTTGCTTCGAGCGTGCTGACGACGTAACGGGAAATGAGATGAAACAGAAGCCCTGCGGTGACGAGGACAAAGAAGAATCCCTTGAAGATGGAGATGCGGGCAATGATGGCTGGATCCTTGACGAACAGCTCCAGGGCCGAATCGGACAAAAATATCCACAGCAAGCTGAAGATGGCGTAGATCCCTACAATTTTGAAGACTTGCCGACGTTCCTTTGTGCCGAATGATGTGCGCACCACAATGCCCTCCCCATGGAAATCGGCTGATAAAGGTCGCTAAGCATCAAGAGAGAGGTAACATTGATTTGAAATAGCATATCCTAAAAAAATATTGATAACATTTTTTTGCGAATCAGCGTCATAAAATATTTCAGCCCGTCTATGATCAGATTATACCGCTATTTGCTAATTTATATGCACCTGTTATCCAGCATAAATTGTGCTTCCTCTTGACTTACAGGATAAGTGCGGGTACAAATAAAAATTATTTTCATTTGATCGCGAGTAACCCTTCATGGACAAGGAACAGGGACGTGCAATTCTTAAGCGTCTGAAGCTGAAGATTACCCCCAAGCGGCTGGAGGTCATGAGCTGCCTGGGAAACGAGCCGCTCTACCTCTCTGCCGATGAGGTCTGGCAACGTATCAAGCTCAGGGTTGCCAGCATCGGGCTTCCCACCGTGTACCGCATCCTCGATGAACTGGTTGCGGCCGGCGTTATTACCCGCATCTTCCAGGCCGACAGAAAGCAGTACTATTTTCTCTGTACCAATCAGGGCCACCACCATCATTTTGTCTGTGAATCCTGTCGGCGGGTCGAGGATCTGGAACAGTGCGTCCTCGGCGAGGGTGCGCTTGAGACGGTCCAGCGTTCCGGCGGGCACGTGACATCCCACATCCTTCAGATCAACGGGGTATGCGGTGCATGCAGCGGTCCGCACCAGGAGGCCTCATGCCGGACGGCATAGTCAGGACCGAGCGGCTCTGTTGCAGTTATCGGACGGGCCGGGTGTTGGAGGATATCACCATCTCGGTCGAGGCGGGCGATTACGTCGGTATTGTCGGTCCCAACGGCTCCGGCAAGAGCACGTTTGTGCGCGCCCTGATGGGGTTGTGCGCCATCAGCGACGGCAGCGCCTCCCTGTTCGGCGTACCGTGCAACCGTTTCAGCGCCTGGGGCCGGATCGGGTATCTTCCCCAGAGCCTGCATCTGCTCAACCCCCTATTCCCTGCAACTGTGGCGGAAACGGTTGGCTTGGGCCTGTTGTCGCTGAAGCGCTTTCCTCGCCGGCTGACCCATGCGGATAGGGTAAAAGTGGATGAAGTTCTTGAACAATTGGATATTTACGCTATAAGATCTCAATTGATAGGTGAACTTTCCGGCGGTCAACAACAGCGCGTGCTTCTGGCCCGTGCCCTGGTCAATAATCCTGATCTCCTGATTCTGGACGAACCAACCGCTGCCCTTGACCCCGAGATGCGTGAACGTTTTTACGCCTTGATCGGCGAGATAAACCGTTCCCGGCGGGTTACCGTGCTGTTGGTGACCCATGACACCGGCGCCATGGGAAAATTTGCCTCGAAGATGCTGTATCTGGACAAGCGAATGCTGTTTTACGGCAATTTCGAGGAGTTCTGCCGTTCCGCGGACATGTCCGCCCTGTTTGGGGAGCACTCGCAGCACTTGATATGTCACCGGCACGAAAAGCTATGAATGTGATTGAAATCCTCTCATACGGTTTTATCCAGCGAGCGCTTCTGGCGGGGACGTTGATTGCCGTGCTCTGCTCGGTGCTGGGCGTGTTCCTCGTGCTGCGACGGCTTTCCCTGATAGGGGACGGTCTGGCGCATGTTACCTTCGGCGGCACCGCCATAGCGCTGTCGCTCAAGCTTTATTCAGCCTCGTCACTGCTGGTGTCGCTGCCGGTCGTACTGCTCTCGTCGCTGGGTATCCTCAAGTTGACGGAAAAGGCGCGCGTGGGTGGTGATAGCGCCATAGGCATCGTATCGGCACTGGGAATTTCGGCGGGCATCATCCTGGCAAGCATGGGTGGAGGGTACAACGTTGACCTGCTGAGCTACCTGTTCGGCAATATCCTGTCCATAACCACGCAGGAGGTCGGCATCGCTTTTGTGCTGTTCTGCGTGGTGCTGCTGCTTTTGTCCCTTTTTTTCAACGATCTGTTCGCCATCGCCTTCGACGAGGAGTTGGCGCGTGTCTCCGGCATTCGGACCGCGACGATCAATTCGGTCCTGGTGCTGTTGACGGCACTGTCGGTCGTCCTGGCAATGAAGCTGGTGGGGATCATGCTGATCTCATCGCTCTTGATCCTGCCGGCGGTATCGGCCCTGCAACTGGCCCGCAGTTTCAAGGCCTGTGTCGCCCTTGCGGCCCTTCAGGGGGGGTGTTCGGTCGTGGCCGGCATCTTCCTGTCGTTTGCCGCCAACCTGCCCACCAGTGCGATGATCGTACTGCTCAATCTGCTCTTTTTCAGCCTCGCCTTCCTGGCCCGGCGCTACTTCAACCACCGGTCCAAAAGTCATAACTGAAGTCTTTAACCCGGATTTTCCCTTAGGGCACGTGCAGGAGCTTTGCTCCGCCAACTGGAATATCTGGGTTTAACCTGAATGTATAGGTGTCCTTCAATTCCAGGCATCTCACCAGTGTCCGGATGGTGCTGTTGAACAGGCGTTGATTTTTCCAGCCCGACCCAGGTGTTAAACAACGACAATTTCCCAATTTAATTGACTTTACAGGTGTTAATTGCGTATAAATAATAACTTTGCCATGAATGAGAAATATCTCTTTATTGAAACCTTCGGTTGCCAGATGAATGTGAATGATTCCGAACGGATTGTCACCATGCTGGCCGATTTGGGATATACACCGACCGCCACGCCGACGGATGCGGACATGATCCTGCTCAATACCTGCAGTGTCCGGGGAGGGGCGGAGGAAAAGGTCTACAAACGTCTCAGCCATCTCCGCAGCCTGAAAAAGGCGAAAAACAGCCTCATCCTCGGAGTCGGCGGCTGTGTGGCCCAGCAGGAAGGTGACCACCTGCTGCTGAAATTCCCTTGGCTGGACTTGGTTTTTGGCACCCACAACCTGCACCTGCTTCCCGACATGGTGCGTGGTGCGGAAAACGGCGAGCGCCGCTGTGAGACGGCCTTTATCGATAACGATCAGCGCCTCGATCTGTTTCCACCGGTCAAGGGCTCCAGCCGTTTAAGCCGTTTCGTGACCGTCATGCAGGGGTGCGACAATTATTGTTCCTACTGCATTGTGCCGTATGTACGGGGCCGCGAAATCAGCCGACGCTCGGCCGACATCCTTGACGAAGTCAGGCGGCTCGCCAGCGACGGCGTTCAGGAGGTCGTACTGCTCGGCCAGAATGTCAATTCCTATGGCCTGAAATCCGCCGACGAGCCGGGTTTCGCCCAGCTGATCAGGTTGGTTGCCGAAGTGGAGGGGATTCGTCGCATCCGTTTTACCACCTCCCATCCCAAGGACATGTCCGATGAATTGATAGCATGTTTTGCGGATCTGCCCAAGCTCTGCGGTCAAATCCACCTGCCGGCGCAGTCAGGCAGCGATGCGGTGCTGTCCCGCATGAACCGCAGTTATTCCTGCGCCACGTATCTGGACAAGATTCGCGCCCTCAACGCGGCCCGGCCCGGCATCGCCATCACCGGTGACATGATCGTGGGCTTCCCCGGAGAGAGCGAGGAGGATTTCGGGCAGACCCTGAGCCTGATGGAAGAGGTTCGCTATGCCGATCTTTTTTTGTTTGTGTATTCGTCGCGCCCCGGCACCAGGGCTGCGGGACTGCCTGAAGAACTCTCCCGAGAGCAAAAGGTAGAACGCCTGGAACGCCTGTTAGGGTTGCAAAGACGCATTACCATGGAGATCAACAAGTCGTATGTCGGCACCGTCCAGGCGGTTATGGTGGAAGGGGAGGGAAAACGTCCCGGCCAGATTTCCGGCAGGGCGGACAGCGGCCGGATCGTCAATTTCCCCGGCGACCACGCCTTGATCGGGAGCTTTGTCACGGTTCGCATTGTGGCGGCCTATCAAAACTCGTTGTTGGGGGAGTTGCAGCAAAACCCGTAATCATATATCCGCCACGGAGCCACGGAGACACTGAGAAAAACCATGAACTGTGGACGGCTGCCACCCCCAGCCCTTCAGGCCCCAGAGGGTCCTCCTAAACTAGGAGGGGAGGAAAACGCCCAGTTCTTCCCCCTCCTTGATAAGGAGGGGGGCAGGGGGGTGGTTGATCCCCCTCCCTTACCTCCCTCTTCAGGCCTTAGAGGTCCGCTGAAGAGAGGAACATATTTGGGGTCTGCCTTTGAATTTCTCTGTGTCTCAGCGGCAGAAGTTAATTGTTTGAATGAAGAGAGGCAATCATGGTCACCGAATCGACACCGGCACCGGTATCCAACAATTTCCTGCGCACCATTATCGACGACGACCTGAAAAGCGGCAAACGCACGTCCATTGTCACCCGTTTCCCGCCGGAACCGAATGGCTATCTGCATATCGGCCATGCCAAGTCCATCTGCCTCAACTTCGGGCTGGCGCGGGACTTCGGCGGCCGCTGTCATCTGCGCTTCGACGACACCAATCCTGTCAAGGAGGAGATGGAGTACATCGACTCCATCAAGGAGAGCGTCCGCTGGCTCGGATTTGACTGGGGCACGCACATCTATTATGCCTCGGAATATTTCGAGCAGCTCTATCAATGGGCTGAGTACCTGATACGGCAGGACAAGGCCTATGTGGAGGATCTTTCCGCCGATGAGATGCGTGCCTATCGCGGCACCCTGACCGAGCCGGGCAAGGAAAGCCCCTGGCGCAACCGTTCCATTGACGAGAATCTTGACCTGTTCCGCCGCATGCGGGCCGGCGAGTTTTCCGATGGAGCCAAGGTGCTGAGGGCGAAGATCGACATGGCAGCTCCCAACATCAATCTGCGCGATCCGGTCCTGTACCGTATCATTCACGCCGTTCATCCCCACGTGGGCGACGCTTGGTGCGTCTATCCCATGTACGATTTTGCCCATGGCCAGTCGGATGCCATTGAAGGTATCACCCATTCCATCTGCACTCTGGAGTTTGAGGATCACAAGCCGTTGTACGAGTGGTTCCTGGACAATCTGCCGGTGCCGAGCCGTCCGCGGCAGTACGAATTTGCGCGGCTCAACCTGACCTATGCGGTCATGAGCAAGCGCAAGCTCCATGAACTGGTCAACCTTGGGATCGTTAGCGGCTGGGATGATCCGCGCATGCCGACCTTGATGGGCATCAGGCGGCGCGGCTATACTCCCGAGGCGGTACGGGCCTTCTGTGAAATGATCGGGGTAGGTCGCAGCGATTCCTGGATCGATATGTCCATTCTGGAAGAGTGCGTCCGAGCCGATCTTAACGAGCGTGCGCCACGCGTCATGGCGGTACTGAAACCGCTCAAGGTCGTAATTGACAATTACCCCGAAGGGCGGACGGAGGAGTTCGAGGCAGCCAATCATCCCCAGAAACCTGAGATGGGAAGCCATACGGTGACCTTTTCCCGCGAGCTGTTCATCGAGCAGGATGACTTCATGGAAGAGCCGCCCAAAGGGTTCTTCCGCATGACCCCCGGCTCCGAGGTGCGCCTGCGTTACGCCTATATCGCACGCTGCACCGGCGTGGTAAAGGATGAGAACGGTGTTGTCGTTGAGGTGCATTGCGAGTACGATCCGGCATCAAAGGGTGGTTCGGCGACCGACGGCAGGAAGATCAAGGGCACCATCCACTGGGTATCCCAAGCCCATGCCATCGATGCCGAGGTGCGCCTGATCGACCGCCTCTTCAGCGATCCGAATCCCGACCGGGGCGGGGCCGACTACAAGCAGTTCCTCAATCCCCTCTCCGTTCAGATCATTGGGGCTGCCAAGCTTGAGGCCGGCCTGGCCGATGTTGACCCTGAAACCCGTTTCCAGTTTGAACGACAGGGGTATTTCCGCCTGGACCCCGTGGATTCCAAACCGGGAAAACCGATATTCAACCGGATCGTAACCCTCAAGGATACGTGGACCAAAAAGTGAAACATGAAGGAATACAATCCAACTCTATGAAAAATGAAAACTTTAAATCTGGTTTTGTCTCCATTGTCGGCCGCCCGAACGTGGGCAAGTCCACGCTGTTGAACCGCATCCTCGGGGAGAAGATCGTGGCGGTTTCGGATAAACCGCAAACAACCCGCACCGTTATCCGCGGTATATTATCCGATGGCGCGAGCCAGATCGTGTTCGTGGACACGCCCGGCATCCATGCCGCCAGAAGCCGCATGAACCGGGCAATGGTGGATGCCGCCTATGGGGCCATTTCGGGCATAGACCTGCTCTTGCTCGTGGTGGATGCCACGGCGCCGCGGGATGACGTCTTTGTGCGGCAGGTGGCCGCCAAGGCCGGGGCCCCGGTTTTCCTGGTTTTGAACAAGGTTGACCTGGTTGAACCGAAGGACCGGCTTCTGGAGTTGATCGCCGGTATCTCGCGCCTCCATCCCTTTGCCGAGGTGGTGCCGATCTCGGCCCAGGCCGGCTACAACGTCGAGCGCCTGGTGGCGGTGATTCGCGAACGCCTCCCCGAAGGGGTGGCCTATTTTCCCGACGATATCCTTACCGATCAACCGGAAAAGGTCATCTGCGCCGAACTGGTGCGTGAAAAGGTGTTTCGTCTGACTGGTGAGGAAGTGCCCTATGCTACGGCGGTTATGATCGATTCCTTCAAGGAACGGGAGAATGGTCTGGTCGCCATCAGCGCCACCATCCTGGTGGAGCGGGAAGGGCAGAAGGGCATCGTGATCGGCAAAAAAGGGGCGATGCTCAAAAAGATAGGTCAAGCGGCCCGGGGTGATATTGAACGCCTGCTGGGAACCAAAGTGTATCTGGAACTGTTCGTCAAGGTGCAGGAGCGCTGGACCGAACGGACTGCCGTTCTGAGAGAGTTGGGATACGAATGAAACCAATTGTAGCCATAGTCGGCCGCCCCAACGTGGGCAAATCGACCCTGTTCAACCGCCTGTTGGGACATCGCCGCGCCATCGTCGACGATACGCCCGGCGTGACCCGCGACCGCAACTACGCCGCAATCAACCGCTTTGAAAAACCGTTCATCCTGATCGACACCGGCGGATTCGAACCGGTGACCGAGGATCGTTTGTTGCAGCAGATGCGAGAACAATCCCGCCTGGCAATGGAGGAGGCCGACGTCATCATCTTCCTGATGGATGCCAGGAGCGGCCTGACCCCGGCTGATGTGGAAGTGGCCGAGATGCTGCGCCGCGTGACGAAACCGGTCTTCTATGTAATCAACAAGGTGGACGGCGAAAAGCTAGAGAATGAGTCGGCCGAATTTTATTCCCTGGGCGTGGAACATCTCCACACCATATCGGCCGAACATAATCGCGGCGTTATCGACCTGATGGAGGAGCTGCTGGAGGTATTTCCTCCGGCGGATACCGGCGTGCCCGACGACGAGATCACCCGGATCGCCGTGGTGGGGCGTCCCAACGTGGGCAAATCTTCCCTGGTCAACCGCCTGCTCGGCTTCGAGCGGATGGTGGCCAATCCAATGGCCGGTACGACCCGCGATTCGGTGGACACCCTCTTTACCTGCAACAAGAAATCCTACCTCTTGATCGATACCGCCGGTATCCGTCGCAAGGGCAAGACCACGGAAAAGCTGGAGAAATACAGTGTGGTGGACTCCCTGCGCAGCATCGAGCGGGCCGACGTCGTCCTGGTTGTCCTTGACGCTGAAGAGGGTGTGACGGAGCAGGATGAGCGCATTGCCGGTTATGTGCACGAGGCTGGCAGGGGATGTGTCTTTGTGGTCAACAAGTGGGATACCCTGGAAAAGGACAACAGCACCCTGGGCGTCTACGTGGACAAGGTCAGGACCGGCTTCAAGTACCTGGCGTACGCGCCGATCGTCTTCGTATCCGCCAAGACCGGCCAGCGCATCGGCAAAATAATGACCACCGTGGATGATGTCATGGGGCAGTATATACACCGGGTGACGACATCGGATCTCAACCGTGTCTTTTCCGAGGCCACGGATGCTCACCATGCACCCCTGGCCCACGGCCGCCGCGTAAAGTTCTACTTTGCCACCCAGGTCGGAACCCGTCCGCCGTCCTTTGTGATCTTTACCAACCAACCGGAAAGCATACATTTTTCCTATGAGCGTTATCTGGTCAACCGGTTCAGGGAGGCCTTTGGTTTCGATGGTGTGCCGATACGGCTCATTTTCAGGGGACGCGATAAAAACGGGGCTTCCCGCCATCCCTTTGCCAGGCGCTAACGTAAAGGATAATGTCTTTACATTGCCAATGTTGATAGTTTACAATTTGACCGATTTTCTTACCCATTTTTTCGCACAGGCAGGGGCTGTTCCGTATGAGTCTTATCGGAAACCTTGAAGAACTTGGGCTGGGGGAGATCCTTCAGCTGATCTGCCTGAGCCGGAAGACCGGTGTGCTTTCCCTTTACAGCAGGGGGCGTGAAGGAACGATCGTCTTCAAGCAGGGCCTGGTGGTCAAGGCGCTTTCCTCCGCCTCGCGGATGGGCCTGGAGGACGTACTCATCCAGAAAGGCGTCATTGATCGGGATACTCTCGGCAAGGCCCTGGCGCTTCAGCAGGAAAGGGGGCGTTGCGAGCAGTTGGGGGAAATTCTGGCCAAACGTTTCGCCGTAGCCCCCGAGACCATAGAAGTGGTGGTCCGCGAGCAGATCGAACAGATTGTATTGTCACTGTTTGCCTGGATTGAAGGTACGTTCGACTTTGAAGCACAGGGAGATATTGAGGCCATAGGTGGCGGCATTGTCGATCCGTTGCAGTTTGTGCTTCCCAAAGGGCTTAATCCGCAGTTTTTGGCAATGGAAGGGGAGCGGGTCGCCGGCGAAAGCCGCGCCAACCCTGAAACGGACCACTTCTGTGACGGCAGTGGCGAAACCAATGAAGTGGAAATTACCTTTGACCTCTCCGATGAGGTAACGACGCCGGCCTGTGCACCTGAAAAGGCGGTCAGCCGTCCGTTGGTGATCGTTGATGATGATGGCACGACATTACAGGCCCTGTCGGAGATGTTGCGGGATAACGGCTACGAGGTCCACACCATGACCAGCAGCGAAGACACGCTGATCTTGGTTGACAACCTCTATCGCGCCGGGCGGTATCCAACTCTCCTCGTGGATCTGATTATGCCCAGGATGGACGGTTCCGGTGTTCTTGGCGGGATTGAATTGCTGGAACTCCTTCACAACAATTTCAAGGGCATCCCAATTCTCGTGATGACCGACTACCATCATTCGGACGCAGAAAAGAAGGTCGGCGACATGGGCTACAACTGTGTGATGAAACCTCACCGTGCCGACTGTTCTTCATCTGAAAAGCTGCGGGCTTTTCTGCCGTCGCTTCTGACCGAACTGCGGCATTTGGAAGCGGGTGCAGCCGTTTGAGATGATGGGGACAAAAGTGATGTTGAAACCTTCCGGTGACCAACACTGGTCAGTGCTGAACTGCGATGTTGTGTATAAATAGGTGCATGGTGAACAGAAAGACAATACTTATAACGGATGATTCTACGGCCTTACGGGCCATGCTGGTGTCCATCATCGAATCCCTTGGCAATTTTCGTATCGTTGAGGCTGCCAATGGTTTCGATGCCTTGCGTCTTCTGCCGCGGGAACATGTGGATCTGATTTTCACGGATATCAACATGCCTGACATCAACGGCCTCGAACTGATCAGCTATCTGCGCAATAATCCAAATTACCAGTACATTCCGGTCATTATCCTTTCCACCGAAGGAAGCCAGAGCGATATTGAAAAAGGGAGATTGCTCGGCGCCAATGAGTATATCGTCAAACCGTTTAATTGCTCTGATTTGAAGAATATCATCGTCAAGTATCTTGACTGATTGCCAGGGATGATGGACCGCCTCCATGACTGACGATAATCCGCTTTTGAACAAAGCATTACGGGATTTTCTGGCCGAAGCCGAGGAGATTGTCGAACACCTCGGTTCCGAACTGGCTGATCTTGCCGATTTGGCCGACAATGGGGATATCAATCCCGACCTGCTGAATTCCATCTTCCGGGGGGCTCACTCTCTGAAAGGTTTGGCAGGCATGTTCGGATTCGCGGGTGTGTCCGAATTGTCCCACAACATGGAAAATCTTCTGGATAGGCTTCGGCTCGGCAAGCTCAGGCTCGACACCGGAGTGATCGCGGTATTGTTTGAATCCCACGATGTTTTGCTTTCCCTGGTGCGGAGCCTGTCCGAGGGAGAAAGTGATCTGGCTGACGAGAAAATCTCGTCATGTGCGGCCAAAATCAGCGCCTGCCTGGATGTGCAGACTCGTGATGCCGCAGGCCCTTCGCCCCTGGAGAAGTTGGGGCTTTCCGAGCAGGTGATGAAATCCCTCACGGAATATGAGGAGCACCGCCTGCTGGAAAATCTCTCCAAAGGCAAGAATATCTATAGTGTCCACGCGACGCTCGACCTGGCAACCTTCGACCAGGACTTGGCAAGTATTTCGGACGCGATCAAGGCCTGCGGTGAAATCATCAGCATCCTGCCTTGTATGAGCAGCAACCCGGAGACCAACATTGATTTCGACATCCTGGCCGGATCCGCTTTGGTATTCCAGGAATTTTCGCCGGCCATACGGCACGATAATGTGACCTTGGCGCTCTTGAACGATGGTGGAAAAACGCCTCCACCCGCTGCGGCGAATGCGCCGGGTACCGCCTGCGCCGGGTCCGGGAGCCCAAAGCCGATTGAGTTCCCTGTAGCCCCAACCGCGCAAACCCCTGTACCGGAGAGTCCTGCCGTCGGGGCGTCGCCCGTTTCCGCCAAGAGCATCAGCCGTACGGTCCGTGTGGACATCGGCAAGCTCGACGAATTGATGAATATCGTGGGTGAACTTGTCCTGGCCCATTCCTCTATCGCCGCCCTGGCGCAACGGATGCGCAACGAGCGCTTTTCCCAGATGGCCGTTGAGCTGGGCAAGTCTGCCAAGGTGCTGGAACGCAAGTTGACCGACCTGCAGAAGGGGGTCATGGATATCCGCATGATTCCCGTGGGTCAGCTCTATGAGAAGATGTCCCGAATTGTCCGCACCATCTCCCGCGAGCAGGGTAAAAAGGTTGAACTGCGCTTTTACGGGGCAGACACGGAGTTGGACAAGCTGATCGTGGAAGACATCTCCGATCCGATGATGCACATCATTCGCAATGCCATCGATCACGGCATCGAGAGCCCGGAAAAGCGGCTGGCGGCGGGCAAGGATGAAAAGGGCGTCATCAAGATTTCTTCCTATCAGAAGGGAAACCATGTCGTTATCGAAGTTGAGGACGACGGCGGCGGGATCGATGTTGAAAAGGTGAAGGATCGTGCCCAGCAGAGAGGCCTGGTGCAGAATCCGAGCGCCGTTTCCGACAAGGAGGCGCTTGAGTTTATCTTTCTTCCCGGCTTCTCCACAAACGATCAGGTCAGCGAGGTCTCAGGGCGCGGCGTCGGCATGGACGTGGTCAGAAACAATATTGCCGCCATTTCGGGCATGGTCGATATCGAGACCACAAAAGGCTTGGGCACCCGCTTTGTCATTACCCTGCCGATTACGTTGGCCATCATCAAGTCCCTGATCATATCCTGTGCCGGAAGGACCTATGCCTTACCGGTGACGTCGGTATTGGAATCGCTGATCTTGACCGGCGGGGAGATCAAGACAGTGGAACGACGCGAAGTCATACAGTTGCGGGATAACACGTTGCCACTCCTCCGACTGGAGAATTTTCTCTGCCTGAGCCGCCCGTCAAATCGTCCCGACGAGTTCTATGTCGTTGTGGTCGGTGTCGCGGAAAAACGGTTGGGTGTCGTGGTTGACGAACTTATTGGCCAGCAGGACATCGTCATCAAGTCCCTTGGAGAAGGCTTCAGGCGTTTTCCGGGGATTGCCGGGGCAGCCGACCTTGGTGACCAGCGTACAATCCTGGTGCTGGACGTGGGCAGCATGATCAACGATACCATGAGATCCGGGAGCTAAGGCCATGTACAAAGCCTTCTTCGGATTCAGGGAAAAACCGTTCAGCAAGACCCCTGACCCGCATTTTCTTTTTCTCAGCCCAGGCCATGAAGAAGCCCTGGCACGTCTGGAGTTTGTGCTGGAAGAGCGGGAAATAGCCGTTCTTACCGGTGAGATCGGTTGCGGCAAGACGACGCTCTCGCGGGCTTTGATGGACAGGTCGGGGGATGGCTACCGCTTCTGTTTCATTGTCAATCCCCGCCTGACAGGGCTGGAATTCCTGCGAACCACGGCGCGCCTGTTGGACGTCGAGGCCCCGGCAACACTGAAGGACAGCCTGTTGGAACAGATTAATACGGTCGTCTTTGAGAGCTACCAGAAGGGGGTCTGCCCGGTCATCGTGATCGATGAAGCCCAGATGATCGCCGATGCGGAGGTGTTTGACGAGATACGTCTGCTGACCAATTTCCAGTTGGATGACCGCAATTTGCTGGCTGTAATTGTAATGGGGCAGCCGGAATTACGTTCCATGCTGGCTTCGTCCCGTTTTGAACCCCTGCGGCAGCGAATCGCCCTCAATTATCATCTTGAGCCGCTTTCGCTGGAAGAGACCATGGAATATCTCGATTTCAGGCTTGAGAAGGCCGGCGGCATGCCCGGGTTATTCGCCCCTGATGCCGTCCAGAAAATCTTTGAATTGGCCGGCGGCGTGCCGCGTAAAATCAACTCCGTTGCCACCAATGCCTTGCTGGTTGCCTATGGCAACGACGCCGCACTGATCGATTCGGCGATTATCGATGAGATTAAAGACGAATTGATGATGTAGAGGGATTCCGAAACGAATGAACCTGGCAAAGATTCGACAGAAGGACCGGAACAGACAGGCATCCCAACAGGCTGTTGAGGAGGAACACTCCGGACAGGCCGCGTCGTTGCACATTCCTGTGCCGCAGGCCGGCCCCGATGCTGCGCCTGTTGCCGTCGTCGATGCCCCCCCCCCGCTTGCCTCTGTAGCGGCCGCACCTGTTCCTGAAAGCCGGCAGGACCCGTTGCCGTTGCGTGCCAAGGGGATGGAACCGCTCGACATTATCTTGGCTGGGCGTGAGGCGGCCGGATGCGGCGACGACCTGCCGCTGGCGTCGGAAGGCCAGGCAGCCGAAGAGATTGAAGAATACGAGGAAATTCTCTGTTTCCGGATATCCGACGAGATATACGGCATCAACATCATGGAGCTCAAAGAGATCATCAAGCCCCGTGAGACGACCGAGGTTCCCCGGACTCCGCCGTTTATCATGGGTGTGGTCTCGTTGCGGGGCGTCATTATTCCGGTCTTTAATTTGCGTGAGCGTCTTGGTCTCTCCCAGGGAGTTCAAAGCGGCCGTGAACGCATTGTGATCGTAAAGCGCCATGACGGGTTCACCGGCCTGTTGGTGGATGAGATCATCCAGGTCGTCCGTATCGGAAAAGAAGGCCGTGAGCCGGCTCCTGCCGTTCTTGAAGGGATTGACCGCGATTTTGTCTGCGGGATTGGCCGCACCGGCGCCATGATGATTATCCTGCTCAACGTGGCAAACATTACCGATATCAACCTCTACTAACAGGGAGTTGAAAAACGTCGTGATGACAGTCAGAACGGAGCCGCCCGATAGCTTATGAAAAAAGACGTGCAAAATATTCAACTAGCGTGTTTCAGCCTGGGAGACAGGCGCTTTGCGGTCGATATCATGCGGATCAAAGAGATCATTCCGTCGCAGAAACTTACCGGTTTGCCCAGAGACTCGGACCTGCTGGAGGGAGTCATCAATCTGCGCGGTGCAGTGATTCCGGTCATGGATATGCGACATCGATTCGACATGCCGAAAGCCGATGAGTGTATCCAGGGCAGACTGCTGATTGTCTCCCTTCAGCGGCAGATGCTGGCGCTGGCTGTTGATGAGGTTCTGGAGGTCATCAACGTTCCGGCCGGCGAGCTCAGGCCTGCTCCTGATACAACCTATGGGAACGGCATGGAATACGTACTGGGGATTTGTTTTTCGCGAGAACAGATGTTCATGATCCTGGATATTGATTCCCTGCTTCAAACCTCACCTGTTCGGCAGGAGTCATTTCGTGGATAGTCGGGACGATGTACGCAATGCTCTCAAATCCCCTGACGAAGAACTGCGCCGTACCGTCATCGATTCCCTGCGCGGCGAAAATCTGGGCGACGTGTGTGAATTCATCTTTACCGCCATGGGGGATGACAGTTGGCGGGTGCGCAAGGAAGCGGTCAACGTCTTCGTGGCGGCGGAACCTTCCGGAGATTTTATTGCAGCGCTTTTGGAACTGTTGCGTGATGAAAGCAATGCCGGGCTGAGAAATTCCGCCGCCGAGGCGGTTATCATGCTTGGTACGCAGGCGGCCCGGCAGTTGAAGACGCTTGCCGGCGACACCGACCCCGGCGTGCGGAAGTTTGTTGTTGACGTGATGGGGGGCATCGGAAGCACTGAGTTTGTCCCGGCATTGCTTGGTGCCCTCCATGACGCGGATGCGAACGTTTCCGCCGCCGCGGCCGAGCACCTTGGCACCATAGGTGACGCAGGAGTCGTGCAGGAACTACTCACGTCAATCACAAGCAACGATAGTGTCTTTTTTCGTTTCAGCGCCCTGTCCGCCTTGGAAAAACTGGGGATTCCCGCACCGTTGCCGGAGGAAATCAAAAGGCTTGTTGGGCAGGAAATCTTCAGCAAGGTCATCTTCGACTGCCTTGGGAGCATCGGCAACCACACAGCGGCGCCCATTCTGCTGGAAGGTTTTCTCTCCAGCCAGAAGAGCTCCCGTTGCGCGGCCGTCAAGGCCTTCAACCGTGTTTTGCAGCGTTCCGACGGTTCGACGCGCCTGGAGCTCGAAGGCTCATTACGCCGATTGTCGGGCAGTGATGTCGTGCCGGCCTTCATTGAACTGCTGGATGCGGAGGGGCCGGATAGTGCCCTGGCAGAAGCGCTGACGAACCTGCTCGGGATTATCGGCGACGCGCGCGCCGCCGTGCCCCTTTTGGCGACATACCTCACGGAACGGCTTTCAAGCCAGGCGCTCAACGCACTTATTGCTCTTGGTCCCGCCGGTATGGATGCCGTGCGGGGGTTCTATCCCCATGCCGACGAAAAGTTGTGTGAGGCTATCTGCACGCTGTTCGGGGAAGTGGGTTATCAGAAGGGAGACGACGTAATCCGCGAGGCGCTGCACAACCCTTCGCCGTCGGTGCGAGAGGCGGCGGTGCAGGCCGCCGGCCTTCGGGGGCTGTCGGACTGCATCCCGGAGATAATAGGGCTGCTCGATGATGCAGACGACAGTGTCAGCGGTGCGATCATCGCCGCTCTTCAGGTCCTGTCCGGAAAGGACCCAAACCCCGTCAATGCGGTTGCGCGCCAACTGGCTGAATCGGATCGCCCGCAACGCCGCCGTGATGCGGCCCTGCTCTTTGCGGCCTTAAGCGATGGGGATTATCTGGGGCGGCTCGTCAAGGACGAGGACCCTTCTGTACGACAGGCTTCGGTGGCTGCAATCGGAAAGCTGCAAATTCCCTCTCTCCAGGGTATTTTGCAAATAGCCCTGGTGGATGAGATGCCAGAGGTGCGCATGATGGCTGCCGAGGCACTGGGAGAGTCCGGGAGTGCCGATGCGGTTGGTCCCTTGACACTGGCATTGAGAGATGATGATTCCCGAGTGCAATGTGCAGCCCTGAAGAGTATTACCCGCCTCAATCCGGAAAACAGCCTCGACGCTATTCGCGACCTGCTTCCGACGGTCGGAGGTTTGCTCATGATCACCTGCCTTGAAGTCCTTGCATCGTTGGGAAGCGACGCTGCCTTGAGCCTGGTTGAGACGGTCCTCGATAACGAGGATGAAGAGTTGGTCAAATTGGCGTTCAGTATTCTGTCATGCCACGATGGCCAACGAATCGTACGAAATGCCGAACGGCTTATCAGCCACCCCCATGCGGGCATCAGGTATGATGCGGCGATGGCTCTGGCGGCGCTGCCCGGCCAGCGGCCGCGGACTATTCTGCAAGACGCTCTTGAAACGGAAGAGAGCAGCCATGTCAGAAATCTGATGGAACGTCTGGTGAAAGGGACCGCATGATTTTGTCCCTGGACACAGGACAACCTATGTCCGATGACGAGTTCCGGAACATACGGGACAGTATTTACAATCATTGCGGCATTTATTTTGACGACGACTCCAAATATCTTCTGGAAAAGCGCCTTGCCCGCCGCCTTTCCGCCTTGAGTCTGAATAATTTCCGCGAATACTACCACTTCCTGAAATACGACCGGAACAAAGACCAGGAAATGACGGACATCATGGATGTCCTCACGACCAATGAAACCTATTTCTTCCGGGAATCGTTCCAGCTTGCCGCCTTTACGGATGAGATCATTCCGGAACTCATCCGGGTCAAGTCGGCTCGGGGCAACCGCGTGTTGCGCATCTGGAGCGCCGGCTGCTCCACGGGTGAAGAGCCGTACACCATCGCCATGCTGCTGCGGGACATGCATGCCCTTCATGGGTGGAAGATCGAGATTATCGGCACCGACATCAGCCAGAGAGTGCTTCAGCACGCACGGCGCGGCATCTACACCAAGTCGTCGTTCCGAGCAACCGAAGAAGGCTATATCAAGCGTTTTTTTTACGAGTATGACAACGGGCTCAAGGTTTCGGACGATATCCGGGAAATGGTCACCATCAGTCACCTCAATCTTTTCGACAAGACCCGGATGATGATGCTCGGCAAGATGGATCTCATCTTTTGCCGCAATGTGATCATCTATTTCGACCTGGCCGCCAAAAAGAGAGTCGTCGAAGAGTTCCACCGATCCCTCAATGATGGAGGTTTTTTGCTTTTAGGTCATTCCGAGTCCCTCATGAATATCACCACGCTTTTCACCTTGCGCCACTTCAAAAATGATATGATCTATCAGAAGCCGGAGCGTTTGGTACTGGGGGGCGGCGTATGAATAAACTCAAGGTGCTTGTCGTTGACGACTCGGCCTTTAGCAGGCGCACCATAACCAGGATGCTGGAAGGGCTTGAGCACATCGAGGTGGTCGGATATGCCACCAACGGCGAAGAAGGGATATACAAGGTGGCAACCCTTAAGCCCGACCTTGTCACCCTTGACCTGGAAATGCCGAAAATGGACGGTTTTACGTTTCTGCGTATCCTGACGGTCCGCTATTCGATTCCGGTGATTGTCGTAAGCGCCTTGAGCGGTGCCGATAAGGTGTTCAAAGCCCTGGAACTGGGCGCCCTGGATTTCGTGGCAAAACCATCCGGCGGCGTCTCGAATGATCTGCTGCTCATCAGGGAGGACCTTCAGAAGAAGGTGCTCCAACTGGTCAACTTGGCGCCACAGAAGCTGAAACAGCCACATTGGCAGCCTCATGAAAAGGTTCGCGACGATGTACGGGGGGCGGTTGCCGCCCCGGCCGTTCCGGCCGGCCAATCGTCTTTCGATCTTGTCGCCATCGGTGCCTCGACCGGAGGCCCGCCGGCGCTGCAATTTCTTTTCTCCGCATTCGAGATGCAATACCCCTTTGCCGTGGTGGTTTCGCAGCACATGCCGTCAGGTTTTACCCGTGCTTTTGCCGAGCGTTTGAACCGGGTCTCCAAGTTTGAGATAAAAGAGGCCGAGGACGGCGATCTGGTGCTCCCGGGAAGGGCGCTGATAGCGGCAGGAGGCGCCAACCTCGTGTTGGAGTTGCAAGGCGGCCGGGTGGCGGCGCGGATCGTTCCCCCTACGAGCGCTGACCGGTATGTGCCCTCGGTGGACGTCATGCTGGAATCCTGTGCCGAGATCTACCGGAAACGCATGATCGCGGTCATCCTGACCGGCATGGGAAGCGACGGCGCCAAGGGCGTTCGGGAGGTCAAGGACAAGGGAGGCTTTGTGATAGCCGAATCCGATGAATCGGCCGTTGTCTACGGGATGCCCCGCGAAGCGGTTGCGACCGGCCTTGTCGACAGGATCGTTCCCATGCAGTCCGTGCACCGGGAAATCCTGGCGAAAGGCGCATTTTCATAGCGAGGATGGCTACCACCCCCGGCCCCTCCTAAACTAGGAGGGGAGTCGCCCAGATCTTCCCCCTTCTTGATAAGGAGGGGGGCAGGGGGGGGATCGCCCGCTGGGGGGACTCTCCGAAATATTTAGTGTTACAAGGTACTAGCGTAATTCGATTTTATGATCCAGAAAGGAATATGATTGTGGAACTGAAGTACATCCCCAAGGATATCGAGCAGAAATGGCAGCATAGCTGGGAGGAATTGTCGTCCTTTGCCGTCACCGAAGATCAGGACAAGAGGAAATACTACCTGCTGGAGATGTTCCCCTATCCTTCCGGCAGGATTCATATGGGCCATGTGCGCAATTACTCCATCGGCGACGTGGTTGGCAGGTTCAAAAAGATGCGTGGATTCAATGTATTGCATCCAATGGGGTGGGATGCCTTCGGGATGCCGGCTGAAAATGCCGCTATCCAGAACAAAAGCCATCCGGCCAAGTGGACCTACGAAAACATCGACTACATGCGCGGCCAGCTCAAGAAGTTGGGGCTTTCCTACGACTGGGGCCGCGAGCTTGCCACCTGCGACGTGGACTACTACCGCTGGGAGCAGAAGATCTTTCTGGAGATGCTCGCCAAGGGGCTGGCCTACAAGAAGACCTCCTTTGTCAACTGGTGCCCGAAATGCGAAACCGTGCTGGCCAACGAGCAGGTCGAGGACGGCGCCTGCTGGCGCTGCGACAGCGAGGTCAAGCAGAAGGAACTGGATCAGTGGTTCTTCCGCATCACCGATTATGCCGAGGAATTGCTGGACTGGACCTTCAAACTCCCCGGATGGCCGGAACGGGTGCTGGTCATGCAGCGCAACTGGATCGGCAAGAGCATCGGCTGTGAGATCGATTTCCCCCTGGAAGGGGGCAGCGACGCCATAAAGGTCTTCACTACCCGCCAGGATACCGTCTTCGGCGCCACCTTCATGTCCCTGGCCCCCGAACATCCCCTGGCCCGGCAATTGGCCACCCCCGACAGAAAAGACGAGGTGGAGGCCTTCATCGAAAAAGTCAAGAAGACCGACCGCATCAAGCGGACCGCCGAAGATTTCGAGAAAGAGGGGGTGTTTACCGGTTCGTTCTGCGTCAATCCCCTCACCAAAGCCCGCATGCCGGTGTATCTGGCCAACTTTGTTCTAACGGACTACGGCACCGGCGCGGTCATGGCGGTGCCGACCCACGACCAGCGCGACTTTGAGTTTGCCCGTAAGTATTCCCTGCCGCTCCAGATCGTGATCCAGCCGGAAGGTGAGCGTCTCGATGCCTCCACGATGCAGACCGCCTTCACCGAGGTAGGTCAACTGGTTAACTCGGGCCGGTTCGACGGCCTGCGCAGCGATGCGGCCAAAGAGGCCATCGCCGATTATCTGGAGCAGGAAGGTATCGGCAAGAAGACGGTCAATTTCCGTTTGCGCGATTGGGGAATCTCCCGTCAACGCTACTGGGGCGATCCCATTCCGGTGATCTACTGCGACACGTGCGGCGTGGTGCCGGTTCCGGAAAAGGACCTGCCGGTACGGCTGCCCATGGACGTGGAGTTCAGCGGGGAAGGGGGCAGCCCGCTTGCCAAGCTGGACTCCTTTGTCAACTGCGCCTGTCCCCTGTGCGGCAAGCCGGCGCGGCGCGAAACCGACACCATGGACACCTTTGTCGAGTCGTCCTGGTATTTCCTCCGCTATTGTTGTCCCGGCTTTCAGGGTGGCCCCCTGGACCGCAAACGGGTTGATTACTGGATGTCCGTTGACCAGTATATCGGTGGTATCGAGCATGCCGTCCTGCACCTTCTGTACGCCCGCTTCTTTACCAAGGTATTGCGCGACCTGGGATACGTCTCCTGCGACGAGCCGTTCTCCAACCTGTTGACCCAGGGCATGGTCATCAAGGATGGTGCAAAGATGAGCAAGTCCAAGGGCAACGTGGTCGATCCCAATGCCCTCATCGAGCGTTACGGCGCCGATACGGCCCGCCTCTTTTCCCTGTTTGCCGCGCCGCCGGAAAAGGATCTGGACTGGAGCGACCAGGGGGTCGACGGCTCGTTCCGTTTTCTCAACCGCGTGTGGAAACTGGTCCATGACCGGCTTGACCTGGTGAAGAACGCCGTTGCTCCGGACGTGGCAACGCTTACGGCAGAGGAACGCACCCTGCGCCGTGCCGTACACAAGACCATCAAAAAGGTGACCGAGGATATCGAAGAACGCTTCCATTTCAATACCGCCATCGCATCGGTCATGGAACTGCTCAACACGGTTCAGCCGACGGAGTTGAATACGCCGCAGCGCGGAGCCGTCATGAAAGAGGCCCTGGAAACCATGGTCCTGCTGCTGGCACCTTTTGTTCCCCACATCAGCGAGGAATTATGGCAGCGTCTCGGGAACGGTACCCCCCTTTCCCGAACCGCTTGGCCGGAGTATGACCGGGACGCGGTCGTTGACGAAGAGAAACTGGTTGTCGTCCAGGTCAATGGAAAACTCCGCTCCCGGGTCACGGTGCCTGCGGGGACCGGCGAAGAGGAACTCAAGGCGGCTGCCCTGGCGGATGAGAAGGTGCTCCCCTTTCTTGAAGGGAAACAGGTGCGCAAGGTAGTCTGCGTGCCGGACAAACTTGTCAACATCGTGGTGGGGTAGGGGGAAGGACATGTCTTTCCAATTCCAAATCAAAGCGGCATCTTCGTGGGCTCGTCTTCGGCTCCTCAACGTACTACCGGTACGTTTTCGTCGCCTCGATCCTCGCCGCCTTGATGTCATCTTTGATGTGAAACCGGAATTTTTCGGTGGATTTCGCCGCTTCACGGCCCTGCTGCTTTGCTGTCTGCCGTTAGTTGCGGGGTGCGGCTACCGCTTTGCCGGAACAGCCGGAAACAGGATAGCAACGGATCAGTCCGTCTGGGTGGCGTTCATCGTCAACGAGACGATCAGCTCAACCGCGCAGACCGTCATTCGGCGGGCACTGTATGAGGAGTGCCACGCCATGCGGGGATTGTATCCGGCGGACAAGGAGTCAACGGCCGAGCTCAGGGTGAGTGGCAAATTGACCTCCTATACCCTCAAGCCGATCTCCTATACCGCCATCGACCAGGCAAAGGAATACCGACTGTTTATCACCGTTGACCTGGAACTGCACCGAAGAGGCGAGACAGCGCCTGTATGGAAGGGGGCTGTCAAGGCATCGCAGGACTTCCCCGCATCCACCGACCTGGCGCTCCAACACAATGCCGAGGAAGCCGCTCTTAAGGCCGCATCCCAGACCCTGGCCCGCACGTTCCTCGTGTCCGTGGAACAGGCCTACTGACCATGACCGCTCAGGAGTTCGAAACCGCCCTCAACAAGGGAACAATACCGCCCCTCAGCTATCTGTACGGGGAGGAGACGTTCCTGATCGAACGCAGCGTCAGGCAATTGCTGGATCGGGCTATCGATCCCTCGCTCAAGGATTTCAACTTCAACGTTTTCTACGGAAATGAAACCAAAGGAGTGGAAATTCTCGACGCCGCCCAGACCCTGCCGATGTTCGCCGAGCGGCGGGCCGTGCTGGTGAAACGCGCGGATGCGCTCAAGGCGGATGTCCTTGAGAGCCTGCTGCCGTATGTCCGCAATCCGGCTGCAACCACGTGCCTCGTGTTCACCGGGGCCAAGATCGATCAGCGCAAGAAATTTTTCCAGGAACTCAAAAAGCAGGGATGCCTGGTGGAATGCAAGCGACTCTACGACAACAAACTGGCCGGCTTTATCCAGAGCGAAGCAATTGCCCAGGGCAAAACGATCGACCCGGCTGCTGGCGGATTGCTGTCGCTTCTGATCGGCAACAACCTCCAGGAACTGTCGTCGCAGGTCGAAAAACTGGCCGTGTATTGCGGCGTCAAACCACGGATAACCGTGGAAGACGTGCGCACCATTGCCAGCAGCAGCAAGGCCTTTACCGCCTTTGAGCTTGCCCGTTTCGCAGGTCAGCGCGATCTGCAGAATGCCCTGAGGAGTCTGGGGGCGCTCTTTCGTGACGGCGAGGATGCGCCGCTTATGATCGGTGCCCTGACACGGCATTTCCGGCAACTGTGGCGCATCAGGGAACTGCTGGATCACAAGCTGCCCCAGGCCGACATCGGCCGTGAGCTCAATATACACACGTTTTTTCTGGGAGAGATGGTCCAGCAGGCGCGCAACTTTTCGCGAAGTGAATTGGGAAGGCTGTTCGAAGAGTTTTACCGCTGCGACGTGGCGTCCAAAACCGGGGGCGGGCAGCCCTATACCCTGATGCATGGTCTTGTGGTCGGGATCTGCACGGCATCGCCCGCTCAGTAACCCATACCTGCTGATGTTTCCGCATACTCGCCATTCATCGGCTATGCGGACACATCCATTTCAGTGCTCCGATCCCACCCCTTCTCCCTCGCGAAGTATTCAGAAGCGGCAAATAAACATTCTTTAAAGGCAGATAAATCCGTAAATAGATTCTCCGGAGGAGAATCCGTTGCACAAAACTTGCCGCCACTATGCCTAATACCGCCGTCAATCATTAGATTGTCGCGCAGGTCAAAAGATTCTATGTGCATATTCATTGCATCGGTGATCATGTTTCGAGTTTTTATGATGTTTTGTCCTAGAAATTCGATTGCTCTGTCGTTGTAGGGTGTGGAAATGTTGGTATATCCGAATATGGGCAATCCCAGGGCGCGGGCGAATCCAACCTCATATACGGTCCCAACATCTGCGCTGGGTCCTCTGAAGGGAGTCAGATTGGCGATTACGAGCTGACAGGTTCTTATTAATTTCTCGTTTTCTTTGCTTATCAAATAACCTTGCTCCATCTTGCTTAGCTCGGAGAGATTCAAGGCGGCATCGAGCGGGAACACCCCTTCGATGCCGAATTCCGTACAGAGGCTTTTCTTATTGAGTGCCATTTCCAACGGATTAGGCAAGAATACATCGGGTCCGGCAAGATATGCGCGCGATTGTTCGGCCATTTTTGCCCCAAGTTTCGGAAAAAACTGATTTTAATGAAATTAGCATCTTATATCCATCGGAGCATCTCAGGCAAGCTTGAATTTGCCTACGAGCAGTTGCAACTCCCGGCTCAGGCCTGAAAGCCGTTTCGCCTCATGGGATGAGTCACGGGCGTAGCGGGACGTCTCCTCCACCATCTGGGATATCTGGAGGATATGGCTGCTGATCTCATTGGTGGTGGCGGTCTGTTCTTCTGCGGTCGTGGCGATTTGGCTCACGTGGTTGACCACCATGTCGATCTGGCCGAGGATCTCCCGCAAGGCGGCATCGGAGCGGGCGGAATCCGCCGTGCCCTGCTCCACCACGGTGACCCCCGCCTCCATGGCCGTGACTGCGTTGCGGGAATCCTGTTGGATGGAGCCGATCATGGACTCGATCTCCTTGGTTGCCGCAGCCGTGCGGCCGGCCAGGGTCCGCACCTCGCCGGCCACCACGGCGAACCCGCGGCCGTGGTCCCCGGCCCTGGCCGCTTCGATGGCGGCGTTGAGTGCCAGCAGGTTGGTCTGGTCGGCGATGTCCTGGATGGTGGCGATGATCTCGCCGATCTGGTCGGAGCGCGAGCCGAGTTTTTCCACCGTCGCGGCGGAGGATTTGACCATGTCGCTGATGACCGCCATCCCCTTGATGGTCTCCCGGACGATGGCGGAACTGCTCAAGACCGAGTCGTTAGCCTGTCGGGACTCGTTGTGGGCTGTATGGCAGTTGTCGGCGATCCCCAGTGCGGTGGCGGCCAGTTCCTCGCTGGCCGTGCCCACGGTCCCCGCCCGCTCCGACATTCGTTGCGACGCATCGGCGGTTTGGGAGGCGCTGTTGGAGACCTCGGCCGAAACCTGGTTGATGGACTCGGAAGCATCTTTGACCTTGGTGATAAGCTCCCTCAGGCTGAGGGACATGCGATGCATCGCCCCCATCATGATACCCAGCTCGTCCCGCCGGCCGGATTCCACGGATACGCTCAAGTCGCCGTCGGCGATCATGCTCATCACCTTCACCGAGGCGATCAGGGGGCGGTTGATGGAAAGAAAGATAAGGACCCCGAACAGGATGGCCAGGGCCACGGAGGCCAGGCTGATGCCTATGATCAAGAATGAACTGGTGCGGACCATCCTGTTGACCGATGAGATGGCTTTCTCCTGGTCGCCCTGGGCCTGGCTCACCGTCCTGCTCCCCTTTGCGGCCTCCTGCTGCACCACCGTACGCAGCTTGGCCGTTGCCGCAGCTGCCTGTTCCTGCATCTCCAGGCTGCGGCGGATCTTGGCGATCACGCCGTTTTGGCCGAACAGCATACTGCGGGTGGCGGCGAAATGGCCGGCCACAGTATGCAGGGTGGCGCGTTCCTTGGCGGCATTGATCGTTTTGAGCGACTCGTCCACGTTTTTCTCCGCCGCGCCCAGCTTGTCGAAGACGCCGCGCAGGGATGCCTCGACCGCGGCAACTTCCTTGGCCGAGGTGAGGGTGAACAGCTTGGTGGTCAGGGCCTCCACGAAGATCCCCTGGGCCACCAGGTCGGCATTGTCGGCAAGAACGCCGGTGGCGAGCTTGGACTGGTTGTACAGGGTGCCCTGTTTGCCGGATTCGCTGCCATAGTTGGAATTGGCCGTGGTCACCTCCTGCTCCACCGCCAGTTGCAGCGCGGTGATCTTTTCCTGCAGATCCTTGTGCAAGACCCCGTATTTGCTTTTGGTCGTGCTGTCGGCCTGTCCCAGCAACGACTTCTTGAGGCCGACCAGTTCTATGGTGCTGTCGCTCAACAGGTTGATGGAAGGGCGTAACTCCACCATGTCCGCCAGAAAGGCGCTCTTGTCTATCCTGGCCATGACGGTGTTGAATTTGCCCCGTGCGATCAGCAGTTTCTTGGCATCGGTGGATTGGTCGATCAGGGCCACCATCTGGGCCAGTTCCTTTATGACGATGCGGAAAGATTCCGCATTGCGCAGGCGGGTCTCGATGTTCCTGGTCTCCACGGTGGAGGTGCTGTAGGAAGCGGAGCGGCTGTTCTGGAGGTTCCTGACCTTGGCGTCCAACCCCTTGAGCTGGCCGGTGATATCGCGCAGTCTGGCATCGATGGCGGTCGCGGCATCCTTCAATTCCGCTTCCGCCGCGACGCGCGCTTCGGTCACGCCGAAAAGTTCCGTGGCGATGCGATTGAGATCATCGTAGGCCTCGGTTTTTTCCGTCCCCCCCAGGTTGTTCAGCGCTTCCTGAGCGAGTTTTACCTCGGCAATGGATTTCTCGGCATCTCCCCGTGCTGCGGCGTATTCGGACTTGGAGGGGACGGCGCCGGTTTTGATCAGGTCGGCCGCCGCACCCTCGATCGCCCGCTGCATCTCAGCCGTGCGGATCTGGTACGGGGTGCTCCGGGTGGTCAGATAGCCGAGCCGGTCACGGATGAAACGCATGCCGAACAAGCTGGTGCCCGAAACCATGGCGATCATGATGATAGCGCCGATGATGTTGAGAATGAGTTTAGTTCTGATGGTCATGGAAATTCCTTGCACAGGTGGTCGCCGGGCAATGGAGGGCCTGCCTCCACGCCGGAAATGGCGTTGTATTTGTTGTTATTCCGTTTATTCGGTTCCCTTGATAAACTTCCGGCCGTCCTTGTTGATGAATTCGAGAAGTTTCAGCAGTGCGTTGGGAGGGTTGGCCCGGGAGATAAGGGTGATTTCCCGAGAAAGCACGGGGGTCTCGGGGGAGGTCACCGAGTCGTCCAGGATGCCGGCAGGTCCAATGCCGATGGCCGAAGGGTTGGCGGCGATGTTCGCCCGCACATCCTCGGCCGTGGTTGCATCGAGCACATCGTTTACAAGCGGTTTTCCGGACAGAAACGCCGAAAGGAACATGGCGTTGGTGTCCTGCATCAAGCTTCCCCAAACCACCATGATCGGCATATCGGCGCCGCCCACCTGATTCCAGTTCTCGATCTCGCCGCTGAAGATGCCACGCAACTGTTCGGCGCTCAGCTTTTTGACCGGATTTTCCTTGTTGGTTACTACCACGATGTGGTCGGTACCGATTGTTACGGGTTTGAAAACAGCGGGGTTTTCGATCTCTATCCCATCCCGCTTCATTAGCTCAAGCCAGTCCGGGTAACTGATCCCGGCCGCGGCGGCATCCACTCCGGCCCGTTTCAGGTCGGCAAAGGCCACCTTGGCGCCTGACTCGATTACGATCAACTGGACATTGTTGGCGCTCTCGAAGGCTTCCTTGATGGGCTTGAGGATGTTTTCCGCCGCCGCATCGCCGGCGCCGATTTTGAGCTCTTCCGTACTGCCGCAGGAGGTACCCGTCCACAACGCAACCACAAAAAGGCCAACCAGGAAACCCAACCGCCGCATGTATATCTCCGGTTAATTTTAATGAAAGGCAAATACTAACATCATCGGTTCGGCGTTCGTGTGACATTTTGGTTACAAATGAGAAAACTTGTGAAATTGTCCCGGAGCAACGTCGTTGTCATTCATCTGTTTCATGACCGCGAAAGAACCAAGCACGTGTTTGGCGGCTTTTTTGATCTCGGTGGAAAGTGATGCCAGCTGGGCATATGAGGTCACCGGCGTCAACTGGGTATTGACGATGCCAATGGAGATAGAGAGCAATCCGAATGTTTCTTGCTCTCCCTTGCGGTTCTTTGTCGTGTAGCACCCGGCAGAAAAATCCTGTTCACCGTGGAATACCCGCAGATGTTCTTCAAAGGCCATGATGATCTGTCCAGAGATATACTCGGCCTGGTCGGGCATCGTGATGATGATGAAATCGTCGCCTCCGATGTGGCCGCAAAAGCACGGGGCATCGGCCAGTGCCAGAACACCGGCAATAATCTCCCCCAGGGTTTTGATGACCACATCCCCCATCTGGAACCCGTAATAATCATTGTATGGTTTGAAGTTATCAATGTCGATGTAACCGATATCGAACGGTGAGCCTTCCGCCATGCGCCTGGTTATCTCGCGTCGGATGCTTTCATTGCCGGGCAGCCCGGTCAGCGGACTTGCCCCTTTCGCAAGGGTGAGGTTGATATCGGTTATGGCATCGAACAGCATGTTGACATTGACAATGCCACAATATTCCTTGTCGGCAGTGACGCAGATATTGTCCATGCGCGTCAAACTCTGTCTCGACGCTTGGATCAGCTTGGCGGCGTCCTCTATGGTGGCACTGCTTTCCACCTCCAGTTCCACAGGTATCATCAGGTCTCGAATCTTTTTTGAGTAATTGATATGCATGCCGAAGCCATGGCGGCCAATGACATGCTCCTCAAGGAATGTTGAACGGTTGATGAGGCCAAGGATCGTGCCGTGTTCCACGATCGGCAACACGTGAAGGTTGGAGTCGCTCTGGAAGCGGTTCAGCGCAAGAGGGATCGTGTCTCCCGGAAGAACGGGATCCGGCTTGATCGTTATATCGCCGACAAATTTTGCGCGTGCCGGAATCGCGGCGTTCGGATAACCTGATGGAATGGCCTGCGTTACCTCGATCAACGTGGTGGTCGGGACTTTCAACGGGATCATGTCCGTCTCCTTTTTTTCGGAGAGGGCCGGCACATATTGCATCGTATCGGAATGTTGCTTCCAGGTACCGGTCAGCCGGTTTCCCTGCATGATACCCTCAATGGTTCCCCCATTGTGCGTATAGCTGCCTGAAACCTTTTCATCATCAAAGGTGAGTTGAAGTGTCCCGTGATTCGTCTGGTAACTCCTGGCAATGTTCTCCGGTGCCTGCCCGTGGAGCACCCCATCCCACAGAATGTTCCAAGCGGGTTGATCGTGATAGCTCCATACCCCTTCAAAAAGAGAAAAATCTGACGTGAACGTAACGTCAATGCTTCCGAATGTTGCCACCGAGGTTTTGCCGGTACGCAGCAGGTATTCGAAGTGATGCGGCACCAGCGGCTTGGATAAGAAATACCCTTGGGCCTGCTGGCAGTTGTGTTGCAGGAGGAACTCCAACTGTTCCAACGATTCCACCCCCTCGGCAATGACATTCAGCCTGAGTGAGCGCGCCATGGCAATGATGGCCTCCACGATTGCCGTATCATCGGCGTCGGTAACGATATCGCGGATAAACGATTGGTCGATTTTGATGGTATCGATAGGCAGGTGTTTGAGGTATGAGAGCGACGAATAACCGGTACCAAAGTCATCCACCGATACCTTGATGCCCAGCTCTTTCAGGCAGAGTATTTTGCTGAGCGCGGCATGGTTTTCTGCAATCAGCAGGCTCTCCGTAAGCTCCAATTCCAAATCATGGGGATCAAGGCCGGTTTCATTCAGAATTTCCAGAACCAGTGGTACGAAGGTCTCGTCTTGCAGTTGGCGCGCTGAAATATTGACGGCGACGCAGAGCTTCGCCAGCCCGCGGTCCTGCCAGATCTTGTTCTGTCGGCAGGCCTCCCGCAACACATATGCCCCCAGTTGCACGATTAGGCCATTCTCTTCCGCCACCGGTATAAACCTGTCGGGCGAAATGATGATCTGTTCGGGGGTCTGCCAGCGCACAAGCGCCTCCATACCGATGATCTCCTTGCAATCGATATCGAACTTCGGTTGATAACAGAGGAAAAATTCCTGATTATCCAAGGCCCGCAGCAACCCGGATTCGATTGTATGCCGCTCGACGGCTTTAAGGTTGAGCTCTTCGCTATAATATTGATAGGGCAGGCCGTTATGACGTGCCTGGTTCATGGCAATGTGGGCATTTTGCAGAAGCAATTCACTTGTCACACCGTCTGCCGGAAAACAGGCGACACCGAAACAAGCCGAGATGATGGTCTCTTCCGTTTCCAGACGGAACGGCTCGGAGAAGACCCTTTGCAACTTGTTCAAGACTGTGGCGATGTCGCCCTCCTGCAAGGTATCTCCCAACAAGACGACGAATTCATCGTGATGGATGCGGGCAATGGTGTCATACTGCCGCAACGACGAAACGAGTCGCTCGGCGATGCCGCATATCACTTCGCGCCCGCCACCATGGCCTCGTGCGTCGATGACCGCCTTGTAACAGGTCAGGCTGATATAGACGATGACAACGTTCTTTTGCTTGCGGCTGTTGAATGCCAATGTCTGATTCAGCCGTTCAAGTAGCATATTGATGTTGGGTAGCCCGGTCTCATCGTCGTAGTATTGAAGTTTTTCTATCTTTTTTTCCGCAATGACAGATGATTTTCGGGAGGAGCGTAGTTGTCGGGCATAGAAATGGATGAGCAGATGCAAAAAACCGGATGTGACGACAACAAAGGAAATCCCGGTAATGATGGCACCATACTTGAACTGACTCAGATCATTCGCCAACCAGGCAGTCGCCGTATCTGAAAACATTACCCAGACAATCCCGACAAACATATATGCCAGCACAATCCTGACCGGGGAGAGTTTTTGACGAGGCGACAAGAAAAAAGACCATAATTTAAAATACATGCAATGAAACCTCAATGTGTCTCGTGGGAGATCGGCAAAATGGCAGGACTCTTAATGAAAGATGATGTTACATGGGTTTGAAAATGAGTGCTGTTACGATTACGCAAAATAAAATAGCGAGCTTCACACCCAAAGGTTCGAAGGTCGCTATTTCGTGTAACCACTAAATTTTTTTTGTAACAGTCTGCCTGACCAGCGTGGCTGCCATAGGTTTTGAACCTGTATGGTACAGCCTTAGGGGCGGAATCTGCACGGCATCGACAGCGCAGTAGTCTGTCAAACGCGTTTTGCAGCCGGGATGGACGCCGATAGGTGGTGGGAATTTAAACACTAAAAAAGGGAACTGCCCACCATGTGGGAGTTCCCTTTCTGATTTTTATGTGCTGCGCTTTAGCCCAGGGTATTGACGAGCCTGGTCAGGCGCGATACATTCCTGGAGGCGTTGGAGTTGTGGATAACGCCCTTTGAAGCGGAAGCATCGATGACCGGTATGGCGGCCTTAAGGGCTGCGGCTGCCCCTTCCTTGTCTTTGGCCTCGACAGCCTCGCGCACCCGCTTGATATATGTCTTCAGCGTTGAGGTGACATGCCGGTTGCGGGCACTCCTCTTGGCGTTCTGTTTAATCCTTTTGATTGCCGATTTATGATGTGCCAAGCTGCACCTCCGTGTGATTCTTTCCGCGTGTAGTATCTAAATTGAAGCTAGTTTACTAACACTACTCAGGTTGCGTTGTCAAGAAAAATTATGACAAAATCCGTACCCGCCTGCCGTTCATGCTGATTTTACCTGCACAGAAAAGTCGTACGGCCTCGGGATAGACTCGATGTTCCTCTTGCTGGATGCGGGCCGCGAGCGTTTCTTCGGTGTCGTCCGCTTCGACGGGGACGACCGCCTGCAGGATAATGGGGCCGGTATCGGTCCCGATGTCCACGAAATGCACCGTGCAGCCGGTGAAGCGCACGCCGTACTCAAGGGCCTGCTGCTGGGCGTGAAGTCCCGGAAAAGCCGGCAAAAGAGCGGGGTGGATGTTCATGATGGCATGGGGAAACGCATTGACCATCACATCGGTCAGTATCCGCATGAAGCCGGCCAGGAGTACCAGTTGAACATCCTGATTCCGCAAGATCTCAACCAAGGCGGTATCGTACGCCTGGCGGTTGGCGTAAGCGCCGATCTCGTGAATGATCGTTGGAATGCCGTGTTGTTCCGCACGCTTCAGGGCAAAGGCGTCCTGCCGGTTGCTGACGACGCAGACCATGCGGGCATTGATTTCGCCGGCCTCGATACGGTCTATGACAACCTGCAGATTTGTGCCGTTTCCCGAGACCAGTACAGCCAGCCTCACAGGAGCGCTGTCGGCCATTACCCTTCCACCAGTTCGACGCATTCGTTGCCGTCCCCGCAGATGGTGATGTCGCCGATAACCCAGGCCTGCTCGCCAAGTCCCTTCAAGCGGTAGACGATATCTTCGGATTCTTGCTCCGCCACAGCCACAACCATGCCGATCCCCATGTTGAAGGTACGGTACATCTCGTCTCGTTCAACGTTGCCGGCATCCCGCAGGATATCGAAAACAGGCTGTCGCTCCCAACGGTTCAGATGGATGGATGCCTTGCATCCCCTTGGCAGGATACGGGGGATGTTTTCCAGCAGTCCGCCTCCGGTTATGTGGGCAATGCCGTTGATCTTGAAATCCTTGAGCAGATTCATGATGGAGCGGGTATAGATGCGTGTCGGCGTAAGCAATTCATCGCACACGGTCCGGCCTGCGCCGGTCAGCTGGGAGTCGAGGGATAACCCCATGCATTCGAAGATAAGTTTACGTGCCAACGAGTAGCCGTTGCTGTGGAGCCCGCTGGAGGCGATGCCGATCAAGTGGTTGCCCACCGCAATCCCCGAGCCGTCGATGATGTTGTCCCGTTCAACCACGCCGACGGCAAAACCGGCGACGTCATATTCGCCGTCCGCGTAAAAGCCTGGCATTTCAGCCGTTTCGCCGCCGATCAGGGCACAGCCGGCCTGTTTGCATCCTTCGGCAATCCCCTTGACGATGTCCGCGGCTTTCTCGGGCAGGAGCCTGCCGGTTGCCAGGTAATCGAGAAAAAAGAGCGGTTCTGCCCCCTGCACAACGATGTCGTTGACGCACATGGCAACCAGGTCGATTCCGACGGTGTCATGGCGGTCAGCCATAAAGGCTATCTTGAGCTTGGTGCCGACTCCGTCGGTGCCGGACACCAGCACCGGGTTTTTGTATTTGGCCGTATTCAATGAAAACAAGCCGCCGAAACCGCCGATATCCGCCATGACCTCGGGCCGGGACGTGGCTTTGACCAACGGCTTGATCAAGTTGACAAAACTGTTGCCGGCTGCAATGTCAACCCCGGCATCCTTGTAGGTTATCCTTTGGTTGCTCAATCTTCCTACCTCCTTAGCAGGCTTTTGTAAAACTATTGCGGAGAGCCGTCTGTGGCGTTGCGCGGTACTCGCAACCTCGTCTGCCTATCTGGCATACCTCGGCTGTTCCGTTTCGGACGCCTGGCATACGGCTTTCATCATGACGTTTTTCATCGGCCTGTCACATGAGGAACTTTTGTAAAACACGGGCTGTGAAATGTCAATTTCAAACTGCGAAAATCGTTTTGTTCCTTGCTGGAGCGGCATCAGTCTGCCACAACAACCGCTTGACATTACTCGGTACTCCGCATAATATCTGGATACGCTATCATTAGCGGGGGGTCTATGCAGTCAAGCCGGCTGGGAGAAATCCTGGTAAAAAACAACCTGATCACCACGGAACAGCTTGCAAGGGCACTTGAGGAACAAAAACTTTCCGGCGGCCAGATGCGACTCGGCACGGTCCTGATCAAACAAAATGCCATAACCTCTCAAAATCTCAGTTCGTTCCTCTCCAAGCAGTACGGTGTCCCCGCGGTAAACTTATCCGATTATGACATAGATCAGGCCGTCATCAAGGTCATTCCCCAGGAAGTTGTTCAAAAATACCAGCTTATACCGGTCAACCGGGCCGGTGCGACGTTGATCGTCGCGGTCAGTGATCCTTCGAATCTGTTCGCCATTGAAGATATCAAGTTCATGACCGGCTATAACGTGGAGATGGTGGTTGCGTCCGAAGCTGATATCAAGAAAGCCATCGACAAGAATTACGACCAGTCCGCCTCCTTGGCCGATGTTATTGGCGACATGGACTTTGAGGATGTGGAGGTCATCGGCGACGCCGAGGAAGTGGACATCAACTCCTTGGAGAGGGCCACAGAGGACGCCCCGGTCGTCAAGATGGTCAACGCCATCCTGCAGGACGCCATCAGGAAAAAGGCCAGCGATATCCATATCGAGCCCTATGAGAAGATGTTCCGCGTCCGCTACCGCATCGACGGTGTGCTCTATGAGGTTATGAAGCCTCCGCTCAAGCTGAAAAATGCCATTACCTCACGTATAAAGATTATGTCTGAACTGGATATAGCCGAACGGCGCCTCCCCCAGGATGGACGCATCAAGATCAAGCTGGGCGGCGGAAAGGATATGGATTTCCGTGTTTCGGTGCTGCCGACGCTGTTCGGCGAGAAAATCTGCATGCGTTTGCTGGATAAGAGCAATCTGCAAACGGACTTGACCAAGCTGGGGTACGAACCGGAAGCCCTGGCGCACTTTCTGCGCGAGATCCACAAGCCGTTCGGCATGGTGCTGGTCACCGGCCCCACGGGGAGCGGCAAAACGGTTTCACTCTATTCGGCTCTCTCCGAACTCAATAAGGTGTCCGAGAATATCTCGACCGCCGAGGACCCGGTTGAATTCAACTTTGCCGGGATCAATCAGGTTCAGATGCACGAGGACATAGGCCTTAATTTTGCCGCCGCGCTACGCTCGTTTCTGAGGCAGGACCCCGATATCATCATGATCGGCGAGATCCGCGATTTCGAAACCGCTGAAATCGCCACAAAAGCGGCCTTGACCGGCCACTTGGTACTCTCCACGCTTCACACCAACGATGCGCCGGCCACCATCAACCGTCTGCTCAATATGGGCATCGAACCGTTTCTGGTGGCGTCGGCCGTCAACCTGATCACGGCCCAGCGTCTTGCCCGCCGCGTCTGCGGCGAATGCAAGGAACCGGAGGATATCCCGATCCAGGCGCTGATCGATGCCGGCGTCCTGCCGGATGAAGCGCCTTCCTTTGTCTGCATGCGCGGCAAGGGATGTCCCGTCTGCAACAATACCGGTTACAAGGGGCGGGTCGGTTTTTATCAGGTCATGCCCATGCTGGATGAGATCCGCGAGCTGATTCTCAACGGGGCCAACACCGCCGAGATCAAACGGGAATCGATGCGGCTGGGCATCAAGACCATGCGACAGTCGGGGCTTACCAAGCTCAAGGAAGGGGTTACTTCCTTTGAAGAGGTCGTGCGGGTGACCGTTGCTGATGACTAGCAGGATGTAGAAAAACGTCATGAGGAAGGCCGGATGCCAGGCGCACGGAACGGAGCAGCCGAGGCATAACGCGGGCGGTTAGCGGAGGTTGCGAGTACCGCGCAACGCCGCAGACGGCTCTCCGCAATAGTTTTTCAATAGCCTGCGAGAAAGGACGGAGTCAATGGTTAATCTCCATCAACTGCTGAAGATTCTTGTCGAGAACAATGGTTCCGACCTGCACATCACCACCAACACTGCGCCCCAGATCAGGGTTGACGGCAAGCTGACACCGCTTGACTTTCCGCCGTTGAACCAGATCGAAACCAAACAACTCTGCTATAGCGTCCTGACCGATGCCCAAAAACACAAATTCGAAGAGGAAAACGAACTGGACCTTTCATTCGGGGTCAAGGGGCTTTCCCGCTTCCGGGGCAATATATTTGTTCAGCGTGGGGCCGTGGCCGGCGTATTCAGGGTTATTCCCTACCGGGTACTGACGTTCGAAGAGCTTGGGTTGCCTCCCATAGTTTCGGAACTGGCGGCCAAATCCCGCGGACTGATCCTGGTGACCGGTCCGACCGGCAGCGGCAAATCCACCACGCTGGCCTCCATAATCGATTACATCAATATCAACCGCCGCGAGCACATTGTCACCATCGAGGATCCGATCGAGTACCTGCACCCCCATAAAGGGTGCCTCATCAATCAGCGTGAGGTAGGGTCCGATACCAAGGGATTCAAAAATGCCCTCAAATATGTACTGCGCCAGGACCCTGACGTGGTTCTGGTAGGAGAGCTGCGCGACCTGGAAACCATCGAGGCGGCGCTGACCCTTTCGGAAACCGGCCACCTCTGCCTGGCCACCCTGCATACCAACTCCTGCGTCCAGACCATCAACCGGGTTGTGGACGTGTTCCCTCCGTATCAGCAGACCCAGATACGGGCGCAGCTTTCCTTTGTGCTGGAAGGGGTCCTGTCCCAGTCGCTGATTCCGAAAATGAACTCAGGTGGCCGTGCTTTGTCCCTGGAGATCATGGTTCCCAATGCCGCCATTCGCAACCTGATCCGGGAAGACAAGGTCCACCAGATCTATTCCCAGATGCAGGTCGGACAGGAAAAATTCGGCATGCAGACCATGAATCAATCGCTTTTATCCCTGTACCTGAAACGAATTATATCGCTGGAAGAGGCCCTTGGACGCTCCCTGGATCCGGAAGAACTCAAACAGATGATCAGCAACCCCTCCGTGGGACTGAATATGCAGAGACGGCAACCTGTGCACTAAAAACGAGGAGTATCGGATAATGCCAAAATTTTCATGGGAAGCGCGCACGAGAACCGGCGGACTGCAAAAGGGCGTCATAGAGGCCGCTGGCGCCAATATTGTTGAAGCCCAGTTGAAAAAGTACGGTTTCACCAATATCACCATCAATGAGCAGGCAAAGTCGTTTTCCTTCAAGCTCCCCACGTTTGGCGGCGGCAAGATCAGTACCAAAGACCTGGTCGTTTTTACCCGTCAGTTCGCCACCATGATCGATTCGGGGCTGCCGCTGGTCCAATGCCTGGAAATTCTGGCCAGCCAGCAGGAGAACAAGACCTTCAAGGAGATACTCTACAAGGTCAAGGAAAGCGTGGAAAGCGGTTCAACCTTTGCCGACGCCCTGGGCAAGCATCCCAAGGCCTTTGATCAGCTCTATGTAAACCTGGTGGCTGCCGGTGAGGTCGGCGGTATTCTTGACACGATACTGAACCGTCTGGCCGCCTATATCGAAAAGGCCATGAAGCTGAAGAAACAGATCAAGGGCGCCATGGTCTATCCGATCACCATCATGTCCATCGCGGTTGTGGTCGTCGGGGTTATCCTTATCTTCGTCATCCCGACCTTTGCCAAGATGTTTGCCGACTTCGGCGGCGAATTGCCGGCCCCGACCAAGTTTGTCATCGGCCTGAGCAATTTTCTGATGAAGTACATCCTTGTCATCATTGCTGCGTTCTTCGGTATCGTCACCGCCGTCAAGAAATACTACGCAACATCCGGCGGGCGGAAAAAGATCGATAGTATGGCGCTCAAAGCGCCGATTGTCGGCCCGCTGATCAGGAAGGTTGCCGTTGCGAAATTCACCAGGACCCTGGGGACGATGGTCAGTTCCGGCGTGCCGATCATGGACGGCCTGGATATCGTGGCCCGGACAGCCGGCAACAAGATCGTCGAAGAGGCTATCTACGGCGTGCGCCAAGCTATCTCCGAGGGCAAGACCATGGCCGAACCTCTGGCCTCCTGCGGCGTTTTCCCGCCCATGGTCGTCCAAATGATTGCCGTTGGCGAGGCAACCGGTGCCATGGACGCCATGCTGAGCAAGATCGCCGATTTTTATGATGACGAGGTGGATGATGCTGTGTCGGCCATGACCTCCATGATGGAGCCGCTCTTGATGGTGTTCCTGGGTACGACCGTCGGCGGGCTGGTTGTAGCCATGTACCTGCCGATCTTCAAGCTGGCGGGGGCCGTCGGCGGATAATAATATGGGGCTTGAACGAAAACTCAGGCTTTTCATTTATGCCAGGATCGAGGTGTCATTCCTTTTCCTGGCTTCAACCATACTGTTGAACTATCAGGACCTTGCCGCGGCTGGGGACCATCTCCAGAGTGGCCTGGTCCGTTTGATGGCCTTTTCGTTCCTGTTCTCGCTTGGTTGCCTGTTTTTTCTCAGATACCAGAAATTCCATGCTTTTATCGCCTACCTCCAGACGATCTGGGACCTGCTCTTCGTAACGGTTCTGTTGCTGTTTACCAACGGCATACTCAGTCCCTATTCATTTCTTTATCTCCTCTCCATCATGAGCGCTGGCCTGTTGCTGGGCGGTCGGGAAGCACTCTACACGGCATCCCTCTGCAGCATAGTTTACGGTTCCATCGTTGACATGCAGTACTTCGGCCTGCTGAACACGATCGGCCTCAGCCGGTCCGACGCCCAGCAGCTTGGCGCATCGCATATCTTTTACACAATCTTTTTCAACCTGATGGGTTTTTATCTGACGGCTCTTATCACCGGCCTTCTTTCGGCACGGGCCCGGGAAAGCGAGGAGGCTCTCCGCGAAAAAACCGTCAATTATGATGAACTTGAGCGTTTGAGCACGAGCATTGTGTCAAACCTGGAAAGCGGCCTGCTTACCGCAACCCCAACCGGCAGGATCAGGGTTTTCAATCATTATGCCGAAATGATTACCGGCATCACGCAAGCTGACGTCTACAATACCCGGCTTGTGGAGATTTTTCCGGCACTTGCGGATATTTTCGGGGACATGGATACCAGGATGGACGGGGAGTTTGACTATACGTTACAGAATGGCGAACTGATGACCCTCGGCTACAACGCCGTACCGTTCACCGATAGTCAGGGGGGGCAGGCGGGCATCATCATCAACTTCAAAGATCTCACGTCTTTGAAACGGATGGAAGAGGCCCTCAAGAGAGCGGATCGGTTGGCGGCCTTGGGTGAGATATCCGCCCGCATGGCCCACGAAATCAGAAATCCATTGGCGGCAATGAGCGGGTCGGTCCAGTTGCTGGCCGAGCATGGTTCCATATCCGAAAACGAGCAGCGACTCTTGAGGATCGTGTTGCGCGAGGCAGGCAGGCTCAACGGCCTGATTACCGACTTTTTGGCCTATGCCCGTCCATCCGCGCCCTGCAAAGAGAGGTTTGAGCTGCGGCCGCTGGTGGAAGACACGATTGTGTTACTCTCTTCGGACAGCCACTTCAGCAAGGTATCCTTCCACAATCTTGCCGGAGCGCATATACAGATTCAGGCCGATGTCAATCAGCTGCGCCAGGTCCTGCTGAATCTGTTCCGTAACGCCGCGGACGCCATGCCGGAGGGGGGGGTGGTGAAAATCGAATCGCGTTTCCATTTCAGCGGCGTTGATGGCTTTCATAAAACCCTGTCGGCGGTCATTACAGTGTCCGACACCGGTTCCGGCATTGACAGCATCATGGCGGCCCATCTTTTCGAGCCTTTCTGGACCACAAAAATAGATGGCTCCGGCCTCGGACTGGCCGTCACCTACCGCATTATAGAAGCCCATGGCGGCACAATCACCGTCGAATCGCCTCCCGAAGGTGGATGCCGTTTCACCATCATGCTACCCGAGTAACGAGCAGGCGGATAAGATGCCAATACCGATTTCCTATAGCTTTCGCAATCTTCTAACCCGCCGTCTCACAACCTTCCTGACGGCAACGGGCATGGCGCTGGTGGTGTTTGTCTTTGCCTCGATCCTGATGTTGTCTGCGGGATTGGAAAAAACGCTGATTGATACCGGTTCCGACGACAACGTAATTGTTACCCGCAAGGCGGCCAACTCAGAGGTGCAAAGCGGTGTGGAGCGTTCCCAGGCCGCCATAGTGGAGAGCCTGCCGGATATCGCTACCGGAAGTGACGGCACTCTGCTGGCAGCCAAGGAGTTGGTCGTGCTGATCAGCCTTCCTAAACGCGGCAGCGACAAGCCGGCCAACGTGGTCATCAGGGGGGTCGATAAGGCCTCGCTCAAACTGCGACCCCAGGTGCGACTGACAGAAGGACGCATGCCGCGACCCGGTTCAGCGGAAATCATGGCGGGCAGCAGTATCGCCCAGCGCTTCAAAGGGGGTGGGATCGGCGAGTCACTCCGTTTCGGAATGCGCGACTGGACAGTGGTTGGTATCTTTGATGCCGGTGCTGCCGGTTTCAATTCCGAGATATGGGGAGACGCCATCCAGTTGATGCAGGCCTTCCGTAGGCCGGTGTATTCCTCGGTCACCTTCAGGTTGCGCGACAGTGTTGATTTTCCGGCGGTCAAGGCCAAACTCGATGCCGATCCGCGCCTGACTTTGGATGTCCGCCGTGAAACCCGTTACTACCGTGACCAGTCCGAAGCCATGGCCAAATTTCTGCACATACTCGGCATGTCGTTATCGGTGATTTTCTCGCTGGGGGCCATCATCGGCGCCATGATCACCATGTATGCCGCCGTCGCCAACAGGGTAGGAGAGATCGGAACCCTGCGGGCCATCGGCTTTCAACGCAGCAGCATAATGCTGGCCTTTCTGATTGAATCGCTTCTGCTCGGCCTGATTGGAGGAGGCGCCGGCCTTTTCATGGCGTCTTTTATGCAGTTTATCACCATATCGACCATGAACTGGCAGACCTTTTCCGAGCTTGCCTTTTCATTTACCCTTACACCAGAGATCGCATACAAATCGTTGTCGTTTTCCCTGGTGATGGGGTTTGTGGGCGGCGTAATTCCTGCCCTGCGGGCCAGCCGGTTGAATATCGTCGATGCCCTGCGGGAAAACTGAAATGGAGAAAAGGGGTGAGCGGATTGTTTCTTAAAAAGTACATCATATTAGCGGTCTTGGCTGGGGCATCCCTGGCCCTGTATCTGGTTGACTATTTTGTGCTCGGCAACAGCCGAGACATTGTATCGAGTTTTATTGGTAACCTTGCTTTTTTGCCTATCTATGTAATATTTATTACACTTATTGTTGAACAAATTGTCCAGGAACAGGAGCGTCAGGCGGTCATACGCAAGTTGAATATGGTGATCGGGGTTTTTTTCAGCGAAGTCGGCAACCGCCTTCTGAAAGAGTTGTCAGCCTATGTTGTTGCCTGTGCAGAATTGAAACACCACCTTCTGGTCAACGGCACCTGGAAAGATGGTGAATTCGCGAAAGCGCTGGACTACCTGCGCGGGACCGACATCAAGGTGAGTTGTGCCGGATGCGACAAGAACCAGCTGAAAGGGTTCCTGATCGAAAGGCGCTCGTTCCTGGTCGGACTCCTGGAAAATCAGAACCTGATGGAGCATGACCAGTTTACCGATCTGCTGTGGGCAGTATTCCATCTTGTGGAAGAGTTGGAGGCGCGCCCCTTCTTTGATGACCTGCCCCAGAGCGATATCGAACATTTAAATGGCGACATTAGGCGCGTCTTCGGACACCTTTCCCGCGAATGGCTGCTTTACATGCAACACCTCAAGGTCGATTACCCTTATCTGTTTTCCCTGGCTGTCCGTCTCAACCCGATGATCGACAATCCTGATCCCTTGGTCTACTGATGGGTAACGTCACGGCACTTCGAGCATGCATAAGAATATATTTTGTTGGTAATTTCTGAGTCCCTGGGGTTGCGGCGGAATATGTCGAAATAATTTACAATCAAATGATGAGCATTAATGGGTTGACATTAAAGTATATATATTTTAGTGTGTTGCGAAATTGGCATAAATAGTGCTTCTTGAATAATTATGCATTCGGGAGAGTAGTTGTTAATTCCAATGGACCTGCAATTATATGGAGGATTAAATGAAAAGAAATCTTATTTTAAGTGCTTTGGCTGTTAGCATGTTATGCGGAACGGCAGCATTGGCAGATCCGATTTTGTATCAAAACGTTGGAACGGAAAATCCTATATCCTATACTTTTACTGCCGCTG
>JARLHN010000037.1 GCA_031292255.1 Oryzomonas sp. | reverse complement strand
TACCACTGGAACCCCTGATTCGGCCTGTCTCACTGCTGCTGCAACCTGTTCCTCTGTGAACCTCGATTTCCTCATTGTGTCTCCTTTCGGATGCCGAAAGTCTAACACAATTTTTTGGATCAGTTTAAGGGGAGAACGTCATAATGAGCAATGCAGTAACAAGAAAGTCAATTACTTTCATACACTCACCTTCTTTCTTTCCCCCAACATCAAATAGTATATGAATTGTTTAATGCTCCCACTTTAATTATTATACGCTCACTTTCATAAAAGAGCATTAATTATTGATTGACAATTGATATGCAACAACGTGTTGGAGCCTCAAGCAACTTTATAGAGCATTCATCACAACGCCCTTTAGAATATCTCTCGACTGGTTTGGGCTATACTCGTTGGCGCAAGGATTCGTGCGAAAGGGTCAACAGACTGATATTAGCCCTGTCAGAAAACCTAATTGTAACCTTCAATTTCCACCCAGTGTCGATTTCACTTTCTTCAACGTATCAATATGTTGTTGTAAGCCGCATACATGTTTTTCCATATCTTCAATAGCTGGGCTAAGCTACCAAGTGTACCGCCACTTTCAAATGCTTTTTTGAGCATCTCACCACCGAAATCTCTCATCTAGGGAGGTTATCGGAAGGTCTCCAAGGGGTATGACCAACGCAGAGAACTGACCTTTGAACTCCTGTAGGCTCTTCCCCGTCCACCTGGGGGAGTGTTCCTTGATGTAGAGATCAACCAAAGTGCTGAGGCACAGGGTAGGGCATTCCGGTACGTCTGGAGTGGGTTTCTGTTTCTGAGTTGGTAGGGTGAGTGAATAGCTGTTTGCTTGTGGACATGAAAAACCCGCTTTCCGTACAGTGGCAAAGAGCTAGAAGCTCTCTCGAAACTGTACCAAAAACGGGTTCTCTATGGTCTCAATAAACTAACTTATTGATTTCTTTGGGTTGGTGCCGAAGGCGAGACTCGAACTCGCATGGGCTATTGCCCGCCACCCCCTCAAGATGGTGTGTCTACCAGTTCCACCACTCCGGCAATTGAATTTAGCTTAATAGCATATTGATTGCATGTAATCAAGAACAAAAAACTATTTTTGAGGTTGGACAGGGGCTGTCGGTACAGTCGGCATAGTGGCCGGCTTATTCTGCTGTACAGGCACAGTCGGCTGCGGAACCTGAACCGGCAATTTTGCGGCAGAGGAGGACTTCCCTTTTCCCGACATGATTGATGACGAGGACGGTTGGCCCGAGATGTAGGCCAGCGTCAGCGAGGTCAGCATGAAAATCACGGCAGCGCCCGTGGTCATCTTGCTTAAAAACGTGGTGCCGCCGCCAGCTCCAAAAACGGATTGGCTGCCGCCGCTACCAAATGAGGCGCCCATTTCGGCACCTTTTCCGGATTGCAGCAAGACAACGGCAATCAGGAATATGCTGACCAGGATGTGCAATATCGTAAGGGCTATAGTCATCTCGTATCCTCGGGAAGTTTAGTGCGAAAGAATTCTATACCATAGGAATTTCTGATTTGTAAAGTTTTTATCCCATAAAAAGCATTCGCCACAGAGTCACGGAGAAATGGAGATAAACATTTCATAGGGTTAGATAACATTTTGATGTCATTATTTTTCATCATATACGGATTGGAGTATATTTGAATAAACTTCTGTGATTTTTCTGTGTCTCAGCGTCCCTGTGGCAGGTTTTACACCACGAACCTATCCGGCAAAGTTTGTTATGGCGGCAAACGATGCTGAATTGAGGCTTGCTCCGCCCACCAGCGCGCCGTCGATATCGGGCTGCGCCATCAATTCCTTGATATTGTCCGGTTTGACGCTGCCGCCATAGAGTATGCGCAAACCTGCGGCGCTCTCCTGGCTGAAACACCGTGCAATGAGGCTGCGGATGAAGGCGTGCACTTCCTGGGCCTGGGTATCGCTGGCGGTCTTGCCGGTGCCTATGGCCCAGACCGGTTCATAGGCGACGACCACCTTGGAGAAGGCTTCCGGAGCAAGGCCCTCCAACCCCCCCCATAACTGGGTTTCAATAATGGCAAAGGTTTTGTCTGCCTCGCGTTCAGCAAGGGTCTCGCCGACACAGACGATCGCTGTCAGGCCGGCATTGATGGCAGCCTTGACCTTCTTATTGACGGTCACATCGGTCTCACCAAAGTATTGACGCCGTTCCGAGTGTCCGATAATCACATGGCTGCACCCGGCGTCTTTCAACATGCCGGGGGCCACCTCGCCGGTGAAGGCGCCTTCCTCCTCCCAGTAGCAGTCCTGAGCGGCAAGCAGGATGTTGGACCCCGCGAGCTCGTCTGCCACGCGCCCCAAGGCGGTGAAGACCGGGGCGACGATGATTTCGACTCCTTTGGTTCCGGCAACCAGAGGCTTGAGGTCTTTGACCAAGCCGATTGCTTCACCAATGGTTTTGAACAGTTTCCAGTTTCCTGCAATGACCGGCGTACGCATGGTTCCCCCTATTTTTTCATCTTGATGTCAAGGGCCTTCACACCCGGCAGGATCTTGCCCTCCAGTAATTCCAGGAACGCGCCGCCGCCGGTTGAAATGTAACTGACCTTCGAATCTACGCCAGCCTTGCGAACGGCCGCATCGGTGTCGCCGCCACCGATGATGGTGGTGGCGTAACAATTGCCGACCGCTTCGGCCACTGAAAAAGTGCCGCGGGCAAAGGCATCCATCTCAAAGACACCCATGGGGCCGTTCCAAATAACGGTCTTCGCGTCCCGCAACGTTTCGGCAAAGAGGGTCGCCGAGGCGGGACCGATGTCAAGCGCCATCCACCCCTCGGGGATTTCCTGTACGGTGGTAATGAAGTTGGTTGCCGTGGCTTCGAAGGCGTTGGCCACGACGCAGTCTACCGGGAGATAGAATGAAACCCCGCGTTTTTTGGCTTTGTCCATTATCCGTTTGGCGGTGAGTATCAATTCGTCTTCCACCAGGGATTTGCCGACCGAATACCCCAAAGCCTTGAGGAACGTGAAAGCCATGCCGCCGCCGATCACGACCTTATCGACTTTGTTGACCAGTGTTTGCAGTACCTCCAACTTGCCGGATACCTTGGCTCCGCCCAGTATGGCAACCAGTGGGCGAACCGGATTGCGCATGGCTTTGTCGAAGAAGGTCATTTCGTTGCGCATCAGGAATCCGGCCGCAATGGTCGGAATGCATTTAGTGATGGCCTCCACCGAAGCATGGGCACGGTGGGAGACGGCAAAGGCGTCGTTTACGTAAATTTCGCAGCCATTGGCAAGTTGCTTGGCAAAGGCCATGTCGTTTTTTTCTTCACCCGGGTAGAATCGCACGTTTTCCAGCATAACCACGTCGCCCGGCTTCATTGCGTCGAGCAGACCGCTGACCTCGGGGCCAAAGCAATCAGGAGCCTGTTTTACCTTTAGGCCGAGCAATTCCGATAGGCGCTTGGCGGCCGGTGCCATGGTGTACTTAGCATTTTTTTCGCCCTTGGGGCGTCCCAGGTGAGAGGCCAGTACTATTTTTGCTCCCTGTTCCACGGCATACCTGATGGTCGGCACGGCGCCGGCGATCCGGGTGTCTTCGGTTATGGTTCCTTTATCATCCTGGGGAACGTTGAAATCGACCCGGATAAAAATCCTTTTGTTTTTAAGGTCTTTAATCTGATCGATATAGCGGATCGGCATATGGCTCTCCTCAAAAAAATGGTGTAATACCAACTCCAAATCAAGGCGCTATTCTTTTGTTGGCTCGTCTTCGGCTCCTCAACGTACTACCGGTACATCTCCGTCGTCTCACTTCTCGCCGTCTTGGTTTCATCATTGATGTGAAATCGGTAAACGATGCGTCGGCAAAAAAAGAGGGGGAATTTGATCCCCCCTCAGGTTACGGACACACGCAGGTGCTATTTCTTTGAAGCGATCAGCTTGAATAGGTCAACCACCCGGTGTGAGAAACCGGCCTCGTTGTCATACCAGCTGATAACCTTCACCATATTGTCCCCGATTACCTTGGTACAGGAGGCGTCAACGGAGGACGAGACCGGGCGGCCGTTGAAATCGATAGAGACAAGCGGTTCCTCCACGTAATCCAGTATTCCCTTGAGCGGACCCTTGGCTGCTTTTTTCAGCGCTGCATTGACCTTGGCGGCATCGGTCTTCTTTTTCAGGGTGGCAACAAGATCTATAACAGACACGTTCGGCGTCGGAACGCGGATGGCCATGCCATCCAGCTTGCCTTTGAGTTCGGGAAGAACCAGGGCTACGGCCTTGGCTGCCCCGGTGGTTGTGGGGATCATGGAAAGAGCTGCCGCGCGGGCGCGTCGCAGGTCCTTATGGGGCAGGTCAAGGATACGTTGGTCGTTCGTGTAGGAATGTACCGTGGTCACGAGCCCCTTTTCAATGCCGAAGACATCGTTGAGAACCTTTGCCACCGGAGCCAGGCAGTTGGTGGTGCAGGATGCATTGGAGATGATATGGTGCTTCTTGGGATCATAGAGATGGTCATTAACGCCCACGACGATGGTGATATCTTCATTTGTAGCGGGCGCGGAGATGACGACCTTTTTGGCGCCGGCTTTTATATGCAGTTCTGCCTTTTCCTTCGAGGTGAACAGGCCGGTGGACTCAAGAACGACATCGATTTTATCTTTCTTCCACGGCAAATCCGCTGGGTCTTTGACCGCATATATCTTTATCGCTTTGCCATTGACGATCAGTTGATTGTCTTTCGCCTCCACTTTGCCGGGGAAGGTGCCATGCACGGAATCGTATTTGAACAGGTGCGCCAGGGTCGTGGCATCGGTCAAGTCATTAATAGCCACAAACTCGATGTTCTTGTCCTTGCACGCCGCTCTGAGGACCATTCTCCCAATTCTGCCAAAGCCGTTGATTGCAACCCGTAATGCCATGCTCCCCTCCTTTGGGTGGTGTCTGTCTGAATTGAATCGTATTTTGTTCGTTACATAAACATCAATGGGCTGTAATAATAAAACATCTTTACAAATCGTCAACCTTTAATTTCCGAGCGATACGAATCGCGGTAATCGGGATTTAGAAATAGCGATTCAGTTTTCTTTTATCATGCTATAATATTTCTCTTTCATATCACAAAATATTATCCGGATCATAAAACAAGGCTCGTTTGACCAGATGAAACAATCCCTTGAAAAACGCATAATTTTGTTCTCTTTCGTCATCCTTGCGATGACGACTCTCGCCAATACCGGGCTGGATATCGCCGTCTTTCGCAGGGATTACATCCATGAGATGGGGTTGCGTTCCCAAGGCTTGGCGGCCGCTTTTAAGGCTAATATCGAGAAGGTGCTTGCCCTGGGGATCAATATTCGTGATGTGGCCGGCTTGGCGGATAAATGCCGCGAGATTGTCCAGTCCGACCCTGAAATGGCCTATTGTGTCATTAAGGGAAAAGACGGTTCGGTAATGTTTGTCAACGACAGCTCTTTTGCCCGGTTGGATTTCGCAAAATCAGTCCCAGAGGATGAGAACAAGGGCATGCGCAACAGCAACGCGACAGAAGGGCCCAAAGGCAGCTACTATGACACCATGATCCCTGTCAGGGCCTCTGACGGCGAAACGGCGGCCTTCATCCATATCGGTTTCCCGCAGAGTGTCATCGATCAGAAGGTGCATGCCGTTATCATCAGGTCCATAATCGTGTTTATTGCATTTCTCCTCGCCTCATTTGCCCTGGTGGTTTATTTCATCAAACGTAGCATCATAGAGCCCATTTCAAGCCTGTTGGACGGCGTTACCCGTATTTCCCAGGGCGATTTCACCTCCCCCATGCAGGAACTGCCCGTTTACGAGCTGAATGAATTGAGCCTCAAGATAAACGCCATGGCAACCGCACTGGCGGCCCACGATATGGCATTGAGGGACAATTACAAGGAGCTGTCGGCAACGCATTTCCAACTTCACGATTCGTACCAGCAGTTGGAAAAACTTAGCCTGGAGTTGGAAAAATCGGAGGAACTCTATAAGACGCTTTTGGACGAGGCGGGGGATGCGATCATCATTCTCGATCAGAATGAAACCATTATCATCGCCAACAAGATGGCTGAGGAATTTTGCGGCTATCCGGCGGCCGCCTTTGTCGGCAAGCACGTTTCTGCCCTGCTTTTGTTGCTCAATGTCGAAAACATCCAGCGTTTTTTGAGAAATATTGCCGATGCCTTCAGTGAAAAGCATTTATCCGGAGAGGTTACCATTGTCAACAGCCGCCAGGAACAGCTGGTGGGGAAGATTCACACCAGTTGCGTCACCATTGGGGAGCAGAGCCTGCTGCAGGTACTCATGCGAGATGTCACGAAGGAGCGGGAAATCATCACCAACCTTGAAAACAGCACCGCGGGCCTGGCACGCCTGAATCGGATGAAAGATTCATTCCTGGGGCTCGCTTCGCACGAGTTGAAGACGCCGCTCACGATCATCATGGGGTATGCGGAATTGCTCCAGTCCGTCATGATGGAGAAACTGCCTGCTGCTGCCCAGGAGATGATCAATAATATCTCCAGCGCGGCCGCGCGCCTCGATACTGTTGTCAAGGATATGATCGATGTATCGAAAATCGACCAGAAACAGCTTGATCTCAAGTTGGAGCAGGTGAACGTGAACGCCCTTATCGAGGAGATCATACGTGAGTTGCATCTTTTCTTTGTCTTGCGCAAACAAGAGATCAACGTAACGCTGGATGATGCCCTTCCCATGATCCGCGGCGACAAGACGCGGCTTTACCAGCTATTGTCGAATGTTCTGGGCAATGCCATCAAATTTACGCCGGATGGAGGAAATATATCCGTCATAACATCCCTCAGGCACCTGGTGCCGAATCCGCAGACTTCCGGCTTTGATGGCGTTTTTTCGTCGGAGCGGCAGCCATTTGTCGAGATTGCCGTATCAGACACCGGGATCGGCATCGACCCGGACGACCAGAAGCGCATCTTTGATAAATTTTACGAAGCGGGCAATATAGAAGAGCACAGCAGTGGCAAGGTCGCTTTCAAGTCCCGGGGGGCCGGCCTTGGGCTCTCCATCGCAAAGGGGGTTGCCGAAATGCACGGCGGGTCCATCTGGGTGGAATCGCAAGGGTATGATCAAAGCGAGTGCCCGGGAGCCACCTTCCATATCTTGTTGCCCGTGGAACCGTCGATATTGACGGAAAAATATATCAAATGATTCCGGTTTGAGAGATCCGGTATTCGTCATTACACCGTTCTTCCCTATCAACTTTGGTCATGTTTCCTAAACTCCTAGATCTGAATAGCCTTTGAAGGTGCTGATGGCTCCATGTTTGTCTCCGGCTCCGGTGATTGCAGGTAATACGCAATTGTCATTATGATTGGGAGGATCAGTATGAAGACAAGCACAAGCCTGCCGACAGGATAATACGTCCTTCTCTGATTACGGCCGATAAGGTAATAAAGCACTGTCCCAACGGGAGGGAAAAAACAGAGTGCCAGTATCCAGATGATCTTGATGCCAAACGTCTTAAAGGTATTGATTATTGCATCCGTCAGTGCATAGAGCCAGATTATTGAAGGAAGTGTTATAAGGGCTATGACTGTCAACAGCATTATCAGTGTCATGGTTATATACCTTTAATGGGCGAAATAATTGATGATGAAAAACGATGTCATATAAGACCGCTGAAGGTCAACAGGTACTTTAGCCTTGAAGAAAAATGACCATTGCGAGAGATTGGATGGGTTGGATATGACAAGACCTCTTACCTTCTGAGTATACTCACTTGTATACTGAGAGATAAAAGGTCTTTGTTTTTCATCAGCCAAATGAGCTGGTTGAATTATTGGCTGGGGTGCGAGGATTCGAACCTCGGAATGTTGGAGTCAGAGTCCAATGCCTTACCGCTTGGCGACACCCCAATAAGTGGAATTCTTTTTGTAACAAATAAAGGGTGGTTGCGTCAAGTGTTTCTTTAACATGTTTTCGTCCGGAAAGTGGTCTTTGCCGCCTATCATACCTCCTTTACGGATCGGAAACTGCTGCTGCCGCTCCAGCCCGGATCGCCCTGATATTGGCCGGGATCAGGCGGTGATTACGCTCCGGCAGGGCTTTCTTCAAAGCCTCCTCCAGGGATTCGAGTGCCAGCGATCCACTCTTTGCGGCATACGCCCCGCATGCCACCATGTTGACCATGCGCATATCCCCCAGGTCAAGGGCAATCTGGTTCATCGGCACCGCCACGAGCTCCACACACGTCAACCCGCAGCTACCGGTATCCACCAGGGTCGAGTTGACGATACAAACACCGCCCGGCTTGACCTTGGCTGCGTACTTGTCAAAGGAAAGCTGGTTCAGGATCAGTGCCACCGACGGGTTTCCGACCACCGGCGACCCTGTGTCGCCGTCGGAAAAGACCACGGTACACATGGCCGATCCGCCGCGTTTCTCCACGCCGTAGGCGGGGAAGAACGAGACGTTCCTGTTCTCGTGGATGGCAGCGTAAGAGAGCAGGTTGCCGGCCAGCAGTACCCCCTGGCCTCCGTAGCCGGCTATGAAGACATCGTGACGCATGGGTAGCTCCAGGTCGATCAAAGTAGCCTCTTGCAAAACTATTGCGGGGCCGATCTGCTGTGTTGCTGCTCGTTCGGAAACTAAACGTACTAAACAGTACGCCTCGTTCCCTCACTCGCTTGCGCCTTGCATATCGGCCTCCTCATGACGTTTTGTAAGAGACTCAAAGGTTAGCGGTATTGCGATACACGCCCAACGGGAAGTAGGGGATCATTTCGTCTCCCACCCGTTCATTGGCGGCCAGCGGATTCATGCTCCAGTTGGTCGGACAGGCGGCCAGGGCCTCGATAAAGGAAAATCCTTTCCGTTCCACCTGATAACGGAAAGCTGTCTTGATCATTTTCTTGGCCTGCATAACGTTTTTGGGAGAATTAACCGCCACGCGGGCCGAAAAGGCAACCCCTTCCAACTGGGCCAACAATTCGGCCATGCGGATTGGATAGCCGTCCTTACTCTGGTTGCGGCCATAGGGAGAGGTTGAGGTTTTTTGTCCGATCATGGTGGTGGGGGCCATCTGGCCGCCGGTCATGCCGTAGGTGGTGTTGTTGACGAATATCACCGTGATATCCTCGCCCCGGTTGGCGGCGTGGATGATCTCTGACGTGCCGATGGCGGCCAGATCGCCGTCTCCCTGGTAGGTGAAGACGATCCGGTCGGCACGGGCGCGTTTTGCCCCGGTGGCGACAGCCGGTGCCCGGCCGTGGGGCGCCTCGATGACGTCAATATCAAAATAACTGTACAAGAAGACCGAGCAGCCCACCGAAGCAATCCCGATAGTCCGGCTTCTGATGTCGAATTCGTCCATGGCCTCGGCCACCAGACGATGGATGGAACCGTGATGACAGCCGGGGCAGAAGTGGGTCTGGACATCTTTCAGGCTCTCGGGCCTTTTGAATACCTGTTTCATCGAATTCCTCATCCGCAGGGCGTCCCTGCGTGCGTCAATACTGCTTTTTGATCTGTTCGAAGAGTTCCTCCGGCGTCGGCAGCGAACCGGCGCCGGGTGGGCGGCCATAGAAGGAAACTTCGGCATCGCGGGCCACCGAGAGACGCACATCCTCAACCATCTGACCGGTGCTGAGTTCGATGGTCAGGAACTTCTTGCAGTGCCGGGAGATGGCCTCGTATGACTGCTTGGGGAATGGGAAGAGGGTGATCGGCCGCAGCAGCCCGACCTTCATATCCGCCTCCCGCGCCATGGCCACGGCGGTCCTGGCAATGCGGGCGGTTGAGCCGAAAGCGGTCACCACCAGCGTAGCGTCCTCGGTCTGGATCTCCTCCCAGCGGCACTCTTTTTCTGCCAGTTCCTGGTAGCGAGCATGCATCTTCCAGTGAAACGCCTCCATCTCGCCGTCACCCAGGTAAAGGGATTTGACTACGTTTTGCGGCTCCTTTGGCGCCCGGCCGCGCACCACCCATCCCTTGGCAGGCAAAGCGGCCTCTGGGCGCGGATGTGCTGTAAGCGATTCCTTCATCTGCCCGATGACCGAGTCGGCCAGCACCATGGCCGGTATGCGGTAGATGTCCGACAGGTCAAAGGCCAGCATGGTCAGGTCGTACATCTCCTGCACCGAGGCCGGGGCCAGCACGATGATACGGTAGCCCCCATGGCCGCCGCCACGCGTGGCCTGGAAGTAGTCGGCCTGGGATGCGTCGATGCCGCCCAGGCCGGGACCGGCCCGCATGATATCCACGATCACGCCGGGCAGCTCCGAGCCTGCCATGTAGGAGATGCCTTCCTGCTTGAGAGATATGCCGGGACCGGATGAGGACGTCATGGCGCGCACGCCGGTGGCCGATGCCCCCAGCAGCATGTTGATGGCACCGATTTCGCTCTCGGCCTGGATAAACTCCCCACCCAAGGGGGGAAGTGCGCGTGAAAGGTATTCGGGGATATCGCTTTGCGGGGTGATGGGGTAACCAAAATAGTATCGGCACCCGGCCTCAATGGCCGCCATGGCCACCGCCTCGTTCCCTTTGACGAAAAGTTTTTCGGACAATCGTACCCCCGTTGCTACTGTTTTGTGCGAGTGTTCCGTGCGGTTAGTCGTTTGATGTAATTCCGCGGCTATTTTGGCTGATGGCAAGGCGCGGCGACGCAGGTGCAGCAGGGGCTACATCAAGGAGCCGCAACGACGGCAGCGACCAAAATAGCCGGAATTACGAGTACGGACTAGACCGCACGGAGGAACACTAATTCTGTTTGAATACCATGACGGCCACGTCGGGGCACATCTCGGCGCACAACGCGCAGCCGCTGCACTTTCCCGAGTCGCAAAAAACCGCAACGGTGAAGCCCTGGTTGTTGGGGGTGTCGCTCAGTGTGATCAGCTTTTGCGGGCAGGCGATGGTGCAGAGCCCGCAACCTTTGCAGCGCGTCTCGTCGATGATGATGTGCGGATACGACATATAGAGGCATTCCTTTGTGTTTGGGTCGAATTTATATAAATATCAGATTTGCTCCTCATGAGTCAAGTTAGTTGAATAGATGATGGCCGGTGCGCCGAAGAGGGGGTAGGGGGTGTTTCCCGATTGTTTTTGTTGACACCTCGCCTCGTTAAATCGTATAGTTGTCGTGCTACTTAAAAATTAATTTGTAACACACGAGGCGTACCATGCACATGGCAGATGCATTGTTGTCACCAGCGGTCGGTGGAACCATGTGGGCCGTTTCCGCGGGGGCGATCGCGTATTGTTCCGCCAAGGTGCGCAAGGGGCTGGATGACCGCAAGGTGCCGCTCATGGGCGTGCTGGGGGCATTTCTCTTTGCTGCGCAGATGATCAATTTCACCATTCCTGGCACCGGTTCCAGCGGCCATCTGGGAGGGGGACTTCTCCTGTCGATCCTGCTCGGTCCCTATGCCGCCTTCCTCACGATCTCATCGGTCCTTATGGTGCAGGCGCTGTTCTTTGCCGACGGCGGTTTGCTGGCCTTGGGCTGCAACATCTTCAACATGGGATTTATCCCTGCCTTTCTCGTATATCCCCTGATCTACAAAAGGATAGCCGGCCCTGTACCGGGGCGGAAGCGCATCGTGGCGGCGACCATGATATCGGCTATTATCGGCCTGCAGTTGGGTCCATTGGGCGTGGTGCTGGAGACGGTCTTCTCGGGTATCTCCGCATTGCCGTTTTCGGCCTTTGCGTTGCTGATGCAGCCGATACACCTGGCCATTGGCGTGGTGGAGGGGGTTGCAACCGTTGCGATCGTCACGTTCGTCCAAAGAGCCCGCCCCGAAATCATCCAGGAAGCCCTTGGAGCGCGTACCATGGACAAACGCCCATTGCGCACGGTGCTGGCCTTCTTCCTGGTGGTCGCCCTCCTGACCGGCGGCATCCTGTCCGGGTTTGCCTCGAAATACCCCGATGGCCTAGAATGGGCCATTGCCGGGGTCACGGGAACGGAAACGCTGAAAGGGCCGGAACAGGGGCTTCATGCTGTCATGACAGCCCTCCAGAAAAGGACCGCTTTTCTGCCCGACTATTCGTTCCCAAAAACGGAAAACAGAGCAAAAGGTAACGCGGACGACAGTCTCGGCACCAGCGTTTCAGGTGTCGTCGGCGGTCTGATGACGCTTGCAATCGTCTTTTTGAGCGGGTTCGCGCTGAAAAGGCGGAATATCCGTTAGCTGATTACCGGGGAGAGCGTGCAATTCTCCCTTTTTTACGGGAGATGGCCGATGGCCGGTATCGACGGCACCTTGCTGGACTTTAAAAACCTTGATCTCCTGGCTGACGGTGATACGGCCATCCATCGCCTCGATCCGCGCGCAAAAGTGCTGGCGACGCTTATCTTCGTCATCTGCGTCGTCTCATGCGGAAAATATGAACTGTCAGCGTTGTTCCCCTTTTTCCTGTTCCCGGTCTTCATGATTACCCTCGGTAACATCCCGGCCCTCTACCTGGCGAAGAAGATCGCCGTCATCATCCCGTTTGCCGTCGTGGTCGGCATGTTCAATCCCCTGTTCGACCGCCAGGTGCTGCTGCATGTGGGCGCGCTGGGCATAACCGGGGGGTGGATATCCTTTGCGTCCATCGTGGTGCGGGCTATTCTCACGGTAAGCTCGGCCCTGGTCCTGGTGGCCGTAACCGGTTTTCCCGGCATATGCGCGGCACTGGAACGCCTGGGCATGCCGCAGCCCTTTGCCGTGCAGCTTCTCTTTCTTTACCGCTACATCTTCGTGCTGGCGGAAGAGGGGGGACAAATGGCGCGGGCGCGGGAACTGAGGACATTCGGCACCAGAGGCAGGGGTATCAGGGCATATGAATCGATTATCGGTCATCTGTTGCTTCGTACCTGGATGCGGGCGGAACGCATCCATATGGCCATGCTGGCGCGAGGCTTTTCCGGCGCGTTTCACACCCGCCGGCACTCCTGTTTCGGTCTCAGGGAAATGGTGTTCATCCTGGGCTGGGGCCTGTTCTTCATCACTGTGAGATTGGTACCCGTGGCCCACTTGCTCGGAACGTTCGTAACGGAGATACGGCTATGAGCCATCACATCGTTGAGGTCAAAGGGCTGAAACATACCTATCCTGACGGGACCCCTGCCTTGCGGAACGTTTCACTGCGCATCACCCATGGCGAGTCTGTAGCGGTCATCGGCGCCAATGGTGCGGGCAAATCGACTCTCTTGTTGCATTTGAACGGTTATCTGACGCCGACTGAGGGCGAGATCCGCATCGGCGATTTCCCCCTCACGCGGGAGACCCTGCCGGATATCAGGCGTACGGTGGGCATGGTCTTTCAGAATCCCGACGATCAGCTTTTCATGCCAACGGTCTACGATGACGTTGCCTTTGGCCCGCTCAACCTCGGCCTGCCGGCTGCGGAGGTTGGGGAATGCGTGAGGGCGGCGCTGGAGAAGGTAGGTGCGGCGCATTTGCAGGGAAAGCCGCCGTACAGGCTATCAGGCGGCGAAAAAAAACGGGTGGCGATCGCCACGGTGCTTTCCATGTCGCCCGACATTCTGGTCATGGACGAACCGACCAACGGGCTCGATCCCTGTGCCCGGCGCCAACTTATCGGACTGCTCAAGGATTTCCGTCATACCAGGATCTTTACCAGCCATGACCTGGACATGGTCCTCGAACTCTGTGAGCGTACCATCGTACTTCACGAGGGAGAGGTCAAGGCGGACGGAGCAACCCGTGACATATTCGGCAATGCGGCCCTGCTGGCCGAATGCCGGCTCGAAAAACCCCTCTCCATGCAAGGCTGCCCGGTTTGCGGCACATGCGCAAGGCCGGACCCGCTAAGCACATGAAAGCAAAAATATGATGACAAAAGGCACACTGGCACGTATCATATCGCCATGAAACATTTTCGATGGAACCACAAGAAAAATGTAGAATTGAAGAGCGAAAGAGGCATCTCATTCGAACAAATTGTGGTTGCCATTGAGGGCGATGGGCTGCTGGATACAATCACCCATCCAAATCCCGAAAGATACCCAAATCAATCCGTTTTTGTTGTGATGTTCGAAAGCTATGTGTATCTCGTGCCCTTTGTGGAAGAAGCTGAATTCTATTTTCTGAAGACGGTGATCCCAAGCCGGAAGGCAACGAGGGATTACTTGCAACGGAGTGAATCATGAAAAAAAACAAACTTGATGATTATGAACAGGAAATACTCGATGCTTACGAAAGGGGGGAGTTGAAATCAACTATTCCCTCTAAACCTGACCTTGAGAAGTACCGCTCGGCAGCGCGCGAAACGTTTATTAAAGACCGGCGCGTTAACATCAGACTCTCCACTCCTGACTTGATGGATATTCAGGAAAGGGCAATTGAAGAGGGGATTCCGTATCAGACGCTTATTGCCAGCGTCTTGCATAAGTATGTCAGCGGGCGCCTTATTGAGACACCTTCCCGCCTGACCACGCGCTCAACCGGTCGCGCAAAAAAGATGCACGCCAATTAGTTTAGTTTCATTGATGCGTTCATTTTTGGCTGGGTGTCCGGTCAGCCTCATGCCCGTTATATTCGAAAGAGGAATAGTGGATATTTGTCGGCAGGAAAAGCAAATCTGATTTTAAGCTGGGAGGGGAGTAATATCAGGGAGCCATACCGGGACAAAACTGGGCACCATTTCGAATGCCGGTTTTGTTGACATAGAAAGTGCACCTGCCAAAGCTGAATAGCTCCCCGACAGGTGCACTTCTTTTTTATCCACTCTGATCTCATCAACCAGCAGTTTCAAATATTCCTTCCCAAAGTTAGACGCCCTGTCACACAG
>JARLHN010000036.1 GCA_031292255.1 Oryzomonas sp. | reverse complement strand
TGGACCCCGACAGGGCGGCCAGGGCAACTTTGGCTTTGAATTCGGCGCTGTAACGGGTGCGATGCTGCATGAAACCTCTCCTTTCAAAATGGATTGGTTCATTGCTTACACACCTGTCTCAAAAAACGCAACCACTTCATTAATCCCGACAAAAACAGTATTCCATGAATGAACCTCAGGACGTTGGAAGAGCATGAATTCATAAAAGTCATTGATGTGAAGTCCGGAAATCTTACACAGCAACGTGATTTCCGGTGCAAAAAATACCTCATGGTATGCGTTTCCCGCTGTTCCTCAACTTCACCGCTCGATTTATCCCTTATGAATCCATCAGTTCTTTTACGGCATCCACAACCGTATCCATCTGTTCAGGCGTCAGCGCCATCCCGCTCGGAACGTAGAATCCTCGTCGAGCCAGCCGTTCAGCGACCGGATATCGCTCGCCCGCAAAAAGACCCGTCTTCAGGAAGACAGGCTGCTCATGCATGGGCCAGAAAAAAGGTCTGGTGCCGATGCCTTTCTGCCCCAGCCGGAGCATTGCCTCATCTGCGGAGAAAGGCACCTCGTCTTTCAGCACCATGCCGTAGACCCAGTATATGCTCTCGGCATAATCGGTTCCAGCCGGCATCAGGTCCAATCCCCTGATGCCCGACAGCAGTTTTGTGTATCTTTGTCCCATGCGCCGTTTACGTTCGACGAACTCCGTGAGGCGTTCCAATTGAGCCACCCCGAGCGCCGCCTGAAGATTGGTCATACGGAAGTTGTAACCGGCCTCTTCATGGACAAAACGCTTCTTTGGCTGAAAGCAAAGATTACGCAAAGAACGGCAGCGCTCCGCCAAATGTTCATCGTCCGTCAACACCATACCACCCTCGCCGGTGGTGATGTGTTTATTCGGGTAGAAGCTGAACGTACTCATGTCGCCAAAGCTGCCGCATTGACGGCCACGATAGGTTTGGCCATGCATCTCGGCGGCATCTTCGATGATCTTCAAACCATTCTTTTCAGCAATCTGCAGAACCGGGTCCATGTCCACCGGCAAACCATAAATGTGGACTACCATGATTGCCCGTGTTCGTTGAGTAATTTTCGCCTCGATCTGACCGGTATCCATGTTCCAGGTAGCTGCATCGCTGTCCACCAAGACAGGCACCCCTCCACACCGGACTACCGCCAAGGCACATGAGATGATGACAAAACTCGGCATGATGACCTCATCACCGGGCTCAAGCTGCAGCGCTGCCACGGCAGCCTCAAGCGCCGAAGTTCCATTACAGACCGCAATCCCGTACTTACGTCCGGTCACCGCTGCCATCTGCTCTTCAAATATCTGCACAAATGGCCCTTCCGATGAAATCCAACCCGTATCGATGCATTCGTTCAGATATTTTTTTTCGTTGCCGTCCAGAAGTGGTTGGTTAACTGGGATCATGAGATTTCTCTTGTGCCTTGAACCTCGTTTTATCCGCATTGCCGGCATATGGTCCTTGCTTGACCTCGATCATTTCGATCTCTTCCAGAACCTCGAATCCGTGTCCTCCTGCCGCCAAGAGAATCGTATCACCTGCCTCCAGGATGCAGCTTTCCAAAAAGGCCTGGTTGTCATCGAAAAAATCCACCCTCAGCCGCCCCTTTTTGATGAAAAGGACTTCCTGCGTATAATGGACTGTTCGGGAAACAGGGTTGTGCAGGTGCGGGTCGATTAACTTGCCGGCAGGGTGGCGCATATAAGCGAGCTGTTGCGAGAACGTATCCGGCGTAAAAAAATGAATGCCGTGTTCGCAAAACCGATGTGAGAGAATGATGGCGAGAATTTGTCCGTCCGTCGTGATTTGTTTAATCATAGATAGACACCATATCATCTAAGTTAAAATAAAGAGGAGAAGCGTCAGCACCATTCGAAATCGCAATAGGGAATACTATTCAGGGTGCTTTTACCGAAAATATTTTTGTTGCTGTCATTTAGCCCCTTTCTGACGCATGAAATGGTACATTTCGTCGAATCTCCGGTTGGTGCAGTCGAGAATCACACCGGTAATGAAGAAGATCATCGAAAGGATCATCAGGCCGGAGGCAAGGATCGCCAGGGGGACATGGGTGATATAGCGGGTTTTCAGGAATTCCGTAATAACCACCGCCCCGGAGAACAGGGAGAGGATAAACAGGAGCAGCGATATCCCGGCAAAGAACAAGAACGGCTTGTAGTCCTTGAAGATCATCAGGATCGTCCGGAGGACGAGGATGCCGTCGCGGTAGGTGTTCAGCTTGGAGAAGCTCCCCTGGGGCCTTTCCCGGTAGGATATCGCCATTTCGCTGATTACGGCGTTATGCTTCAGCGCCTTGATCGTCATCTCCGTTTCGACCTCGAAGCCGGCTGCGGTGATGTTGATGTTTTTCACGAAATCCCTGTTCATGACACGAAGTCCCGACATGATGTCGGTCAGGCTCCCGCCGAAAAACCTGTCGATGAGCCAGGCCACGAGCCGGTTGCCGAAGGTGTGCAGGGGGCGGAATGATTCCTTGGTGAAGGAACTCAACCTGCTGCCGACAACCATGTCCGCCTGGTCCCGTTCGACCTTCGCCACCATTTCGGGCAGTCGATGCAGATCATAGGTGTCGTCACCGTCCACCATAACGTAGATATCCGCCTCGACCTTGGAAAACATGGACTGGATCACGAACCCCTTGCCCTGCCTCTTTTCCCGGAAGAGCTTCGCGCCCGCTTCCCGCGCCTGTTGAACAGTCCGGTCCGTGGAGTTGTTGTCGAAGACGCAGATTTCAGCCTGGGGAAGAACCGCTCTCACATCGCGAATAACCTTGCCGATGGTCATTTCCTCGTTGTAGCAAGGTATAACGACGGCACATCTGGTATCCGCTGGAAGCTCCCGGCTATCTTTCATGCATCGGCCTGTACAACTCGATGAGCGGCTGGAGAACAGTTCCAAAACCCTTGCCGATTGCCATCAAATAAAGCGGGGCCGCAACCAGCAGGACTATTCCGACGTAGGCATAGAGCAATCGCCGCCGGTACGGCTTCCCTTCAAGCAGCATAACGATGACGGCAGAAACGGCCATGAAGGCAAACGGCGTAACCGTCAGGGCGGTATTGGCCCCGGTAAGCCTCTTCGACAACACGAACGGCAGATATGAGCACCAGAAAACGGCCAGTAAAAAGAGATTATTCCAGCCGAGCCGCCTGACGTTATACATGAGATAGGCGACAGCCGGCAGCGTAAGCAGCCATACGAACGGATTCGACACCCCCAGCACGATAACGGGCTCGTTTCTGTTCACCAAGAAGTCCGCGAAACCGACCGGCCGGATAAACCAAAGTAACGGACTATGGTCCTGCACCTGGAGAACCTCGGGATTCAAACCCTTGTGGACAAGGTTTTCGGCAAACATGATCTTCTGCGTCGCAAACCACTCTCCCAGGTCGTAGCCGCGCTGAAGAAACCAGGGGAAGTAGGTCAGGATGTAGACCGTTACCGGGATGATCAACAGCGCCGAGACATAAAACAGGCATTCCGCCAATTTTTCGCGGGTAGTCGGACCATGCTGCCTCAGTTGCTGGAAGACAAGGAACAGCAGGGTCAGGACGAGCGGCACGGCAACATTCCATTTGCTCGCCAGCCCCAGGCCGAAAACCAGTCCCGAACAGATCAACTCGAATGCTCTCTTGTTTTCCAGGTAGCGTAACGCCAGATATATCCCCATGAGAAGGAAAAACGGCATGTACACTTCCTGGATTGCCTGCCGGGAAAGTTCGATATGGATGGCGTCGACAGCCATAAACAAAGCCGCGAGCAATGAAGCGGCGCCGGATCTGGTGAGGCGCCTGGCAACCAGGCCGGTCAGGGGAACGGTCAAAACGCCGAATAAAACACTGGCGAACCGGATACCAAACAGATTTAATCCCCAGCATTTGATCGAATAAAAAACGAGGATGTTCCGGAGTTTCGGATGATGCCACATTTCGAGGCCGTAATGGCCGCGCCGCATATAATCGAATGCCTCTTCAATGGTGTAGAACTCGTCTCCGGTGGGCTGGGTAACCGCAAGCAAGTAGATTCTCAGGAAGGCGGCCAGTATCGTGAGAGACAGCAACCACGTGAAAAACCTGCGGTCGGATAATCGTTCCGTTTCCGTCATTTCGGGACCTTCGATGATGGGGATGAAGGTTCATAGTGTATGATGTCGGCATGTTGCGCCAGGAGACCGATGAAGTCGAGAAGTTTCTGACGTTCGGGGCCCGTGACATCCGGGTTGTCTTCCGCGAGACAGACGGTGATTATGTCGGATTTCAAACCTGTCTTGAGAAGGGTCCCGAGAAATTGGGCGGGATCGGTCGAAGCGAAAAAAGAGGCGTCGATATTCAGCAGAACCGGTTCCGCAACGGCCGGCAATCGGAACGTAATTATCCGCGGAGAACCGAATTCATGTTTAACAACGTCGTTTTGCGCCACCGGTTCCTCCGTCAGGCCGAATCTGTTTTTAAAGTCCGCCGGTGGAATTACGTTATATATCCCCCGGACCGTGTTGGCCTGAAAGGCGACCCAGAGGAAATTTTTATGATCCGGCCGGTCATTATTGAAATGAGACGTGTCACCGGCGAGAATATCCTCTAATTTTGTACCCTGGGTAATCTGCGTGGGCGAGTTGACACCGGCCGCGGAATCGTCGGATTTCATAAAATGGAGAAACTTCCCCAGATGCACCACTATCCTGCCGTGTGCCCGCTTCTCGTTCCAGAGCGAACAGACATCGCCGGTGTTATGCACGACATAGACAGTAAATCGTTCCCGCGCCAGGGCAAATGATTTCCCTTCCCCCCTGGCGGCAATCCCCCCGCGATTCAACAAAACTACCGAAGCAACGCATACGACCGTTATCAGCAAGGAAAGCGTGACTTTTTTCATGGGGATGGTGCCCTTTGCCGACTGACTGGTTAATTAGTTTCCATCCGGAACTCCGGATGAGGCACTATTGGTTTCCGATTCGGAAAGGAGGGCTTTCGTAGTTTCAACATGGTGACTCAACCGCGCTCATGACATGAGTCACATCTCCAGCTTTCCACTCCAGGGGGCGGCAAGGGCCGTGCACGGGGACGACCGCCGTTTGGGCGGCCGAAGTCAGTTTTCGTCCGTTTTTTTCTCGATATCTTTTTGCTGTTCCTGAGGCGCGGGCGTGCTGTCCGTTCCCTTGGTGCATCTCTCCCAGCACGCATCCTGTGCGTCCTTGCACGCTACTTTTCTCGCCTCCTCCGCATTCGCATCGTCGCCGGGTTCGAAATGCCTTCCCCCGGCAATGCAAGAATCATAAGCAGCGTCACACTTCTGGGTACATTCGTTAAAATCTCCGGCAAATGCCAACTGGCCGATGGCGAGCAGCTGTATTACCATGACTAAAGGAAATAACGGTTTACACATATCCGGAGCCCTCCTCATGGGACGTAAAAAGCTTTGCAGTGGGGGCAGGCACGTTCAGCACGGGGATTACAGGAGACAATCCGGGCAATTTGTGCATACTCGCAGCAAATAACCGAAGGATTTTCCCCCATATCCGGCTAAAACATATTTTTGGAAAATTAGCATGCCACAGTCGGAAAATCAAATATTTCAATCGGCGGAAGGTGCCTGCCATCCCATGCGGTCAGCCGTGGGAAGGAATTGCGAGTACGCACTAACCGCGCGAAACACCACTATCAAGGAGGTCCAGGGATTCATGGAACACTCCGGCATGTCCTCTCCGCTTTCCTTCCGCGCGGGATCGGGCGTGGATGACATCCGGTCCACACCTGAACAGCAACTCCCGCCGGGGAACGAACATCCTGACGGGCAGCCAGAAGATCCCTGCGACAATAAAGAAAATGGTCGCCGCCCAGATCAGGAACACACCATAATCGCGTATTAAATCGGTTATGGCGAGCCGCCGGGAATCGGGGAAGGTAAGGCGATAGCCATTGCCGACAAATTCGCCGCCGCTCGGAGCACTGCCCGTCAAGACAATCTCTTTCCCCTTCAGCAGCTTGAAATTGAAGGTTGCCCGTCCCGTGACAAAGGGATCACTTCCATCGCCCGGCTCCGCGATCTTGAGCACAATACGGTAGGGAGAGTTGGGGATTTCCACGCTATCCTCTTTTCCCGGAGGATAGATATTGGGCACGCAATGCATATCGTAGCCGCCAGGCGCTTCGGGAGCGGAAACATGGAATTCCACGGCGATCCCCAGGTAGCGGGGATAGACGAAAGACCCCCCGTAAAGGCCCGGCGGGTACAGGCCGAAGGTTCTGCCACCCGCCGACCCGTTCGACGGAGCCAACGTCACGGCAAGGGTTTTGTCCAGAAACGGGCCGGACGACTTCGTCAGGAGGAGCTTCGCCACCCTGTCTTCGCCTCCTGCCGCCTGTGGAAGCAGTTCACCTTCGATGAGCGGCGCCCGGTACGAGAAACGGGTCGTGAGGCTGACTAAAATCCCGGCGAAGAGGCAAAAGATCCCGGCCAGCAGGAGTATGCGGGCAGGAAAAAGGCTGACGCCACGCCAGGCAGCGAGTATGCTTTCCCCACGGTGCGTCTTGTATCCCACGGCGTCAAGACGTGCCTGAAGTTCATCGAGGTCGCGAGAGCCGGGCAGTTCGACCGCTTCATCGAAAAGCCCCGGCGGGACGTCGGCGGCGCTTCCGCCCAACGCCCGGCGCCTCGCAAGATAATCCTTCGTTTCCCGCAGGATACGGAGCGCGCTGTTCAGCGGGAGCAGGCCAAGAAGAACTGCAAGGAAAACACTTTTGCGGGTGAATTCCATCAGGACCGTAAGGGCCTCGTCAGTGCCGAAGGCAATCCCGACATAGAGCAGCAGAAAGAGGCCGATCACAAGAGGGGGCAGGGCCCGTGACGTCAACGCGGTCAAGACGGCGCGCAGCAGCTTCTTCATTTGCCGGTCTCCTTTATCCGCGTGGTTGCCTGGACGGTCTCACCCCACCTGTTGATGAGTGTCAGGCCGTCGATATGTATGCCGTCGTCCTTAGCCGTAAAAGGAACGGGGACAGGATTGCATCCGCCCGGTTTTCCGACGGTGTCCAGCGGAATGAGCGTCCTGCAGTAATAGCAAAGCACCGCCCCCTCCGCCTGGCCGTAGCCGTCGGGTTTGCAGATGGCGCAGGCATCGAGGTCAACGGTCCATTGGCCCGAGGGTGCCATCAGCACGAAAAAACGCGCCTCCCTCCCCCCCTGCTTGAACAGGTATTTGTGCAGCTTCTCATCCTCCAGGTCGATTTCACCCTTTTTCGGGATGAATATCTCACCGGACGGACTGGCCGTTACCGATACCGGCTTGGGATCCCAGTATTCCACGCTCGGGAAACGACTCTGATAGACCGCGGCCGCGAAGATGACCGCGGCGAGCGCGGGCACGACGAGCCGGGAGCGGCGCTCCCTGATGGCGGCAGCCAACATTTTGCGCCGCTGCGCTCCCTGGCGTATATGAGCCACCGCCGGCAATCGAACGAGATTAACAGCCAGGGCGACAAGAAGCACCGGCACGAACCAGATGATCAGCGCCCCCCAGAAACCGACCTGCTTTCCAAAGAAGAAGCCGATAAAATCCCACGTAAAGGAATTGAAGAAAAAGTGGTCCGGGATCAGCATCGATTCGAAAAACTGGTGGACGAAGTCGTGAGCGAACTTCATCACCTTCATGGTAAGCGGAGAAAACAGGTCAAGACGGAGGATGGAGGAGGAACTCAAGAGCAGAAACGCCACCAAGGCTACCGTCATGCCCGATGGGTACATCGTCAGGGAGGAGAAGAAAAATCTCTCGGCGGCGAGAACGGCGCATGCCAGAACGACGGCGGCAAGCACGAGGAGTAAAAATACAGGGACAGAGGCGTCGGCTCCGGTAAACCTGCATGCGCAAATCGCACCCACGAGTATTCCGGTTGCAAGAGCGCAGATTCCCGCGCCCAAACGCGTGTGCGCGAATCTTTCCCCCCACGGCAGCGGCACGTCGCGTCCCGTGCTGCGGTAAACGGCAGCGACGGAAACGCCCCACATGAGGATAATGCCCGCCCCCACGGCGTCCTTGATGATACCGAAAGGAAGATCTCCCGGCAAGAAACGGACCAGCAGGAAGGTTGCGGCCAATCCGCCGGCATACCCGGCGCTGCCTGCAACCGCCACCATTGGACGGCGTCCGGGAAAACCCCTCCCCAGAACCATGACGGCCCCGGCCCAGGCGAGAAAAAGGGGTATCAGTTTATATGCCAAAGCCATACGTTATTGTCCTGTTTAAAGTGGAAAGTGACGGGTGAAATCGAATATTAATCCCTCACCATTCACGATTCACCTTGTTCATTTCGCTCTTCACGCACCAGGACCCCGTCGTCCAGGTAGATGGTGCGGTCCCCCCACGTGGCCACTTCCTGATTATGGGTCACCATGATCACCGTAAAGCGTTCCTCGGCCCGCAATTCCCTGAGCAGTTCCATGATCATCAGCGTGCTTTTGTGATCGAGATTGCCGGTCGGTTCATCGCCCAAGAGGAGCTTGGGGCTATTGATGATTGCCCGTGCGATACAGACCCGCTGCTGTTCTCCGCCGGAAAGCTCGCCGGGGCGATTTTTCAAACGGTGGCCAAGCCCCACACGCTCCAGTGCCGACCTGGCCTCCGCCTCATCGGGAACGCTGTGGAAATACTGGGCCAACATGACGTTCTCCACGGCAGACAGGTAGGGGACCAAATGGTGTTGTTGAAAGATGATGCCCACGTAATCGCGCCGGAAACGCGCCAAGCCATCCTCGGTCAGCGCCAGCAGGTCTTCCTCTCCCACACGTAACGAACCGCCGCTGGGGCGGTCCAGCCCCCCCATTATGTTGAGGAGCGTGCTTTTGCCGGAGCCGGAGTGCCCCATCACCGACAGCCATTCTCCCTCGGCCACCCGGAGGTCGAGCGGCTTCAGGGCGCAGATGTCGCCGTAACTGCGGGTCAGACCACTGGTCTCGATTATGTTTGCAGCCATCTCTTCACCTTTCACTCGCCCCGCAGGCTTCTCACCGGATCGAGTTTGAAAACGGATATCATCGGTCCCAGGCTGCCCAAGAGGGCCAAAAAGAGGCTCACCCCGACGGAAACGCATACGAACCAGGGTATGACCTCCGACGATGCCGCAAAGACCGTTTTGGTTATGAACTGGGCAATGGCGCTGCCCAGCAGATAGCCCGCCACGCCGCCGAGGAGGCCGAGCAACGCCGCTTCGGCGGAAAAGATCAACAAAACCTCCCAACGGGTACCCCCCAAAGCCTTCATCAGCCCGATTTCCTTGCTTCTTTCCAACACGGTAGTGCTCATGGTTCCGGTAACGCTGCTGCCGGCCGATATCAACACCACGGCCGTCACCAGGGCCATCAGCAGCTTGACCTTGGCCAGCAGGCCCTCGCTGGTGCGGGCGATCTGGCGCACCTCCGAGACCTTGGCTCCCGGGAAATGGGCCTGGAGCGTGGCAGCCTTCTGCCTGAGGTTTTCGCCTTCGGCGGTGACCAACAGGCGCACGGTGCTCAGACGCCCGTCAAGCCCCAATACCCGTTGAAGTTCCGGCAACGCCAGGAAGAGCAGGCCGTCCTCTTCGCCGCCGGTTGCTATGGTGCCGGAAACACGGAGCTTCACGGTCTGTTCCGGCCCGGCAAGTTCCATGGTGTCGCCGGCTTTCAGGCCGTATCGGGCCGCGAGGTCGCTACCCACCACCGCTTCGCCGGCTGTCGGCCAGGCCCCCTTGATTTGCCACCACGAGAACAGGCGGCGGATCTCCCCGAAGTCCACCCCCTCCACCATGATGTCACCCTTCCGGAAACGCAAGGCGCCGCGCAGATGAAACGATTTTTCGGCTTTAAGGCCGCTTTGGGCCAATGCATCCTCGACGCGGCGCTGCTCCAGGTAGACCGGTTCGCTGATTACGCCGAAGTTCAATCCTCCGCTCCCCACGTCGAGCCTGGCCGTTTCGGGGATAATGACAAGGTTGGCGCCGTACTTGCGCACCTCTTCCGCCACCCGTTTTTCCATGGAAAATGAAACGACCCCCAGGGCAGTGGCCAGGCTGGAAGCCATGGCCAGGACCGCCAACAAGAGCGCCGTGCGCCCCCGGCGGTGGGCAAGGGTCCGTATAACCAGGTGGAATAACCAGCGACGCCTGTTCATGCTAGCCTTTCAAAACCCGCACCGGTTCGATCAAGAGCGCCCGGCGCAGGGGTGCCACGCTTCCGGCCAGGGCCACGACGAGTGCGGAGATGATGGCTGTCGGAAACAGCCACAGGGGCGAGATGATGGTTGAGTTGAAGACCGTCCGGCTGATGAAAACGCCGAGCCGGTCGCCGATCAGGTAGCCGATGATGCCGCCGGCGATGGAAATGATAAGGGTTTCCCCCAGGAAAATGGAACTGATCTGGAAACGGTCGGCACCGACCGCTTTCATAAGTGCAATCTCGGAGCTGCGCTCGGCCATGGAGGCCATCAGGCTGGTCGAGACCGCCGTGGCGGCCGATCCCAACGCCAGGATGGTCAGGAAGATCATCACGCCGTTCAATTTTTTCAGCAGGGCGCCTTCGGCGCTGGCGATCTGCCAGATCGGCTTGGCACGGCTCCCGGCCATGACCTCTTCCACGTTCTTGGCCACCGAGGTAACGTAGGCCGTACAGTACCACTTCTCGTAGTCGTCCTTGTTCATGCCGGCAGGGTCTTTTCTGCCGAAGTCGTCCATCGGCACCGTCAGGGCGCTTACCAGCACGCGGGAGACCTTGCCCTGCTTTTGCAGCAGTTCCTGGACCGTCACCAGCGGGGCAAAAAGCTGTTCCTCTTCAAAACCGCCGGTCGTGACGATCCCGGCAACGCGGAAACGCCGGCTCCGCCCGCCTACGGTCGTCACCAGCTCCTTCCCGACAGCCGTCCCCAAGCGCTTGGCCAGCGCCGCCCCGACAATAGCCTCGTCGGCGGCCTCCGGCCATCTGCCCCGCAGATCCCACCATGGTGCGATAACCTTTATGCCCTGGACCGTGGGGGCTTCGCCCTCCACCTCCAGCTGCTTGTTGAACCAGGTGCCGGTAACGACTCCCCGTTCCCGCTTCGTGCCGGAGGAAATCTCGGCCACTCCGAACAGATAGGGGGTGAACCCGGTTATGTTGTACTTCCAGAAAACCGTCTTGATCTTCGGCAGGTCCTCCTCGTGCAGTACCCCGCCTCCCTCCACCGCAGCCGGCTCCAGCAGGATATTGGCGCCGTAGCTGCGCAGCTCCAGGGCCATTTTGTGGGACACCTCTCCGGCGATGCCGAGGAAAGCGGTAGCAACGGCAGCGCCCATGGCTATGGAAAGGAATACCAGAAAGACCGCCTTGGGGCGCTTGAGGAAGGAGTTTTTAAGAATGCGGAAGAGCACGTTTTAACCTATCGTGAAGAGTAAAAGGTGAAAGGCATGATCGACTGTTGTCTTTTAACGTTTCACCTTCGACCGGTACGAATTCACAGTTCCGCCCGCATCTCCGCGGGCAGCGAGTCGCGCAGGCGCACCACCATTTTCTTCAGCCGGCGCCAGGCAAACACACCCCAGACAACCAACACCGCCATGAGGACATGCTTCACCATCAGGGCTGGCACCTGCTGCTTGTCGGCAAAATGGTTCCACTCGAAGCTCACATAGAAAATGGTGCGCGGTATGCCGCCGATGACGATCCACCAGATGGAGAAGCGGAAGAACTTCACCATGATGCGGTGGGTTTTCAGGAAAAAGATTGTGGCGGCCTGCGTATTCATGGACGCTTGCACGCGGACAATGGCGTGCAGGCAAAAGGCGCTGGCCGCCAGCATCGCCGTGGCCACGTCGTGGAAATAGTTGTTCATCATCACCGCGACCCCAAGGCCGGGTGAATGCAGGAGCAGACTCGACAGATACATATTGAACTCAGCCATTACAGAAGTCCTTTCGCCTTCATCAGCTCACGTTCCCTGGCAAACTGCTTGAACGCCCTTCCCTGGGGATACTGAATCATCCAGGAGGTGATATGGGACATGGGAAAACCTTTCCATGATATCTGCGGGATGCGCGACAGAATGCGGGGAATCGTGAAAAGCTCCGCCCGCAGCTTGACTATGGAATCCTCGCGAAACACCCTGCTCATGCCGGGGACATCGGATTCGAACACTGCGTTGTTGCCGTCGAAAAAGTCCCAGTCCAGGCCGGGAACCAGATATGGTTTGTAGATATCGTAGAGCTCGGTTCCGGGGAACGGCGTTGTCATAACCGGATGGGCGGAAACCTTCAATTCGTCGCAGAGCTTGAGTATCCCCTCGTAATCCTCCGGCCGGTCCTGGCGTCCGCCGATCATCATGAACAGCATCACTTCGATGCCGTGGTCGCGGATCTTCTTGATGGCGTCGCGGCGCTGGCGCGCCTGCTTGTTGACCGCCTTGTATTCCTCCAGGCTGCCGAGGTTGTTCGACTCCCACCCCACGAGCACCGCCGTCAGTCCCGCCTTCCGGGCATTGGTGAGCAGTTCTTCGGAGCGCGGATGGTCCACGGAAACCAGGTCGCCGGAGCCGAACCACGATTTCCCCCGCAGGGTTTTCCCCATCTCCCGGTAGAGCTCGATCGTGTAGTTCATATTAACGCCCCAGACATTGTCGTCTATTCCCCAGAAAAGGCGGCGCTTGCTCGAAGCGACTTCGGCCACGACCTCGTCGATGGGACGCACCCGCACCTTGCCGCCGAAGAACTGGTGCACGGAGCAGAAGGTGCAGCGATGGGGGCAACCGCGGGAGGTCTGGAAATAACCATAGACATAGTTGGTATTCCAGAGGTTGGTGACCGGCCGGGGAAGACCTTTGAGCTCGGGAAACCCCCCATGATAGACCGGCTTGAGCTGCCGTTTGCGGGCATCGTCGAGCAGATCTCCCCAGAATTCTTCAACCTCGCCGACGACAATGGCGTCGGCATGCTGACGAGCCTCATCGGGCAGGGCCGACACATGAATGCCGCCCAGAAGGACCTGTTTTCCCGCGGCACGCAGACGGTCGGCCGTCCTGTAGACCCAGGGCGCCTGGGGCGTGAGCACGGTGAAGCCGATCAGGTCGGCATCAGCCGTGTCCGGATCGAAATTCTCCTTGTTGGCGTCCACGAGCTGCACTTCGATTTCAGGGCGGACCATGTTGGTGAGGCCGGTCAAATATTCCAGCACGGGCGGGGCAATGGGAAGTCCCTTGCTTTTTTGCCCCTTTTCCCCGAAGGGAGGCGATATGAGTAATAATTTCATTCAAGCATCCTTTTCCCGCCGACAATGCCCGGCGAGCTGAAAAAAACGACCAGCGGCGAATTGACCGGGAGCATCACCATACACCGGGTTTTGCCGCGTAACGGTTATTTGACAAAGGTATAATAGTTGACATATTGGTCTATTGCGCGCTGGTTCCACTCAAACAACGGCTTGATCACCATGTTTCCTTTTTTGTCGATGTAGCCGCATTTGTCGTCAACCTTCACGGGTGCAAGGCCGTTGACGTAGATTGAAGCCGAATCGAACTGCGGCTTGATGACCATCTTGCCGTTTTTATCCATGTAGCCGGCCTTTTTACCTACCATGACCGGCGCAAGACCTTCGGTATAGATCGTGGGGGCGACAAACTCCTTATCGAAAAGCGCTTTCCCCGTGCGGTCGATAATCTGCCATTTATAGTTCTTGGCCACGGCCGCGGTTCCTTCATGGAAGTCCGTCGCATTGCCGTACTGGGCGGGAATGATCCATGCGCCTTTTGGGTCGATATATCCGATTTTGCCGTATTTTCCATTGATCTTCACCATGGCGAGTCCGTCCCTGAACGGACGTGCCTCGTCAAAATCCGCTTTAATGACGAGTTTGCCGGTCTTGTCGATGAAGCCGTGTTTCTTGCCGATAGTGACCATGGCAAGCCCCTCGGAGAAAAAAGCCGCGTTATCGAATTGGGGCTTGACGACAAATTTGCCCTTGCCGTCGATAAATCCATACTTGAATCCGTCGCGCTCCTCCGAAGCAACCGGCGCCAGACCTTCCGTGAAGGCGATGGCATCGGCATATTTCGGTTTTACGACCCATTTCCCGGCCCGGTCGATGTATCCCCACTTGCCGTTGTCCTTTGCCGCGGCTTTTCCCTCCAGAAAGATCGAGCCGGCCTCGAAGGTGGGCGGAATCACCATGGTCCCCTTGACGTCGATATACCCGTCCTTGCCGTCTTGACGGACAGCCGCAAGCCCTTCGGAGAAGATCGAGGCGTTGTCGTACCGGGGGGGGATGACCATGGTCCCGCTCCGGTCGCAGTATCCGTATTTTCCCGAATACCGGACCAACAGGAGGTATGGGTAGCTCTTCTCGACCTTGATCTCTTCATGGTGGCATGCGCTGCAAAGCAGCAAAACCGCCAGCGCGCTACATAGTAATCGTTTCATTATGCCGGTTCTCCCGATAAAGTTTGAGGGTGCCCGGAGGCTCCCTGTCTCGCCGTAGGATTTTTCAACCCGCATCGGCCTTGGGACGCTGGCGCAGATATTCCGGCATCCCGTCGAATAGTTCCCCAAATTCGTCTTCCGCAAGGCTTTTATAGTATTCCGACTTGCCGGCGACCAGAAGCCGCCGCTCACCTCCCTGTTCGCGCACCGCGCCTATGATCTCGCGCCGGAAGAAGATCAGCCGCCAGATGAGCGCCAGCGACGAGATGGCAAAGCCGGCATACAGGATCGGAAGCCCGTGCTCCTTTATGACGGAAAAACGGACCCACAACGGCATTTCCTTTATCACCAACCGGTAGCCGCCGGCAAACGAGAGGGAGCCGTTCGGGGCAAGCGTGCCCTGGCCGACGGGCATCTGTTTCCGATCCACGGCAACAGTGAAGACCGGGTTGTTGAATTCCTTGGTGCGGGAGAAGGCTGCGCCGTTGTTGACGGCATAATCGGGATAGAAATGCACGTGAAAGTCAAACCCGGCCATGGCGAAGTTGTCTTGCGAGCCATTCATGACCTTGAGCTTCACGAAGGCGCCGTCCAGTTCTTTTCCGGTGGGGTCTTTCACGATGAAAAGCGGCGCCGGGCCTACGTCCTTGAGCACGAACGTGGAACTGTCCGTTGTGTAGGGCCGGTTGATGTCGATGTTGTGGAGTTGGCCCTGGCCGTCGGCCAGGGTCACCTTGAGCGCCGTGGGCGTATTCCCCTTGGCTTCCGGCCGGATGCTCTTGATCACGAACGATACATTCGGCGGCGAGCCGATCTTGGGCATCATCCCCAGCGGCTTGTAGCGTTCCAGCTCGCCGTTGAACACCTCGCCCTGGGCAAGTTCGAGCACCCCGTAAAATTTGCTGTAGACGCTGGTGAGGCCCCCGAGGAGAATCAAAAAGAAACTCAGGTGAAAGAGGCCGAAAGCAATCGGCGCAAAGCGGTTCCTGACCGCGCAGAAGACCTGCTGGTCACCCGATACGGCGAAGCCGCGCTTCTTCAAAAAGCCGATGACGTCCGAACCGCTCGTCTCCGCCGGGAGGGGGTATGACTTTTTGAACGAGAATCCCGGCGCATTCTCCGGATCGCTCCGTTTCGGGTCGGGAAGTTCGATCCTGCGCCTGATGAGAGGCAGGCGCTGCCACATTACCAGTGACAGGTTGAGAAAGAAAAGAAACCACAGAGCAATGATGATGGGTGACGTGTAGATGGTGGTGAAGTGGAGCACGCGGAGGATTGCAAACACCTTGGGCGATTTGGCTTCCCACTGCGCAGAGAGTTGCTGATTCAGCAGACTCTCCTGCGGTATCCAGAGACCGGCCAGGAACATCACGGCCAGGAGCGAGATGAGCAACAGGGTGAAGCGGGTCGAGCCGAGATATTTGTAAATTTTATTGAACATGTACGGTCGGGATCACCTGTAGATTTTTATACGGCCGTGTCATCGCAACCGCGGCGAAATAGCGACATGCCTTCCGCAATCACGACGTCCTGTTACCGTACGTTGAAGAAATGCATGCTGGTGTCGACCACGAAGTTGACGCCGAAAAAGGTGATGATCACCGTGCTCAGGGCTATGATTGCCAGCCACGCCAGCCGTTTTTCCCGCCAGCCGAACGTTACGCGCAGATGTATGGAGATGCCGTAGATCAGCCAGGAGACGAGCGACCAGGTCTCCACCGGGTCCCAACTCCAGTAGCTTCCCCACAAATCCTTTGCCCAGATGGCGCCGGCGGCGATCATGATGGTGTCGGTGATAAATCCGAAGACGATATAACGGAAGATCAGCTCATCAAGCCGGTCCAGGGAGGGAAACCGCTCAAATGCCGCATTCGGCGCCCCTTGCGCCGCATTCCGCCGCTTCAGCAGGTACAGGACCCCGGCGGCGGCGGCCAGGGCGTAAGCCCCGAAGGCAAGCTGGGCAAAATAAACATGGATATAGAGCCAGTATGTCTTGAGGCTCGCCGCCATGGGGGTCAGCTCCGGGTTGCGCATGAATCCGTACCCCATCAGGATGACCACCAGCGGGGCGGTGACCACGGCCAGCGACTGCAGCGCCTTATTCCTCCATGCCACGTACAGGGTGCCGCCGATAATGAACCACCCTCCCATCATGGCGCTCTCGTAATCGCCGGCCCACGGAAGATGTCCCTGGGCGGCGTAACGGGCGCCGATCGCGATGTTATGCGTAATGAAACCGGCCGAGATGATCCACGTCATTTTCGGTAGAAACCGGGGATTCTTGAATACGAATGCGTATATGTATCCCCCGGCCGCCAGGGTATACGCTATCAGCGTGATCCAGAAAAATATTGTTTCCCAATTGGACATGACGTTGCCTTGCTCCAATCCCATTCGTTAGCGCACATAACGTTAATTGTACCGGCACTCCGGCGAAGCGTGCAAAAACAGGCCGTATAACCGCGCTTCAATCGCGATTCATTAACCTTTGCCCAGAACCCTGACCAGCTTTCCGGCACTTTTTCCCGCCGTTTTGACCCGGCAACCTTCGCCGGCATCTTCCACCCAGACCCGCTGGGGACGGAAAGCCAGCCTCAAAAGCCCGCCGAGAAGTGCGATGACCGCGCCGATGACGATCAGGCGCATATGTCTGCTGCGCACCACGTCGATCTGCGGCGCCTCGCCCAGGGACAGCAATTCGATGCCATATTCTCCCTGGTTCTCCCTGGCCTTCACGGACATCTGCAGGGTGCTGTCCATCACCTGCTTGCCGTCTTTTGCGGCAATGACCCGCAAGGACCTTGTTCCCGGATTGTACCAGGCATCGCCGGTGACATTGCCGGCATCGGTGCGCGGGAACGAGCCGTAGTAATCAAACCCGTTCTGCCGTACCGGCATCTGCCTGAATTCGATTACGCCGCCGAACACCTTCTGATCCTTTTCCTTGACCACCACGGCGGCCCGGAACCGGAACCTGGCCAGGTGGAACTCATAGTCCTGGTAATGCAGCGGTTTGCCGGGGGAAACGAAACCATCGGCCAGCTCTATCCCCTCATCGCTGATGAGACCGATCCTTGCGGCCCCATCGGGCCAGCTTTTGTCCGTCACGATCATCTGCTTGATCTGCAGTTGCGGCAACGTGCCGGGGGTAGCCCAGGGGCCCACCAGGGTTTCGCCGCTATAGCTGCGGGCTTCGTTGAGCGGCACCGGGTCGCCGACCCCGGTTACGATCTGGCCGGCGAACTGCCGCAGGTTGTCGTAGCAGCCGAAGGAGAGCGTCAGGAGCAGGCCGGCGTACACAAGCGCCGTCCCGAAGTAGCCCGGGTCGCGTTTTTCCCCGTACCCGCCGCCGGCCGCGAAGCGGTAGCCGGCCCCGGACAGCCTTTCACGGAGGGTAGCCGCGGCCAATTCCAGCTCGCAAGCGTCTTGTGGCCGGCCATGGCCCGCGCCGTAGCGGATGGTGCACCAAAGCCGCGCAAGGTACCAGCAAAGCCGCAGGGCAATGCAGACAAGAAAGCTTATGTTATTGATAAGCAGCAGGTTCTGGTGGTAGGGACGGTGCAGCAGATGGCTCGCAACGGTGAACCCCGGGACAATCAGGAAGATGAGCAGAAACCATGGCGAGGTAAAGACGATCCTGGTCAGCAGCGGGGCGAGTTTTGTTTGTTTCATATGGAGGCAGTTCCCAGTATGCGATTAGGTACATGGTAAACAGGAATGAAGGTATGATTATTCCTCGTTATTTTTTAATTATAACAAAAATTACAGAGAATTGAAATAATAAAAAACAACGGAACTATAACCGAAATAAAGGTACTGTTCGTCCTCCCCCTTTGAAAGAGTGGTACAGGAGTTTGGACATTTTTAAAGGCTCCAAAAAGTCCTCCCGCACGGGGCGGGGGAGCAAAAGCCCAGACGCCAGACTCGCCTTTGACAAAGGAGGAATCGGCCCGGCCTCTTTTGGGCCATGGACCCGGCAAAAAAACAGCCGGCGGTTGCCCGCCGGCTTTATTACATGGCATGTCAGTCGGGCATGGGGGGCGAATCACCCCCCCCCATCCCTGGGTCAAGGTTAGTAGTAAAGCGTCCTGCCGACCTGGCCAGAGCTCTGGGTCTTGGTCGGTGGTTCGCCGTTGCCGAAGCCGACGGGCTGCGTTCCGCCAGGGCCGCCGTCGTTGACGCCACCGTTTCCGTGGTGGTTGCAACCGCTCCAACCTGCGTTCTGCTTGGCATAACTATTGGTGTAGCAGCCACCTTCGGTGGAGGTGCCGACGCCGTTCCATGCTTCCCAGGCTGCCTTGCCGGTAACTGCGACGGATGCCGGGGTTACCACTGTACCAATACCGGTTGAGGGGTCGGAAGTATAGGTAGCTTCCTCTTTACCGGAGCCGGCCGGGACGTACCCGTAGTTACCCAGGCCGGGCATGAAGCGGTAGGTGCTCTGGGTTTCCGCAACTGCCGCCTGACCGGTAACTTCATGGTCGACGCCTGCGGCGTAGCCGGTCGTGTAGGTCAGGTTGCCGCCGTGGATGCCGCCGAAGCCGGTACGGCCGACGTTGTGGCAGTTCAGGCAGCCATTGCCGAAGATGTTGCCGCCGCTGAAGTGATTGCGGCCAGTGCCTGCAAAGTAATTCGTATTGATGATTGTGCCGTCGGCGTCAAAGACGAGGTCAACGGGGTTTGCACCGGGATTGCCGCTACCGGTGGCCAGATTCGAGGGATTGCCGTTGCCGGCATTTGCATAGCCGGGCAGAAACGATCCACCGGTCGCCATGGAGGCGTACAAGCCTGCAAAATTACCGCTGGCATCAAAGAAGACATACTGCGTGCCATTAAGAACATTCTGGAAGTTAATCTTCGCGTCGGTTCCCGGAACATTATTCCCTGTCCCGTTAACGGCATTTTGGGCAACGCCGCCGGAACCAATCAAGATACTGCTGCCATTGGTGGGAGATGCCCACGAAGCGGCCCAGGATTTGTTGTTGTGCACCGCGGAAGAGAAGTCGGTGAAGGCCAGGCCGTAGCTGTTTTCGATGCAGCCGCTGCCGGAGCCGTACTGGACGGAGGAACCGCCGCCGTGGATAGAGAGATGAAGACTGCCGGTGGCTGTTACCCATTTGCCGGTGGTGTTGTTCCAGTAGGCACCGGAGTAGTAGCCGCCGTTGGTGTTGCCGCCAGCCTTGTCGTTGTGGCAGTTGAAGCAGATGAAGGTCCCGAGGCCGGCCAGCTTGTCGGTACCCTTGGTGTTGCGCAGCATGTACTCGTTATTGGAGCCGTGGGCTCCGATGGCTGCCGTGGTGGCGGAACCGTCGGCATTGGTCGAGGAACCGACCTTCCACTGGCCGACGGTGTGGCAGTCGCCGCAATGGAGCTGGGAATCGTCGCCGATGGAAGCACCCGCCAGGGCGGTGTCGAGCGGCACATAGCTGGCGTTGAACAGGCTTGCGCCGCCAACGGCGCCGTCAAACAGTGTTCTCTGGGTTGAGGAATTGAAGCGGGGCGCAGCGCTGGAGGTCGGATCGGTTGAGTGCTGGGTGGCGCTTGAGTAGGACTGCCAGGCAGCAACGGCAGTGGATGAATGTCTCGTGGTGTATCTTGGGCCTTTTACGGCGTGGTGCGAGAAGTTGGTGGTAGCGAACTGGCTGTTGACGTCAACAACGGCAGGACGGGTCTGCTTGTCGTAGCTGTTGGACAACAGGTCGCCGAACGGGTTGTGCGCTGTAGCCTTCGGCGCGCCGACAAACGGACGGCTGGAGCTCAGCAAATGCTGGATGGCAAGGCTTTGCGTGCTGGTTGCACCGGCAGCGCTGTGGCAGCTCAAGCAGAAGTTGTCGAGATTCGTCAAGCTTGCGGAATCGCCGGCTTGGGGATCCCATGCCAGATCGGCGTCGGTTTGAGCGTTACGCAGATGGATCTTGTTGTCGTACATGTGGTAGGCAATGTTGATGACGATCTGATTTGTTGCTCCATTGGCACCAACGGAAACTTTACCTTCAAGGTGACAAGCAACGCATTGTGCATCGGTTGGCGCAACGCTTGTACCGTTGAAGATGTGGTGGGACGTTTTGTTGAATTCAGGGACAATGGCGCGCACGCCGCTGTTGTCCTGAACATAGTTGGTTCCGGCGTTACGGGCAACGCTGTGGCAATCGACGCACCCTTCTTTGCCGCTATGCGGAGCAGCGGCGGTGGAGTGGCATGCCTGGCAAGAATTGGTACCGGTGAATGCGCTGGTATCGGGATGGGCAGCGCCGCTATGGCAGCTTGCGCACTGGATGATACCGGGGTGTGCGCCGGTGCTGGCGCCTTGATGGCAGGCGGCACAGAAAACGCCATTAGCTTTGTGGATGCTGGAGGACCATGGCTGGTAAATAGCGGTCCCGCCATTGTCAAGACCTTGCGCGATATGGCAGGCATCACAGCTGGCGCCTGCAGCAACACCCGTCGGGAGCACCAAGCTGGACGTACCGCCGACAGTCGCCGAAAGAGTCGCGGCGCCAGTGATGGAGGATACCGTCACGATAACCTTCTGGTTGACTGCTGCCGGCAATGAAGACGGAGTAGTGGTGTACATGAGGTTGGCCGACGAAGAGGGGTTGATGGACTGAATATACTGACCCTTGGCCGGGATGAATTCGAATACGCGGTACGTGGGGCCGGAATAGACGTTAGGCTGTGTGCCGCTGGGGAACACGATGTAGCCGGAGCCGGCGTTCACCGTGAAGCTCAGTTGGGCTCTCAGGAAATTGACCCAGATTGACGGAGCGGCATCGGTGCTGCTGATCGCCAATGCAGGAACGTTCGTGGAGTTCAAAATCGTGCCCGTTGCTTGCAGGCTGGATATATTTTGCGGAGTGCCGTCGATGATCAGTTCGTTTACGAAGTAACCGGTTGCCGGCGTAATGGTCACAGTGTTGTTCGCCGTTGAAGACGAGTACGACTGCCAGAGGCTGCCGTTCTTGGAAGTCTGCGCGGCATAGGAATCAACCTGGATGGAACCGCCAGGTGACTGGACCCATGTGTTGATTTGCTGCTGTCCCGTTCCCGCAAATGCCAGCAGCGGGATGGCACACAGCAGGGTTACAATTGCCAGTATTCTTTTATGCATGTGTAGTAACTCCTTTCATCAATCTCTGTTTAAAATTATCAGGCAAAACCTAGGTACGTTATTTCACGTGACATGAAAGGCACAGTGCGGAGTTCGTTTCCTTGGCCCACACGAAATAGTTCGGCGTGAAGTTGGGATTGCTGATCGAAGGATCGTTTTTCGCGTTGTTCGTGTTGTGGACGTCATGGCACGATGCGCAGGTCAGGTAGCCGCCATACAGCGTGTCGCTG
>JARLHN010000035.1 GCA_031292255.1 Oryzomonas sp. | reverse complement strand
GAACGATACAACCAGCACTGGCTGGTGGAAAAACTTGGATTCAGAAGCCCTAAACAAGCCTTGAGCGACTTCTACAACGATCAACTCGAGGCAGCAGCATGACTCTTATCTTGTGTCCAAGGCACCGGGCGCGCTACACTGCAACCTCGAATTTACCCGGAGAGGCTTCGCGAACCACGGTGAGGGTTCCGTCACCGTTTGAACTGAATGCGAGTCCGGTCCCGGAATCGAAACCATTCCCGTCAACATTGGCACCAATTGGAAGGTTGGCGATTACTTTGCCGGTTCTCGTATCGAGAACAGTCATTAACTTGTTATGGCATCCGGAGAAAACTCGGCCATGTTCAGAGTCAAGCCCTAAACCGGAAGGCTCTTCGCATGGTTTTATCGAAAACCTTGCAGATACACGGGCTTTTTTACTGTCAATTTGAACGACCTCATTGGTATCTTCAATGTTGACGAAAATCATGCCCTTGCCGTTAATTGCAGAAAATTCAGGTTTCCCGCCAAGGGCAATGGTCTTCACAACTTTACCTGTAGCTGCATTGAATACCGTGACATCCTTGCTGCGTCCGTTAAAGGTAAACACCCTTTTCGAGGCAGGCTCATAAATAATGGCATCCGGATTCCCGCCGGTCTTCACTTCGCCCACAACCATCAACGTCTTCAGATCAAAGATGGTCGAAGTATCTGCTTTCCCATTGCTGGTAAAACCTCGATTCAATTCTGGTGCGATTGCAATGCCGTGGACACCGGGCGTGTTGGGAATATCGCCGATAACCTTATCCGTGTCGAGGTCAATAACCATGACGTGGGTACTTCGGGAGATGTACAAACGACGGGCCGCGTTATCCACCGTGAGATAATCCCAGCCGCCTTCGCCGCCGACTTTGAGCCTCTTGATGATGTGGTATCCGAAATCTGCGGCAAAAGAGTTGGCTGCGAAAACCAAGATGCTGAATATTATGAATTTTTTCAAGCTGAATGCCTTTGTTTTGCTTGCCGCTTCTGCAGCGACTCGTGGAGGTTATTTTAAAAACGCATCCTAAATTACCAAAAAAATGTGTCTTATCAATCTGATATGAATCACAAGATATTTCGTATGCGGGACGAAAGCAGCCGCTCATTGCCTGAATTCAGGTAACGAGCGGCTTTGAATGCTTCATCCGGCCGGCTTGATCTTTATGTCTCTAACCTTTAGACGTCTTCGTTGTTGCCGGAGTTGCCGTGCCCGACGCTGATTGTTTAACTTGCGGAGCAACGGTTGTTGGAGGAGGCAAAGTGGCCGTTGTTGCTTTCGTTGTAATCCCCAGGTACCCGTTGACGGTTTTTACATCCAAGCCCATTTTCAGTGCAATCTGTGCTGGGGTTTGCCCAGCCAGTTTCAGTGATTTGGCAAGGGCCGTGCCGGTGAGTTCCACAGTGTCGTGTTTCGGTTGAAACGTTTCGGGTTTTGCGGCAGTCGGTGTCGTGGCTGCGCCGGGGGTTGCAGGCGTCAAATCAGACGGTGCCGTTGTTACAGAGGGTGTTGACGCAGTACCTGAGATTCCGTTCGTTACCATAGCCGTTCTCCTTTTGTGATGGTTTGCCCATGAGACCGCCCTTATCATGGGTATCAGGTTGGTTTCGTGGACAAACAATAGCGGAGAAACGTTAACGGAATATTAAGGGATGGTTTATTTCAAGGGATGGGACAGGGATTACGTTGCGGCACTCAGTTGCAAACAGAGGTAAGAGGTGTTCCATGTACTATGGAGAGCCTTGACCTTGAGCGTGCCGCGAATTGAACGGGTGGAGCGGAATCTCTATGATCACCCTGAGTCCTTTCCCTTCGGCTGCCTCGCCAAGCATGATGGTTCCGCCATGCCTCTTTACAGCGTATTTGACAATGGCCAGACCAAGACCGCAGCCGGCAGCGTCCGAGCCCTGTCTTCGATAAAAGCGATCAAAAACTCGCACCCTCTCTTCGGGCGGGATGCCAGGGCCGGTGTCAGCGACATCAATGATGGCAGCCAGTTCGTTTTGGCGCACTGTCACATCGACCGTTCCGCCAGGCAACGTGTAACGTATGGCATTGTCAACCAGGTTGCTGATCATTGCCCTGAGCGCATCAGGTTCTCCGACGACCGAGACCGGCCCGTCGGCGCTGGTTCCGAGGTTGATCCCCTTTTCGGCAGCAATCCGTGTCTGCTCCACAATGATCTCCTCGGCCAGTCGGTTGAGAGAGACCTCCATCAAGGGTACGGGCGGTGCCTCCGGTTCAACACGCGCAAGCGCGAGAAGCTGACCAACCAGGCGGGCGGCACGATCCACTCCCAATCTGAGGCGTTCGAGCGCCTCGATCCGCTCATCCTCACTGGCGCTGCGCTCCAAAATGCGCACCTGCAACTTTACAGCCGTCAGAGGTGTGCGGAGTTCATGGGCCGCATCGGCAACAAAGCGCTTCTGGATGTCAAAGGCGCGGCTGAGTTGTTCGAACAGGAAATTTAGCCTCTGGACCAGGGGGAGAATCTCTGCCGGCAGATTCGTTTCCGGGAGTGGCTCCAGTGAGGATGGCGAGAGCCGCGTCACCCCATCGGCGACCTTGGTGAGCGGTTTGAGGGTGTAGCGGACAGCAAACCAGATCGTCAGGGCAAGCGCAGGAAAGATAAAAAAGAGCGGCATGATGGTGCGCAGGGCAAAGATAAAACTCATTTCCTGACGGGGTTTAAAGGGCTGAGAGACCTGAATCGTCCGCCCCTGATCGGTAAGGAGAAAGGTCCGCCATTCCGCATTCCGAAAGATCACGGTTTGCAGACCCGCATGGGTGGCGCGAGGCAGGGGAGCATCGTGGATCGACACATAGATGAGGGCGCCGGCCGAATTCCAGACCTGAATAGTGACGTCGTCTTCCTTTTCATAGTCTGAAGCTGCCGTGGGGCGTTGTTCAAAACTCTTCTGATCCCGGAGTGAAAGGGCCATCTGAAGGAGTTGGTAGTCAAAGAGCTCATTCACCTCCACGCGAGCCTTCAGGTATGTGCTGGCACCGGCCAGCAGAGCCGCCACGGTAAGCGCTCCAAGAAGAAGCGCAAGCAGTCGTCGACTGATGGAATTCATGGATTCTCGATCACCATGTAACCGACTCCACGGACGGTACGAATCAAGTCGTGGCCAAGTTTTTTCCTTAAATTGTGTATATGAACCCCGATGGCGTTACTTTCAACCTCTTCGTTCCAACCGTATAAACGCTCTTCCAGTTGCTCACGCGAAACAGTGGCCCCGGGGCGTTCCAAGAGAAGGGATATAAGGGAGAACTCACGTAGAGAGAGCCTGATCGGTCTTCCCTGGCAGTAGAGTTCATGGGTGGCTGGATTGAGTGTTAATGTACCGAACGTGATTAAAGGTTCGACCCTGCCATCCCGGCGGCGCAGGAGCGCCCGGATTCGGGCCGTCAGTTCATCCGGGTCGAACGGCTTGACCAGGTAGTCGTCAGCGCCGCTGTCCAGTCCCGCAACACGGTCGCTGACCGCATCGCGAGCGGTCAGAATAATGACCGGCATGGAAGACTTTCTTTTTCGCAGGTCATGCAGTAGATCGAGTCCGTTTTTTCCCGGCAATCCCAGGTCGAGCAGCACACAATCATAAAGGAAGGCATTGAGTGCCAACTCTGCCTCCTCGCCGTCCCGTGCCCAATCCACGGCAAACGACTCCTGCTGAAGTACACACTGCACTGAGTCCCCCAACATGGGGTCATCTTCAACCAGTAATAGTCTCATGTCACACTTCCGATTGGCAGATGGAACATGCCGTCGTATGGTCAAAACGCTGGATATGGGCTGTACGCAAAAGTCAAACCAGATCCCCCCCTTCCGGCCATCCTCTCTCACAGCATCGCGGAGTGCAACACCCTGGTGCGACAGATTCTCTCCTGCTTCAGCAGCGTCGATGTCAGGGACTGGCTGGACAAGACACGCAAGAAGCGCCTGTTCAGAACATGAACCGCCGCATGCTGATGTTATGCAGGATCCCGATTCCCACCATGGATGTGATCATGGACGTGCCGCCATAGGAAAAAAACGGCAGCGGCACCCCCACCACCGGAAACAGACCGATCACCATCCCCATGTTGATGACCGTGTGCCAGAAAAGCATGGCCGTCACCCCCACCGCAAGCAAGCTGCCAAACCGGTCGTTGCAGCGCCGGGCGATGTTGAGCCCCCACAACACCAGGGTGAGATAGAGGATAATCAGTACCAGGCAACCGATAAAGCCCCACTCCTCGGCAAATACCGAAAAGGCAAAGTCCGTATGCTGCTCAGGCAAAAAACGTAGCTGCGACTGGGTCCCCTTGAGGAACCCCTTGCCGAAGACTCCGCCGGAACCGACGGCAATCTTGCTCTGGATGATGTGGTAGCCGCTTCCCAGGCGTGAGCGTTCGGGGTTGATAAAATCGAGGATGCGGTTTTTCTGGTAGGGGCGCAGCACCTTTGACCACCCCAGCCAGGCGGCAGGGATCGTAACCACCGCAAAGGTTGCTACCGTTGACCACTTAAGCCCCACGTAGATCGCCATGGAAAGGGCAATCAGGATTACCAGAACGGCGGTTCCCAGGTCGGGCTGTTTCATGATCAGGACCGCCGGTACCGCCAGAATGCCGAGCGGGAAGAGCGCTTCCCTGATACTCAGGCCGTCTACCGTCTGCACGCCGGTAAAATACTTGGCAAAGGTGGCAACGATGACGATTTTCATCAGTTCCGACGGTTGAATCGTGAAAAATCCGAGACTCAGCCACCGAGTCGCCCCCATGGAGCGGCGTCCCACCACCAGGACCGCCACGAGCAGGACGATCAGAAAACCGTACAGCCAGTAGGAAAAATCCTGCAGGATATGATAGTCAACACTGCATGCCACCACGACGACCAGCATCCCAAACAGCAACCAGTAGAATTGTTTGAGGTAATACGGAGCACCGACGATCTTGTAGGGCGTGGTTGCGCTGTAGATGTTCATGATACCCAGCAGGCTGATCGCGACCACGAAACCGATCAGCATCCAGTCGATATTCGTCAACAGGCGGCGATCAATCATCGCTATCGTCTCCATTTCCGCTCTGTTTCTTGACAGGAGGCGCCGGCGGCTCGTCGGCAGTGTCTTCATCCCCATTGTTCTTTTGGACAGCCGTTTTTTTGCTGGGCGGCTTTTTGCCGTCGAACCAGGCCCGCAGCATGCGTCCGGCAATCGGACCGGCCGCCGAGCCGCCATGCTCGCCATGCTCCACGACAACCGCCACGGCGATCTCCGGTTTTTCATAGGGTGCAAAGGCTACGAACAGGGCATGATCCCGGTATTGGTAGGGGGTCGCCTGCTTGCTGTCACGAAGCTTGACCACCTGCGAAGAACCGGTTTTACCCGCCACATGCACATCAGAGAGCCGCGCCGCGCCGCCGGTCCCGCCCGGCTCGTTCACCACGGCAAACAGCCCCTGTTTGACCAGTCTGAATTTTTCCGCCGAGATGCCGGTCGTGCCCATCGCTTCCGGCTTGAACTCCTTGAGCGGCTTACCGTCGGCATCAATGATGCGCTTTACCAAAAAGGGACGGTACACTGTCCCCTCGTTGGCGACCGTGGCTATCATGGAGGCCAGTTGAATCGGCGTCATCAACACGTACCCCTGGCCAATGGCGACCGGCAGGGTTTCGCCGTGAAACCAGCGTTTTGCGAAACGCTTCATCTTCCACTCAGAGGTGGGGATCATTCCCCCCTTCTCGTGTGCGAGACCGATGCCCATGGGCGCGCCGAGCATGAACCGTTTGGCCATGGCTGCGATGCGATCTACCCCAAGACGCTCGCCAAGTTGATAAAAATAGACGTCGCATGACTCGCGCAGCGCTTTCTTCAGGTTGGTGACGCCGTGTCCATGTCTATTCCAGCAGTTGAAGATCGATGTTCCCAGTTCGTAGGAGCCGTTGCAATTTACCGTGGTCTTCTCGTCTATCTTGCCGTCTTCCAGGCCTGCCAGGGCGGTTATGATCTTGAAGGTCGAGCCGGGAGGATACTGGCCGGTCAGCGCTTTATTTTCCAAGGGGTGCCGTTTATCCTCCAGGTATTCCTTCCAGGTATCCGCCGGCATCTTCCCACTGAACAGCGCGGGATCGAAGCCGGGTTTGCTGACAAACGCCAGGACCTCTCCGGTGTTCACATCCATGGCGACAGCCGCGCCGGCCTGGTCTCCAAAGGCATCTTCCGCCACTTTTTGCAGTTTCGCATTGATGGTCAGCACCACGCTGTTGCCAACCGTTGGGTATGACTCGGAAATAGTCCGCAAGACCCGGCCACGCGCATCCACTTCCAACTGACGGCCGCCGTCAATGCCGTGCAGTTCCTTTTCCCAACTCCGCTCAATGCCGTTCTTGCCGAGATAATCTCCGGGATTATATTCTTCGAACCCCTTCGTACTCAGTTCATCTTCGGATATCTCGCCGATATAGCCCAGCAGATGGGCCGCCAGAACACCGCTGGCATACTCCCGTACCGGCTTCATCTCGATCTCGACCCCCTGAAGGCGCAAATGGTTTTCCTCCACTATTTCCACCTGGTCGCGGTTGATGTTCGACGCCAGAATTATCGGGTAATACTTGGCACGCCCCTTCCCTTTTTCCCAGCGCTCTTTCATTTCGGCACGATCCAGGCCGAGCAGCTTTGCGAGACGGTCGAGCAACTCGTCCTTATTCGTGACCTCTTGCGGTACAACCGCCAGGCTGAACGACGGTTGGTTGCTTACCAGCACCTCACCGTTGCGGTCCAGGATGGCACCGCGGGATGCGGCTACCGGAACGAAACGCAGACGGTTGTTTTCCGACATGTTGCGGTAATCATCGGCGTTCAGTATCTGCAAGTGCCACAGACGCAAGAGCAACAGGAAGAATATCCCCCCTACCACAAAGGAGAGGATCAGTATTCTCCTCTTTGATTCCGTGATCTCGCGGACGAAGCGTTGTTCCGTCATGGTGTTTCCAACAGATAGTCGAAACCGGGGATAAGGGGGACAAACGATGCAACAAAGGCATTCACGAGAAGATGGGGCACCAATCCGGCGCTCATGGAGTAGGCAATGCCGGGCGATTCGGTAAACATGACCAGCAAGAGCATATCGATCGAGGCGCAACTCAGGGTGGCAATGCTGACGGCTATGACGAAAAGCGAGGAACTCCCGGTATAGAGCCTGTCGGATATGTGTTTGATGACCATGAAAATAAGGAGAAAACTAAGGGCATTGAGCCCCAAGTAGAGCCCGCTGAAAACATCTTTGACAAGCCCGAGTACCCAGGACAGGGACGCTCCGGTCATGAAAGAAACGCGTAACGCCAGGAAGACCATGAAAACCAGCAACAGGTCCGGCTTGAAGGGTGAAGCGATATAGATCGGCAGTACCGATGACTGTAGCACCACAGCCAATACGATGGCGATCACTGCTGCTCCCCACTTAGTCATTGTTGTTCCTCAGCACCACCAGCACATCCTCCAAGCGGGAGATGTTCACGGACGGTTGAATGGTAACTGTCTGGAAAATACCGTATTCTCCACGCTTGACCATGGTCACCTCGCCGATCGGCAAGCCCTTCAGGAATACGCCGCCAATGCCGGATGAAATCACCATGTCACCCACCTTGACATCCTCTTCCCGGGTGGTGAACTCAAGTTGACAGAGCCCATCCCCCTTGCCCTTTACCACCCCCCTGGCTCGGGACCGCTGGATGGTGGCAGCTATGCCGCTGGAATGATCGGTCAAAAGCAGCACCCGTGAACTGGTGCGTGCGACCTTGACGACCTGTCCAACAATCCCGTCAGCCGCCACCACAGCCATACCCTCGCCGATCCCGCTTGAGCTTCCGCGGTCAATGACCAGCGTCCCAAACCATGGGCTTAAATCCTCGCCGATCACGGTGGCGGTAAGAGTGGGCGCCTTGATCGTATTTTTCACATCCAGAAGCTGGGTAAGGCGTCTGTTTGCCTGGAAAACCTCTTCCGCCGCAATGACCCGGCTGTTGAGCGCCTTGACATCTTTCCGCAGATGCAGATTCTCCCGACGGACATTCACCAGATCTAGATAGTTGTCCCAAACATCCTCTCCAAAAATGCTCAATTGGGAAAATGGCTTCATGATCGGTGCAAAAACGGTTATGGCCCAACGCTCGATCACATTGGCATTGCTTTTATGGGGGATGTTAAGCGAATAGAAGATCAGGGCCGCGAGGAGCCCGACTGCCGCCAAAATGAAAGGGGTATTTTTTTTAAAGAAATTCATACCTGTCAACTCGAAGAAGGTGAGGCGACAGACCACCTGTCCGCCGTCTCCCGCATTAAACCCGGCAAACCTTTAATTTCCACCACAAAGTTCGTTTTCGGCGTATACCCGCATAAGATAGTCGCGATAGGTTGAATTGGGGGTATCGTCAATGACCTGCTTCATATATTTGCAATCGATGAAACCGTGCCGCAAGGCGATCTCTTCCAGGCAGGCGATCTTGAGCCCCTGGCGCGACTCGATGGTCTCGATGAAGATACTGGCCTCCAAAAGGCTCTTGTGGGTGCCGGTGTCCAGCCAGGCAATGCCGCGCCCCAGCCGCTCAACTGTCAGTTCGCCGCGCCGGAAATAGGCCATATTGACGTCAGTGATTTCAAGTTCGCCGCGCGGCGACGGGGCGATGGACCTGGCAGTATCCACCACTTGGTGATCATACAGGTAGAGGCCGGGAACCGCGTAATGGGATTTGGGTTGCTTCGGCTTTTCCTCAATGCTGAGCACCCTGCCTGCAACATCGAATTCCACAACGCCGTAACGCTCCGGATCGTGCACCTGATAGCCGAAGATGCGTGCCCCTCCCTGAAACTCGCCAACGACGCGATCAAGGTTCATCCTGCCGTAAAAGATGTTGTCGCCCAGGATCAGACATACTGGTTTGCGGTCGATGAATTCCTCTCCGACCAGGAAGGCCTGGGCGATTCCCCTTGGCTCGGGTTGCACCTTGTAGCTGAGGGTGATGCCCCAGCGGGAGCCGTCTCCCAGAAGCTTCTCGAAACGGGGCAGGTCGTGCGGAGTGGAAATCAGCAGGATATCCCTGATACCGGCCGTCATAAGGGTCGCCAGGGGATAGTAGATCATCGGCTTGTCGTAGACCGGCTGAAGCTGTTTACTGGCCACCAGGGTCAGAGGAAACAGGCGGCTGCCCGCGCCGCCGGCCAGGATGATGCCTTTGGTGATGCCGTGGGTCATGGGGAATATCCTTTAACCGGTAAATTTACCCAAATTTTAATTATTACATGCCGGGAGGCACCCTGTCAAACCCCTTCATGCGGGCGAACCAGGGAGAGGACACCGGCAAGTAGGTCGTCACACACCACGGTCACCGGGGAAACGCGGGCTTCGTCAGCGGCGCCATAGCCGGTTCGCACCAGGATCGTGCGACAGCCGGCCGCGATCCCGGCCTCCACGTCGGCCAACCTGTCGCCGATCATGACCGATTCCGCAAGGTCGATATTGTGGCACCGGGCCGCCTCCAAAAGCATGCCCGGCAGGGGCTTGCGGCATCGGCAGGGAAGAGAGTAACTGCCACGCCCCGATGGGTGGTGGGGACAGTAATACCACGCATCCACCCGCGCACCGGTTTTGGCAAGTTCGGTTGCAATGTGGCGGTGCAGGATGCCCACATCTTCCTCGGTATAATATCTCCGGGCGACACCGGACTGGTTCGTAACGACCACCACCAGAAAACCGGCTTCGTTCAGCAGCCTGAGCGCCTGCGGCGCTCCCGGAATGAACTCGAAATCTTCCACATGGTAGAGGTACTCCTTCTCTACGTTTATGGTGCCGTCGCGGTCTACGAAAACGGCCCGCTTCAGGGCGCTCTTTCCTAAAACCATTTGTTCGAACCGCCCACCAACCGGCGAAACTCTCTTTTCATTTCGGTAATCATGGCAGGAATGCGCATTTCGAACGTACTCCAGGACGTTTGGATATCCGTAATCTTCTTCTGTTCATCCTGAAACGAGCTGACCGGCGTGTTGACCGCGGCGGTGATATTCGCGACAGCGCCTTCATGTTCTGCCATATAGGCATTCATGGCAGAGCAAAACTCATCACTGAAATAGATGCCGTTTTTCTGATAGATATCGGAAAGCACCTGGAGTGACGCCAGGAATTCCTGGGCATGGGAGACGACGGACGCGAGATCGCTCTGCCCGAGCTTGGAGAGCACCCTGCCGTATTTGGCTATGTCGATCATGGTGCCGTATATCTGAACCAGCGAATCAGACCTGTTGTCCTGCATGGCGCCGAAGATCATTTTTTCCTCGGCCAGGGCTTTTCTGAACTGTTCGAGCGTTTGGCTGACATCCTGTTGAAGCTGCCGCTTGAACTGGTCGTGCCGCTTGTTGACTTCCTGGATGATGACCGATTTGGTCGCCCAGGCCACCACCACAATGATGGCAATAACCACTCCGCCTAAAGTCAGGAATTGAATGACGACGTCACTTGAAAACATGGCGGGCTCTCCCGTGGGTGATTGACAAACTCGAAGCAAAGACGATGTAAACAACCAATTGACAAAACAGCGTTAATCGTTCTATTTTGCAGAAACTGCGGACAAATTCATTGAAACAGGGCGGCACACAATCATGATCAAAACCAACAACCTCAAGATCACCGCCATTACGCCTATCATTGCCCCCACCGACTTGCGCCAGGTCTTTCCACTCTCCGATCATGATCGCGAGTTCATCAACACCAGCCGCGATTGCATCAAGGAGATCATTCATCGCCGTGACCGGCGACTGATGGTGGTGGTCGGTCCCTGCTCGATCCACGACCCCCTGGCCGCCATCGAGTATGCCAAACGCCTGGCAGTGCTGTCTCGCAAGGTCGAAGACCAACTGTTCCTGGTCATGAGGACCTACTTCGAGAAGCCCCGCACCACAATCGGATGGAAAGGGCTGATCAATGATCCGGACATGAACGACAGCCACCTGATCTCCAAAGGGCTCGGCATCGCCCGCGGCCTGCTCCTGAAAATCACGTCGCTCAAGGTGCCGGTGGCCAACGAGATGCTGGACCCGATTACGCCCGAATATGTGGCAGACATGATCAGTTGGGGCGCCATCGGGGCTCGGACGACCGAGTCCCAGACCCACCGCGAGATGTCAAGCGGCCTCTCGTTTCCGATCGGTTTCAAAAACGGTACCGACGGCAACCTGCAGATCGCCATGGACGCCATGAAGGCGGTCCAGCATCCTCACAGCTTCCTCGGCATCAACCGCGAGGGGCGTATCTCCATCATCCAGACCAGCGGCAACCCCGATGTCCACATCGTCCTGCGGGGCGGTTCCCGCAAGGTCAACTACACTCCGGAAGATATTGCCGCAACAAAAGAGAGTCTGAATAAAAACGGGCTTGCACCCACCATCATGGTCGACTGCAGTCACGGTAATTCCAACAAGGACTACCAAAAACAACCAGAGGTGCTGGAAAGCGTCATTCTACAGATTTTGGACGGCAACAACTCCATCTCCGGCGTCATGATCGAAAGCAATCTGGAGGCCGGCAACCAGAAGATCCCTGCCGATCTCAGCCAGTTGAAATACGGCGTTTCCATCACCGATGCCTGTATCGACTGGGCCACGACCGAAAAGATCATACTCGCGGCCCACGACCGGCTGCGCAAGGCTAGGATCGGTAACTAGAAAACGGGAGAAAACCAATCCTTCACGTCTAACGTCTAACAGGCTGGTGAAATACCCAGGTTGTTCAAAAATAGTCAGATCGTCGCACCCGCAGAATGCCATGAGGAGGCGTAGCAACGCTACGCCGCACGAAATGGCATTCGAGGACGCGGCGAGATGGCTGTTTTTCAACAACCACCCCTACTCCGCCTCGTACATGAGTCGCATTCCGCCGGTGGCACTTCTCAGGGTGCCGCTGAATTTCTCTTCCATTCCGTCAACCAGCACATCCCAGTAGTCGATCTTTTTCCTGGGGGGCTGAATGACCTCCGGTTCGCCTTTAATGCCCACCAGACGGCCTGCCTCCTCAATGGCGTCCTGAAGTGTCCCCAGCCTGTCCACCAACTTCATGCCCAAGGCCTGCTCACCGGAGAGGATGCGGCCGTCGGCGATCTTGCGGACCTCCTCGACCGGCAGCTTGCGCCCGGCTGCCACCGCCCGGACAAATTGTTCATGGGTGTTGTCGATGACCGCCTGCAACATGGCCCGGTCTTCCTTTGAAAGCTCCCTCAATGGTGAACCGGAATCCTTGAACTTGCCGGTCTTGAGGGTGTAGGACTTGATGCCGATCTTGTCCATCAGCGCTTCGATGTTGGAAAGCTTGAGGATCACGCCGATACTGGCTGTGATGGTGCCGGGATTGGCGTAGATCAGCGTGGCCGGAGCAGAGATATAATAGCCTCCCGAAGCAGCCAGGCTGCCCATGGAAACGATGATCTTCTTTTTGGCGGCAAACTTTCTGACCTCATCGTAGATCTCCTGGGACGGCGCCACCACCCCCCCGGGTGAATCGACCCGCAGCACCACCGCCTTGACCCCGTCCTGCTTGAGGAAATAACGGAGTTGGCGGATAGTATCCTTGGAATCGAGGATCATCCCCCGTACTTCCACCAGGCCGATACCTTCCTTGGCCGTCAGTTTTGTTTCCGCCGTTCCCAAGATCATCCTGGCAATCAGCATCGAGACGGCAAAGAGCATCCCGAGGGCCACCATGGCGGCGAGGATGATCACTACGATTTTTTTCGTCATGTAAGGCCACCTGTATCGACAATTTCAGGGTGCCATGACACCCCGACTTCTGCTAAACTATTACGATGAAAGTCTTGGTGGTGTCCGATACCCACGGCAATTATGTCTCCGCATTGCAGGCCCACAGCCTGACGGAACCTGTGGATGCCATCATCCATCTCGGCGACGGCGTCGAGGATGCAAAGCTGCTTCGCAGCCTGATGCATCTGGACGTCATCGCCGTTTCCGGCAATTGCGACCGCGACTTCACGGTGCCGCGGGAGATGTTGTGGGAGTGCGAAGGCAAACGTATCTTGCTGGTGCATGGGGACGCTTACGGAGTCAAGGAGGGGCTGGAGGGATTGAAACAACGGGCGGCCGAGGTTCGTGCCGATATCGTTCTGTTCGGTCACAGCCACAGAGCCACCTGCATCACCAGATCTGGCATCCTGTTTCTCAACCCCGGCACGCTGATACAGACATCAGCCCGCAAGACCTTCGCCACCCTTGAAATTTCGGAAGATTGCATCAAGGCCCGCCTGCACGACATCCCTTGATCCCCATTGTCCTGTGCGGTTAATTCGTCGAACTAACCGAAGGGGAGACTAGCGGCCTGCAACCGCTCCATGCCCCTTGTGCACCGCTTTTTCCAAACGGCGGCGGCGCGGCCAGCCTACGATGAATCCCAACGGCCCGGACACGACATAACAGAGCATAATAGCAAAGGTCATCACCACCGGTTCGGCAGCCGCGACGATCAGCAGCACCACGGCCAGCAGCAGAAAACCGAAGGGCTGGCGCTTGATCAGGGCCGGGTCCTTGAATGAGTAATAACGGAAACTCGATACCATCAGGAAGGCCAAAAGATAGATCAAGACGATGATTGCCAACCGTTTGTAGGAGCTTGGCCACCCGAAATGGTGGAACAAAAGGACGGTAGCGGCCACCATGCTGGCTGCCGCCGGGATGGGCAACCCCACGAAGCGCTTGCTCTCCACCGTATTTACCTGGACGTTGAAACGCGCCAGGCGCAGCGCCCCGCAGACCACAAACAGGAATGCCGCCAGCCATCCGAGCCGCCCGAACGGCTTCAGCGCCCACGCGTACATCATCAACCCCGGCGTCACCCCGAACGACACCAGATCGGCCAGTGAGTCATACTCAACACCGAACTTGCTGGTAGTTCCGGTCAGTCGGGCCACCTTGCCGTCCAGACCGTCAAAAACGGCAGAGGCGAAGATCCAGAACGCAGCAACCTCGAAATTGCCGTTGAGGCTCGCCACCATACTGTAGAAACCGGCAAACAGGCTCCCGGTCGTAAACAGGTTGGGAAGGATATAGATCCCTTTTTTGAAGTTTTCGGTCTTTTCGACCTGTTTTTCATTCAGCTCAGGATTCATGCCACGCTTTCTTTAACTAGCCGAGACGTCCCAGCACGGTCTCGCCCGCAACGGTTACATCTCCAACCTTTACCAGCAGTTTCACGTCGGCAGGAAGATACACATCCACCCTCGATCCGAAGCGGATCAGTCCGTAGCGCCCCCCCCGTTGCAGCGTGTCCCCGGTCCGGGCGTAGCAGACGATCCGCCGCGCAATCAGCCCGGCAATCTGCACAAAAGCCAGCCGCAGGCCTTCACTGGTTTCCAGGACCAAGCCGTTCCGCTCGTTTTCAAAGGAGGCCCGACCGTCGCGGGCATCAAAGAACTTGCCGCGATGATAAAAGGAGTCAACCACCGTACCGTCAAAAGGGACCCGGTTGACATGCACGTTGAAGACCGACATGAAGATGCTGATCTTGAGCGCCGGGACTCCGAGCGGCGTGTCCGGGACGCACTCCGCCACGATCACCTTCCCGTCGGCCGGAGCCACCACGGCCCGCTCGTCACCAGGCGGCATCCGCTCGGGATTGCGGAAGAAGTAAAGGATGAACAGTGTCAACACACACGATAGCGCAGCGGGAACGGCCAGGACAAGGGAACAGAGTTTCCAGGCGGCCAGGACAAGCAGAAGCGTTAATCCGGCGGAGGAAACGATGAAGGGATAACCTTCTCTGGCAAAAGGGGTCGAATTATTCATGCAGCCCGCCTGAATGCACAGACACCCCTCCCCCGAAGGGTGAAGGGGTGTCGAAAGCGCAGAGTGGTACTAGTTTTTGGTCTTGTCAACAATCTTGTTCTTGCCGATCCAGGGCATCATGGCACGCAACTTGGCGCCCACCTGCTCGATCTGGTGCTCGGTACCGCGGCGGCGCAGGGCGTTGAAAGTCGCCTTGTTGACCTTGTTCTCCAGCATCCATTCCTTGCAAAACTCGCCGGTCTGGATCTCGTCGAGGATCTTTTTCATCTCTTTTTTGGTCTCAGCGGTGATGACGCGCGGACCGCGGGTCAGATCGCCGTATTCAGCGGTATTGGAAACCGAGTAACGCATATTGGCGATGCCGCCCTCGTAGATCAGGTCAACAATCAGCTTGGTCTCGTGCAGACATTCAAAATATGCCATCTCCGGAGCGTAGCCGGCCTCCACCAGCGTCTCGAACCCGGCCTGGATCAGAGCGGCAATACCGCCGCACAGCACGGCCTGCTCGCCAAACAGATCGGTCTCGGTTTCTTCTTTGAAAGAGGTCTCGATGACACCGGAACGGCCGCCGCCGACTGCCGAGGCATAAGCCAGCGCCAGATCCTTGGTTTTCTTGGAGGGATCCTGGTGCAGCGCGATCAGGCAGGGCACGCCGCCTCCCTTGGTGTACTCGTGGCGCACCAGATGTCCCGGCCCCTTGGGAGCCACCATGAAGACGTTGATGTCCTCTCGGGGGACGATCTGGCCGAAATGGATGTTGAAGCCGTGGCCAAAGGCGATGGAGACGCCTTTTTTCAGGTAGGGACCGATCTCCTCACGGTAGACGTCACCCTGGACTTCATCGGGGAGCAGGATCATCAGGACGTCAGCCGTCTTGGCGGCTTCGGAAACCGTAACGACCTTGAGTCCGGCATCCTTGGCCTTCTTCACGGAAGCGGAGTCCTTTTTCAGGCCGACGATGACGTCGATGCCAGAATCTTTAAGGTTCAGGGCATGGGCATGCCCCTGAGAACCGTAGCCGATGATGGCGACTTTTTTCTTTTTCAGGAGTGCTACATTACAATCTTTGTCGTAATAGACCTTCATGCTTTTGTTCCATCCTTCCTGCGAAAATTTCCGGGAAAACCGGTACAAACCATTGATAACACAAGTGCTCAAAATAGTACATTCACCGGCTGCTGTCAATCAATTCCACAAAATGAGCCCTGGTACGAATCCAGAGACGGCAAAAACGCCCTTTCACCCGAACAGGACGTTTATGTTTACAAAATTCCGCCTTCCTGTTGTGATATCACATTATTCGGGGCTGTAAAGCATTTTGTGTAAATAATATTTCCCAGAAATTGACCAGTTCATTTTAGTCTGTTTTACCAAAATAGCTTGATTTTTGTCGGTTAAATTGTTTCCTCGTTTCTTCTCTGGGGTCGAAGATCTTGAGAGCGGTCAGGACGCCCAGTGGCATTACTCAGCAAAGGGGCCATTAATCCCCGTAATTATTGACAGCTAAGTGCATTTGTTATAAGTGTTATAGCCTCAAACGCCAAACTCACAGTTCGGTTCTTCGACCGGCAACTTGAATCAAAGGTGTCTCACATGCCTACCGAACGCAGTGGTCTAACCATGAAGCGTGCGTCGGTTTTCCCCTCCAGCCGCACTTTCTTTGCATTACTTGCCATCGTCATTTTAACAGTGGCTCTGAGAGCCCCTCTTCTCAACATTCCCCTTGAACGGGACGAAGGGGAGTATGCCTATATTGCCTATAGACTTGACCATTACGAGCTTCCCTACCGAGACTGGTTCGACCAAAAACCTCCGGGGGTTTTCTGGGCCTACCGCCTAGCCCTTGCCCTTCCCTTCGACTCTGTCTTTTCCATACACCTCATTGCCATGGCCGTTGCCGCTGGCACAGGGGTTGCCCTCTTCTTCCTTGCTCGCCGTTTCTTTGGCAATTTCACCGCAATGCTTGCCGCTCTCCTGTTCACCGCCCTGTCAGCTGACCCTGCGGTTCAGGGGCAGGCTGCCAACACGGAAATCTTTATGCTGCTCCTCACAGTGCTCGCCAACCTGCTCGTGCTCAGGCTGGTTCAGGAACCTCGGGGTAATGCAATATTCCCGTTCGCTACAGGGCTGCTCTACGGACTGGCCACCATGTTCAAACAAGTAGCCGGGGCCAACTGGCTTGCGCTCCTCGCCTCGGTGCCCTGGCTCCTCTCCCCGCCCCGCCGGCTTCGAGGGACCGGTTCCCTCGTTCTCTGGTCCATTTTCGGCATCGCCATCTCGTGGGGAGCGGTGGCTGCCTTCTTCTGGTTCCGGGGGGCATTCCCCGATTTCGTATATGACGTGTTCACCCATAACCTGCGCTATAGCACGTCCCTCCCGGTGGCGGAGCGATGGGAGAACTTGAAGGACACCTTGCTGCCCTTGGCGAGATCCCAGACGGTCGTCTGGATCTTTGCCGGAACCGGCCTCATAGCTGCTTTCCGGCGGAGTGACCGGCGCCTCTTTGCCTTTCTGGGAGCTTGGCTCTTGGGGAGCTTGATCGGAGTGAGCGCGAGCGGCTATTACTTTCCCCATTACTTCCAGCAGTTGCTCCCTCCGGTCGCCCTGTTGGCAGCCTTCGGCGCGCAGGCGCTATCCCAAGGCTTCCTGCTCGTGACGATGCCGGTACGAGGACGGCAGATCGTAGGCGCCACGGCCCTTTTGGCGCTTCCGTGCCTCTCACTTGCTCCCTTTGTCTTTTTCTATTCGCCGACCGAAGCCGTACAGCATATCTATCCCAGCAATTCTTTCGGCTACATGCAGGAGTTTGCGAGATTCATCAAGGACATGACAGAGGAAAACGATCGAATCTACGTCTTCGGGGCGGAACCGGAACTCCTCTTCTATGCCCGGCGGGCCTCTGCTACCCGCTATATTTTTTTAACCCCGCTCTATGGTCTCTACCCAGATGCTTTTGAAAAGCAGCAGGCGACGGCACGGGAGATATTCATGGCCCACCCGGCGGTGGTCGTCTACCGTCCCAACGGGCTTTTTTTCCAGCCCGGCAATGAACAGTACCTGACCCGTTGGACTGACACCTTTCTGAACCAGCATTACAAGCCTATGACGATTAACGCGTCCGATCACCGGCCATTGGAGCTGTACACGCTAAGAAGGTAATCTGCCGTCACCATCGGCCCAGACAAGAGTCCGGCGGGTGCTGGCAATGGGAGCTTATTAGTTATGACTGAAGTGACACAACAAAGGGCAGTGAACTTGCCGCCGGGGGAATCGGAAACAAGGGGGCGGTTGAGCACTCTGTTTCTCCCAACCGCGACCGCACTCGCCATTGTTGCCCTCCTGGTTCGGGTCATCGTCGATTCCGATACCTGGTTCCAGGTGGCTATCGGCCGCGACATCCTCCGCCGGGTTGAGGTCCCGCGCATTGACCATTACGTGGCGGCGGCGTTTAATCGGCCCTACCACGATTCTCACTGGCTTTTCCAGGTGCTCCTTTCCCTCGCTGACAGCTGTGGCGGGATGACTGCGGTGGGACTCCTCATGATTATCCTGTGGGGTTGTACCCTGTTTTTCTGCTATCGGGCATCCTGCCGCTGGAACTCGACCTCCATCTGCTGCCTGTTGGTCTTCCTCGCCGCCGTGGCCTGCTCGGATCGGTTCATCCCCCGACCGGAAGTCGTCAGCTACCTCATGGTCTCTGTATTCTACTACCTGCTTCAGGAGCGGCGTGTCACTTCGGTACGCCACCTGACGATTTTTGCCCTGCTGCAGGCAGCCTGGGCCAACTCGCACGGCCTCTTCGTCATCGGCCCCTTCATGGCCGGATGCTACCTCTTGTCGGTGGTGATTTCTCCAGGCAGGACTGAGTATCCTGAGCCGCTCGCCCTGCTCAAGCTCATTGCCGTTCTTCTTGTTGCAACCCTGGCGACTCCGTTCGGCATTGAAGGCTGGCGCTACGCAGTGCTCCTTGCCACGGAGGCAGGGCCGAATTCATCTTCCCATTTCCAGGGTTTGATTGAGCTTACCCCGACTTTCGGCAAGGTTGCCCGTTCCTTTCCCGATTTCTGGTGTTATCTGCTCCTGCTGGTCGCCTTTGTGGTGACATCCGTTATCGCTCTGCTCAAACGGAAAGTCTCGCTCGCCCGCCTTGTACTGGTCCTTGCGCTGCTGGGAGTTTCCCTGACCGGGCGAAGGAACATGACCTTTCTTGCTTTGACCGCTGCCCCCCTCATTGCGGAGAACCTGTTCCGGTTAAGGCCGATTCTCGTTTTCCCGCGCAAACTTCAGGTAATTTCGGCGCTGCTCCTGCTCGGGTTCGCCTCCCTACCGGTCTCGGGAATCTACTACAAGGCATTCAATATACCCCTTCGCTTCGGTCTTGGCATCGCAAGAGGAGCCTACTCCCCAAGCCTGCCCAAGTTCCTTTCCCAGATTGGTTTCCACGGCGTAGTCTATACTCCACCCTACCTCGGCGGATATTCGCTCTACCACGGGCTGACACCAATGGTGGACGGCCGCTGGGAGGTCTACGACCCGGACGTCCTGGACACGGTTCTCAACGCCCGATTCGACCGGAAGACGTGGAATCTGACAATATCGAGCTACGATATCAGGGGAGTCATGGTGGGATACGGGGAATACGACACAGATCCCTTGTTGCAGCGGCTATCCGAGGACCAGAGATTTCAGAACGTTTATAACGACGAGGCGGTTTCCTTCTGGAAGCGGGTTTATTGAAGAAGGCCTTCTAGTGCATGACAATGACTTTGTTCCAGAGCTAGAGGGGGCTTCTTTGGTTTGGACAGTCAGTTATCAGGAGGAATTCGATAGCCAGGGGGCCAGAACAAGCCGACATGCAGTTTTACCGGACAAGGGGGGAGTGGGCCGGTATATTCGTCATGCATTCGACCCTTCAGCTCTCTCCCAAAAGATTGGCGATCGTTCGTATAAACTGAATGTTGAATATTAATTATGCGCCAATCCCCGGCAACAAGTCACACAGAACCGATACGGGCGTTGACGGGAGAGTCTTTTCCATGGAAGTTTTGGCGGCAATTATTTAATCATCTTCAGATTCTAGTGGCTTGATCAAATCGGCAAATATGTTACCTGCTTCAGCACGATCGCTTCCAGGCCTGAATTCCTTAGGTAACATCGTGGACAAACTGATGTCCCTATTCTGAAAAACAATTTCAAACCCGATCAGGTCTGCGACTTCTTCCAGATATCCTCGTGTAAAAAGATTTTTATGCCCAAATGAAAGCCATTCATTCTGATTGACCCCATTATACCCTTCCTTAAGGCAACCGAGAAATATTTCTGACCAGATTAAATCAGGAGTATTTACGCGCTGAATCGCCCCTGGTTTCATTACTCTAAATGTTTCAGCCAAAAAGAGTATGCATTCCCTTTGATCAAGATGTTCAATAAAATCTTCGTGAAAAATAAGATCAACACTATTATTTTCAAATGGTAAAGGTTGGCAAGATACGTTTAGAGCAAGAAAATCATCGATGGTTCCCCTTTCAGAAGCGGGATAAATCTCTTCTGTGTAGTACTGCTGATAGGGCTCCCATGACTGGAAATGTAGATCAATATTTATCCACCCTTTGAGAATTCGTGGACCACAACCAAAGTGTAATTTCACCATGCCTGTCTAACATCCAATTAATTCAAGACAAAGTGGCACCGTTGGAGTCTACCGAGATGCAAGGGGGAAGCAGCGGGGTCGTCCATTTTTAGGCTGCTTATTGATCCCTCGGCTTTCATTTGTTGCCTGCCCCCTTTATGATCCACGAATACACAATATGTCAAATGTAAAACATTTTGACATATTACATAACTTGTTGTAACCTACTGACATGATAGATAGAAATTCCGAACAAACCATCCGCCGACTGCTTGCCGGTTTTCCTATTGTCACCCTCACAGGACCGAGGCAGTCGGGAAAAACCACCTTGGCAAAGGCCATTTTTAGGGATCGCCCCTATGTATCACTTGAAGACCCTGATATACGCTTGGTTGCCCAGGACGATCCACGTTCATTTTTGGCGCGTTTCCCGAACGGTGCGGTGCTCGACGAAATTCAACGTTGTCCTGATCTGCTTTCTTATCTCCAGGCAATTGTCGATAACGATGGGCGCATGGGGCTTTTTATTCTGACAGGCTCTCAACAATTCGGGCTTATGACCGGAATTACCCAATCATTAGCCGGACGAACCGGATTTGTCGAATTGCTTCCCTTTTCCCTGCGTGAATTGTCATCTGCCGGCAAATGTCCGGCCGATGCCGACACCATGCTACTGACAGGCGGTTATCCTCCGCTTTATGACCGCACCATAGCCCCTGCATCCTGGTTTGCCGCCCATACCGCCGCCTACATAGAACGCGACGTGCGGCAGTTGATAAGAATACAGGAACTTGAAACGTTCCACCGGTTCGTGCGTCTTTGCGCCGGACGGACCGGACAGATACTCAAACTGTCGGAACTGGCCACGGAGAGCGGCATTACCCATAACACGGCCAAGGCATGGATATCGGTGCTGGAAGCAAGCTACCTGGTGCATTTGCTGCGGCCGCATTATAAAAACTTCAACAAACGGCTGGTAAAAATGCCGAAATTGTATTTCCATGATACCGGACTGGCCTGCTGGCTGCTGGGAATCAGAACAACGGAACAGTTGGAGACCCATCCGCTCAGAGGCAGCATCTTCGAGACATTTGTCATATCCGAACTTATCAAATCCCGGCTTAACCGGGGAGAGCGACCTGACCTGTACTACTGGCGCGACAGCAATGGCATTGAGGTTGACGTTATCGCCGAACAGGGAATCGGACTGAAGCCGATAGAGATTAAGTCGGGCAGAAGCGTCACGCGCGAAGCCTTTGCCGGTCTGGACAAGTGGCGAATCCTGGCCGGTGATACAGCCATGGCGGCTGCTCTTGTGTATGGTGGCGATGAATCGTACCGCCACAAAGAGGTGGCCGTAACCAGTTGGCGCGAGTGCGGAGATTTGCTCTGAAACTCCCACCACCATCCCCCAAAAACCTCACGAGGACCGTTGACTACAGTTGGGTTCAGACGCCCAAGATGCCAAGTTAGTTCAAGGCCGGGTTTCAGGGATCAAACCAGCGCCGCAAGGGTCGGCGCTTTGCGCATTCGTAACGATATATTAACTTTACAACTTAGGCATCTTAATGACACTGCCGCCTACTGCTCCTGTTAATAAGCTTGATGTCTATCGCATTACACCACCGTTTTGGAGATTGTGACTAACACGCTCATCAATTCTGATTATTTCATCAATAAGAGGCTGATGATCAACGTCAACTATTATTCCCGGTCAGCGACAATTAAATTTCCCGTTTCGCCCAATCAAATTTCAGGCGTCCGCGCACAATCGGAGCGACCTTTCTCATAACATCGAGTTCAGATTCGTCTGGAATTATGTTTTGTTG